>NZ_JAENHN010000048.1 GCF_016595795.1 Clostridium yunnanense
CTTTTTAATCATTTGAATCACCCACATAAATTTAATAATTTAAGTATAACATAAAAGACCTAGAAAATTGTCTCCTGACAATTTTCTAGGTCTAATTTGCTAAAAGGGACTTTTTCAGTGCCCTCGCGACTTTCTTCAGTGATTTTTTTGCGCATCTGCCTTTTCTGAACGTATGTGAAGAATCTTACAGGCGATATATTCTTCTTTTTTATTCTTTGACTTATACTATATATTAAGTCTGTTCGCATATTTATCCACAGATATAATTTACATATAATTTTCTAAAGAATAAAGAATCCACAGATTTGCATTTATTTAATCGCAGGTCTGTGGATTTTTTAACTTAATATGTGGACATTTCTTATTTATATCCTTTTTCTTTATCTAAAGCTTCATCTTTAATTTCACTTCTAAATGAATTTAGTGCTTCTTCTCTTCTATCATTCTTTTCCTTTAAGTCCTGTTTTGTCTTTTCATCATCTGTGATTTCAATCATATCATTAGCTTTATGGATATTATCTAAAGTATCGTTAATGTGTTGTTGAATTTTATCAACATTATCTCTTCTATCATCTGGATTAACTTTCATAATCAAACATCTCCTTCACTGAATTAAATTAGTGTTTTTTTCTACTTTATTATGTGTTGGAGCATGTTTATTATACGTGAGAATAGTTTCAGTATATAGCTATTATTTCATCAATAATGTCTATAAGTTCAACTAAACTCTATGAAAGTGTAGACTTATAATAAAATATTTTTTGTTATATTCCTGCTCTATTCTTACTATTTTTATATCTTATTAATCTTAATACTAGATACGCTCCAAAAACTAAAGTGTAAGAGATATTTTTAGGCCAATCTGGATGTTTAGCCTTCATTAATATAAACATAACATGCACATACGCTAAAAGATAGAATAAATACGCCCATGTTTGAAGCTTCTTCCATACTTTAGGTTTCATAGCTTTTCTTATTTTCTTAAATGAAGTAATAAATAGTGGAATCATCAATAGGAATGCTATAATTCCTACTATCGAAATTGCTAAAGAGATTATTTTAACATTTTGTCCACTTATTAGTTTTGGTACAGTGTTTATTATAAAACTTACTAGATATACAATTCCATGAGAAAGCATTAAAATAGAAGCTATTATTGCAAGCTCCGCTCTTATACTCATAAGTTTTCGAGTTAATTTAAGCTTAGGACTCAATGCACCTGCATACATAACTAAAATAAAAAATGCTATTGCGATGATTCCTCTGGCAGACGCTCTTTCAAGTTGGTTTACAACACCTGTTAACTTTACTTTTGAAAACATCCTATAAAGTTCAAACCCTATAGTACTGCCTGTTATTAAAGTTGCTATACAATAATAAATCTTAGGATTCTTTTTTATATTTGATGAGAGGACTAAAGAAAATATTGTTACTGCAATTAATGAATAAATAAATATCATATGTGCTTCTCCTTTGTTAAGTTTTTATCGATAATGAATTTCATTTACATGTTAAATTAATTTTCATCCACTGTCAATAAAAATCTTTATTTCCAGCGAGCATATAGCTCTACCATAAAATATACTTACATCATATGAGAAAAACTTCTAAGATCATTGAAATATATGAGTTCTATTTAATTTGCTGCATCAATTAATCATCTAAAGTGTAATTACTTTAATATTCTTATGAAAAAATTTATTCTACTGCAATAATTTCTTGGCTTATGTTCAGAAAAGATGATGTGCAAAAAGACTCACTGAAGAAGAAATATTTTAACTTTATATAAAAACATTTTTATTATTTTCCTAGGGTTGTCCGTTTTTTTGTATGAATATTTACCAACATTTAATTAATATATAACCATATAAAGAAAAAATATAATGTAAGTCTAGGACCTGAGAAAATAAAAGACTATTACAAGACAGAATAAATTCCATCAAATAATAGCCTTAAGCATCATAACTAATCTATATTTATTTAATCAATTCATCGTAGTTGTTCTTAATAATTTTAAACACTATATCTTGAAAATCTAAGTCTTGACCTAGATACTTAAAATCTTTTGTTGTAGCTTTTATCAAGAATATTATATTTTCAGAATCTATTTTGGGTATATGACTTTATATATTTAACCAATTCTTCAACTTTAGCAAAAGATTTATCATGAACCGCACTGTTTCTTTCAAGAATAAATATCTTAAGCTTTCTATCAATTGCAGCTTTAATCTTTTCTTCAGTTCCACCTTCTACTCCACTATCTTTTAGAACTATTGCTTTAGCATCATATTCATCTATAAAGGCAAGATTTAGCTGGTAGCTTATAGGGCCTTTTATAGCAATCACATCTTCTGTTTTCACACCAAGTTCGTAGCATTTTTCCATGACCTTAGTTGATGGAAGAACTCTATGTATAATTCTATTATTAAGATTCATATCCATGAACTTGCCAATGTTATTGCTTCCGGTTGTATTTAGTATGGTTCCGTTAACCTCAAGTAACTTAGTATGAAGTTCATCGTAGCTTCCAACGCCTATTATATCTTCTCTGTAGTTTTCTGCAATCGATGGTCTCTCATATCTTATATATTCTATTTTAAGCTCTTTGCAAACCTTGATAGCATTCTCTGTTACCACTTGAGCATATGGATGAGAAGCATCTACAAGTATAGTAGATTTGTTATCAATTAAGAATTGCTTCAAGTCCTCAGCATCTAACGGTTTAGTATTTAATATCTTGTATCTATAATCCTTTAGTAGCTCTCCACCATAATTTGTGGCCGTAGTAACAGCAATATCCTCTGTAAATTCATTAAGCAAAGAAAGAATCTTCTTTCCTTCAGAGGTTCCAAGTATCAAAGTTATCATAACTTATATCCTCTTGGAGTTACAAAGTATCCATCTTTAATATAGCTTTGGCTGTTTCCTATAATAACTATTGAAAGCATATCTGCCTTCTCATAATCAAAAGTATCTAAAGTTGATACAGTAACCTCTTGTCCATCTCTTAAAGCATTCTTAACAAGTGCCACTGGAGTATCTCCTGTCCTATATTCTCTTATTGAATCTAAATTTTCTTTTAGATATTCTGATCTACCTTTACTTCTAGGATTATATAGAGATATAACAAAATCTCCTTCTGCAGCTAGTTTTACTCTTTTTTTAATAAGTTCATATGGAGTCATAAGGTCACTTAAACTAATATTGCAAGAATCATGCATAAGTGGCGCTCCAACTATGGAACCAGCTGCCGATGATGCAGTTATTCCTGGAATAACCTCAACTTCTTCATCTTTTCTAAGTTCAAGAATTAAACCAGCCATTCCATATATGCCTGAATCTCCAGTGCTAATTACTGCAACTGTACTATCTTTACATAATCTCAAGGCTTCTTTGCATCTTTCTTCTTCACCCATCATACCTGTTGAAAATACCTTCTTACCATCTAATAAGGGTTTGATAAATTCTATGTATCTAGTATATCCAACTACTATTTCACTTTCCTCTATGGCTTCCTTAGCTCTTATTGACATATGCTCAATACCGCCAGGTCCTATTCCAATAACATATAATTTTCCCATTATACTTCCTCCACTCCTATACATAAAGTCATTCCATCGATACTTAGTTTTTCTGTTATCAGTGTGCCTCCAAAAATTTCTACAGAAGGCTCACAAACTGCTCTAACACCTATGGTTTTTTCTACAAAATCACTACCTTTGTATCTATGCTGTATTTTTTCAATTTCTTTTAATGATGCTATCTTGAAATCAGCTTCTAAGTATTCTGTGAGCTTCTTTATAGCCTCTTCATTCTTTTTCACTTCAACTGTAGCTACAGTTTTTACAGCACTTTTATGAAAACCAAATTCCTTAAGCTTTCCTATAACAATTTCTCTCATCTTATCAACTGAATAGTCTTTTCTACAACCTATACCTAAAATGATATTTTTTCTTATAAGGCATAAAGTATTATCTTTATTTAAATATTTTTCTTTATTAGTAACTATAACAGTTGCTAATTTTTCATTATTATTATTTATAGTATTTTCATGATAACATGTGTTTTCTAAGTTTTTAGTATCACAGTTTTGCTTATCATAAGCTTCGTCAATATATCCCTCTGGTGTAGGTATTTTTTTCTCTTCATCAATAAAAAACACTTTTTCGCCTGCAACTAAAAGGGCGGCTATCTCTTTAGCCTTTTTTAAATCATCTATTACTAAGTTATTATTTTTAGCAATCATATCTGGAGCAATAAGGCCCATATTATCAGTTGCTGTTGTGATTATAGGCTCAGCTTTTATTAGCTTTGCTATTTCCATGCTAAGCTCATTTGCTCCGCCTAAATGTCCACTTAGAAGACTTATTACATACTTACCTAACACATCAATAACAAGCACTGCTGGGTCTTTATCCTTTGATTTAATATAAGGTGCAATAGCTCTTACTGCAATTCCAGTGGAAGTAAAGAAAATCAAAGCATCATATTTTTGCTTTTTAAAGATTTCACCAACTACTTCACTTATATTAAACGGTTCATTATGATTTTTATTAAACAAATCTAGCGAAATATATTTATTTATATTTTCGTAGAGTTTTTTTCCTTGGCTATTAATACAAATTGCTGCTACCTTCATTTATTACTTTATTCCTTCTCTGAACATATGAGTAAAGCTCTTATCATAAAGCTTACTCTTTTCATATTCGCAATCTATAAAATCTCCAACTAGTATCTGGGCGCACTTAGTTATTTTTGCAGCTTTAATCTTTTCTGCTATATCATCAAGAGTTCCATATATAACTCTTTCATCTTCCCAAGTAGCTCTTTCAACTACAGCAATTGGAACATTTCTTCCATATCCCTTTCTTAGCTTACCTACTACCTTGTCAATCATGCTGATAGAAAGAAATATAGCCATGGATGCTCCAATTCTAGCTAAAGCTTCTAAGTCCTCAGTTTCAGGTACTGGAGTTCTTCCTTCAACTCTTGTAAGGATTACAGTTTGCGTAACACTTGGAAGAGTAAACTCACTTTTTATTGAAGCTGCCGCTGCTGTAAAGGAACTAACCCCTGGAACAACTTCGTAATTTATTCCTAAGGTTTTAAGTTCATCCATCTGCTCTTTTATAGCTCCGTAGATTGAAGGATCTCCAGTATGTAATCTAACTACTTCCTTACCTTCAGCTTCACTTTTTTTCATAACTTCTATAACCTCATCTAAATTCATTGAGGCTGAATTGTAGATCTTTGCTTCTTCTTTGCAAAACTTTATATGCTCTTCGCTAACCAAAGAGCCCGCATATATTACTACATCTGCTCTTGATAATATATCTCTACCTTTTACAGTTATTAAATCAACATCTCCTGGCCCTGCACCAATAAAGTGAACCATTTATTTATTCCTCCTATAGCTTTAATATATCTATTCCTTAAAACCTGCATGTTTCCTATAAATTTTTCTATCTATGAGCAATAATTAAAGCCATATACTCTCTATTTCTTATTATATCAGCTCTATCTCTTATAACCTCTTGTCCTTCTCTTCCTGCTTTCTTTATATACACATAGTTGAAGCCTTTTTCTTCTAAAATATCAATTATTTTTTCCTCTTGTTTATATACTTTCATAAGTACAACATTTTTCTCATCTGTTATCTTATCTATCTGATTACCTGGAAGTATTAAAAGTGGTTCATCCCCTATTACAAGTGGTTCCTTAGCAAGACTTGCACATGCACAGAAGGAAGTTATTCCAGGAACAGTTTCTGTCTCATAACCATGCTCTTCTATATGCTTCAATAAATATATATAAGTGCTATATATGAATGGATCACCAATGGTTAAAAATGCTACATTCTTTCCTTCTTTGAGCTTCTCTTCAACTGCCTTAAAAGCTTCAAATATCTTAGCCTCTTGTTCTTCTCCTCCCATTGGAAAATGTTTTACCAACACTTCAGTGCCTTCTTTTATATAGTCCTCTGCAATCTCTAAGGCTATGCTCTTTCCTCCAGCCATTCCACTAGGAACAACTACAACTTCACAGCTTTCAATAACCTTAACTGCTTTTATGGTGATAAGCTCCTTATCTCCCGGTCCAACGCCAACTCCATATAACTTTGCCATAACTTCCTCCTAATCAATTAACTGCCGTTTTTTTAATTACTATATTATTAATTAAATCTCTCAATTAAGCACTACCACTTTACTTCTTTGTGGCAGTGATTATGAAAATAGGATTATTAGCCGTAAGCATGAGACTCTTCCCTTTTGCTTTACTTACTGCAAGCTGAGTACAATCTATTTCGTAACCTAACTCTCTAAGACAATTTACAGCCGTATATAAATTATCTATAGTTATAAAATTTAATACCATATTTCTATTAGCCTTTAATTTATTTCCATATACCTTTATTATATCCTGAAGGTTTCCACCACTTCCGCCTATAAATATCCCATCATATAGACCTTCAACTAAGTGTTCTACCTCAAGTGCCTCTCCACTTATGATCTGCATATTTTCAGCATTAAACTTTTCTTTATTTTTATGTAAAAGCTCTAGTGCCTCTTCATCTTTTTCTATGGAAATTACTTTTCCCTTTGTTACAGCCCTACTCATCTGAACAGACACTGAGCCTGTTCCAGCACCTATATCTAGCAAAGCATATTCTTCTTCAATTGCTAGCTTAGCTATACTGACTATCCTTACCTCTTCTTTAGTCATAGGGCAGTTGCCTCTTATGAATTCATCATCTTTAATATAAATCATTTTCTATCACCACCACTGATAGCTCGTCAAAAGCTTTATTCATCAATTCTTCTGGACTTCCACTTGAAATCACTTCATCCGCGTAAGATAAATTTTCTCCTACATAAACCATCGCTATTATATTCTCTTTATATAATCTTCTACATAGGCTATTCGGACTATTATTTTTATCTGTAAGCCATATAGATAGTTTGTTTTTCTTTACCTCTTCTAAAAAGCTCTCTTCTCTTCCATGAAGACTTCCTAGATGACTGTTTTGCCAAGACTTATTTAATTTGGCCATTAGGTATTGAAAAGAACTTATTCCAGGAATAACTTGCATTTCATCTTCATATTTTGCTCTTATATAATTTGAAATCCCATAAAAACCTGGATCACCAGAAGCAATAACTGAAATTTTCTTATGTTTATTTAAGTTTGCAATACTTATTATTTCTTGTAAACTATTAACGGTTATTATCTCAGTCTTAATATGTTCTATGCTTTCTATTGCTCTAGAAAAACCTAAGATTAGATCTGAAGTTTCAAGTATTTCTGTAGCCTTTGGAAGTATGTACTCCTTACTTCCTGGTCCTATACCTACTATATATAACATAAAAAATCACATCACTTCCTGCTATCGTAAAGCACTCCACTATCCATAGCATACATTATAGCTTCAACTTCCAGTTTATTATAAGTAAATATATTTATTCTATTTATTATCTTCTCTCCAATATTTTTGTACAATTGATCATATCCGTCTCCAAGAAGCTTAACTGCACCTTCTGTAGTTTTTTCTTCATACACCTTTTTAATCAGTTCAGTACTTTCTCCCATCAGTGCTAGTTCAAGTGCCATGACCTCAAGTCTAACATCACACACTCTACTATGTGTATTAAAGCAGCCTGCAGCTATCTTGCATATCTTACCTATGTGACCTACTACGGTAACTTTTTTGATTTCTTTTTCCATGCAATAGTTTAGAGCATCTCCCACATAGTTGGACATTACAACAAATTTACTACTGTCTAAACCTAGACTTTCAGCCTTATCTTCACCCATATTACCAAATAGAAGAACAAGTTCATCATGTCCATTTGCAACCTTTTGATTTATCTCAAGCTTTATAGACTCCCTTAAGGCTTCTTCTGACATAGGGGTAACTATTCCTGTGGTTCCTAAGATTGAGATTCCCCCAATTATATTGAGTCTAGGATTAAAAGTTTTTTTCGCAACCTCTTCTCCCTTTGGAACAAATATTGTTATTTCTATTCCTTTCCCAATAGGCAAAACTTCCTTAACCTCTTTTTCAATCATAGTTCTTGGAACTGGATTTATGGCTGGTTCACCCTTTTTGACATATAAGCCTTCTCCCATTACTACTCCTACACCTTTACCACCTTTTAAACTATATCCTTCTTCTTTTTTTGTAGCTCTAGCCCAAATCTCCAGACCATGAGTAACATCCGGATCATCACCGCCATCCTTTAGTACGCAACACTCAACATAATCCTTACCTCTTACTATCTTTTCTATAGGAAGCAATAGAACTATCCCTTTGGGCGTATCTATTTTTATCTCACTTATATCTTTCTCTTCATATAACATCTTTGTAGCTGCCTTAGCTGCTCCAGCAGCACAAGATCCAGTGGTATACCCACATCTAAGCCTCTTTCCATCGCAGTTAACATATAAATCTAACATTTTAGCCTCTATTCACTACTAGATACATCAACGCATTTACGATAGCAGCTGCAACGGTACTTCCACCTTTTCTACCTCTTATAGTTATCATAGGCAGTGGTAGCTTTTCAGCCTCTTCCTTAGACTCAGCTGCACCTACAAAACCTATTGGTGCTCCTATAATAAACTTAGCATTAGCTTTGCCTTCTTCTATAAGTTCTTTAAGTCTATATAATGCTGTTGGTGCATTTCCAAAAACAAAAAACTCTACTCCTTCTTCCACAGCCTTTTCTACTGCTGCCATTGAGCGAGTGATTCCTCTTTCCTTTGCTATTTGAGCTACATCTTCTCTATCTACGAAACACTCAACCTTGCAATTAAGATCACTTAAAGCTTTTTTATTTATACCTGATAAAGCCATCTTAGTATCTGTATACACTGTAACTCCGCTTTTTAAAAGCTTTAACGCTTCATCTATAGCATTTTCTCTTATATATAATAAATCTTTATATTCAAAATCTGCTGTAGTATGTATAACTCTTTTTACTATACTAAGCTCTCTTTCATTAAAACTGTGCTCTCCTAGCTCTTCACCAATTATTTCAAAACTTCTCTTTTCTATATCCATTGGGATTTTTATATATTCCATGTTCTCTCTCCTATTTGTTTTAGAGTATTATAGTTTCTAATATTATTATTAAAATTTAGGTATCTTTAAGTTTAAATACTGAATTTAATTATAGATGCACCATTTACACACAAAATGTATTTATAAAATTAAGCTCCTATTCTAAATTTATATCCACTAAACTACTAAACATTTCAATGTTTCCAAAGAAATGTACGTGAGCATAAGCTGCAAGGGTATTATTCTTGTAATAGCCACACTCCCACTGTTTTATTGAGTTATCAAAAGTAGTCTTTGAAACCTTATATATCGTCTTTTCATTGGACTCTATCTTTGATCTATGAAATTCATGACAGTTAATCTTACTTCCACTTTTAAGAATACTATTTTCCTCAGAAACTTCTAACTCAGAATAGCCAAAATTTTGTAGCCTACTAGTAAGCATAGCTTTTCCTTTAAAAAAGCCTACTGAATCAATCCCTTCTATTTGTTCCATGAGATACATGAGACCGCCGCATTCACCATAACATCTTAAACCTTTATTTAGCTGAGTATTAATGGATTTTAGCATAGATTTATTATCACTTAATTCCTTTATAAATACCTCTGGGTAGCCTCCTCCAAGATAGAGAAAGTCAATATCTTTAGGTAACTCTTTATCTTTAAGTGGGCTAAAATACACTACTTCTCCAATCTGTTCTAACAGTTCTAAATTTTCCTTATAATAAAAGCTAAACGCTTTATCATATGCAACAGCTGATCTTATCTTCTTATTAGGTAAGTTAAAATCATCTCCATATATTTCAGTATTATAAAAACAACCCATAAGTGCTTCTACATCCACATAAGCTTGTATTAGGTCGGAACATATATCAATTTTTTCATCTAAATCATTTATTTCACTGCTTTGTACCAGTCCTAAATGCCTACTTTTCAAAACTAATCTTTCATCTTTTGGAAGGTAGCCAAATACCTTTACACCGCAGTTTTTCTCAATTGCAAGCTTTAGAAGTTTATAATAACTATCACTTATATTATTTAGCACCACACCAGCTATATTAACTTTCCCAAAGCTTTGTAGCCCTAATATTTCTGCACATAGAGTTGCCACTTGAGCTTTAGGCGAGAGTACAAGTACTATAGGTATGTTCAGAACTTCCGCCAAATGTGCTGTAGAGTATTCATAGGTTATTCCCTTGCCATCATATAGTCCCATGACTCCTTCGATTATTCCATACTCCCCGACTCCTCTTGAAAAACTTGCCTTAACACCTTTATCTCCCATGAGGAAAAGATCTAGATTTCTGGAGGAAGATTTGGTTATATGGGAATGAAAGGCTGGATCTATATAGTCTGGTCCAGCTTTATAACCTTGCACCTTTAACCCTTTACGTTTTAATAAATTAAGAAGGCCTAGAGTAAAGGTGGTCTTACCTCCTCCGCTAGAATTTGAGGATATAATTATACTTTTCATAACTTGTATCCTCCTATAATTTCTTTTCTAATCCTACTATTTCGTATATCTTATCCATGTCTAAAGACTCTCTAACGATATCTGCTAACTTATCAAGTTCACTTTCTCTTAAGCTTTCATAATTGTTTGCTTTTTTATAGGGTAATCCTTTTTTCTCTCTTAATTTATTAATAACAAACTCTCTAAATGAGCATCCATCAAAAATACCGTGTATATATGTGCCCATTATATTGCCATTAGTATTTATTGCTCCATCTTTATAAATTACTTGTTTTTCTAAGGACTGACCATTTCTCTCTACTATTTCGAATAGTGGATCTGCTTCTATTCCATAGCTACTTGTTCCCATATGAATCTCATAACCATATACTTGTTCTAACTTGTTACAATCATTATTAGATGTCTTATGTTTTCTAAAAAGTTCAGCTATTACATTTGCCTTAACTCTTGTAGTAACCTTTTCCTTTTCAAACACAGTTTCTATGTCTAAAAGCCCCATGCCCTTTATCTCTTTAAGCTCTGTTTCAACCTCATATGGATCCTCTATATTTTCCCCAAGCATCTGATATCCACCGCAAATTCCAATAATCATACCATCCTTTGAATAAGTTATAATCTTATCCTCTAAGCCATTTTCTCTTAAGGCTTTTAGATCTTCTATGGTATTTTTACTGCCTGGTATTATTAGAAGATCTGGTGTTCCGAACTCCTCTATAGAAGTTATAAATCTTACAGATACACCTTCTTCATTTTTTAAAGCATCAAGGTCTGTAAAGTTTGATATTCTAGGAAGCTTTATCACTGCCACATCTATAGGTGCAGTTACCTTCTTATTAAAATCTACAGCTCCGTCTTCATCTTCTAATTTTAGTCTAAAATAAGGAACAACTCCAAGGGTAGGTTTATCTATTATCTCCTCTAACATATTAAGTCCAGGTTCAAGTATCTTAACATCACCTCTGAACTTATTTATAATCGTCCCTTTAACTCTTTTTTTCTCATCTTCCTTAAGTAAAAGCATAGTTCCAGCTAATGCAGCAAATACTCCACCCTTATCTATATCTCCAACTAAAACCACTGGTGCATCTACAAGTTCTGCCATCCCCATATTTACTATATCTTTATCTCTTAGGTTAATCTCTGCAGGGCTCCCCGCACCTTCCATAACAACTATGTCAAAGTCTTCTTCTAACTTATCAAAATGTTTTTTTAGCATATCCTTAAAGCCAGATTTCATATTATGGTATTCCATAGCAGTATAGTTGCCAAACACTTTCCCATTAACTATAACTTGAGATTTTTTATCTGAAGTTGGCTTAAGTAAAATAGGATTCATATATACTTCTGGTTCTAAGCCGCAAGCATAAGCTTGTAGAACTTGAGCTCTACCCATCTCTTTTCCATCTAAGGTTATATAAGAATTTAAGGACATATTTTGTGATTTAAACGGTACTACCCTAAAGCCATCTTGTTTAAATATCCTACATAACGCAGCTACTAAAATACTTTTACCAACCGAGGATGCAGTACCTTGTATCATGATTTTAGCCAATTTAGTCACCCCTTAAAAATTGCTAGCCATTCCTTTTTTATTTTTCCCAATACCTATGTATTTTTCACTTATAGCATCTTCTAAATGCTCAAGGTATAGATTTTGTATATTAATATTCTCACCCAAACCATGCATATACACATCAACTTCAAAGCCTTCTGTTTGAAGTATCTTTTTCCATGAATCTTCTTCATCTCCAGCCATATCATTTACGGCATGATCACCAGCTACTAGTAAAAGCGGCATTAAAGTAACTTTGTTTATATGATTTTTTCTGAGATTCTTTATAACGTGATCCAAGGTTGGATACCCATCTATAGTTCCTATAAATACCTTGTCAAAATCATTATCCCAAAATACAGTTTGTAGACAGCTATAGGTTGAATTTGCAGGATGATGTGTACCGTGCCCCATAAAAACAACGGCTTCATCTCTTAGGACTTGGTTTTCTAATGCATTTACCATCAAAGTATAATCATCTGGTATATCCTCTTCTTCTCCTTTAAAATATAAAAGAGGTCTTCCAAGCTTTATGCTTTTAAAATCATTATCCTTTGAAAAACTTTCTATTACATTTCTTATATAGTCATATTCTAAACCTGGTATTAGATGAAGAGGCTGAACTATTATTTCATCAAAACCTTCTTCTTTAAGCTTTTTTAACGCCTCTTCAGGCGTATCTACATGCATGCCATACTTACTGGCAAGTTTTTTTATTACTCCATGAGCTGTGAAAGCCCTTCTTATTTCATATTCATTATATTTTTCTTCTATTAATTTCTCTATCTTTTCTATGGTTAGCTTTCTTGTATTCTCATAAGTAGTTCCAAAGCTAACTACTAGTATTGCTTTCTTACTAATACCTTTATTTTTTGCTAGATCATTCATTGGATTTCCCCCTAAAACTATGTTTCTTTATCTATTCAGCTGGTTTATTAATATTAAAAACAAAAAAAGATAATACTCTTCCTCAAAAGAATACTATCTTCATAAAAAACGTATATAGAAATTCTGCGTATAAACTATACCAGTAACATATAGTATAATCCTGCTCACAATAAGCATTTATTAACGCATATTAATTCTGTATAAACTATCGATAAAAATAGTACTTTCCCTCCGAAAGACTTACTTTTCCTAAACTTAGGCAGGTCTCCTGGCTCGTGCTTCTTTCTCACCTTAACCTTCCCCTTTTTTCATTAGCTTAAAGTTCTTACCTAAATTTTAATCTTAGGTCATAACCTTACCTATACATAAGAGTGGTATTTAAAGGTTCGTCTTCACTTACAGTAGCGGGGGCTGCTGCGGACTTTAACCGCATTCCCTTTTCACCTTTCTAAGAATGCTTACTTGAAAGGCACCTAAATCTGTTATTAACTTGTCAAAATTAGCTTACATTTATATAAGATGTTTGTCAATAACTATAAATCTACAATAAAAATTCGCCGAATCGACTTTCTGCCGTAAATTTTTTCGCACTGCATTTTCTGAACTTAAGTGAAAAGATTCTGTCGCCACAGGTAAAAATCCACAGCCAAAAACTACATAGGCTGTGGATTATGTGGAACAGTTTTATATTGAATTTATACTATATTTGCATTATTACCTAGTCTTTAGATCTCTATAGTTTAAAAGCTCAATACCTTATTAATCCAAGTAAACATCAATACTTCTAAACTTTCCTTGTCTTATCATTTCAGCATATCGGCCCTCAACAACACTACCCACTATTTCAAATGCTTCTTCATCAAAAGTTCTGAGCTCTAATCTTTCTACTACAGCACCATTATCCCCATAAGTATTTTTGTTGCTCTTATTATGGTAAGTAACAATAGTTTTTCCAAGGAACTTAAAGCTAATTTCATTATTGCTGTTAAATAGCCAATGTGGAAGTATAGGCTTTAGCTCTAATTTTAGCTTTCCATCTTCATATCTAAATACATTTTTACCAGCCATCATTACAAACCACATACTTAACATTTCTGAGGTTGATCCAGTAAGTCTTGATACAAATCCTCTTCCATGTACTTCTTCATCTGGATTTACTGAGCTTGCTATAAATGATGAATTTTCCAGAGTACTTCTTCCATAAACCTTAGGATCTATAAAAGGTATCAACGCAGTCTTTATATCTTCAAAATATTCATCATACAAACCAGCTTTTAATAGTCCTAAAAGATATTTATATTCCATATGAAGGAATATTGACTCTCTCTCAAGCCAACCAGCAGTGAAGGCTCTAGCTCTTCCTACTTCATGAGTAGTTTCATCTAAAGGCTCTGAGGTCTTATACATATTAAGCTTTTTATCGTATATCTTACTATTCTTTATCTTATTATAAAGTGTTTTTGCCTTATCTGTGTCTTTTAAACTCTTAAGCATTCTAGCTGGACCTTCAAGGAACAGTGGTATCGGAACGCATTCGAATTCCTTAACTAAAACATTTTGATATCCATTCACAGGATTTTTCTTACCTTCTAATATCTCATACTCTTTAGCTTCATAAGTTATATAAGTAGGATATATACCCTTGCCTAATTCTAATGCTTTTTCAAGACCTTCATTAAGTTTACTTCTAAATTTATTAAAAATCTCTAGTATATCTTTACTAGTTAATTCTTTTTCTTTTCCCTCTATTCCAAATCTTATTTTTTCTCTATAAGCCTCCTTTAAATAAGAAATCTTATCCCAATACTCAAATTGACCTATTTCTCCATTAATATTTCTATTTAAAACAGCGTCAACATCAGTGATAAACTCAAATAATTCTGAATAAATTGGAACTGTTTTATCAAATCTCTCCGAAGCATCTATTACAAAGTTTAGAACTCTAAGTAACTCTGCAGACTCATTTACACTAGCTCCAAATATTCCAGGCAATCCATTCATAGCGTCATTCCAACCTGGCTTATTTGCTTCCATTTCAATTCCCATTCCCATTGGATCAAGATTTACAAACTTGTTTAACGCAAGAGAAATAAGTTTTGCATATAAATTTGTTTGATATACATCTCCAGCTCCATTGTCCTTTTTAAGCCAATTAGTATCAGTAAGATGTATATTAAGCTTATGGCATTTTTCTTCATCTTCCAAAATGGATCCATATTGACGAACCTTGCCATTGGTAATTACATATTTATCGCTTCTTGGAAGCACTCTTACTGGGCTATCGAAAAACCTATAGTCTTTAGTTTCAAATAAAAACTTTTCCAACTTATCTGGATATATATTTAAATAATTGTCTATAAGATCCATGTTATAAGTCCAGTGATCCGTCCAATATCCTTCTCCAAACTCGGCCTCAAAGCCTTGTGTAGAGTACTCCAGAACTCGTTCTACAAGCTCTTCGTAAGAACACTTTATACTTACATTATTATCAGCTATATAATTGATAAGCTTACCTGGAGTGAATTTGCCACCCAATATATTTTTCACATTATTATCTTCTTCATCAAATAGCTCAAATACTTTATCAAACTTCTCTTTATCAAAGGTAAACTCTGATCCTTTTACTGATAAAGGATTGTATCCATCTGCTTGAATTAAATCCATAAACTGCTTAACATTAAATTCTTCAACTTCTGGATTTATTAAAACATCATTTCTACGATTTTGATTAACGTCTCTAAAGTTACCGTTACCTTGAGAATAGTATGCAGGTTCTATAGAGAAGAAATTATATTCTCTTTCAAGATCTCCATGTTTTCTTGAGTATACATGATAAACATGATTCTTCCCATTACCTTTAAATACTAATGGATATCCACCTCTAAGAACATTATCCATATAGCATTGGCTTACATATTGATCGAAAAGATGATTTCCTGTTTCTGTATACGTATTATCAACTAAATCTTCAATTAATTTTCTTGCTTCTTCTTCTTTTGTTTCCACGTATGACACATTAAATCTATCTTTAATTGAATTTATAAGTTCAACGCTTGCAATATGTCCATAAATGCTGCATAAAGTAAACTTTTTAGTTAGTCTCACAGCTTTTCCTGCGAAACCTCCTGAAACTTTGTTCTGCGGCACTTGCTTCTTAGAATATATGTTATCTAAGTTATTATCTTCGAAGCCTAAAGGTCTAATAAGTGATGTATTGCATCCAAAAATTAAATCCATATCTATTATAGGGCTTATTAACTGATTATCTTCACTTGAGAATGATAAGAAGAAATTCCCCTTATTAACCTCTCCAACTTCTGCAGAATCATTTGTTGTTGCTCTAACCTTATAATAAGCTATATTGTTTTCTAGATTAAAAACATCAAACCAGGATTTCATAAGATTGGCCATAGCTTGATAATCAGCATTAGTTATTCCATATGGAAGAACTTGAGTTAATCCATCCAATACTTCTATAGACTTTTCTGTGCTATCTAAATTTTCAACATCAACTTTTCTGATTAACCCTGCATAACTTTCCTTAGGTACAGTAAAGTAAGTAACAGTAACTTTAATGTTTAAAGTCTTATTTATTTCTTCTACCTTAAGTATATTCTTTTCTATTAACATCCTTCTTTTTGTATCATCTTTTGATGCGGAAGAAAATATTTCATGTACTTCGCCATTATATTTTATAAAAGTTCTAAATCCTTGTAGTTCTATATTCTTGTACATTAAATGCGCTGGGAAGAACTCCATTATTGTATTATTCTTATCTTTTACACCAAAGCTTCCAAGACCTTGTCCACGATTTACATAATATGCCCACATAGGAATACCATCTACACCGGCAACACCAGGAAGAAAGCTAGAAAAAGTTTTTGCTTTATCATAATCTTTTATTATAAATTGATTATCTACATTAAAAATATATTCTACTGCCATATAATCACTACCTTTCAATATTATAAAAAGATGTCCCAATTCACCTTTAAAACATTTTCAAAACTTTAAATATTCTTAGGAGAGATCTTGAAAATATACATTCAGATGTGAAATGGTACATCTTTAAATTTAGGCACTAAAGTACCTTGTTGAAATTAATTGGTTACACATCTGATGTTTTAATGAGCTTGCTCATATATCATCTCCTGAATAACCAATTAATTGAAATAACTTTATTATACATAGACTAAATTTAACATAAAGCTTAATTTTAGCATTACACTAAAGAACAAATGTAGCTATAGAATGCGCTTCTAAAACATAATTAGCATATTGTCCATCAGATTCTATATCAAAACTTTCTGTGTTGTCACTTTCATTCATAACAATTAAAGCTATTGATCCATCCTCATTTTGAAAAGCAACTTGCTCAAGATTTGAAGTACTATCAATAATGCTTTCAATTCTTGTAGCACCTGGCTTAACATACTTACTAAAATGTCCTATATAGTAGTAAGAACTATTATAATGAACTTCTTGAGTTTTGGTGTCTGCAACTATAGGTGCATCACAAAGATTTCCAACATGATTTGGACCACCAGTTTCATCAAGAATTAAGTTCCAATCAATCCAACCTTCTTGCCAATTTCTAAAGTCACCTATCATATTTCTTCCATATCTTTCACCAGTTAACCAAGAACCTAGATGTAATCCACCTTCTTGACAACCTTCTGTAAATAAAATATGTTTGTCAGGATATTTATCATGAAGCTTTGAAAGATTTTCAAACTCCTCTGAAACATACCAGTGGTTTCCTGTGCCATAAACATATTTTGCTGCTTCTGGGTCAGATAAAACTGTGTCTGCTCTTTCAAATAAAATATCTCTGTTATGATCCCATATATATATCTTTACATCAGAAAGACCTTCTCTTTCTAAAGTTGGTCCTAGATGATTCTTTAAGAAATCTCTTTCTTCTTCTGCTGAGTACAAACAGGAGTCCCATACTTGCAAAGCTGCTGGTTCATTCTGAACAGTTATAGCCCAAATATCGAAGCCTTCTTTTCTCATTGCTTTAATATATTTAGCATAATATTTTGCCCAAGCTTCGTAGTACTCAGGAAGTAAGGTTCCACCGTGATTCATTTCTCCATTTGATTTCATCCAACCTGGAGGACTCCATGGAGATGCAAGAAGCAGGATTTCTCCATTTCTAGTTTTTCTAGCTGCATCTATGAAAGGTAGCACCCATTGCTTTTCATGGCTTATATCAAAAGTTTTTAGTTCAACATCATTTTCTTCTACATAAGTATAATTTCCTAGAGAAAAGTCACAGCTATGTATGTGAACTCTTCCTATAGAATAAGCTAGTCCATCAACTGGATCAAAGTATTTACTAACTATCTCATCTCTTTTTTCTTCATCCATTCTAGATAGTGTATAGGCAGCTGATTCAGTAAAAGCTCCACCAAATCCAACTATTTTCTGATACTTTTTATTTCTATCAATCTTTAAAATATTATTTCCTACCCTTTGTCCATCAAAACTAAGTGAATCTTTTTCAGTTAATCTGTCTGCAGTCTCTTTTGATGTCTTGATTACTCTTATTTTCCCCATCTCTACACCTCAACTATTCTTTTCCATAGGTTTTTAATTCCTATTGTATAGCTTTACACTTAATATGGTATAATTTATGGTATTCATGGTAAAGGGGTGTTTTTTTGGTTATAGAGTTGATTTTTTAGATGTTTTATATAACCATAAAAATACTAAATGCAAAATAAAGAAGGAAAAAGAAACTACTTTCTAATATAGTTTCTCTTCCCTCTTCTAATCTGATATTCAAATTAATTCTACGTTTCCTATTAGTTTAACACTAAATTAATCTTATAAGTCTTTACTGTAACTCCATCTTCAGCTGTTATATTAATTGTTGATGTTCCTGGAATTTTATCTACCTGACTTACAGATACATAAGCATTTGTATCATCAGCTACTGCTGTAACCTTAGGTGCAGCTGTAGTTGAAGCAGGAAGTAAAACTTTGTATTCCAGAGTGTTCTTATCAAAGTTAGCTAAAGCAGTATCACCAATTTTTATGGAGCTTGCATCTGAATTATGAGATAAGGTAGCTGAATCTACTAAGTTTACAAGAGACATTGCAAATATTTTAGCTCCACTCTTATTTGGAAGTGTTATACTATCAATTTTCTTAGAACCATCTACTGTAATAGCTTGCATAAACAAATTAGTTGCTGGAGATGTAATTCCAGATTTATTATAAATTCTATGATCTATAGTATTCACTACCTTTTCACTTGAACTTGGACCTTGGCACCAGTCAGTAAAGGTTAAACTTCTTGAATCACTGGTTCCATCTGTATAATTTACTTTCACCTCAACTCCAGATTGAGTTCCAGCACCTGCTTCAACTAAATAAACTTTTTGAGCTGTAGTTGGATTAGGTAGTTTTATAGTTTGACCTACACATGAAACAATATTTTTATTTGCGCCATCCATTGCTCCAAGTATAAACTTAATGTTAGAATAGTCAATACTTGATGGCATAACTGAGCCATCATATGCCCATCCTGCTGTATCAAACATACCTTCAGCAGGCTTATCTGGAGTACTTGCACCATCCTGATTAAAATATGTGGATAAGTCGACAGAGGTAGATTTATTTTGTAGTAACTTAAAGCTTACTTCTTTACTAATAGCTCCTTGTCCCAGGACATTATAAGGAATAACACTAAAGTAATATGTCTTTCCTATCTCTAGGTTATTAATTGTGATTGAATCGTTGGTTACTCCTGTAATGGCATTATCGTATACCCCTGGTTTTGTACCATATTTAACTGTAACGTTATCTGTAGTCTTGGCAAAGCTAAAGCTCAATGTGGCAGAAATATCATTTTGAACTATACCTGTTATTTGAGGAGCATCAGGTACAGCTTGTGGGAAGTCTGAATCATCACCATAAACCTGAAGTTCGTATATTCTTACTGCAGTATTACCATCACTTGTTGGTTTAATTGCTTCAAACTTAACATATCTTCCTGCAACCGGAGTCTTTAATAGGTCTTCAGTTACATTTTCTTTATTTCCAGTACGATTAACAACTTCAGTCCAGTTCTTATTATCTTTACTTACTGATATCTTGTATTCATTAGTGTTCCAACTACTAGACTCTCCTCCAGCTCCAGCATGGAATATCTTAAATCCATCTATTGTCTTCTCTGCACCTAAATCTATGATATTCCAGTGAACTTTGTTTGTACCGTCATTATAACACCACTTTGTAGAAGTATTACCATCATTAATAAGTGATGCTGCTTCACTTGAATTCATCTGTCCATCTGCTGTAGCAGGTTTGAATAATGCTATATTTGCTCCAGCATATACGCCTTTTATATCCGAGATTGGTCCGATGTTACCAGCTTCATCTTGTGCGCATACTGCGTAGTAATATTTGTTTACACCAGCAAAATCCGAATCAGTATACTTTGTGTCAGAAGTAGTAGCCAACAGCTTGGCGTCTGATAGATCTTCTTTGGTTCCTCTATAAATAAAATAATTAGCAACACCAATATTATCTGTTGATGAATTCCAACTTAAATCAATAGATGCATTGTAATACTTCTTAGCACCAACTGCATTAAAATTCACTACCTTTGATGGTGCCTGTTGATCAGAACCTATTACAACGTCTCCATCAACAAAAGTCATTGCAGCAATCTTTATAGCCTTAGAATTAGGTAAGGTTATACTCTTAACTTTTTCTGATGAATCTAGTGGCATCTTATATACAAATAGGTTATTATCTATATCAAAGGTATTTCCACTTGGAGTATGTGTATGGGATAGATTAAGCCCTATGGTTTCCTTTATATAAGTCTTTTGTGCATAGCCTATAGTATCCTGCCATCCTGCAAAATTAAAGAACTTTGAAGTGGAACTTCCATCTTTATAATTAACTTTAAACTCTCCAAGACCAACTCCACCTGTAGAATTTCCAAGTATAAATAAGTATTGATGTTTATCTGCCTTATCCATCTCAATAGTCTGACCTTTTGCCTGCACTATATTTTTCTTTCCATCTTCCTTTGGCCCTATTTTAAATGTTACATCTTCACTTACAACCTTATCAGGCATCAAATCTGCTGAGTATGTCTCACCATTTCCTGTTAAGTCACCATCTTTTCTATTCTTATCATAAGACATACCATCTAGATTGTAGTAATTTGAAAGATCAACTTGAGCAACTTCGAACTTTTTATTCTTCCATATCTTTTTATTGTTGAATTTAACAAGGAAAGTCTTAATCTCATATTTATTTAATGTTGTTTCGAAGCTATCTCCTTTAATACTTGGTTTAGGTGCACCACTTACTACATCTTCTATTAAATTCACTTCTTTAGCATCTGTAATTGAAGCTGGTAGAGTTACCTTAACCTTTGTATTATCTTTACCTTCTGTTTCAACTAATCTAACTATATAGCTATCTAATCTATCTTCGTTATTATTTTTGTCTACAGCTCTTACTTCTGCCTTCTTAAATACAGACAATATAGCATTGTTATCTTCAGAAGATGCCTTAGCAAAAGATTGAGACGAATGTAGGTCTCCAGAATGACTATTTGTCTTTAAGGTTGTTATTGGATAATTATACTCATAAGCTTTTTGCTCTACATCTGCTGACTTCCAGTCACCACTATGAGGGTAGAAAGAGTACTTTATATCCCTCTTTCCCATATCTGTTGCTCCTCCTCTATTATCAAGTGGGGATCTTAAAAGTGAAAGACGTAAAACTCCATTAGGACAATCCCATCCTTCTTTACTATCACTTAACACAGAGACACCATATCCATCCTTAGACATATCTGCGAACTTATATCCTTCAACTTCAAACATTGCCTGTGTGTTAGTGGCAGGTCTATTTATAGTAGAATATGCTATATCATAAGTAACATTTTCAGGGTGTATACTCATTGGGAATGCTACCTTTAGCATAGTTTGTTTTTCATTCCAGTTTATCTTAAGCTCCGTATCTATCCTATTAATATTGTTATAAAGAGTTATATACTCATCGATTGTAGAACTTCCTGATGGTGAAACTTTCGAAACCTTAAATGTAGCTTTTGTAGGTCCATTCTCAACTAAAGTTATAGGTGCAACAACAGTATTAGCTTCCTTTGGAGCTGCCATCATATCATCATAGTCAATATTCCAGGACTCCCATTCACGAGGAGTATCTGATAAAAATTGCAACTTATTAAATTGTTGACCTGCATCAACTACTTCTTTATTATTCTTCTTGTCTAATATACTCGATATATTACCTGTAACAGGATCTATACTTACTTTAAAGAACTGGTTTTCAAAAGTTTTATTTGATTCATCTACCTTTATTGTTGATGAATCACTAGAGCTATTCTTCTTTTCAGCTACTCTGTAAACTGAATATCCTAGTGCTGGAACAGAAGCTTCAAAAGCCACTACAGCATTATTACCATTCCTGCTTATAATTTGACAAGGTATTTTTTTGTCCTTATCGTCAAGTACCACTACAGAACTTTTGGAAGATGATAAAGTAATATCTGTTTGAACTGAATCTTTTCTATCCCAGGACAATGAATTATAAAGTATTATAGGTTGTCCTTCTCCCTTTGTATTAATCCTGTTTGCAATGCCAGCAATTGCAGTACTTTTTGCACTATTAAGCTCATTTAGTGCGATTTCAGCATCATTAAATGCATCCGCATACACTGGTGCTATAGCAGAGCCAGGTAGTACATCGTGGAATTGATTCAATAAGGTTTTCTGCCAAGCAGCATTAATTTTTTGTTGAGGATACTCTTCTGAGCCCATTAGTGATGCAACAGAACTAAACTTTTCGGTTTGCTCAGCACTTACTTCAGTATATCGATTATATTTTTTCATAGGATCTGCGGTAGTCATTACACCTCTATGATATTGAAAATATAACTCGTTGTTTACATCTGGTATAGATACATTTTTGTCCTTAACTTGCTTCTCTAAATCCTTTAAGGTGTCAGCAGCTGTACTAATTTTGATTGTTGGTCCATCAGCTTTACTGTTGATATTTTTAATATTATTCAAATCACTCTGTGTTGGCCCACCACCATGATCTCCTGACCCATATAATACAAGACTAGAATTTAGTCCCAGGCTAGAAGGATAGTTTAATGTATTTGATAAAGATCCTGCAGTTATAGCACCTCCGCTAAATGAGTAGTCGTTTGTTGGCTTATAGCTTTCAACAGTGCTACCATCTGGAGCTGTCCAGTTAAAGTATTCATAAGGCCATTTATCTTTATCTTGCCAGTTAAGCTTTGTGGTTACAAACTTATCCATACCACTCTTTTTAAATATCTGTGGCATATTATAATTGAAACCAAATACATCAGGAACCCAAGCTACATTAGGTAAAATACCATAAGTATCTCTAAAATAGTTTTGAGCGTACAATGACTGTCTTACCATGGACTCTCCATCAGTATTGTTTAAGTCTGGTTCAATCACTTGCCCACCGACAATTTCCCACTGTCCATTCTTTACTTTATCAGAGATTCTTGCAGCTAAATCAGGATAATATTCTTGTGCCCACTGATAGAATTGAGAAGATGATTGACTGAAACGATAATCTGGATTAGCATCCATTAAGTCTAGTGCTCTCTTAAAGGTATCAGGGATTATAGTACTAATGGTCTCAGCATACCTCCAGTTCCATGCAGCATCCATATGTGAATTACCGATCATATTGACTGTTGAAGTTTTATCATATGCTTGTGCAACATCACCAGGAAGGGTAGTTAACAACATTGCTGATACAACTCCCACTCCTATTGTCTTTTTAAACTTCTTTTTCATATTCTCTCCCCTTTAACTTCTTTATTTTTTACTGAATCTTTATTTAGTCACCTCCTTATACCTCTTTAGTAAATACTTTTTATATTGATTTTGGAGTTTGTATTTTTCAAATTATTTTAAGTTTTTCTTAAAAGTGTTCCATTTTTCTAAATTACTTTGATTTGCCAAAAGCTTTTCTCTTAGTGATGGATCATTGTATTGTACATTGCATATCTTAGACCTAAGCGCATACTCCTTGAGTAAATTATAAATTGTTCGTCCTGAGCTTCTTACCACTTCTTCAGTGTCTTTATCAGCAAAGTGAACCTCTTGTTTCTCTGCCTCTTCTGCTATCTTTGTAAGGTCAGTTTCATCTATCTTGTCATATTGATAAAGTTGATTCTCCATACTAAACCAGGTATACATATCATACTCATAACTATTTAACCTACCTACTATAGCTTTATCACTTTCTGTCCTGTTAGTGATGGTACTCCAAAGAGGTAATGGCTCAGCTCCATGTAAGTATTTCTTTATAAAATCATTAGAATCTTTGCCTAATAGATTGGTAGTTATATTCTCCACTGTTAATAAATTATTGCTACTGTTTTTAAGTATATAGTTTAAAATGTTATCCTTTTTGCCAGATTTCTCTTTTATTAAACTTTCCATATAATTAATAGTTATCGGCATCTGTGTATAGTGAAGAAACTCAATTCTTCCTGGAGATTGCTCTAGTTGTACCTCCGAAAAAGGAGCAAGGGCTAAATTTACAGGTTCCTTTAGTCTCATATAGGCATATCGCTCAAATAAATATCCAATTTCCTTTTCAGACGAAATATCTAAACTACTTCTTATATTTTCTGGTAAACTCTCCATTGACATATTTTCATAGTAAGTTGCCAAGCCCTCGTAGAATCCTAAGTATGGTGCTTTTAGATATTTATCTGATGTGACTTTAGATTCAAAAAACGAATGAAAAAGCCTGTGAGATAATAGTTGCCAATCTCTTTTATTTTTAGGATCAAATGTGCTAGCTAAATTCTGATTACATAACCCTCCGATTATATAATTTGATTTCTCACCATCTTTTCTAAGTAATACTATAGAATAATTATCTAATTTGTAATCGAATAACTTAGAATAATAATTATAAAGGCCTTCTATACCGGTTTTTGCATCCAAATCATAATACTGCTTAGCTTTTGGATCTATATAAACCGTATATCCCTTACCTAAGTTTACATGTATATCTTTTTCAAAATTACCACACGTAAAGGTAGCTTGTCTAAGTTCGTACAATTGAAGCCAGCTAGGATCCTTAAGTTCAGAAATATTCTTTTTCCCCTCTTTTGCATATGGAATAATAGCTTCCCATGATTCAGGCACTGAACATTGAACTGTAAGCTTTCCTATTTTATCTTCTTTAGGATCATCATAATTTAAGGCCCTTAAAGGTAATGCTAAGACAGATTCTCCTGCAAAGGTTAGTAAATCCTGATAGGTCTGTCCATTCTCACCATGCTTCCCCAATGAACTTATGTTTACATTATAAGAATAATTTATATAGTCAGCTCCACTAGTTAACTTATCTATTACTACAATCCCATTCTCACTCTTAAAATTAACCTCTCTATTAAGGTTGTCCGTACACTTTTCACTACTGGTATACATGCTTCCTTTGACTAATACAAAAGTCTTTTTTGTTCCTGCATTTCTTGGCTTTATCTTTACATTTACGTTTAAAATTTTTTGATCTACGGAGTAAGTTTTTATAGAATACTCAAGTTCGATTTTTCTTGGTTTGTTGTGAATGCTATAAAATACTATGCCTGCTAATAAACATAACAAAAATACTATAATTTCGATTTTATAACTGCTCTTAATCCTTTTGTTTTCGCTAGCCATATTACTCTTTGTGAGTTTTTTCTTCTTTTTTGCCATGCTTCTCCTCCAAATAAATTCAAATTATATAGGGCAAGCTTAAAGTTATTTTCACGGTTACTTGCCCTATACAAAGTCTATTTAAGAATAC
This sequence comes from Clostridium yunnanense, assembly GCF_016595795.1. Lineage (GTDB taxonomy): Bacteria > Bacillota > Clostridia > Clostridiales > Clostridiaceae > Clostridium_AR > Clostridium_AR yunnanense. The sequence goes on from NZ_JAENHN010000048.1 coordinate 25,828, forward strand.
ACAAAACTATTGAAGCCTCTGTAACTCAAATTAGGTATTTATTATCTTCAGAGCTTCTTGAATAATTTTTGCAGCATTTTTAATTACAGGTTGTGCCTCGCATCTATATATAGGCTTGCCCTTAAACCTGTTTTCTTCTTTTACTGCTACATCCACTGCAAGTATAACTAGGTCTGCAGCTAGTACCTCTTTGGCACTTATCTTATTTTCAATACCTATAGATCCTTGAGTTTCAACCTTTATGCTATGGCCTAGCTTTTTGGCTGCTTTTTCTAAAGCTTCCGCTGCCATATATGTGTGAGCAATACCTGTTGGACACGCTGTTACAGCTACTATTTTCATTTCATCCCTCTTTTCTTTTTCACATGTTCTATTTTATTTAGTAATATACTTACACACCTTAATCTTCTTCTGCTTCTTCAGTATCAGCTACTGGTTTCTTTAAAAGATTTACCATTAGAACACTTATAGCTACTCCAACTAAAACTGAAATTATAAACCCTAAAGGGTTATCAACAACAGGAAGTACTATAGGACCTCCATGTGGAGCATGGTCTCCTACTTTTAGAAGTGCAGCTACAGCAGCACCAATTGAAGATCCAACCATAATTGAAGGTATAACTCTTAATGGATCACCAGCAGCAAATGGTATAGCCCCCTCAGTGATTCCAATCAGTCCCATAGCGATAGCACCTTTACCTGCTTCCTGTTCTGTTTTCGAATACTTTTTAGGTGCAACCAAGGATGCGATACCCATAGCTAATGGTGGTACACATATTGCTACAGCAACAGGTCCCATTACTGTAAATATGTTCTCTTGGATCATTGCTGAACCAAACATAAAAGCAACCTTATTTACTGGTCCTCCCATATCAAATGCAATCATCGCTCCCATGATTAGTGCTAGTAAAACAGCACTTCCAGAACTCATTGACTTTAGACCGCCAGTCATTGAAGTCATTAGTGCACTTATAGGTCCTCCAAGGACATAAAGCATCAATAATCCAACCGTGATACTAGTTAGTAGTGGTATAATAAATATCGGCATTATAGGCCTTAAACTCTTAGGAATCTTCCAACTCTTTATCCATCTTGCAATATAACCTGCAAGTAAACCACCTATTATACCTCCTAAGAATCCTGCCTTTACATCATTGGCAAGAACTCCGGCTACAAGACCTGGTGCGATACCTGGTCTATCAGCTATACCATAAGCGATAAACCCTGCAAGTACTGGAACCATTAGAGAAAATGCATCACTTCCGATTTGCATTAATTTTTTCAAGAAGTCGTTATCAACTACAGCGCCTTGCCCCGCTTTGACACCGCTGAGCATAATAGAGAAAGCAATGAGGACACCGCCTATAACAACTATAGGTATCATGTAAGAAACACCTGTCATAAGATATTCTCTAAGTCTTTTTAGTTCTTCTTTCATTCAATATACCTCCATCTTTAATTTTTTCAAAAACCTTTAACTTTTCTACCTTTTCAAGAACCATGTCCATTAAATCTATGCCACCTCGATGCTGCGTAAGATATAATAGACCTCTTCTTCAGTAGCTGCACTTCGCAATAACTTAACAAAATCCTCGTCCATAAGTTTTCTTGACAGTTGAGCAAGTATCTTAAGATGTAGATTCTCTTTGTTTTTCTCAGGCACTCCTAGTAAAAATATTAAGTTAACCCTTTCACTATCCATAGACTCCCAATCTATGCCGTTTTTTAATTTTGCGAATACTATCAAAGCCTCTTTCACAGTTTCTGATTTTCCATGGGGTATAGCAATACCATTGCCAACACCTGTTGAAATTTCCTCTTCCCGTTCTAGTACACATTTTAAAAAGTTTTCTTTTGAAATTATCCTGTCTTCCTTATAGGCTAGATCAATCATCTTTTTAATAACCTCTGTTTTACACTTAGCATCCAAATCAAGCACTATAAGATTTTTATTTATCAGCATATATAAATTCCTCCACAACTCTAGAAATTTCTTCTGAACTTTTTATGCTCTTCAAGAATTTTACATTGCTACTATCTTCAATAAAATTGTATAGGTTTCTCATCCATTTCTTTGATTTTTCTCTGTCCGCTTCACTTATACATAACATAAAAATTATTTCTACACTTTCATTTCCCCAACATACAGGATGATCCAATATACTGATCGCAAAGCATGAGCGTTTAACCAGTGCTACATCACCATGAGGTATAGCAACTCCACCCCCTAGTCCTGTGCTGTACATCTTTTCTCGTTCCAATACGCTGTAAACGTATTCATCATCTACATGTTTGCTCCTTACTAAATCATTACATATTTCTTTTATCAATAATTCTTTGCTTTCTACAGCCCCCTGTATCTTTATTAAGCTTTTGTCCATAATTGAATATGTTTCATTATTTTTGCTTTTATTACTATAAACTTCGTCAATAAAAATTCCAAGTCTTCTAATATCGTTTTGATTGAGCAGTGGACTAATCATTAGTTTAGGTCTATTTACTTCCACTGGAACTGTAGATATAACTATATCAATATCCTCCAAACTTCTCTGCTTTAACTCAATAATGGATATTACATCGATAATCTCTATTTGTCTGAAGCTCCTCTCAAGCCTAGCGGCAATAAATTGAGATGTCCCTATACCACTAGCACAAACTATTAATGATTTTAGTGGATTTTTGTTACGTTCTACTGATGCTGCTAGATGAAGACATATATATCCTATTTCTTCCTCTGGCATTTTTACACTCAGATATTTTTCAAATACAGTGCTTGTCATCCAAGCTACTCCATATATTTCAATGTAATTTTCCTTTATCTCCTTAAGCATTGGATTTCTTAAGGCAAGATCATATTTTAATCTATTTATTGTGGGGCGAAGATGTAAAATCAACCCATTTAGTAGTTGCTTATCATTACTTAAATTCATATGAAGGGCTCTCTCTGCAATACTTATTATCTCTCTAGCCATTATTACCGCCAGTTCACTATCACCTTCCCCCTCCAAGGCAATAGTTAGATTTTCGCTTTTTCCTTCAAGAAGTTTTGTGCCTAAAATATGGAGAAGTATATACCCTATTTCAGATTCAGGCAGTTTTATTTTAAATGACTCTTCAATTTCCTCTGCTATCTGCCTTGCTTCTTCATACTCCTCATTTTCCTTCAAACTATTTAGTATTTCCTCAGAAAGCTTTACATCTTTTCCTTCTTTTAACCTTTTGATTGATATTGCAATATGCATAATTAAGCTGACAAAAGCTTCATCTGAGAATTTAAACTTTAATTTTTTTTCTGCCTTAGTGATTATCTTTTCTAAAAGTCTATAATCAATATTTACTAGTTCTTTTAATTTTGAAATAGATTTATAATCAATCTTCCTCTCGCATTCATCATAAAGAAGTTCTTTTAGTTCTTCGTAACCTTTATTGCTTGTCAATGCTAGTAAGTTTGCAATAGCTTTTCTCCACTCCTCTTCGTTACCAACAATCTCAATGCCATAACTTGGTTTCTTTTTTAAACTTAAATTGAACCTAGAAAGCCATTCTTCAACTTTCTCTAAATCTTTCTGAATAGTAACTCGACTTACGTATAAACTTTGTGATAGTTCTTTCACTGTAATAGTTTCTTTACTTATAAATAATTGTTTTAAAATATAGTTCAATCTATCCTCTGGAGAAAATGGTTCTATATAGCTATTATCTTCTTTTAAAAATTCTTCAAGTTTCAGTTTTCTTTCTTCTAATCCCTCGATGATAATCCCTACTCCTGGTTTTTTAGTAAGCTTTAAATTGGCTTCATCAACAATCTGTTGAACTTTAGAAAAATCATTTCTAATTGTTTTATTTGATACATTAAGATTTTCTGCAATAAAGTCTACAGATACGGGGCAATTACTTTTTAATAACAAATCTACTATTTTATAAACTCTGTCCATATTTATTCACCTTTTACCACAAGTAATGTGGCATATTGTTTTACATTTATTTCCATCCACAATCTTATTATAATGTTTCTACAGCCTAAATTCAACGTTTCAACTGCTCCATTTATTACCTCATTAATGTGGCAATATTTTATTATTAATGTAAATTATCACATAATTTTATTTTTTACTGTTTACTCTAAATATCTGTTCTAACCCATTAATATTACTAGATTTAGATATCGAAAACTTTTCTGTTTTTCTAGACATCAAAAAAGATACCCGAATCGAGATCCCAGCCACTCTGATTCAGGTACCTTTTTCAACCTATGGACTTATGTGTTGCAAACATTAGTATTCTTGCCATATAAACAAAATTTATTCTTAGTTCAAATGTTAAAATAAAAGAAATTATTCTTACTTTTAATCCCTATACCATATGCACTTTTCCAACCTTGTATAAGCTTATATATCTTTAATCAGTTAATGAATGACTCATCATATCTTTAGCTATATAACTTGGAATTGATATATCTATTGAAATTATATTAAACTATAAATTTTTCTGCCTAAGTGATATAGATTTCGTAATAACAAAGAAAGACTTCTTATAATCAAGGATTATAAGAAGTCTTTCTTTACTGTAAAGGAATTTTTAATAATCTATATTTTAAACTGATTTATAGCTTCAACCATACTTGTGGACATAGAAGAAAGTATTTGAGCTGATTTGGCCACTTCTTCAGAAGAACTATTCATCTGCTCAGAAGAAGCTATAATTTCTTCTGAAGAAGCTGAATTTTGCTCAGCGACTGCAGAGGTGCTACTTATCTTTGATATAATATCGCTTTTCTCAGAGCTAACACTTCCCATGGATTCTCTTATATTTTCCATAAGTGGTATTACTTTTTCGACCATTTCTATTATATCTTTGAAAGAAGTTATTGATTGATTTATTATATCTATTTGATCTGTAAATTCACTATTCACATCATTTGTTGTTGTTACAACCTCATTGGTCTCTTTAGAAATAACTCTTAATAAATTATTTATCTCTGACGATGCAGATTTACTTTGCTCTGCTAGATTTCTTATCTCATTCGCAACTACAGAAAATCCTTTTCCAGCCTCTCCTGCTCTTGCAGCTTCAATAGCTGCATTTAATGCCAATAGATTTGTTTGGTCCGCCACACTATTTATGAGAGATGTTATTGCATTTATTTCTTTTATATTAGTCCCTAGATGATCTATTCTTTGGGTAACGCCATTAAAAGAACTGCTTATAGTCTTAACTGAAAATATAAGATTTTGTAGTTGTTCATTACTTACATTTGCCATGGACCCCACAACTTCTGTGATATCATTCACATCTTTAATAATAGAAGCCATACTATCTATTTCTTCTCCAAACTCATTAACTATTTTAGCTATATTTAGTAGTTCATCTGCTTGTGATGTAGAACCTAATGCAACTTCTTGTATTGAGCCACTAACTTCTTGAGAAGATGAACTCATTTCTTCTGCCACTGTAGAAAGAGATACCGCATGATTATTTATCTTACTTGCATTTTCTTTTACATCACTTAATATTGATGAAATAGAATCTACTGTAACAGCTAATTCTCTTTTCATAATACCAAATTCACTGCTTTCATTTCTATCTATGTCTATAGTCAAGTCTCCTGATGCCAACACCTTTAGTTGATCCGTAAATATTTTTATTGATTTTTTTATGTAAGTTAATGTAACCATGGATATAATAACTATAATAATAGCTACTGCTATTGAAATTACTATAAACGTATTTCTTGTACTAGTAAATTGCTGCTGGCTTTGCTTACTAGTTGCATCCGATGACTTTTTTTCACTTATAACTAACTTGTCTATATTTTCTCCTACTAAAAGTCCAGCATTAGTATAGTCATCCATATATTCTCTTGACATTACCTCTCCAATTCTTCTTTGTTGCCTAAGTGGAGAAAACTTATCCATATACTTCTCATAAGATTGCTTAAGTTTTGCTATCAGCTTGTCTTGTTCTTCTGTATTCTTTGAAGTTTGAAGTTTACTTAATAAAGATATTATCCTAATGTTGGTGTCACTTACTGTCATCGCCATAGACTCGTCATAAGGTTCAATAATTATTTTTGAGATAATATTCTTCATACCATTAAATGCACTATCTACATCAACTAGTATTCTCATATTTTCTAATTCGTTATCATTAATTGATTTTAAATTATTATTTATTTTGTATAAGTTAGATAATGAAATTACTCCTACAATTATTAAGGAAAGCACAGACATCGAACAAATTGCTAGTATTCCTTGCACAGCTCTTGCATTCTTTAATTGATTTTCCTTCTTCTTCATCACTTAATCCCCCAATTATATTGATGTACCCATTATTTATAAACCTTATATTTTAAGATTTCTTCAACAAAATCCACGAGAATCATATGAATGGATTTTTAATAAAATTGACACGATTTAAGTTAACCGTTTACAAAAGGCACCTTAACATAATATTATATATATAATTTTAAGATTAAAAGTAGATAAATTTTAGAATTAGGTGTTTTTTTTCAGAAATTTTAAAAAAGCCACTGAACTTTCTCAGTGACTTTTTTATGTATGTGCCTTTTTATATCTTATATCTTAAACTTATTAATTGCTTCTACCATACTACCAGACATTTCAGAAAGGACTTGCGCTGATTCAGCAACTTCCTCAGATGAACTGCTCATTTGCTCAGAAGATGCTGTTATCTCTTCCGCAGAAGCTGAATTTTCTTCTGCCACTGCTGATGCATTTCCGATTCTTCCTATAATCTCAGTCTTTTCAGAATCAATATATCCCATTGAACCACTTACTTCCTTCATTAAAGGTATTACTTTTTCAACTAAATCTATGATATTTTTAAAGGAAACTATCGACTGGTCAATAACATTTATTTGCCCTGCAAACTCATCGTTAACAACATTAGTAGTATTTACTACCTCACTTGTCTCTTTTGATATTACTTCTAATAAATTGTTTATCTCAGTAGAAGATGTTTTGCTTTGTTCTGCTAACTTACGTATCTCATCAGCTACTACAGCAAATCCCTTTCCTGCTTCTCCAGCTCTTGCAGCCTCTATAGCAGCATTTAGTGCTAAAAGATTAGTTTGATCCGCAATACTGTTTATAAGAGATGTTATACCATTTATCTCTTGTATATTATCGCCAAGCTTATCTATCTTTTGTGCAACCTTACCAAAGGATTCACTTATAGTCTTAACAGATAGTATAAGGCTTTGTAACTGCTCATTACTTAGATTAGCCATAGTACTTATAGTTTCAGTTGAACTATTTACGTTGTTTACTGTTTGTGAAATGCTTTCTATAGCTTGTCCAAACTCATTAACAACACCAGCAATGGTCATAAGTTCTTCTGCCTGCGATGTAGACCCTACCGCAACCTCTTGTATAGCATTACTTACTTCTTGAGATGATGAAGTCATTTCCTCTGAAATTGCTGATAAAGATAATGCCTGTTCATTCATCATCCCTGCGTTTGACTTTACATCACCTAAAATACCTGATATAGCTTCTACAGTAACTGAAAGTTCTCTTTTCATTATTCCAAATTCATTCTTTTCATCTCTGGCTATATCAACCGTTAAATCTCCAGAAGCTACAACCTTTAATTGGTTTGTAAACTCCATAATCGATTTTCTTATATACCCTAAGATAAACATAGATATCATAGTTACTAAAACTACTACACCTATAGAAATAGCTATAAAAGTAGTCTTAGTTGACAAAAATTGCTCTTCACTTTGTTTACTTATAAGATCAGCAGATTCTTTTTCGCTAGCTACAAGCTTTTCTATGCTTGCACTAACTCCAGTTCCAACCTTAGTATATTCATCCATATATGCTTTATCCATGGTTTGTCCAGCTTTTCTTTTTTCCGCAAGAGGCGGGAACTTCTGCATATATTGATCGTAATATTCTTTCATATCACTTATTATCTTATTTTTATCTGAAGTATTACCTAAAGTATTCAATTCACTTATTAAGTTTCTTATTTTCGTATCAGTATCCTTAACCGTGGTCACCATTGCTTCATCATAAGGTCTATCTATTATTTTGGTAAGAACATTTCTCATACCATTAAAAGATCCATTAACATCTCCTAATATCTTTATGTTTTTTAGTTCTTTTTTGTTAATAGCCTCCAAATTACTATTTATTTTAGACATATTTGTTAGTGAAACCATACCTACTACTATCAAAGAAACAATTGCAATTAGCCATAGAGCTATTATTCCATGGACTATCTTAACATTTTTTAACCCTTTTTCTTTTTTTCCCATACTACTCCTCCAAATAAAATAATATAACTCTAAAATACAATTTAAATCTAATGGGCCTTTTTACTAAGTTTTTTTAAATAATATTAATTATTAATTATATTATCGTACACTACTTATTTATATTTATAGTGAAAAAAATTTTATTTGGAGTGAGAACTAAATAATTATTTTATCTATCACACTTTTCTTACAATTCTATTTTTTTCAATCCACTTTATAGCATAATCTACTAAATCCCTTTGTCTCATAAATCTTACAGTTCCATTACCAATAGTGATAATTTTCACTTCGTATTGTTTTTCAAAATCTCTGCCTATATCTTCAAAATCCTCGCCATCTACCGATAACGTCTCGTAAGTGACCCACTTTCTTTGTCCATCAACCATAATAGCAGTGCTATTAAATTCATTATGTTTACTATCATACTCAGCAATCACATCTGCTAGGTGAATAGAAGTATTCTTATCATATCCAACACCTATTAACATTACATACCCATCTAAATTATATAACTTGTCTATAGGCGATCCTTTTCCAAATATATTAGATAAATCATGGTCTTTTATTAATAGCTCAGCATTCTTTCCAACAGCTGCAAAGGATCTTACTGGATGATCACTTCTTTTTGCATTTGGCCAAGACCTAAACATTTCTGAAATCGCACCCATGGTATTTGTCGGTGTAATAGCCTTATCATAAGCTGGCCAATTATCTCTTATTATTTGGTACCACTCTTCTGGTTCCTCCCAATGTACTCCCATATTAGGATCAAGATTCTTCCAGGTTTGAGTTGGCATCATAATGGTTCCATCTTCTCCCACTGCTTCTAGTAGAGCTTCTATTACAATTTGAGGTCCTCCACAGACAAAGCCTAGACTAGTCAATGATGCATGAACTATTATATTTTGACCTTTCTTTACTCCTAAGACTTCAAATCCTTTTAATAAATCTTCTTTTAAAACAAGCTTTCTGTTTTCAATCTTCAATTCCTTTCCCCCTTATATCCTCTTACACTAGTTTTTTGATTAGCTTTACATGTAATAGCGTATTATTACCTTTTTGTTACCACTTTTGATTAAATATCATTATATATATATGGATAATTTATTATTTCTAAATTCTCTCACCAGAATCCATGATTTCCGAACATGCATAACTTAAGTTTTCGTAATGGAACCCTATAGCAGACATCTTAAGAAATTAATTGTGCTACCGCTTGCACATTAATGTTCGATATATAAAGTCAATTCATTTCTACAAATACTAGATGCATAAGTTTTCTTAGATAGTTATAATATCGCTCTATTTGGTTCTATCAAAAAGTGCCTTTTCTTACTTTAAAATTTATGTTATCATAATTTTCCATATATAACAATGAATTAATTTAACACCCTTATAACTAAAGAAGCTCTCTGTTTATATATTGAAACTTTTATAATTCCAATGCAGTAAAAAAAGGCCACAGCTTATATTGATGTACCACTTCGTAATAAAACTTATTATTTTAAAATCTTCTCACCAAAAGCCGTGAGAGCTTTAAAAATAGATTTAGGATCGAAGTGGTACATCTATAGCTATGACCTCTTATTATTTAATTGTTATTTAACACTTCTTTTTCTAACTAAAACCCCTGCACCTAATGCTAACATCATTAATCCTAAAATTAATAATATATTGCTGTCAACAGTAGAACCGGTCTTAGGAAGTACTTGCTCACCAGCAGCAGCTTTTTCAGCAACAATAAATTTAGAGAAGTGAGCTGTTGTGAAGGTTACTTTATTGCCATCTACTTTAGTGTCCATAATCTCAAATTTCTTTGTACTTTCATTATAGTAGAATACTGCAATATTATTTTTGTCTAATCCCTTAAGCTCTTCATCAGTTAATATTAAAGATATTTGAGCCTTACCATCAGCAAAGTTGTGTATATCAACTTTAGAATCACCAGTTACTATCGATAATCCAAAATTATATACTTTCTTAACACCTTTAATATTTTTAGTTATATCATTGCCACTTTCAATACTAAAGTTTACAACTACTCTTGAACCATCTTTTAAAAGGCTCTTGCTTATTATTGAGAATGGAATTACAGCATCAATATTTGTGCCTTTTACTTCTATACTTCCATTACCATTTTTAATAGCGTTTGTATCTGTAACTTCTAGAGTAAATCCTTTTGAAGCATCCTTTATCTCAATTACATTATTACCATTAGATATTTTTGATACTTGAATTATCTTCTTGCCATTTTCATCTGTTATAACAGTTCCACCTTGGTTGTTTCCGTTTCCAGGATTATTACCGTTATCTCCTGGATTGTTGTTACCACCATTACCTGGGTTATTGCCGTTATCCCCTGGATTGTTGTTGCCACCGTTGCCTGGGTTATTACCGTTATCCCCTGGCTGTTGTGGAACTTCCTTTACTATAACAGTTCTTTCTTTATTTATTACATTGCCTTCCTTATCAACTACTTTATATACAACCTTGTAAGTTCCAGCCTTAGTTGTATCAACGTTATTTGAAACCACTTCAAGCTTAGAAGTTAAATCTTCTCCATTTATATCTATTGCTTTTACGCCATCTAGTGGATTAAACTTATCTCCTACCTTTATAGTTAAGTCATTTGTATCAATTGCTCCCATGCTTAAAACTCTTACTATAAAGAAACTTACTGATCTATTTCCAGCAGCATCAGTAGCAGCTACTTTTACTCTAAATACTCCATCCTTTGAAGTATCCACAACATGTGTTATTACTGCTTTAGCTGTAATATCTCCATCTTTATTGTCTGTTATCTTCAATCCTAAAGCTTTTACAGGTTCAAAGTTAGTTCCTACAGGTAGGACTACGTTGTGACCTTCTATAACTGGTGCTATAGCATCTTCCTTAACAGTTACTTTAAAGCTCTTCTCAGCTTTGTTTCCTGAAATATCAGATACAGAAGCAATAACTTCATAAGTACCTGCTTTATTTACATCTAACTTGCTATCATCTAAAGTCACCTTACTAGTGATATCTCCATCCATATCATCTACTACACTAAGTCCTAAAGCTTTTATTAAGTCTGGTTTTTCACCTTGTTGAACTACGGCATCATTTCCATATATAGTAGGTGCGGTATTATCATTGGTGTATTTTAAAGTTAATGATCTTATATTAAATCCATCTACATCAACATAAACTCTTAAAGTTTGTACCCCAGCTTGAAGGTAAACAGGTGTTGAATCAGAATTAGCCCATTTATTCCAATCTCCTGTACTTGGCATTTTGGTTCTTCCAAGTTCCTTACCTTGACCATCTTGTAATACAGCTACAGGTACTGAACTTACTGAATCTGCATAGTTGTAAGATACTTTGTAAATGCCAGCTTTCTTAACATTAACAGAGTAATCCATATATGATCCAACTGTTGTATCACCTATATTCTTTACTCCATCTTTATTCTCAATAGCATAACCTTTATCTCTTGAGCCACCAAATAAGCTATCTGCATTAATTACAGTTGTATCACCTGAATTATCTGCTTTGATTTCTTGAGGAGCCTGCTTCTTTGATATTTTTATTGAATCAAGAGTAAATCCTCCATTTACAACCTCTATTCTCAAAGTTTGAACTCCAGACTCTAATCTTACAGTATCCTTCACAGAAAGAGTATTACCCCAGAACTTAGCAAAGCTTAGTGTAGCTATATTTCCAGCTACATTTATATCCGGACCAACACTTAACTTTATTGCATTTGTAATTGCTGCATTATTATTAGCAGTATAAGTTATAGTATAATCCCCTGCTTCAGGAACATCTAAATAATAATCTACTCTGTTACCTGCTTGAACATCAGATTTAAGAGATCCCTTTGTTCTATATGCCATATCTTCAGTTAAAGTAAGGTCTTTATCACTCACTTTATATGGTGTAGGCTTTTGGTCACTCTTTTCACATGTAATTGAAGTTGTTAGAGTAGGATCATTTGTTGAATCACTATAAGCACTTGCAGGAACATTTACAACTAATGAAAGATCTTCATAGTATACTGCTCCCCAAGTTAAATTCAATCTTACATGAGTTGCATCTAAATACTCTACAGAAGTAAGCTTTACATACTTTCCTTCTACTGCAGGACCTGATATAGTAATACCTTCTACTTTATCTTTATTAAGTGTTCCTCCAGTTAGAGTAATATCTACAGAACTTGTATTCATTGGTATAGCACTTGTTGCAGCTAGCTTCTCAACATCTGGATTAGCAGTTATTATAAAACTACTTCCTATATTATAGGTTTTATCTGATAAGCCTGAAACTTCTTTTGCAGACATTAATACATTTATAGTCTTATCATAATCAAAATCTAAGCTAGAACTTCCATGAAGTATGATCTTAGCAGCTGTGTCGTTAACCCTTGTAACCTCGTAATCTATACCTGCTGGTAGGTTTTCTAACTTCCAGTTAGCTTTTGTAAGTGTATCAGCAAACTTTCCATCATAAAGGTTTACGCTTATTACACTACCTTCTTCTTGGCCTTCATTTATAATGTTATTTGTAACTCCAATTGCAGAGCCCACTGTGAACCAATCTAAATTAAATCCACTCTTAACTAAAAATCTAAGTGTATGCTCTCCCTTTGAAAGTGTAACTTTAGCATTTTCAACCTTCCAAGTCTTCCAACCACCAGTAGCTTGAAGGTTTACTGTTTGTACTAATTTATTATCTGAATATAAATCAAAGGATGGTACACTGTTTTCTGATGCCATATTTAAATTTAAAGTATACTCACCATCTTCAGCTACATTAACCTTGTATTCCATAAAGTCGTCTTGATCTACGAATCCAAGCTTATCATCTTCTATTACTATACCTTTTGAGTTAATATAGTTCTTACCTTCTATTCTTCCTGGAAGATTATATATAGAAACTGCCTTCTCAACCTTAATATTCTTTATATTAAATTCACCTGCATCTATATTATATCTAATCTTCTGCAGACCTTTGCTTGTGAAATTGATTGTATTTTTAATTGTAAAGTAATTGCTCCAGGTACTGTTATCCCAAGCTGATTGCTGAACAAAAACATTAGTTAGTTCCTTATCACCAAGCATAACATGTATCTGTCTATTCTTCTTAGCACCATCATCATAGTTTCCCCATGGTGTAGCTGTTTCAAAAGTCATGTTATATAAACCAGCTTCATCTACATTTACATAATATTCAAGGTAATTTCCATCATGTACATATCCTACATGATCTCCTTCAACCTTTATATTTGAGCTTGCATCAGTAAAGTTAGCTGAACTGAAGGTTCCTGGTAACTTGTTTATTTTCTCTGCAGCTATTGGATTCCATTTGTAAGTAGCTACATTCTTTGCAGGTATTGTTCCAGTGATTTGTGTACCGCTGCTTGTTAACTTGAAAGATTGTGCATTTTCTGTTTGGTTAACTACAACTGCAACTAATGAACCATCTGGATTTTTAAATACAACATTTGTTACTGTATCCTTTGAGCCATAATTACTATCTATTCTTACAGCTCCTGGTTTTATAAACTTAGAAAATTGTCCTGTTATATAATATTCAGGAGTAGCCCAATAATTATTACGGTCATTTGCATCTGCCACGAACATTGTAGGGTCTGGAGTTCCAGTCCATTGTTCTGGAGAAATATTGCTATCTAGCATTGTTACCCATGAATTATAACTTTCAGCATAATTTCTGTAGTATTGAATAATTCTATCAGCTCCAGAAGTTCCCCAAACTGATCTTTCAGTTAGATTTACAGAATGACCTGGGAACATATCATGAACTTGTGTCATAGCTGTTGGCTCTCCACCATAATCATGGAAGGCTATACCATCTATTGCAGCTTTTCCAGCATCGTTATTCATTGCTTGAGAGGCAAAGCTTACTCCGCTATCAAAATTATGATCAAATGCCCAAATCTTAATTTCTTTACCCTTTAGTATTTCACTCTTAGCTATATCAGCTTTAATTGCTATAGCTAATTTTTGCTCTTGCTCTGGTGTCATAGCGCAGCTTGGATAATCAATTTGAAGTCCTGGTTCATTTTGAAGAGTCATAGCATATATAGGAATTCCTAATTTTTCATACTCCTCAAAGTATCTAGTGTAATACTTAGCAGCATCAGCAATGTGAGCATCGCTTAGCTTACCACCTTTTATTAACTTCCCATTATTTTGATAGCTCTCACTACTACTTGTTTGATCTTTCATCCAACCTGGAGGTGTCCATGGTGATGAGAACAACTTAAGATTTGGATTGATTTTTAATGCTTCTTTTATTGTTGCTACTATATTGTAGTCAATATCTTTTTGTATAGAGAAGCCCTTACCAGTAGTATTGTACCAATCTGGTCCTGAAGCCCCTGGAACATTATCGTAATATGTGTAGAATTCTCTTCCTGTAAAATCTGCTGTACCTATAGTAAGTCTCATTAAACTCATCCCTGCACCAGTTACAGGATCAACCAATTTCTTTAAAAACTCTGTTCTTTTTTCTGGTGACATCTTAGAGATATTATTAATTGTTGATTCTTCTAAAGAAGTCCCCATACCTAAGAAGCTTTGGTATTGCTTTGAAGGATCAATCTGTATATTTGTTATCTTTGAATCATCTTGTGAAGTTATATCAAGATTATCTTTCTTTGTTAAAGTATTTGATAAATCCTTTGGAGCATCATACCAGCTCATACTTCCTGATTGCTCTGAAGAACTCATATATACTTCAACAGCTCCTGATTTTATAACTGGACCTGAAGGTGTAGTTCCTGGATTTTGTCCACCACCATTATCATTTCCAGTCTCTTCATAATCACCGATCCTAGTGAAGTTTATCCAATTGATATTGAAGTTTCCGTTTCCAGCCTTAAAGGTTAGACTTTGCTTTCCAGCCTTTAGATTTGCAATTCCTTCAACAGTCTTCCAATTTTGCCATCCACCTGTATCTGGCACAGTTGCTTTTGTAAGATTTTTAGTACCTAAAAATAATTGAGCACCATCCTTTGATCCACCTGGACTTGCTACTCTAAATTCAACCTTATACTTTCCATCTTGAGCCACATTTACATCATAATTCATCCAGTCTCCACCATCTATATAACCAAGGTTCTTTCCACCACCCTGGTCACTAGTGTTTTCACTCTGAATGCCATTCATACTCGTATAAGCTTCAGCCTCAACTTTTCCTGGGATAGCTATTGAGTTATCTGGTTGTGTTGGTTTTTGTGGTAATACTGCAGTTTGTCCTTTTTTAAGCCCATATCCAAACTTAAATAAAGCTTTTCCATTATCATTTTTGCTTGTTATATCAGAAGCATACCATGGCCAAGTTATATTTAATTTACCTGTAAAATCATAGTTTCCAAATAAAACATCAGCAACTCCTTGTCCTTCTGTTCCTGGAAGCCATGCTTCTACTAGTCCATCCATGCCATCTATTTGATCTGCTATAGTTAAAGGTCTTCCTGAAACTAATACCACTACAACAGGAAGCTTTGGATTAGTCTCTTTTATATTTTTAAGAGTTGTTAAATCATCTGAATCTAACTTTAAAGCATCTGGAGATCTGTCTCCATCAGTTTCTGCATAAGGCTTCTCACCTATAACAACCACTGCCACATCATTATCTGTTGATGCTCTACCACGCATATTATAAGTTACTTTAGTATCGCTACCTACTGCATTCTTAATTCCTTGTAGTATTGTAGTTCCAGTAGTTGTGTTTCCAGCAGCTCCCTGCCAGGTTATGGTCCATCCACCACATTGAATTCCTATATCATCAGCACTTTTTCCTGCTACAAGTATATTCTTTTTATCTTTTAACTTTCCAACTATATCATTATCATTCTTTAATAATACTAAAGATTCTCTCACTGCTTGTCTTGCTATATCTCTATGAGCCTCTGATCCTACAGTTTTAAGCAAATCTCTTTGTGCATACGCATCTTCAAACAAACCTTGCTCAAATTTAACTTTTAATATTCTTGTTACTGCATCATTGATTCTGTCCTGTGAAACTTCATTTTTTTCAGCTAAGTCCTTTAGATTTGTAATGAAGCTTCTCCATGAATTTGGAATCATAGCCATATCAATTCCTGCATTTACAGCTTGCTTTATCTTATCTCTTTCAGTACCTGAAAGTTGAGCTATTCCTTCATAATCTGATACTACAATTCCTTTAAAACCTAGTTGCTGTTTTAAAACTTTAGTAATAAGATCAGCACTTCCATGGCACTTTTCTCCATTTATACTATTGTAAGAAACCATAACTGATCTAGCACCAGCATTTATTGCTGCTATATATGGTGGAAGCAATTCATTTTTTAGAGTTTCATCAAGATTGCTAATCACAGCATTACCTTGATTTACTCCATCAGTAGTCAAGCCTTCACCAATATAATGTTTTGCCGTAGCAATTACAGTATTATTCTTTTTAAGAGTTCTGCTTGGGTCATCCCCCTGTAAACCTTTTACATACGCCTCTCCAAGGTTTGAAGCTAGGGCTGAAGTTTCTCCAAAGGTTTCATAAGTTCTTCCCCATCTTTCATTGTGAGCTATTCCAAGTGTAGGTGCAAAAGTCCAAGTTACACCCGTAGCTCTCATTTCCTCAGCAGTTGCTTGACCAATCTTCTTTACTATATCAGCATCTCCTGATGCACCAAGCCCTATGTTATGTGGAAAAATTGTTGCTCCAAAAACATTATTATGTCCATGAACAGCATCTACTCCATATAATATTGGAATTCCAAGTCTAGTTTCTGATGCAGCTTTTTGGAATCCATCCACCATATTAGCCCAGCTCTCAGCAGTATTTGGAGTAGGAAGTGATCCGCCTCCACTTAAAATTGAGCCAAGAAAATAATTTTTCACATCTTCTGTAGTAGCTGTCTTTCTTTCAGCCTGTACCATTTGTCCTATCTTTTCATCAAGTGTCATTCTAGATATAAGGTCATTTACTCTTTCATCCACTGAAAGTCTAGAATCTAGATATTTAGGAGCGTCCTCTGCTTTAACAATGGATGCTACTCCATTTCCTAGAACCATAGTTGTAACGAAGGTTGCTGTTAAAAATCTGGATAACCACTTTTTTAACATATTTATTATTCCCCCCTTAAATGTTTAATCTTCTCTCTAATCTTTACCTTTAACTCTTTGTACTTATGTTATTCATTTAAAATTACACCTAGTACAATCATTTTACATTGCTTATATTTTCACTCTTTACCTCCTTATCTATCTCTTTTAGAAAGTAATCTGGGTTTATTCTTCCTGCTGCCAACTGATAGCATAGTTCTTCTATGGTCAACTTAAAATTTGGAGTCAAGCTATCATGCCATGAGGTGCCACTCAATGATTTAGAATTATTGAGTATGCTTACCAATTCTTTTTGTATCTTTGTTTCTTTTTTATTTGAATAGTTCTCATACTTCTGTGCAGGAACTATTAACCCCTTTTCAAAACCTTTCTTAGCCCAATTTTCTGGTTTCATTAAATACTCTAAAAACTCTATAGCTTCATCCTTAACCTTAGATCTAGAAGAGATGGCGTAACCTCCACCATTCCAAGCAATCAGAGCATCATCATTAACCTTAGGCTGTAATATTAAAGGTATCTTACTTACCTCCATTTGACTTCTAAACTCCTCAGGTAATCCTGTATTGTTTACCATTCCAATCTCCCATGAACCTGTGTATATCATTGCGCTCTCTTTTTTTGTAAATAAATTCATAGAAGTATTGTAATCAAGCTGTGTCATTGTGTCTTCGATGCCGCAAGCATCTATAAGTAGCTTTAGATCTTCTGCTGCTTTTTTAAATACAGGATTGTCTATAAAACTCTCCTTACAATGTATAGCATCATATATAAAGCTTTGATCTTGTCCCTCCATAAGCACTAATTCTTGATATAGTAGTGCCAATGGCCACTTATCCTTGATATTTATAGTAATTGGAATAATTCCTTTATCTTTAAAGCTCTTGCAAACCTCAATAAGTTCTTTAAAGTTTTTCGGAATATCTATTCCATTTTTATCAAATAAGTCTTTATTATAGTAAAGAACCATATAGTCCATACTTTTAGGCACACCATATAGTCTTCCATCAAGACTAAAGCCTTCTAAGGCGCCATCTTTAAATTCATCTTTTTTGAACTTCTTAGTATCTAACTCGCAAGCATATCCCCCCTTCATCACTGGGTAGAAAAACGAAGGCTGTCCCCACACAAAAAATATATCTGGCAAATTATCACTTATGGCATATGCCTTGAATCTCTGTTTGTAAGGTTCATCTTGATATGCTTCCACTTCAATATTTACATTACTATTTTCAGTCATATATTTATCTATTAATAGCTGCTCAAGCTTCCCTTGACCTGATTCTCTTTCTGGTAAGTTAGATAAAAATCTTATAGTAACTTTTCTATCTTTATGATAACCTTTACTTGATGTAGTACTAATAATATCGCTGCTACAACTAGTACAAGTAACCACAATAAACACTGCTATTACTATATATCTAATAATTCTATAACTTTTTATTTTCATATATTTCTCCAATTTGCATATGACTTTATCTACTACTGTGTACTAGAATTTATAAATATAGTTAATCTACAGAGTAATTATATAAACCTTAGGCAAAAATTAGTAGTATCCAAAATTCAGAAAGTGGTATTATTTTTCAGAACTTAAAGTTTATTTAATAATAAGTTTAGGTGCTGTCAAAGAACTGTGTTGAAATTAAGTGGTCACGCATCCAATGTTTTAATGAGCTTAAATATAGCCTAAATTTAATAAGTTAACCTTCCGTAAATTGAAACAATATTTCTTTTAATGTAAAATATATATGAAACAAAAATCAATCTATACCATATAGAAGGAGTCATATATGAGCTACCTAAAGAAACACTTGGTAAAATTCAATATAAATTATATGAATCTTAGTATTAAAAATAAGATATTGATTTTTTATGTCTGTATTTTATCTATAATTTGTTTAATACTAGGTGGTTATTCCTATTTAGTTGCCTCAAAATCTTTAAAAGATGAGGTAACTTCTATCAATATTAAAGATATTAATCAAACTGCAGACAGTATAGACTTCTTGCAAAAAGATGTTACTGACCTATCTACCTTTATATGTTTAAATCCCTTAATTCAATCTTTAGTAACTACTAATGAATCTTCTGATGAGTATGAAAAGTTTACAAAGTATGGATTAGAGCCATTAAATATATTACTTGCATCTAAGGATTATATAAGTTTTATAGTTATATATGGTGATAAAGGTTCAAAATATTATTTAAGTAAGGATGGAAGTAATGGCCTCTCCTCTTATGATGCTATAAAAAAAAGTGAAGTTTATAAAGATGCACATGACTTAAAAGGTGCTCCGTTATGGGTTAATATCGGAAACAGAAATAATATACTAATTTCTGATAACAGAAGTCCTAAGATAGCAATGGTTAGAACTATCATTGATACCAATACCCTTGAAGAATCTGGACTTATGGTGATATGCATAAATACATCATTTATTGAAAACCTTTACTCACAGGGCCTAAAAGGTTCTGACAGTATAGCCCTTATCGATGATAAAAATAACATTATCTCATCAAAAGATACAAAAAAATACCTAAGCAGTACAAATGTACACTATGTTTTTTCTAAACTATCTGAAGATAATAAGTATGAAAATGTAAACTTAAATGGTTCAGACATTTTAGCTACTTCTAGCATCATAAAAGAAAGTCATTGGAAATTAATATCTCTTACCTCCCAAGTAGAAATGTTTAAGAGTCTTAGTTCCATAATGACAATGACACTTACAGTAATCGGTTTTTGCCTTATAATTTCATTTTTTATATCAATATTTGTTTCATCTAAGCTTACAAACCCTATAAAACAGCTACTCTCATCTATGAGAAGAGTAAAAAGTGGAAACTTTAAAGAAAAGGTTGATTATAAATTTAATGATGAAATAGGAATGTTAGTATTTCAGTATAATGATATGATTGATAACATACAGAATCTTATCAATAGCGTCTATAAACTGCAACTTAAAGAAAAGGAAGCTGAATTAAAGGCTCTACAAGCCCAAATCAACCCTCATTTTTTATACAATACTTTAGATATGATCTTTTGGAAATCAGAAAAAGCTAAGCAAACTGAAATAAGCGAAATGGTATATGCTTTATCAAAGCTATTTCGTACTACTCTAAATAATGGACAAGATTTCATCTTAGTAAAATCAGAAAAAGAGTTTATAGAGAACTACCTACTGCTTCAAGGTAAGAGATTCAGAAATAAACTTGAATACTCTGTAGCTATTGATGATGATATACTTGGTTATTCAATTCCAAAATTGATAATACAACCTTTTGTAGAAAATGCAATAATACATGGCACAGAAGCTGATAGTGATAAGAGTTATATTTCTGTAAATGGCTCTGTTATAGGAGAGAACCTTGTATTTTCAATTGAGGATAATGGTAATGGCATTGATGATGAAACCATGAATTCTTTACTAAATAGTAATTCCAATAATACTAACCAGCTTAACAAGCAAAAAGGCTATGCAATAGGTAATGTAAATCAAAGACTATCACTTTACTATGGAGAAAATCACTCATTAAATATGGAAAGTAAACTTGGAAAGGGGACAAAAATTGTAATCTCTATTCCAATTAAAGATGTATCACTTTAATATAGGGTGTGTTAAAGCACCGTGTTGAAATTAATTTCAATAACAGTACTTATTAGAATAGTACATAACTCTTTTCATGAATTTTATTGTTTATATAAAGGAGAGAATTTGCATGTATACATTATTTTTGGTTGACGATGAAATAGAACTTGTTGAAGGTTTAAAGGAACTAATTGACTGGAATAGTTATGATATTGAGATATGCGGTGAAGCAGATAACGGAGTGAGTGCCTTAGAGCAAATTCTTAAAATAAAGCCAGACATTATAATAATGGATATAAAGATGCCTAAAATGAATGGACTTGAGCTATTAGAAAATATATTTTCAAAGGGCTTAAATTCAAAATGCATTATATTGAGTGGTTATGATGATTTTGCTTATGCAAAAAAAGCAATTAGCTTATCAGCCTGTAACTATCTCTTGAAACCTTGCCGTCCATCAGAGATATTAGATTCGGTAATAGATGCTAAAAACAAGCTCCTTGAAGAGAGATTAAAAGATGAACTTCTAAAAAAATATGAAGGTAATATTAATGAATATTTGCCAATCATTAAAAAAAATATACTTCAAGACCTTATATTAAAACCCTATAACAAAACTAAAGTCTCTGAAGATAATATATCACTATATAATCTTCAATATGAAAACTTATTAATTTTTATAATATCTATAGACCACTCTACACTTATATATGACCTGTTTAATGATTCTGATATAGACTTCATAAAAAGCTCTATAAAAACCATTACTTCAGAAGCCTTAAATGCAGTGGAATATATGGATTACTTTGAAGAAGCTGACGATATTATTGTTTTCCTGTCCTTCAATAATGAAACGGCAAGAAATGATACTATTTACCCTGCACTTGAAAACATAAGGAATTCTATAAAATCCTTTTTAGGTTTTTCTGTAACTGTGGCACTTGGAAAGATAGTAAATAGATTAGAAGATATCAATTCTTCTTATTTAAATGCTAAAGCCGCTTTAGAATTCAAATTTTTTCTTGGTGATAACAATATAATTCATTCAGATTATATAAATAGTTATGAGGTTGTAAATAATCCCTATCCAATAGATGAAGAGCTTAAGTTAATAAATTATCTTCGAACTGGTGCAATTGAAGAAATCAGACCGTCCTTAAATAACTTTTATGATAAACTTTGTACTGGTGGTATGCCTACAAAGAAGAATATTCAAGGTGCTACCCTGTCTCTTCTAGGGTCTATCAATAAGTTCTGCATAGAAAATGACCTTGATATAAATGCTTTATCAAAACTAAGTTCACCTTTTGATGTGGTACTTCAATGTGAAACAATCGATGAGTTAAAAAATCAACTTGAGCTTATTATATCTAATATATTTACAATAACTAACCCGCTAAATAAAAATAATTCCCTGATAAAACTAGCAATAAACTTTATTACAGAAAACTATTCCAAAGATATTACATTGGAAAGTATCGCAAGAGAAATACATTTAACTCCTGGTTATATCAGTCAGTTATTTAAGCAGGAAACAGGAATAAACTTTCTTGAATTCCTTCATAAATACCGTATAGAAAAATCTAAGGAATTATTAAAGAATAAGTTCCTAAAAAACTATGAAATTGCTTATATGGTAGGTTATACAAATGAAAAGCATTTTTCTAAAATTTTTAAAAAATATACAGGCCTTACTCCAAGTCAATACAGAGCAAGTGTTGCTTCTTAAGATTAGGCTCATGTATAAGATGTACCACTTTGAACCGCAATCTATTTTTAAAACTCTCACGGCTTCTGGTTAGAGAATTTAAACATAATATATTTTAATACAAAGAGGTACATCTATAGTTCAATGCTTTCGCCATATTTATGAGTTTTTTATTTGAAACCTCCAACTTTTATTGAAACAATGTTTTATCTTAATAAGGGTACACATAATCCACTTTTGGTTTATCTGCCTTCTCTACAGATTCTCCTATAATTACTGGCATATCCTGACCTTTGTAATTCTCTACATCTATAGTTCCCTTAACCAAAACCCAGGAATCCTTTGTTAAAAGTTCTCCCTCATTATATCTACATAAGAACCCTACTGGCTGTAAATCTGCCGTGCAGCAAGTCATCATAAGTCTAGCTGGCACAAACTCATTTTTTGAAAGCATATCACTCTTAAAAACAAATCCCACAACACTGATCTTTTTTCCTTTGTATTTATTCATGTTATCTGATATCTCAGATACCCACTTAACAAAGTTAGTATCAGTCATTACAATCTCATCATTAATCATTAAAAGTCCATTATTAGTATCAATTTTATCATCTGATCCATTCTGTGTATCTTTACTGGAATTGGCTTCATTAGATTGATTAGAGCTATTAGTAGTTGTACTATTATCTTTTGCTTTAGAAGCAAGGGTATTAGCTTCTATACTACTAAAAGAGATTGTACTAGAATCCATAGTCTTTCCTGGTATTAATATAGCTAAAGCTATGGGGATTAGGAAAATCATATACTCACTTTTATTGCTTATTTTCCTTCTAGAATGAAATATTTCTGGCATATTAGCAATGGCTAAAATTAGCATGACAGGTATAGAAAACTTTATATAAGGAACAATTCTAGGATGCACATATAAAAGTACTTTTCCTGTTGTAACTATATATATAAAGAAGATGGCAATGGATATCAAAATTAAGCTTTTCATTAGGGGTTCCACTTTGTATCTATTATTACTCAAATCCTGTTCCTCCCTTTAAACTAGGTTCATATTGTAAGCCTTATGAAAGCTACAAAGAATATTATAGCCACAAGCTTTATTACAAACCTCTTTTTGAAACTCCCTAATAACATAGATAAATTTTTTATATCTATCATCGGACCAATCACCATAAACCCTAAAACTGATCTAAGAGGTAACTGATTTATGAAAGTTCTAGCTATGAATGCGTCTGAAGTAGAACATACAGATAGTACAAATGCAGCTAACATCATAATAATTAGAGAAGTTAATGTAGTGCCTCCTAACTCAAATATAAGCTCTTTGGGTATTAGCACTTGCATTATCGAAGAAAGAAAAGCTCCTATTATAAGAAACTTACCAACTTGAAAAAACTCTAAGCTACTATGGGTTAATATAGCTCTAAACTTCTTCTTAAAGGATTGTTCGCTACCGGAATAATCCTCACATACTCCACATTCACAGCTATTTATTATATTTTTATCTGCTAAAAATATATCTTTTTCAGGAAATATATAAAATGCTAGTCCTGTAAAAAATGCTACCGTAACTCCAAAATATATTCTATACAATGCTATAGAAGGTTGAGTTGGAAAAGCATAAAATGTCGAAGCAATTGTCACAGGATTAACTATTGGGGCCGCTAACATAAAAGTTATAGCAATAGGGACTGGAATTCCTTTTTTAATTAATCGAGAAGCCACTGGAACTATGGCGCAGTCACACACAGGTAGAAAGACTCCACTTACTAATGCAGCTATAAATCCTAGTCCCGGGCTTTTCGGAAAAAACCTACTTATGGTTTCACTTGTAATAAACACCTGAATAATCGAAGAAAAAACAACTCCAACCAAAATAAAAGGAATTGCTTGAATCAAAATACTAAGAAATACAGTACTAAAAATTTGGATTTTACTATAATCAATAAACGGTATGCTTGTACCTTTTCTTATGAAATAAAAAACAAAGCCAACTAAAACTGATACTAAAAATATTATTAATTTATTCATAATATTTGAATATAGACCTGGTTTTGCTATCTTCTTTTCTTCATATACATCTAATTGATTTTCTCCAACCTTTAAGCTTATTAATAATTTTATATTATTATTTATGCTTCTAATAGTTGACTTTATATTCTCTAGCTTCTCTTTTTCTATATCATTGCTGTGATTTAACACAATTAGATCACATATAAGTATATTTTCTAACATAATTGAGTTTAAGTTATTAAAGTATATCTCAAAGCTATTAGCTTCAATTAGGTTTATGACATTTCCAAGGAAGCTTATTTTTCTTAAAGGTCTTTTATCTATCTCATCAATTATGTCCTGAGTCTTATCAAAACCATTGCATTCAATTATTAATGTGTCTGGCAAATACTCTTTTATAATCCCCTGTAAATAATCCGTTGTTATGTCCTCATTTTTTGAAGCAGTGATTATTTTCAAATCTTCATTACTATGCTTAGCTTCTCCTTGTCCTAATTCTCTTTGTATAACTACTGCTTTTTCTTTCTGTTCAAAAGCTTTTTCTAGTAGCCCATTTATAAAAGATGTTTTTCCTGCACCCAAAAGTCCTGTTACTAAAATTATATTTGTTCTCATAGTCACCACCCTTAGTTCAGCTTTCTATTATCTTTAATATTTATATTTTATAATTTATCTTCATACCGAGTCTTATAGCTGATTAACAATTTTTCTCCTTACTCTTTTAAAACATGTTTTTGCAACTATCAATACTAACAGCATAATCACTCCTATAAGTACTATAGTTCCTCCTGGTCTCAAGTTACAGTAATAAGATAGATATAATCCGATTACGGTAAAAGATACTGCAAATAATACAGCAGAAATAATGGTTTGTTTATAACTTCTAGCCACTTGCATAGCACAAGCAACTGGCAAAACCATAAGAGAAGAAATAACTAAGGTTCCAACAGTTCTAGAAGCCAAAGAAATAGTTAATGCTGTCAATATCATAAATATGAAATTAACTATCTTTACTGATATTCCAGCTAGTCTTGCTGCTTCCTCATCAAAAGTAATATAAAACAATTCTTTATAAAGAGCTACTATAGAAATAATAACTACTATGCTCAATATAACCACCATCTTAAGCTCAAAATCCTCTATAGCTACAATGCTTCCAAATAGAAAACTGTTAAAGCTCGCACTATTCTTAACAAATCCAGAAAGCACACCTGCAAGACCAATACCAGTGGCCATTATTATTGCTATAGCTATCTCAGAATATTTATAAAAAGACTTCTTAATTCTCTCTATTGCTAGTGTAGAAACTACAGAAAAAAATATTGCTCCTAACACAGGATTTATTCCCATGATAAGTCCCGCAGCTACACCAGCTAGAGAATTGTGGGAGATTGCATCCCCAATCATCGAAAGCCTTCTTAGTATAATGACAACTCCTATACAAGGTGTTATTATTGAAACTAATGTTCCTACTATAAATGCTTTTATCATAAAATCATAGCTAAAAATACTCACCATTTTATATCCTCTTTATTAATAAATTCTTATATGGATGTACAACTTCCTAATAAGGTTTATATCTTAAAATTTTTCGTTCTTTAAATATTTCTGTTTTTATAGTTCTTTCAGATAGAGATTTATTTGTCATTACCAGTACTCTATGGCAATACTGCTCTATAGCTTGCATATCATGCGAAATTATTAGAACAGTAACACCATTCTCCTCATTAAACCTTTTTACTAATGATAGGATTATTTCCTGAGATTTTGCGTCTATACCTACGGTAGGCTCATCCAATAGCAATACCTCTGGTTCATTCACAATCATTCTAGCGATAAACACTCTCTGCTGCTGTCCTCCTGACAGCTCACCTATCATTCTTTTCTCATATCCGTACATTCCAACCTTCTGTAGGGCCTCACTTATCATTTGCCTATGTTCTCTTTTTATTCTTTTAAATAATCCCACTTTCTTATAAAGATTTGCTCCAACTATTTCTTCAACTGTTGCTGGGAAGCTTAAATTGAATGAAGTTACTTTCTGTGAGAGATAACCAATCCTATCCCAGGAAGCAAAAGCTTCTATTTTTTCACCAAAGATAGTTATTTCTCCAGTATCATATTTTAAAGACTTTGTAATTAATTTCATTAAAGTGCTCTTCCCAGCTCCGTTTTCTCCTATAATTCCAAGAAAATCACCCTTATTAACTACAAAATTTACATCTTTTAAGGTTTGTGCCGAATTGTAAGTAAAACTTAAATCTTTAACTTTTAAAACTTCATTCATCTTCCCTTCTCCTTGTGTATGACTAATCTAGTGCTTTTTTTAGAACCTCTAAATTTTCTCTCATTACTGAAAAATACTCTTTTCCAGCTTTTATATCATCATCTTCTAAGCCTTCTAATGGATTTAGAACCTCTGTCTTAGCTCCCACTTCTTTAGCAATAGCTTCTGAAACCTTAGGACTTATAAGCTCTTCATAAAAAATGTATTTTACATCATTCTTTTTAGCAAAATCTGATATCTCTGCCATTTTAGCTGCTGTTGGTTCAGCATCTGCTTGTAACCCCTCTATCGCCACTTGATTAAGCCCATATGCATTGCATATGTATCCAAAAGCTTGATGAGCTACAACTATATCTTTTTTCTTAAAATTAGCAGAGGCATCCTTAAACTCCTTATCAAGGGTATCTAATTTCTTTGCATTATCCTCATAGTTACTTTCATAATAATCCTTGTTTGATGGGTCAGCTTTTACTAAAGCCTCCTTGATAGCTTTCATTTCTTCCTTTGCGTTAATCGGATTTAACCATACATGAGGATCATACTTTAAGTCAGCTTCATCCTTATCAGGATTATCCATTAATTTTATATTTTTTGATGCCTCTACCTTTATGAGCTTATCATTCTTAAGTGTTTTTGAGACCTTATCCAGCCAATGCTCCATACCTGCTCCATTGTATACTAGTACGTCTGCTTTCTCTAAGTTAACCATATCAGAAGTACTTGGTTCCCAGTCATGAGGTTCTGTTCCTGCTGGAACTAGATTGGACACATTGACCTTATCTCCACCAATCTTTTTAGTGAGATCATACATAGCATAAAAGCTAGTATAAACAGATAACTTTTTACCTTCAGAATCACTTTTTTTATCTATGCTTTTAGTTCCACACCCTGATAAAAAACTTGTACCAATCATCAGACAAACTATACTACCAAGTACTTTAACTTTACTTTTTTTGTTCATTTCAAACCCTCCCAAGACTTTTTGCAAATGCCTTGCATTTGCATCTCTATTAATTAATATAGTTTATGCTGTAAAAATATGCAATATTTTTTTTAAATTTATTAGTTATTATTTTTTATTTACTATAGTATTTAAATTAACTTGCAAATAATATATACTTTTTGTATAAGACTATTAAAGATGTGCCACTTCATAATAAAAACTATTAATATAGATTTCATTATGAAGTGGCACATCCAAAGATATTTAAGTTATCCATAATTCAGGAGGTTATTTCATGTCAAAGCTACTTAGTTCCTTAAACACTAATAAATTAAACTTACCAAACCGTCTAGTAATGCCGCCAATGGCTACTTCTAAAGCTGGAGTAAACGGTGAACTTACAGAAGATATAATAAATTACTACGATGAAAAATCAAAAGGTGGATATATCGGGCTAATAATTATTGAGCACAGTTATATTTCAAAAGAAGGTAAAGCTAATCATAATCAACTATCAATCTCTAGAGATAATGATGTTAATGCTCTAAAGGCACTAGCTAAAACTATTCAAAATAATGGTTCCAAAGCTGTTATGCAGATTAATCATGCTGGAGGCTCTACCAAAGAAGAAGTTACAGGCACACTGCCAGAAGCTCCTTCTGCTATAGAAAACCCATACACAAAGATTGTTACAAAAGAGCTTTCAAAGGAAGATATAAAGAAGGTTGTAAAGGATTTCGCCGAAGCTGCCAGAAGAGTTAAGGAAGCTGGTTTCGATGCTGTAGAAATTCACTCAGCGCATGCATATTTACTTAACCAATTCTACTCTCCTATGTTCAACAAGAGAACTGATGAATATGGCGGAGAGCTATTAAACAGGATAAGAATACATCTTGAAGTTATCAAGGCAGTAAAAGAGGCTGTTGGAGATGACTTCCCTATATTATTAAGATTAGGTGCACTAGACTACGAAGAAGGCGGAGCTACTCTTGAGGATGCTAAAATAGCTGCTAAAGAGTTTGAAAAAGCTGGAGTTGATATTTTAGATATCTCAGGTGGATATAACCGATTCATGGTTCCAGGATTTACAGAGGAAGGTTACTTCTATCCTGTAACTAGAGAACTAAAGAAGGTTGTTAATATTCCTATAATTTTAACTGGTGGGGTTGTTTCTGCTGATGCAGCTGAAAAACTTCTAGCAGATGATAAGGCAGACTTAATAGGTGTTGGTAGAGCTATACTAAAGGATTCAGAGTGGGCTAAAAACGCTGTAGAAAGTTTAAAGTAAAAATAAATGGAGCTAAGAATAAAATATATTTCTTCTTAGCTCTATATTTTTATATCCATCTCTATATTGCTTTTCCATCTTCTATTCTTATTGTCCTTGAACAATAGTTAGCTATATTCTCATCATGAGTTATTATAACAACAGTCTTACCATTCTTATTTATTTCTTTAAGAAGATTAATAATCTCTATTCCTGTATTTTTATCAAGCGAACCTGTAGGCTCATCAGCCAAAATAATATCTGGATTTGTAATTAAAGCTCTTGCAATAGCAGTCCTTTGCTGTTGTCCACCAGACAGCTCATTTGGCGCCTTTTTAGCATGATCCTTGAGACCAACCTTGTCCAATATATCTATAGCGGCTGTTTTCATAGAGCCTTTGAATTGTTTATCATAAACAAGTGGCAAAGTAACATTATCTATTAAATCATAATCATTGAGAAGATTAAAACTTTGAAACACAAATCCAATATTTTTATTTCTGATTGATGCCAATTGGTCTTTTGTGAGTTTATCAACAGATTCACCATTTAGAAAATAACTCCCAGAGGTTGGTGAATCTATACACCCAATAATGTTTAACAAAGTAGATTTTCCAGATCCTGATGGCCCCATTATAGCAACCATTTCTCCTTGTCTTATCTCCAAATCAATACCTTTTAGCGCTTCAGTTTTTATTTCTTTTCCATAAACCTTTACTATATTATTCATTGATATCAAACTCAAAATTAATTTCCCTCCTTGTACAGAAAAACTCTACTTACGAATCAAATCAACTACATCTAATTTCATTATTCTCCTTATTGGAATTATTACTGAAATAAATGTGGTTCCTAAAATTAAGGCAATTAATATGATAAACAGCTTATAGTCAAAGGTAAGTGTATAAGCCATACTAATATCCTTTTCTCCATTTTTGTTTACAAAGTATTCAAATATTTTGAAAGGTACAACGGAAATCAAAAAAGCTGCTAAGTTTTTCAAAAACACTTCTGCCAATACTAATTGAGCTATGTCTTTTAACCTGGCTCCTTGCGAAAGTCTTATGCCAAATTCCTTATGCCTAAGATTTATTGAATATAACGTTGTGCCAGTTATACCAACTATAGAAAAGAAAAATAATACGATAGTTAGTATTAAAAGTCCAATCTCTAACTGCCTAAATACATTTGATATAGCTCCATTAGTAGATTTAATATCTTGTATCTTATAGCCACCCTTAATATCACTATTAAACTTAGCTAACATAGCCTTAACACTATCTACACTCTCACCTTTATTTACTACTATCTGAAATTGAAAATCTCTTACTGCTTCAACATAATCGCTATGTTCAGTAATTATTGTATTGCCTTTTACTTCATAGCCCAATCCCGATTTCTTCTTGCCTTCTATATCTTGATACATCCTGTTCTTAGCTTCAGTCTTGTACGTCGTATAGTACTTATAATATCCTAATGGTGAGTATATGCCATAATCATTTATAAACATATTCATAAGGTCAGAACCTGGTGATATAAATGTAGCTAAGCTTCCTGGTTTAGCTATTCCCACAACCTTGAAGTTTCTCTTATAGTAGCCAGTAAATTCTCCTAGGTCATGATCATAGGAATCCGATATAACATCTCCTACCTTCAGGATTTCCCCTAATTTACTGCCTATTATTATAGGTAGCTCATCTTTATACTTTGTATAATCCAGCTCATCATCGGTGAAGCTTCTCCCTTTTGCAAGCTTAATATTAAGCTTATTAAAGAAACCAGAGCTAACTTGATAGCATAAATAATTTTCATTGTTTATAACCAATCTAGCTGAGTACTGGCTATAAATCATAATATCAGAGATTTTCCCTTTATTCTTCAAAGTATTCAAATAGTCCATAGTTTGAAAAGCCTTCTGTGAACTACTCGGGGGTCCTGATGAATATTTCGCATATGTCAACGTTCTATTTGCCTCAAAGATATTATTATATCTATTGTATCTCTCATTATAATAATTAACTAATTGGAATAAGAATAGAAAACTAACTATTGATATGGATAGTTGTACAATTATTAATTTTGTTAAAAATCTTCTTTTTCTTAATGCTTTATAAGCTTGGACAAATATGTTTCTCATAATTATTCCTCCTTCAGTACTATTGCTGGACTTATTTCACTTGCTTTAAAGTAAAGAGGAATAGTTGATAAAAGTGATATAGTGTAAGAAACTATAAAGGATGCTATAAGATTTTTTATAGAGATCTGTAAATATATTTCTAATGATCCCATATTATTTATAATTCTATACATTATAGCTTGAAAACCTATTGAGATTACTAACGCAACAATAGATAAAGCCAAAATCTCGTTAAATATCAAATTTCTTATGTCCTTGTTGGTTGCTCCAACTGTCTTTCTCAATGCTATTTCTTTGGTTCTTTCAGATATCCATAAAACAGTAAAATTCATAACATTAATTATAGCAATCACTATAATTATAAAGGTAATCACATTTAATACTCCATTTGAAAAATTATATTGTTCCGACGTTAGATCGATTACCCCTCCGTTTATATTTGATAATCTTTGAAAATCTTGTTCTAATGAATATTTGTTTATATTATCTGATATCATCAAAAAGGTCATATCCATTATATTTTGATTTCCCTGTAGCTTTAAGAAGGTTTTTAGAGGGATAATTATTGAAGTGCCATTAAACGGTAGTTCATTTATTCCAACAACTCTAAACTCAGTACTGTCTAAAGATATATACTCATTTCCATCTCTTTTATATATATAATTTTTTAGTTTCATCCCAACTATTGCAACTTGATCAGTAGAATCAGCTTGTGCAGAACTAAACTTTTTATTACCAAGTACATTTTTATCAGTGTAATCTTTCGTATAATAAATGCCTTTTAAGCTATACTCTCTATCTTTAATTGACTTCCTTAAGCTAACTTCAGTATATGATTTATCTTTAATATCTAACAGATAATCACTTAATAAACTTAACTCACTTGAACTAGGTATAATGATTTTCGATATCTTTTCTGAATCAACATTCTGAATAGAATTCTGATTCTTTAGGGCTTGTATATAACTTATATTAAAAGATAAAACGGTTATACCTATAAAAATGCCGAATATCAGAAATGCAGTTGCTAATTTTTTTCTCTTAAATGTTTTAAATATACTATGCACTTATTTACCTCCAGTATGATATGGTAAATAAAACGTTACTATAAATTTTAACCTAAGTCAATTTATGTATAATTATAAATATTTTTCTAATACGTCACTACATATGTATAACTTAAACTTTAGTAATAGAATGTCTATATCAACAAGGATGCCAGAAGGGCAGCTATCAACTAGCTGCCCTTTTGAATCAAATATATCCTTTATAATTATCATCATCATTAAGTGTATTTAAAAGATGCTTAATCTCCTGGTCCTTATCTTTATCCATGACCAAGATAACATCACCTGCGTCTACTATGACTAAGTCTTTTATTCCAAAGCCTATTATTAGATTTTTGTTACCGAATATAGAACAATTTTCGCATTCTTCTAAGAATACATTCTTTGAAATACTATTGTTCCTATGGGTACTTAAAAATCTACTTAATGCACTAAAACTCCCTATATCATCCCATAAAAAGTCACTCTTCAAAACATAGGCCTTTCTTGTTTTTTGCATTACTCCAAAATCTATGGAGATACCATCTATCAAGCAATATTGTTCTGTTATTGTACTTTCTTCACTTTCTGTTCCAAGACTTTTATATATCTCCATCAAACTTTTATACATCTTAGGAAGATATTTTTCTATTTCTCTCAAAATTACGTCTGCTCTAAAAACAAACATACCACTGTTCCAAAGATAGGTGCCCTTTAGCAAGAAGTCTTTTGCTACCTCTACATTAGGTTTCTCAGTAAATCTGGCAACCTTAAAAGTAGCTATATTTCCGCCAACTCTTTCGCCCATTTCAATATAACCATATCCAGTTTCCGGCCTAGTTGGCTCAATCCCTAAAGTTACTATACCCCTTCTTCTATCCGCTATTTCCACAGCCTGTTCTAAAGTGTCTAAGAAGTTTTTTTCACCTTCAATATGATGATCTGAAGGTAATACCATCATCACAGCATCCTTATCATCTTTAAGAAGTTTTGCAGCTGCAAGACCTATACAGGTAGCAGTCTCCTTATTACTAGGTTCTGTGAATATATTGTCAGCACAAATGTCTGATAGCTCTTCTTTTATTTGATCTTCATAATCTTTATTGGTAATAACATAGATATTGTCGGTCGGTACCAATGGGCGAACTCTGTCAACAGTATTAACTAAAAAGCTTTTGTTATTTACCACCTTCAAAAACTGTTTAGGTCTGTCTGATCTAGATAGTGGATAAAGTCTTGTTCCCTTGCCTCCTGCTAAAATCAGTGCGTAAAGCATTTAGCCTTCAACTCCAAGTATTGTTATACACTATACTATGTTTATGCCTAAAGTAGTGTGAAATATCTTTTCAAATTAATGGAAATATGTATTATAGTTAATGCTTTATGCCTGGACAAAATAGAGTCACTTATACTAGCAATGCAATAGTGCAATAAATTTATAAAATTTTCTCTACATAAACATTTATAAATATAACTTTTAAAATTTATAACTTTTTAAAAAGTTATGCCCAAAATGCGGGTTTACAGTTATTTACGTATTTCAAAATGAGCATGCTATTCCATTTTTATATATAATAATAAAAATGGCTCCCGTTGGATACAGGAACCACTTTTATTAAACTTTTCATTATCTCCAAATCACATTTTTCTTTGTCATTTCAATAACTAATATATGAGACTTTTCTGTTGCCTTTATCTTTACATCTTCTTCAACAATCTCAGCTGCATCTCTTTGATTAAGTTCTGTATCATTCACTGTACTTGCGCCCTCTATCTGTACCATATAGGCCTGCCTTCTATTGCCTACAGCAAAATCTATTTCGTTGCCTTCTTCTAGCTCAAGTGCATAGAAGTTTATGTCTTGATTAACCTTTATAGGTGCATCTCCTTCTTTCGATGAAACAAAATGAAACCATTTATTTTTTCTTTCGTCCCAATCAAACTTAAAATCTCCATATTGAGGAGTATGATTCTTCTTATCAGGTAGAACCCATATTTGAAGGAATCTTGCAGTTACGTCACCTCTATTGTGCTCACTATGATAAACTCCAGTACCAGCACTCATATATTGAACCTGACCTCTACCTATAACACCTTTACTACCCATTGAGTCTTCGTGAGTAAGCTCACCCTCTATTCCATAGGATATAATCTCCATATCCTTATGTGGGTGCATATCAAAGCCTGTATGAGGCTGAATCAAATCATCATTTATTACTCTTAAATCTCCAAAACTAATGTTTTCTACATTAAAATAATCTGCAAAGGAAAAGTGAAATAAACTTTCAAGCCACCCGTTCTTACTCTGTCCCATATCGCTACTTTTTATTTTTCTTATCATAATTTTCACCTCTATATAAAATATACTTAATTACTTTTAATAACTTTGTTACTTACATCATACATTATCATTTTATCATTGTCAATAATAATTCTCATTGAATATTGGTTACTATAAATATCACATTTCACGACCTCATTAAAACATTTACTATAGATAAACTAGTTCCAAATAGAATCTATCTTTTATAAACCTATTACCATTAATAGTTAACATAAGTATCACTTAGTTTTATTAAATGGAACCACACACACTCTACTTATTTATCCATCTTTAGCTTAACCACTAATAAAAATTAAATTATAAATTATTTTATAAGTACTATAAAACATATTATAAGGTAACCAATTTGGTTACAAACTTTTTCTTTTAAAAATGCTACTTAAATAGTATAATTATTACGAATATCAAAGGTCCGTTTTTAGGAGGAGTTTATGGATAAACTAATGGAGTTAGTACAAAAAGCTAAAGAAACTCATTGTCTTACAAAGGATGAGTTAGTTGAACTTTTAAAAAATGACGAAATAAATGACGCAATATATAAAGCAGCTGATGAAGTTCGAGAAGAATATCGTGGAAATGAAGTTCTTTTAAGAGGACTTATAGAATTCACAAACATATGCAAGAGAAACTGTATGTATTGTGGACTTAGACGAGATAATAAAAACATTGAAAGATATAGATTATCTGAAGAAGAAATCTTAGATTTTGCTACTAAAGCAGTAGGTTATGGTTATAAGAACTTAGTTCTTCAAGGTGGAGAAGATGACTACTTTACTATAGATAGAATGTCTAGCATAATCAGAAAGATAAAAGCACTAGGTGTTACTCTTACTATAAGCATAGGTGAAAAAACTTATGAAGAGTATAAAGCACTTAGAGAAGCTGGTGCTGATAGATATCTACTTAGAATAGAAACTACTGATGAGGATCTATATCATGAACTTGATCCTGGTATGAGTCATGCTGAAAGAAAGAGATGTCTTAAAGATTTAAAGAGTTTAGGATATGAGGTTGGATGTGGTTCATTAGTTGGACTTCCTAACCAAACAATTGAATCTATAGCAGATGATCTTCTATTCTTTAAAGAGATAGATGCTAATATGATCGGTATCGGTCCGTTTATACCTAATGGAGATACTCCACTAGCAGATTGTTCTGGCGGTGACTTCCACATGTCTATTAAGGTTATGGCATTAACCAGACTTCTTATGCCAGGAATAAGAATTACTGCAACTACTGCTATGGAAACTCTCAATAAAAATGGTAGAGTTATAGCACTTGAAAGTGGCGCAAATGTTGTAATGCCTAATGTTACTGAAGGCGACTATAGAAGGCTTTATGCTTTATATCCAGGAAAGATATGTATAAATGATACCCCTGCTCATTGTAGAAGTTGTATTTCTGGAAAGATCAAATCTCTTGGTAGAACAGTATCTGATATATCAAATGATGGATCAATTCTCACTATCGAAAAAAACTAACATGAGTTCTTAATTTAGAACACAAAGTTTGTATATAACTTACAAAAACCAGCTTGAAATTAGATCAAGCTGGTTTCTTATTTAGGACTATATTTAGCAATATTATTGAAATTAAGTGGTTATGCAGGAGATGCTATATGAGCAAGCTATTAGAATTAAATGATTTATAATTTAAACTTCTCTATTACTTCTCTTAAGCTTTCAGCTTGTCCATTTAAATCTAGAGCCAATTCATTAATTTTCTTGTTATCCAAAGCTTCATCTTCTATTACAGCAGTTACTTCTTCTGTAGCTGCTGTATTCTGCTGTGAAATAGCCGCAATATTTCCTATAGCTATATTCAAACTATTTTTGCCTTCATCAATATTCTTAATAGATGACATTGATTGTTCTATTGCAGCTGATACTTCTCCAAAAGTTCTTTCCAAGTTACTAAAGGATTCAATAGTAGATTTAACCTGTGCTTGCTCTTTTACAAAGGCTTCTTTAGCACTATCAGCTATTATCATAGAATTATTAATAGCTGAATTTACATCTCCAATTATATCCTTTATCTCTAGAGAGGCCTTTTGGGATTGTTCTGCTAATTTTCTTATCTCATTTGCTACAACTGAAAATCCTTTTCCAGCTTCTCCTGCTCTAGCTGCTTCAATAGATGCATTTAATGATAATAGATTTGTTTGATTAGTTATGCTATTTATTTCATTCAGTATCTTTAAGATTAACTGAGTGCTGTTTGTTAGCTTATTTATTGTACTAGCAACTTCAGTCATAGCATGAGAATTTTCTTTTGAAGTCTCATGTAGCTCATTTATATCTCTGGTATTATTTTTTATAGCACTTATTGCATTTTCTTTCGCATCATTTAAGGTTACTAATACTTCAGTTGTATACTTAAGCTGATCATCTAAGTCAGTATTTATAGATGCACAATTCATAGTATCCTCTGCCTGCTTAGAAGAACCTACTGATATCTCTTGTATATTTCTAACAACATCCTCTGACTTTTCATTTATACTATTAGATACCTCTAAAAGGTTAGCTGAAATAGATGCTGTTTCATCTGCCAATATTGCAGTATTGGTTAATGCACCCTTTAGCCTTGCAACCATATTATTAAAGTTAATGGATAACTCATTTAATTCTTTTATCTTGTACTTCTTATCAGATATAACTGTAAAATCACAATTAGAAACCTTGGTAACTAAAGCTATAAAATTCTTTATTGGTACAGTAATTTGCATCGATATTGGAATAGATGCTAATGCAGCTAAGAACAAACATATTACTAGAATTATTAATGAATATTTACCTACATGTAGTGCAGTATTGTATAACTCACTTGTAGGTATCAAAGCTATGTATTTCCATCCAGTTTCTGATAATGTAGAATATGCTATGTAATAAGATTGTCCATCAATTTTTTCCGTAAGTTCCCCTTCTTGCTTGTCCTTTATAGAAGAATAAAAAGCTTCTTTATATTTATCTCCCAGGCTTACTTGAGTATTTCCTCCAATTAATTCTCCTTTTTCATCTACTATTATTACCTTACCATTGTCCCCTATATTAATATCTTCCATGGCTTTTTTAAATATAGTATCTGGTACATTTATTTGAAGCACCCCAAGCTGTTTGCTTGAAACACTATTATTTATTGACTTAATATAGCTTAGCTTCTTTTCTCCATCTTGATCAGTAACTGCCCAGAAGCCTTTGCCAGGTTCATCTATAGCTTTTTTATACCATTCTGTTTTCTTCGCTTCTTCTCCTACTTTTTGTGAAGAAGCTTCAAACACCTCATTTTTAGTATTAATTGACAATCCGTCATTATCTTTATATAAATATATACTATCTAACACTCCACTATTATTAAGACCTATAATTTTTTGAAGATTCTGCTTAGCATCCGATGCTTTACTCAGAACCTGATCCCTTTCACTACTTGAGAAACTCATGGCATCAGTAATATTAGCATTGGATAATATCTGAAAGGATATTTGATCTGAAAAATCACTTATAATTCTTACATAATGTTTGTTTTGATTTAGAATATGTTCTGTAGATGCCTTAAACTCTTTAGTCATACTACTTGACATAACTACAAAATTGAACGAAGTCGTAATTATCATAACAACTAATACTAGAGTTACAAAGGCGATAACTAATCTTCCAAGTAAGCTTTTTATGCTAAAGATATCCTTAATAAAAACGTTATCATTCTGCTTATTGCTAAGTCTAGTTGAAAGTGAGCCGATTAAACTTTTAGATTTAGTTGATGATTCTAAACCCTTCTTTTTTTCCTTATTCTTAAGCCTCTTTTTAACCATATATTCTCCTCCTCTTTATTAGGGCAATCGTTTGCACAACTGCATGCAATTAAGACATCTATATTTATATCTAATCACTTATTGACAAAAAAGTCAACTTACATCCATTAGTAAGCCGACCTTTTTCCTAAATATTTTTAAATAGGTTAATATTCTCACTATATACTTTAATACTTTCCTTTATAGTAAAACTTATCTTATCCAAGTGAGTTCATTGCTTTTTGACTATTTTTCATTCTATATGCAGCTATAAGCAAGAAAGTCACTGAGAATAACATAAGAACTGCAAAGTTTATT
This sequence comes from Clostridium yunnanense, assembly GCF_016595795.1. Classification (GTDB taxonomy): domain Bacteria; phylum Bacillota; class Clostridia; order Clostridiales; family Clostridiaceae; genus Clostridium_AR; species Clostridium_AR yunnanense. The sequence goes on from NZ_JAENHN010000048.1 coordinate 64,668, forward strand.
CTTATATCACTTAGACTATTGCCATTTTGAAGTTTTTGTATACCGTCAATGACCCATCTTTGAGGAGTAAAAAATGATACTTTCTGAACTGTATCAGGCAGTAGTTTTGCTGGGACAAAGCATCCAGAAAACATTGCAGTAGCCGTTACTATCAAACTTGTAAAGGTATTAAAACTCTGTGATTCATTAAACAATGCTATACATAACATACCAAAAGCAACAGTTACGATTGATATCATAATTAAGAGTAAGAACATTGGTGCTATATCAATACCAGTTTCTATATTAAATACATATTTTAGTGAAACTAATATAATTACTACTTGAAGTGCTAAGAAGATTACATTAGACAATATATTTGCAAAAGTATATTTTATAGAGGATACTGGAGCTACAAATATTCTTGAATAAGTATTCTCCTTTTTCTCCTTTATTGTTAGTCCTGATATCATTATAGATCTTAACATCATATAATATATCATAAACCCAATACTTGCCTCTGTTACAGCCAATCCATCACCCTTGTCCTTAAGAGGAGTCTTTTCAATCTTAACTGATCCATTTTTGTACTCTTCTAACATCTTATAGAATCTATCCTTATCTCCAGAAGAGGCTTTTCCTAAATCAGAAATATTTTTAGTCTGAAAATCTAATACTCCTTTTAAGCTATCAGTAAAGCTATTTACCTTGGATGAATAAATTTCTGCTCCAGTAGTATTTCCGGACATAATATCATTTTCAAACCCCTTAGGTACTGATATAGCTAAAATTATGTCATTCTGAGTTAGTTTTTCTTTTATATCTTTCTCATCCTTTATTGTTACTATATCCACCTGTGTCATATTTTTCACATTCTCTATTACTTGACTTGATACTTTGGAATTATCGTTATCAATGATACCTACTCTTAATACACCTTGAGATACAGTATATAACTTCATAAATACCAATATTACAAGCACTGGCACTAAAAGCTGCATCAAGGCTTTTGGAGAATCGAAAATTAATTTTAAGTTTTTCTTTACTAACACTAAAATTTCATTCATTTTAAGCTTCCTCTCTTCTCATAATAAATGGTAGTGCCATAAACAGGGCTGATAATCCTACGCATATTAATAATGTAGTATTAAACTTAGAAAAATCATTATTAAACGCTATATTAATAATAGTTCTATTTACCCATCTAACTGGTGACAACTTTGTTGCTATAGCTAAAGCACCGGTAACATTTTCACTTATATAAACATATCCTCCACCAAGAAATGTTAAAGCCGGAATTATAACTACGTTTAAAAGCATCTGACCAGTCTTTTCGTCTTTAACTATAAATCCAAGACATACACCTAAGGATGATGAAAATAAATTCAAAGCTAGCATTATTACCAGGATACTTAAAAGATGATTTCCCCAGTAAACTTTCAGAACGAAGGTAGCAAATAGAAATGCAGGTATAAGTGTTACAATGGTTATAATAAAGGTTGCTATCATCTTAGTAAATACATATTCCCCCCTAGAAACACCAGATACAATAGTCCTTCCCTCTATCTTCATATTTCTTCCCTCAACTACCATGAAGTATCCAAACATTCCACCATATAATATCATCATTGTTATTTCAACTACTCCATAGTAATCAAATGATCCAGTTTGTCTACCTATTGATACAGTATTCACTTTTGTATATCCCTTGGAAAAATCATCATCTACTAATTTTATATTTTGTGGAGCAAGTTTAACTATAGCTCCATATACGCCGTATCTTTCCACTATGCCTTGCAAACCACCCATAACAATATTTACTGATATATTATCTTTTTCATTTTTATAAACTTGTATTTTATCACTTTGAAGTTCTACTAATATATTATCAGCGTTCTTCCTTACTATATCCTTAGCTTCATCTATATTACTAATTTCTTTAAAGGTTACTTTATCGTTTTTTTGTTCTTCTTTAAATCTATTAAATATATCTTTAGTATCTTTCGAACTATTATCTACGTAAACTATATTAATTTTATTTAAATCAACTGTGCTTTCAAAAGCATTGGCTAATGCACTTCCAAGTATCACCATAAAAACTATCGGAAATACTAACATTGACACTATACCAGTTCTTTCTTTGATTGAATACAATATAGAATACCCTACATGCTTTAAAATCCTCATGATGCTTCCCCCTAATCCCTAAGCTTTCTACCTGTAAGACTTAAAAATACAGTTTCTAAATTTATCTTTTTATACTCTATATTTCTTATTTGCATATCTTTGCTGCTAAAATAACCAATTATCTTATCTAAATTATTTATTTCTCTTACTGAACTTATAGTTATCTTTTCATCATTTATCTCAAAGCCTTTGACTCCTGGTATCTCTTTTAATTCTTTTTCAACTAATTTTTCTATACCTTCAACTTGAATTTCAAGACTCTGAGTATCCGATACTATAGATATTAGTGCTTCCTTAGTTCCTTCTGCAATTACCTTACCATGGTCTATAATAACTATTCTAGAGCACAATTCTTCAACCTCTTCCATGTAGTGTGAGGTATATATAACAGTACATCCTTGTCTATTTAGCTCTTTAACAGACCTTAGTATATGGTTTCTTGACTGAGGATCTATCCCTACTGTAGGTTCATCCATTATTATAAGCTTTGGCTTATGAGCTATTGCACAAGCTATATTAAGTCTCCTTGCCATTCCCCCCGAAAACTTCTTTGCTTGAGTCTTTCTATGTTCTAAGAGCCCTGTAAATTCTAGCGCCTCTTCTACTGCAGCCTTTAGTTCTTTTCCTTTTAATCCATACAGTCCTGCAAAAAATCTTACATTTTCCTCTGCACTTAATGAGCTGTAAATAGCAAGACTTTGAGGCACCAGCCCTATTTGACTTTTTATTAGTCTTTCATTGGCTTTAAAGTCTTTTCCAAACAAGAATATTTCACCTCTAGTTGGTTTGAGAAGTCCTGTAATTATATTAATCGTTGTACTTTTTCCTGCTCCATTTGGTCCGAGTAACCCAAATATCTCCCCTTCTTTAACCTCAAATGAAAGGTTATCCACTGCTACATAATCACCAAATCTTTTAGTTAGGTTTTTAATACTTAATAAATTCATTATAAATTCTCCTCTCAACATAACATTTTATTTAAGATCGCTTCACGATTTATTTACTAGCTTCTATACTTATATTATAGAAAAACCTTCTCTACTTCATCAGTAGAGAAGGTCATATCTTCACATGACTTTCGTCATATATATTATCTTTATCTCACATTACTTACATCATAAATAGCTTTTTTGGTTATACCTAAAATCAAAGCATTGGATGTAGTGACATCTTTATCTAAAACCGTTTCTTTCGTATAATCTACGTTATGTTTAAAAATATTATTAAAATTAAGTGGTTATGCAGGAGATGCTCTATGAGCGAGCTATTAGAATTAAATGATTTTTTCAGATGGAATGGCGTTAATAAACTGTACTGTTCGAACGTAGTGAGTTTACAGTTTTAGCCATGAAATATGAGAAAATCATATTAATTCTTTGCGTAAGCTCATTAAAGCATTGGATGCATAACCACTTAATTTCATTATAGTTCTTTAAAATTAAACCCTACCTTTTATATAATATATAGCGATTTGAGTTCTATGATTTAAGCCTGTCTTATTTAAAATGTTAGTTATATAATTCTTCACTGTTCCCTCAGATATAAATAGCTTGGCTGATATTTCTTTATTAGACATACCTTCTGATATAGCCCTTATTATCTCAAGCTCCCTTTCAGTAAATAGAGACGTATCTATTTTCTCTTCATCATAGGACATATTTTCTTTAAATTTATTAAATACACTTTCCTCCATTACGCTATTTCCGCTTGCAACTAGTTTTATTGTATTTATAATCTTATCCGGAGGATTATTTTTCAATATATATCCACTAGCACCATTACTTAAAGCCTCTTTTATATATTCATCTTCATCAAAAGTAGTAAGTATAATAACCTTTGACTTAGTTTTTCTTATTATCTCCCTGGTAGCATCTACACCGTTCATTAAAGGCATTCTTATATCAAGTAAAACTATATCTATTATGTTCTTTATACAACTGTCTAAAGCTTTTAGCCCATTTTCTGCTACATCTATAACATCTATCTCTTCATCCATCGACAAGATTATCCTTAGACTTTCCCTAATTAATGCATCATCATCACATATCAGCAGTCTTATACTCATTCTCTCTCTCCTTTAATATCGGTAATAATAAAGTTACCGCAAACCCGTCACTTCCATCAAATAGTGCATTACCACCAGCATCTATACATCTTTGCTCAATTCCTGAAAGTCCTAGTCCTTTTTTTACATTAAATATTCCAAGCCCATTATCCTTAACAAAAACTCTTATAACTTTATTAAATACATCTATAGATATTTCAACATTACTCGCATTTGAATACTTCATAGTATTAGTCAAGCTTTCTTTAATACTCTCTATAATTAGACTCCAGTGACTATACTTAATCTTATTAAGATCTCCTGTGTATATCAAACTATATTTTAATTCTGTTCCTTTTGTGCATTCTTCTAGCACCATCTTTACTCTATTTATTCCTAGCTGCTCCGTTGGAGGTTTTATCTTTCTTAAGGTAATCCTTATATCATCCATTCCATTTCTTAGAACTCTAATAGAATTGTCAATCATTGATTCAGCCTTATCTTTATCACTTTTCATTATAAATTTAGCTGCCTCGAGCTGCATTAGACTTGCTGCAATTGTATGTCCTATCTTATCATGCATCTTTTGAGATAATGAATTGCGTTCTTCTAACTGAGCTGTATATAAAACCTGTTTCTCATAACTTTTTAAATCCTCTATCTCTTTAGTGTAAGTGTTATTCTTTTGTCTAAGAATATCATTTTCTTCTAGTAAATTATCAATCCTTGCAAAATGTTTTGTAAAAATTGAATCTAACATTATAAGTAGAAAAATTATAAATATATACATGGGTTGAACATTTATACCCATAATAATAAGCATTACTAAAGACGCCACTAAAAATATTATTTCACTTTGATTAATTGACTTTATAATATCATATATTGAACACGGCAATAAAACTATAAATAAGTTATCTACATATATACTTGAATATGCTATTACTATAATAGATACCACGGACATAATTATACTATTCTTATGTTTTATAAAAACGAAATATAATACGCTAGTTATAATATAAATTAATAATAATATGACTATATTTGCAAAGAATACCTTCTCTTCAATATAATCATATATACAATATATAATTATTAACCCCCTAATTAATAATAAATAATCACTTCTATTTTTCAAAATATTCTTCTCCTTAAAAATAGGATTAATTTATCTAATAAGCTTGTCCAGTTGTTAAACTATTTATTATAGTAATCATAAAAAGTTATGATTACTATAAATATAATCCAATCTCTTACACTATAAATATTTATAGGGATCCGATTTCTATCATTAAACTGTACATGCTATCTTTTTTAGACTTCCGATATGTACATCTTAAATTTCTGTAATGGATCCCTATATATGAGATTTCCTTTGTAAAAGTCAGAGTGTTTATCTTATTTTTCAATAAGACAATTGTATTAGCATACACAATTTTCCTTAATACCTATTATATGATTTATATATATTAGCTTCAATAATTATTTAAACTTATAGATCAATCCATCTTGAACTGATGAAAATGGAATATGGAATTCCTTAATTCCTGAAACATATGGCGCTATGTCGTATAGTTGAAATACTATAACTATTCCATCATTATCAATATAGAAATCTTGTTTGTTCTTAATTCCTTTAAATCCATTTTCATCCTGAAAATACTCACTTGGATTTTTGGCAATTTGTTGCCTAATAATATCATTTATTTTAGTTTGGTAATCATATCCTTCCTTAAACAATTCAAATAAGCTTAATCTTTTTCCTTTATTAAAATCATAATTATATGTATTTCTTGTAGTTAAACCATGAGCCCCTCCGGTGTATTGATAATAGTCAACTACTAAACTCACAAAGTTTTTAGTGTTATACGGTATTTTGTATACTGTATCTAATGAATAAGGCCTAAAATCTATACCTTTACTTTTTGATTCAGCTTCATCTTGCTTAGCTAGTTCAATTAAGTCTTTTTGCCAATCAGCTATATCTCCCTCAACTATACCATTAAACTCTTTCACGTTATTATTGCTTTCAGCAATAATTGGTATCTTTATATCTATAGTTCCATATGACTTAGTTTCGTTTATTTTCTTTTCAGTAAACTTATACCCTTCATCTACTAAAGTCATTCCACACATAATAAAACTTAAAAAAATAACTCCAATTAATTTAGATATTTTTCTTATGTTTATCATACTCTTATCCCTCCTTATACTTTTAATAATATTTTATCCACAACTTCAATAACTATAAGCAGTTATAAACATAAAACTCACAAAACTTTAACAACTTATCCACATGTAAATGTGGATAATGTGAATAATTTTCCATTATATGTAATATACATTCTGAATAATTTTATTCCCATTAAATATAATAACTAATGATGGTTTTAATTGGACTAAAAGTAAAAAAAGCCTACATAGACTTAAACTTACTATATAAAACTTCATGATAAAGGAGAGTTTTTATGAATAAAAAAGATTCACTACTATCCATAGTATGTATAATTATTACGGCATTGATTATCTTAGTTGTACTAATTGGGCAGTCATTAAGAATTGAAAGTAGATTAGTTACTCTACCACAATTAAAAATTATTGAAGCAAATAAAAATAGTCCCATAAAATCTGTGATATCTAATGATATCTATTCAATAGAAAAATGTACTTTCAATACTGAAACTACTCTCATTAAACTTAATAATTCTACCCTTACAACTGCTGACATTGGTATACCTATTTTATGCTATCATGATGTGAATCCCACTAAAGGGAATGATCTTTTGCTTAATCCTGATAAATTTAGACAACAGATGAAATACTTAAAAGACAATGATTATTCTACACTTACATTAGATGAACTTCACGGGTACTTAAGAGAAAACATACCTATACCATCAAAATCAATAGTATTAACCTTTGATGACGGCTATATAGGTAACTATACTTATGCATTTCCTATACTCAAAGAATTTGGATTTACTGCAACTATCTTTATGATAAGTGAGTGTGTAGATAAAGATTCATACTTAACTTCTAATCAAGTTAAAGAGCTTTCAGAATATGGTATTGATATAGAAAGTCATACTACAGATCATTCTGATCTTACTAAGCTTAGTTTATCAGAACAAATAGATATACTTGAAAAATCTAAACATTCACTTGAGAACCGCTTAAACAAACCAGTTGACTATATAGCTTACCCATATGGTAAACTAAATAATAATTCAAAAAAAGCTGCAGCTGCTGCTGGATATAAGATGGCCTTCAATCTCGAAGGAGACTATACTGATAAGAAGGATAACTTATATAACCTCGATAGATTTTACATAGGTAATAGTTTATCTATGAGTAATTTTATAAAAATAGTTACCTTGAAACGAAATTAAGTGGTTATGTATCTCTACCATAACCACTTAATTTCAACAATATTCTTAAAAACAACCTAAAATTTATATTTTAAGATTTAAATATATTGATTGTATATTTCTCATTTGTAGAAATGATGCTTATCATGTTATAATATGGGTGTTAAATGATTATTAAATATTACACGTAAAAAGGATGGATTATATGAAGAAGAAAGATACCTTTTTATCTATTTTATGCATACTTCTTGCCATAGCTATTGTTTTTGTTATATTTGTAGGTCAGTCAGCAAGGAAAAATAATAGTTCGGCCACTTTAGAGACAAAAGTTACTACCAAGGAAATTACTGAAGTACCAGCAACTGCAGATAAGGTTGTTGACAATACTAAGTCCACTTCAACAGATGTTCCTAATAAAGATAGATTTTCAGGATTGAAGCTTACAAATGATGACAATGGGCTACCTATATTGTGCTATCATGATGTAAGTTCAACTAAAGGATCAGATCTAGTTTTAGATCCTGATAAATTCAAAGAACAAATGAAATACCTAAAGGATAACGGCTATTTTCCAATAACTATGGACGAGCTTTATGGCTACATTAGAGAAAATAGGGGTATCCCCGAGAAATCAATAGTTATTACCTTCGATGATGGTTATTTAGGTACATATACGTATGCTTTCCCTATACTAAAAGAACTTGGTTTTAAGGCTACTATATTTATGATAAGTGATTCCGTAAATAATCCATCCTATTTAAATGTTGAACAACTTAAAGAGCTTTCAAACTATGGTATAGATATAGAAAGCCATTTTGGCGAGATTTCTAATATATCCAAGCTAAATTTAAATAAACAAATTGATATATTAAAGAATTCCAAACAAACTCTAGAAGGATTGTTAAGCAAAACTATAAGTTATGTAGCTTTCCCATCTTCTAACTTAAGTGAAGATTCTAAAAAGGCGGCTGAACAAGCTGGATATAAAATGTCTTTTAATATTCAAAGTGCTACATTAGCTTTAGCAGATAAAAAAGATAACATATATAATTTAGATAGGTTATACATAGGAAATAAACATTCACTAAATGATTTTATTAAAATATTAAATACTAAGAAAAAATAACTAAAAGTAAATGGACATTTAAACTATTAACATACGCGAGTAGTTTAAATGTCCACTTTTTATCCTTTAGGAAGTCATTAAAGTGTAGACGCTTCCTCAGTTTTTACTGAATCAGAAATCAACTTATTTATGCCGTCCATCTCTTTACGACTTAATTCTCTCCATTGTCCAATCTTCAAGCCTCCAAGATTAATATTCATTATTCTTATTCTTTCTAACTTTACAACCTTATAACCAAAATACTCACACATTCTTCTGATTTGCCTATTTAAGCCTTGAGTAAGAACTATTCTAAATACACTTTTTCCTTCTCTTTTTACAACGCACTTCTTTGTTATGACTCCTAAAATCGGAACTCCTTTTGCCATATTACTTATAAATTCATCTGTAATAGGTTTGTTTACAGTTACAATATACTCTTTTTCATGATTATTACCAGCTCTTAAAATCTTATTGACTATATCCCCATCATTAGTTAGTAAAATGAGTCCTTGTGAATCCTTATCTAATCTTCCAATAGGAAATATCCTCTTTTTATGATTCACAAAATCCACTATATTTCCTTTAATCTTCTTTTCAGTAGTACAGGTTATACCCACAGGCTTATTTAAGACTATATAAACAGCTTCATTTTGTTTTGAGATTGGTTTTCCATCTATTAGAACTTTCTGATTTAAACCTACTTTAGTACCTGTAGTAGCCACTTTGCCATCTATACTTACTCTTCCTTGTTCTATCAACTTATCTGCTTCTCTTCTAGAACATATACCTGTCTCACTTATGTATTTATTTATCCTTAATTCTTCTTTCTTATCATTATGGATAACTACACTTTTCTTCTTGATGTTGCTCTTCATCTATGAAATTCCTTTCAGTAATATTATTCATGCCACCGCTCTAGCAGTTAGTAATCTATCTTTTTCTCATTTCCCATATTATTTATGGTTATTTTAATTTTTTTATTATCTTTTTGTTCATTATTATCTCGTATATATTGCTCTAACTTTTGTAAATCATCATCATCTAATTTATGTCCAGAAACAACTAGTAATATGTCTTTATCTGATAACTTTTTCTGCTCATTAAGGTATTTAAAAAGCTTTGTAACTCCATCATCAACATTATCATGCTGCACCTTTAAGTTATCAAGCATGTTTTGATTATTGGCATTTTGAGAATAGGCTTCATTTATCCTATTAAATCTATTCATTTCAAATACAACCTTAGCATTTAAATTTACAACCAAAGTTGTATAATTTTGATTATACATATAAATAGCTACTGAACTTGCAATAATAATAACACTAGCCAAACAAGCCACTATTTTACTATAATGTTTAAAAGTCTTTTTTTCTTTACCACGCAATTCTTGTCCTATTTTTTTGTTTAAATCACTGTTCTTTATCCTAATAAATTCTCCCATACTAGTTAGGATATCTGAATACTTCTTTTCATTTTTTATAGAAATCCCTGCGTACTCTATATCATTCTGATTTAGTTTTACATCAGTTGACATACCAGATTCATCAACAGTTCTTTCTTGGATATTAATATATTCTCTAATCTTGATATAGTTTGGGTTAGAAAATAATACTATATATGAAATCAAGTAGTCTCTCCAATTTTCAATAATGCTCCTAGAAGCACCTGTGACTCTGGAAAGCTTTGAAATCTGTATGTCTCTTTTAGAAACAATATCTTCAAAAACCGCCTTATTCTCAACTACAAATAAAGCTATATTTAGCAAGTAATTTCTAGTTTCATACTTAGGCGCTCTACTTATAAGACTTTTATTTGTAACACCATATAATCTTAACTCTTTAACAAATAATGAAATTTGTTTACCATAATAAAAATCAATATCCTTGACTACCTTTATCTTCGGTCTTGATGAAAATATATACTTATCTTTACTAAATACATCCATTTTTAATACTTCCTATAAACTTAAAGTAGCACTTATTTCTTTAAGCTTCCTTTCACAATAAGTCTTTGCTTAGCTCCAATAGTGCAGGTAACCAATGTTATTGTCTCATCCTTTGTGGGGCTTAGCACATCTACCTCATCTGGGTTTACAATGAAACTTGTTGTAACTAAGTAGGTAAATTCTTTATCCTTGGTTTTTACTATTATCTCATCATTCTTTTCAAGTTTATTTAAGTCTTTGAAATATTCTGCATAGGTAAAGTTTCTGTGACCAGCTAGACACAAATTCCCTTTTTCTCCTGGTAGCGCAGTGTTTTTAAAATGACCAACTGCATATCTAAGCAAATCATCGTCTGTCCCTTCTCCAACTACAACATTTATATCTATTTTAGGTATTATAAGCAACGCTATTGGTTTAACATTAGATTGTTCATTCTTATTATCACTATTAGAATCTTTCACCGTAGATTTACTCGCATCTACTCCAGGATTAACTTTACCAGCATCATCCATCTTTTCAAAAGAAGCCCTAAGTTCAGCTTGTTTTTTATGGGCAGTATATTTCATAAAAATAGTTGCACCTATCATTGTTATTCCTGATACTATGAGTATAACTGCTACTATATTAATAATTTTCTTTTTCATACACTTCCCCCTACTCATTTTTAAAAATTAATCATATACTATATTATAACATAGACTTGTTCTTAATTTTAATCCTATAAAAAGTCTATGAAATAAAATGACTTTGTTATTAACAGATTTTTTCTTAATATTCATACAATTTTATGTTATAATAATATTATAAAATATGTAGTGAGGTGATACCATGAAAAATAATGTAGTATATGTTGATTTTGCCCAAAAAAAGAAAGTAATTACCTCAGAAGAGTGCAAAACATCATTCTTTAGAAAATTAATCGTAAGATTTAAGAGGATTTTTTCTGGTAAGTCAAACTCAAGAAAATATCTAGATACTGTATATAAAGCTAATACTATTTTATAACGAACCTTCTGTAAACGTTTATAAGGCACTTGTTTATAATATAATTGTTTTTACGGCTTCACATGCTATATAACTTAATATATTTTTATACTTTTCACTATAAACCTAGCTAAAAAATTAAATTTCTGATTAATATTCCTCAAGTGTTACTTATAAAAGTCTGAAAGCTTTATATTACCTTAAGAATATTTTTATGGTAGAATACTACTTAAATATAACTTTGAGGTGATAAACATGAGAATAGGCATGGGATACGATGTTCATAAGCTTGTAGAAGGAAGAGACCTTATAATGGGAGGAGTAAACATTCCATTTCATCTTGGTCTATTAGGCCACTCAGACGCTGATGTACTGCTTCATGCTATTATGGATGCATTACTAGGAGCTGCTTCATTAGGCGATATCGGAACACATTTTCCTGATACTGACGACAAATTTAAAGGAGCGTCTAGTATAAAGTTACTTTCGGAAGTAAACAAATTACTATTAGACCATAAATATAAGATAGTTAATATAGACTCCACTATTATTGCTCAAAAACCTAAACTTGCACCTTTTATCTACGAGATGAGAATAAATATTTCTTCTGCTTTAGGCATTTCTGTAGATCAAATTAATGTAAAGGCAACTACAGAAGAAGGTTTAGGCTTTACAGGTAACGGGCAAGGTATATCTGCACAAGCGATATGTTTAATAGATTAATTTAAATAGTAAATCACCTAGCTAACAGCTTATTTTATAAGACTGCTAGTTAGGTGATTTATCTTTATTCGATATTTATATTTAAATATTCACAGGTATTTATAAGCAAATACTCTGGATCAAAAGGTTTTGTTATGTACAAATTTGCGCCAAGCCCTATGCCTATATTTATTTCTTTTTCTTGTGCTTTTGCCGTTATCATAAATATCTTAATACTTTCAAGCTCTGGGGATTGTTTTATTTTCTCAAGAAACTGATAACCATTCATATTAGGCAAAGTAACATCTAATAAAATTAAATCTGGTTTACTTTCCTGCACCATATGTAGAGCATCCTCTGCGTTATTTGCTTCTCTAATATCAATACCCTCTAATTCTTCAAGCGTCTGTTTTATTAATAATCTTATATTATTATCATCATCTACTATCATTAACTTTTTCATATTATTCACCTTCTGTCTGATTTACAGGTATAGTAAAATAAAAAATACTTCCTTTATTTACTTTACTGTCAAGCCAAATACTCCCTCCGTGCTTTTCAACAATTGCCTTGCATATGACTAGTCCAAGACCTGATCCCTGAGGTTTTTGCGAATCACTTGGAATCTGCTCAAATCGTCTAAAAATCTTTGTATAATATTGCTCTGGTATACCTGCTCCAGTATCCTCAACGCTTATAAGTACTTCATTTTTATTATACATCTGTGCTCTACAAATTATCTTACCTCTTTCAGTAAACTTAATCGCATTAGATAGTAGATTAATTATAACTTGTAAAATTTTATTTTTATCCACATATACAAGAGGAATATTTTCATCAATTTCATCATTTAGTTCTAAATCTTTATTATCCAAAAGAGAATAAGATATAAGTATACCTTTACTTATTATCTCTCTCAAATCTGCCTTTTCTACTTTCCAATCAACTTTATCTGATCTAAGCTTCGAAAAATCCAGCAAATTATTTATAAGTGAAGTCAATCTCTCACTTTCCGATATTATAATTTCTACATTTTCGCTTATCTTATTGATACCTAAAATTGCTTTACCAATTTCACTTTTATCACTCTGTCCATGCTTATTCTCATTTGTTATAAATGGAATTATCATCTTGTTGAGCCTTCTATTTATTATCTTTGCAAATCCTATTATGGATGTAAGCGGTGTTCTTAACTCATGGGATACATCTGATAATAGTTCAAATTGCTCTTCTTCGGTTTTTTTATAAACTATCAATCTATTTATTGTATCTTCATGTTCAGTTATTATATTTTCGAGTTTCTTTATTTCATTACTTTTTAAATTATAAGCTATATACAGTACAGTTGTTACTACTACTAATATACTACAAAATAACATTATACTGTACTTAAAACTCTCTCTAATATTTAGACAATAATAACATATAAAAATTACAATTACCTGCATGATTATTATTAAAGATATTAATTTAAGTCTAGCTATCTTGTTGTTGAACATAAATACCTCCAAAAGTCGTAATAAATATCTAAAATGATTACTTTTAAAATTAATGCTCTAGATTCTTTAACAATAAATCAAAATTTTAAGGAATTATAAGCTTTAAATTTATCATCCCAGCAATGTTAACTTTACTGTCTATCACTATAACGTGAAGAGGGCCTGCCTTTATGACACGCCCCCTTAACTTCATTATAATGTAATTTTAACTCATGCAAGCTACTTATTCAACGGATTTTTTCTTTTTGTTACTAATAATACTCCTGCTGCAATAAATACAATTGCAAATAATAATATTGCTATACTTGATATCCCCCCGAGTTTAGCTATTTGGCTTACCCCAGCTCCGTTTGCTATGCTATTATTACTTCCAGAGCTAGGAGTTACACCATTGCTTATTGAACCACTATTATTCTGTCCATTATTTGCTGGACTATCACCTGCACCATTACCATTGTTACTATTTCCACCTGTATTTCCACTATTGTTATTTCCTGTATTTCCACCATTATTGTCAGTATTTGTGCTTTCAAGTTTTTTGTCTGTAATTAAATAATCACTACAATGTGTGGTCACAAAAGAAATATATCCATCTTTGACAGTACTGTTACTAATAAGAATTAGTGAACCGTTGTTATCAATATAATAAGCATATAATGCTTTATCATTATACTTACTATCTATCCTTTGTTTTACAGTCACATCAGTTCCAAACTTACCTTCTGGAAGATTATTATCCATTCTTAATTGAAAAGCCAATTCAGGAGAATACCTAGCTTTAATACTCTTTAATACATCTTGTTTTTCTAAAGTATCATAAGTTCTAAATATCAAACCTGTAAGTCCAGCATTAGTAAGAATGTCATAAAGTTTACTAGAATCTTCAATAGTTATTGTGGTATCACCTCTTTGTATAACTGGCTTAACCTTGTTCTTTCCAGCTTCGCTAAATATTGATTTAGATACTTCTTCAATTTGAGTTGATACTATTACTTCCTTACCAGAGTTTGATGCTTTAGAAACTTCAGCTAAAATTTCTTTATCACTAGTAGGAATTTTAGTGTCTTTTACTATAAAGCTTGGTTCATAAGCAGCCTTTAACGCATCTGAATTTACTACTACTTCTTTTACTTCATCAACAAGAATAACTCCGCCAATAGCTGGCACCTTAATAGTAACCTTGCCATCTTTAACCACATAACATTCAGATTTATTTAATATATTAGTCAGTTTAGTTCCATCTTCTATTCCCTTTGCTTCTAATGTAAGTTCAACTACAGAAGCTTTTCTATTGGCAACCACTAAAGCCTTATTTTCATTATCAGTTCTAGTAAATGCTATTACATCATTTAAATTTTCCTTATCTGTATCAAGAGAATTTATATCTCCGGTCCTAAGAACACTATACGCATTTCTTATATTTGCAAGAGTAGCATACCACTCTACAATATCCTTATCCCCTTTTCCCCATATCATACCTCTTCTATTGTCCGGGTCATCAGCACCAACAATTCCTGCTTCATCACCGTAATAAATACATGGTGCTCCTGGATAGGTCATTTGTAAGAAAGGTACCAATCGTAACTTCTGTTTCGCTAATTCAGATGCCTCTCCTGCAATTCCTCTTTGACTTTTTTGCCAGCCATCTAGTGCAGATAGCACTCTTTGAGTATCATGAGAATCAACTAAATTAAGCATTGCTTCAAAAGCTTCCTTTGGATATTGTTCTCTCATTTTCTCTAATTCTTTTACGGACTCTGTTGCTGAAGTTACTGTTTTGTTATCGTCCTTAGTTCCTTTTGCAAAATCAAGGACTGCACCTCTAAATCTATAATTCATTACAGAATCATACATATCACCAAGGATATATCTTGATGCATCAGTCCAGATTTCTCCTATAATAACATTATCACCTTCAGACTTAACTGCACCTCTAAAATTTCTCCAAGTTTCATCTGAAACTTCATTTGCAACATCTAGTCTCCAACCGTTTGAACCTTGTCTTAGCCACAATCTAGATACAGCATCTTGTCCATCAATTATTTCATTTGCCCAAGATTTAACCTGATATTCTGATCCATTCAGGGCTTGTATAACTGGCATAGAATCATATCCCCACCAGCCTTCATAGCTGTAATGCTCAGTTGAAAGACCAGAATCTACCTTTTTGTTCTCAACTTTGAACCAATCTTTGTAGTGAAGATCTGTTATTCCTTTCGATGACAAATCAGCAGTCACCTGTTTCTCTGCCTCTTGCTGACTTATACTTTGCGAATTCATTAGGTCATAAACCCTTGACCAGTATTGATATGCTCCTATTGGTTTATTCTTAGTCATATATTTATCATACCTATCAAAGTATACCGAATCATCAGATACATGGTTGAATACTCCGTCTAGTATTATGTGCATTCCTCTTTCACTAGCTGCCTTTGTAAGGTTTGCAAAATCTTGCATGTTTCCTAGCAGTGGATCTACCTTTGAGTAATCAGTAGTATCATATCTATGGCTGGAAATAGATTGTCCAACAGGATTAAAATAAAGTATATTAACTCCAAGAGCCTTAAGATAATCAAGTTTCTTTTCTACCCCTTTAAGGTCTCCCCCATACATTTCATTACTCCAATTGTTATCACCTATAGCTCCCTTATAATCAGGATTTAATTTTGGACTTCCATTTTCATCTTTTATCACATTTCCATCTTTATCTTTTAAATATTCAAGTTCCGGATCTTCCGTTATACTATACCAGTTTGTGTAGAATTCATATGGAGTCATTCCTCTTGAAAGTTTTTGCAAGAAATCATTGCCAGTGTCTCCATCAAAAAATCTGTCAGGGAATATCTGATATACAACACCGTTTTTCATCCAATCAGGAGTCTTGAAGTCTTTCTTGTAGATATTTAAGCCATACTCCAATACAGATGATAAATCCCCAGTCTTACCTGTACCAAAGTATCCATCATCGTCACTATACGTCTTTACATCTGATCCATTTGATATAACAAAATAATAGGAATATTGTCCTATAGTATTAAGTTTAAACTTAGCAGTCCATTTATCATGATTATCATCAAAAGCTCCATTTTTACTCATTTCATATTTATTGATTCCTTCTGGACCTTTTACAATTACCTTTGCTTCAGTTAAATCACCTTTAGCAGCCCTTAAATTGAAGGTTAATTCTTCTCCCTCTTTTGCTGCGCCAAATGGTAATTTATAATTCGAACTTTTAGAATCAAATGAAACTTCATTTTCATTAATTCTTACTGTAGCAGCATCATTAAAAATAGTCTCAGTTACTGGATCGAAGTTTATCGATACTAGTTTATCCTCAGAAAGTTCTATAGGATTAACATTATAAGTCTTATCACCACATTCTATTACTAATTTATCATGGATTCCTTTTTTCAAACTTAGTTGAGCTGAATAAATTCCCTTATAATCATTATCCTCAAGTTTAACTTTTTTAGAAAGTTCAGGACCAGTTATAAAAGCATCTACCATTGTATAGCTTGTCGAATCAACCACAAAATGGCTATCATCGTTATAATAGAATGTAACATCTCCAACCTTTGAAACAACAAGTGGAATGTTAGCACCATCTTTTACAGCCTTCTGACCATAATTTTCAGTCCAGCTTCCCATTGCTATCTTATACTCATAACTTCCAGATGGAACATCTTTTAAAGTAAATTTATACTTTCCACTTCCTACATATTCCATTGACGTTTTATCTGAACCAGCAGTCCATGCTGATTCCCCTGCAACAGTTTGAATAGTGCCTGCTATAACTACTTTTCTACCTGAAAAACCTACAAATTTATATATGGAGTTACCATCCTTTTGATCTTGTACTGATGGGTCCATTATCCAATTGCCGTCAACTATAAATTTATACTGTATATCCTTTGCAACATCACCAACTCTAATTGAAGCTGACCATATTCCATTAGCATCTTTAACCATCTTAATCTTATTGTTTTGCCAATCTGTTATATCTCCAGCCAAATATACTTCCTTAGCATCCAAGTTTTTGTATAAAAACTTTACAGTTCCGCTATCGTTTACAACAGGTCCATTTAACTCTACTGGAGGTTTAGGAACACTTTTAAGCCCTAATAATTCTGTTATTTTTGTATAATTATTTATAGAATCATAAACTACCTTATTCTTTTCATCTGCTACAAAAACTACTTGTTTTCCTCCATTAGGTATTGTTATCTTCACATTTGGTCCACCTGGAACCCCGCCATCTGCCCATGAATAGTTATTAAGAATCTTATATTCAAAATCCCCACCATTAATAAAATAATTTGAATATACAAATAGTCCGCTATTATCTAATGGTGAAAGCTCCCATCCTTTTTCATTACTATTCCAATTAGCTGCTTCTCCACCTTGTCTTATAGTTCCAATCAAGGATGGACTCTTTGAGTATTCTTGTACACTTATATCATTACTTACATATCTTTGTAAGTAATCAGCGATAATAGTTATTTGATTAGTTCCCTTAGGTATAGTTATGCTTATATCATCACTAACTTCACCATTACTCCAAGCTCCATTATATGCTACTTTATATTTAAGATTATAGTCATCAGCTTTTGCAGAATCTTTTATATTAAAAGTCTTACTGTAAATACCTCCACCTATATAATCAAGCTTAAAATTATTATCACTTGGATCCCATGACTTACCATTATCTAAGAGGTTATCTATATTACCAGTTAATATAGCCTTAGTCTTGAATTGGTCAGCATTATTTATGGAATCATATAATTTCTTTTGTTTATAATCTAATCTAAAATATACCTTAGTATCATTTACTAACTTTAAACTTACATTTGCGCCACCCTTAACACTATCTTTTCCATAATTCTCATCAAAAGACTTATTCATGGCAACCTTATATTCATAACTTCCTGCTTTTAGATCCAATGAAGTCTCAAATATACCATTCTTATATTCCTTCATAAGACCTTTTAAATTAGTTGCATTCCATTGTTCAGATTTGTCCGCAAAAAAATCACCTACGACAGTGGCTATTGCATCAGCCTGTAAAGTAGGTTCATCTTCTGCTCTAACCGTTCTTACATACATATTACTAAACAAAGTAACAAATAACGTAAGGCAGGCAAATAAACTTAGAGCTCTGTAACATTTTTTTCTCATATTCATCCCCCTTATAACTTTATGCAATCGATTGCATATTCTGCGAAACCGTTTGCATTTAATTATATTATACATGTTCACAATAATATTTCATTTGTGAGTTTATATGAATTATTTAAATACTTCTTATATAAAATGCCACATTACATAATATAAATTTCCTCTCTACGTAAAAGTACCACTCTGTAGTTAATCAGTTAAACCCGTGTTAAAGGATTACGGATTGAGTTAACTACAAAGTGGTGCATATTTAAATTTTATTTAAACTAAAATGTTTCTAATTGATCTTTTCTATTAGCTTGCTTATCCTTAATATTGTTGAGATCTTTTTCCGACATATCTTCACCATTATTCTTTATATACCCTGCTGCATTTATCATGTTATCAATTATGTTTTGCTGCTCATCTTCTTTATAGTTATCACCATATACAATCTTGTCCTTTAGGGTATCTATTTCTCTTTTTCTTGCATTTTGTATTTCTTTAGCATGTTCTAATTGCTCAGAGGATATTATATCTTGATTTTGCTCTATATGCCTTTCTGTCCTTGTATACTTCTCAACGGTATCTACTATCTGATCTATTCTATTTTCTACTTCTTGTTTTCTTCCATCATTCATAGCTATTACCTCCTTACATAATTTTTCAATATAAAATTTAATAAGATACTTCAATAACACCTAATTTAATATTGAAATGGTTCAATATATATTTTGCACTTAAGCAATCTAATAATACTTATAAATAAATTCATAGTTTATTTATTTTAACCTTCTTAAGAATCACTAACCATTATGTTTATATATAAAGATGAACCAGTTCCAAATAGAATATATATTTGATAATCCTTTTGCCATTAATAGTTTAAAAAAATATCACTTAGTTTTGTTTAGATAGAACTGGATTATCTATTCCGCTGAACTTATAAACTACTTCAGTCATTAAACTCCAAATAAAGATTTCGATGGTTCTACGAATCTTTATTTGGATAAGTTCTGATATGAAGTAGTTTATCTATATAATATCTCTTTTTGAGTTATTAACTATCCAAATAAATCTTCAGTAAACTTTAATATCAACAAGTTCATGAAACAAAAAATCCACTGAAGTTGTATGCTTCAGTGAATTTTTATTTAAATTTATACAAAATATTTTTTAAAACAAAAAAAATCATAATCATTTGATTACGATTTTTGGTGCACCATCAGGGACTCGAACCCGGGGCACCCTGATTAAGAGTCAGGTGCTCTACCAACTGAGCTAATGGTGCTTATTTGGAGCGGGTAGTGGGAGTCGAACCCACCTTTTCAGCTTGGAAGGCTGGAGTATTACCGATATACGATACCCGCATATTAAATTCTATAAATATTATAAATCAATTTCAAACTACTTGTCAACATTTTTTAGTAACTTGGCTGGGGTGGTAGGATTCGAACCTACGACTGGCGGAGTCAGAGTCCGCTACCTTACCGCTTGGCGACACCCCAATGTCAACATTATAATTTTATCACTACATCGAATATTTGTAAATATATACATATATAAGTTTACATAAAAATTTTATAAAATGTTTAAATTCAATAAAAAAGTCGCTGAAGCGACCTTCTTCAGTGAGCCTTTTTAACGCATCTGCCTTTCCGAATGAACATGAGGAAAATTTGGCAGGCGAATAAGTTTTATTTCTCTACTGCTATAACCATAAAAAACTTCTACAACCATTGAAATATCTAGATTTAAATAGCTCAAAATTTCCATACTTTCCTTTGCAGTAAAAAAAATAGCACGCATAACGTGCTTTGGCTGGGATGGCAGGATTCGAACCTACGGATAATGGAGTCAAAGTCCATTGCCTTACCGCTTGGCGACATCCCAAAATATGGTGCGTCTTAAGGGATTCGAACCCCTGGCCCACGCCTTAGAAGGGCGTTGCTCTATCCAGCTGAGCTAAAGACGCATTTCAAACAAAATATATTTTAATATATACCTTGGAATATGTCAATAGTTATATCTTAAACTATCTCTGTCAAATCTCTTGTTAAAGTTAACTTTAGTTTTTCACCACTAACTGGATTTTTATGCACTTGTTTGCATAGTTCCATCCATTTTTCTTCACTCATTCCTATCTTTTTCTCAAAGTCATCCTCACTATCTGTTTGTAAGTTAGTATTTATAATAAACTGACCTAACTCAGATGCAGATGAAAATACCTTCATATATAAAAATGTATCCGCGTCTCCTAGCCAACTCATATTGAACTCTCTAGAAAACTTTTTTAATTCTTTCATAACTTTATCACTAGGAACATCCCATAATGATTTTATAAACGTTATTTGCTTTTTCATTATGGTAGCTTCTGATTGAGTTACCTTTCCATCCTTTAAGCCATCTGATATAATTTTTTCGGCATTCAATTGAGAGAATTCAGCTATATTCTTATTTTTTCCTTCTATCCATTTATAAAACGCTTCTGGAAGCAGGCAATATTGTATATATCCTAATAACATTTTTACCTTAGGTATTGGTGTCCAAACGCTTTGTATTCCAGATTTTCTTGTGAAAATCACATAATGCATATATACAGTTTTTTCTGTTATAGGTTCATTTTCGAATATTCTAGATTTTAAGGTTTTGTTATTTCTTATCAATTTATCCCAATAATCTATAGAGTTATAAGTTACTATCATTTAACCACTTCCTCTCTAAATATGTAAACCTTTTCTATTTAATTATATTTCATACTACCTCATAATACAATATGAAAAACCATTTACTTGATTTTTTTCTTCCCATTTATGTTATGTGAATCCAATTTTTCAACATTTATATGCTTGATTGTAACAATAGTTCATGATATTTTATAATTATAAAATATTCAGGAGGATGCATATGTACCGATGCGAGATCTGTGGAAAATCAGCAGATATTCATCATATTGTTTATAAGAGTGAAGGCGGACTTGATATAGAGCTAAATTACAAGTATTTATGTCACAGCCACCATCGTGGCAAAGATGGTCCCCATAGAAATAATGCAATCAATTTAAAATATAAAGTTGAATTACAGGATAAACTCCAAACCATTTTATTTAAGGAACACTATACTTTTATTGATTTACTAAGACTATTGGATATAAACAACAATTGTTTAAAAAAACTTGTAAAAAATATAAAACTATTCAAAGAAGGTTATAAATCAAAAGATATTATTTTTCAAATAATGGGGCAAAAATCATACACAAATGAAATGATAGAAGATTTTATATTAGAAAAAATACTTTCTAATTACTAGTATTATATTCATTACTCCCTTATTATTTGTATATAAATATAAAAATATATTAAAATAGTGAAAATCATAAAACTTTTTATGATTTTCACTATTTTAATATTATAGAGTTCCTAACTCAACTATTAGTTTATACATGTCCTAAAATCCCAAGAAATATATAATTTTATAAAATAAAAAAAGCAGCCTATTAGCTGCTTTTTATTTGGAGCGGAAGACGGGACTCGAACCCGCGACCTTCACCTTGGCAAGGTGACACTCTACCATTGAGTCACTTCCGCAAGTGGTGCAGATGAAGGGAGTCGAACCCCCACGCCGTAGGCGCTAGATCCTAAGTCTAGTGCGTCTGCCAATTCCGCCACATCTGCATTGCTCACAAACAATATTATACACTACTAAAAAATAAAATCAATAGTTTTTTATATATTTTTTTTGGAGCGGCAAACGGGATTTGAACCCGCAGCCTTCACCTTGGGAAGGTGACACTCTACCGTTGAGTTATTGCCGCTTATAATTCACATTTTACATTCCCCAGTAACATTTTACCATATTAAGAATACACTGTAAATATATAGTGACATTTTTGCTATTTATTAAATTGAGTATCAATCATCTTTCAACTTGTCATTTTTTCACAATTGGTTATATTAATTGATTATTATTAATATAATTCATAAGAAATATTATTTGGAGGAACTATCTTATGAAAAACTTAGATGAAATCTTATTAGAAGAGGTAAAAAGGGCACTTACTGAACTATGCAATGATTATTCAGAAATAACAACAATTGGGATCATAGAAAAAATTACAGGTTCTCCATATACACCTTCATATAGTACAAACAATATTGGACTCACAAGTTTTATAAGCAATTATGAAAACGAACTGGGATTGGAATTTCTAAATTACGAAAGCTCTTATTGTAATGAATATAATTCACAAACTGCTGTATGGAGATTTAAATAACACCTTAACATTTCTTCTATGTTGTTTTATTATATACTTCACAATTTTAAATTATGATATTTACAAAAAAGTTTACATAATCAAACTATAATGCAAATATTATAATTTAGATTTACGACGTCTCCTACCGCCCTAACTCTCTTTAATTTAAGAAAGAAGAACACACTGAAAACTTTATATTGCTTTAAATAAGGTTATTTATTAAAGACTTGACATTAAAATAAAATAAACTTATAATTTATAAAAAATAGCTAAGTTTAATTCTATGAAGAGAAGAGTAAGCTTTGGTACATTTGCAGAGAGAAAATACATTTGCTGTGAGTATTTTTATATGGAATTAGCTGAAAACTAACTCTGAGTGACTTTAATAAAGTTCGTGAAAATCGCGTTAAGATTAACTAAAGTGACTTGTTTTTCAAGTAATTTGGGTGGAACCACGGGAATGATATTCTCCCGTCCCTTGATATAGGGACGGGAGTTTTTTATTTTGTTTAAAATATTGTCCTTTTCAAGTTTAATCTATATTTAAATGTACTTCTATCTGTTTTCCACGGAATACGAGTTTAAACTTAGGACTATTCTATAAATTTTATTATGAAGGGAGATTTACAAATGGTAAAAATAACTCTTAAAGATGGATCAGTTAAAGAATTTGAAGCTGGTTTATCCGTTTATGAAATTGCAAAAGGCATTAGTGAGGGTCTTGCAAGAGTAGCTTGTTGTGGCATCGTTAATGACAAGGTAGTTGATTTAAGATTTGAGGTTGATACTGACTGTAACTTAAGCATTTGTACTTTTGATTCACAAGAAGGTAAGGATGCATTTAGACATACAACATCTCATATATTAGCATATGCTGTTAAAAGACTATTTCCAGAAACTAAATTAGCTATAGGTCCTTCTATAACTAGCGGCTTCTATTATGACTTTGATAAAGAAACTTCTTTTTCAGCAGCTGATTTAAACAAACTAGAAGATGAAATGAAAAAGATCATAAAGGAAGATGCTGCGATTGAAAGATTTGAACTTCCAAGACAAGAGGCTTTAAAGCTTATGGAAGAAAAAAATGAATCTTATAAAGTAGAACTAATTAATGATCTTCCAGAAGATGAGGTCATATCCTTCTATAAGATAGGCGACTTCACTGATTTATGTGCTGGTCCTCACTTAATGTCATTAAAGCCAATAAAAGCTTTTAAGCTTCTTAGAAGTGCAGGTGCTTATTGGAGAGGAAACGAAAAGAACAAGATGCTTACAAGAATA
Organism: Clostridium yunnanense; assembly: GCF_016595795.1. Taxonomy (GTDB): domain Bacteria; phylum Bacillota; class Clostridia; order Clostridiales; family Clostridiaceae; genus Clostridium_AR; species Clostridium_AR yunnanense. Next base: position 89,177 of record NZ_JAENHN010000048.1, read on the forward strand.
TACGGCACTTCCTTCCCAAAAAAATCAGAACTAGATGAGCATTTAGCAGCATTAGAAGAAGCTAAGAAAAGAGACCATAACAAATTAGGTAGAGAATTAAGTTTATTTACTACTGATGAAAATGTAGGTCAAGGTCTTCCTCTATTAATGCCTAAGGGTGCTAAGGTTATTCAAGTTCTTCAAAGATGGATAGAAGATGAAGAAGAGAGAAGAGGTTATCTTCTTACAAAAACTCCTCTTATGGCTAAGAGTGATTTATATAAAATATCTGGTCACTGGCAACATTATAAAGATGGAATGTTTGTTTTAGGAGATGAGGAACATGACAGTGAAGTATTTGGTTTAAGACCAATGACTTGTCCATTCCAATTTTCAATATATAATTCAGATCAACACAGCTATAGAGATCTTCCTCTTAGATACGCAGAAACTTCTACTCTATTTAGAAATGAAGCTTCTGGAGAAATGCATGGACTTACAAGAGTTAGACAATTTACTTTAGCAGATGGTCATATTGTATGTACTCCAGAACAAGTTGAGCAAGAGTTTAAAGACGTAGTTGATTTAATAAAATACGTTATGACTACATTAGGAATTCAAGATGATATTTCTTATAGATTCTCAAAATGGGATCCTAATGATAAAGAAAAATATATAAACAATCCTGAAGCTTGGGAAAACACTCAAGACTTAATGAGAGAAATTCTTAATCACTTAGAAATTGATTACGTTGAAGCTGATGGTGAAGCAGCATTCTATGGACCAAAACTTGATATTCAAGCTAGAAATGTTCACGGAAAAGAAGATACTATAATAACAGTACAAATCGACTTTGCTCTAGCTGAAAGATTTAACATGACTTATATAGATAAGAATGGCGAAAAGAAACTTCCTTATGTAATCCATAGAAGTTCAATTGGTTGCTACGAAAGAACTCTAGCAATGCTTATTGAAAAATACGCAGGTGCCCTACCAACATGGTTAGCTCCAGTTCAGGCTAAAGTACTTCCTATATCTGATAAGTATAATGATTATGCAGAATCAGTTGTTAAAGCATTAAGACTTAAAGGTATAAGAGTTGAAGGCGATTATAGAGCTGAAAAAATTGGTTACAAGATAAGAGAAGCTTCTGTTGATAAGACTCCATATATCCTTATAGTTGGAGAAAAAGAAGTAGAAAATAATTCAGTATCTGTTAGAAGCAGAAAAGCTGGTGATGAAGGTTCATTAGAATTACTAGGCTTTATCGAAAGATTAGTTAATGAAAACGCTACTAGAGAACATTAAAAAATAGAACTCCTTCGGGAGTTCTATTTTTTTGTTTAATCTCTATATATACTTTATTTCTGAAGTTATAAAACCTACTACTTTATAACTTTTATTTGTATAGTAAATTCTTATCTTATCCTGTATCTTTACAATATTAGAGCTTCTTGTCATCTACTGAGTCAAGCCACTGCTCTATAGAATTTATTATTGAACTTACACAGCCGTCTTCAAATGGAGACTTCAAGTTTGCATAATTAACTAATTGTAGGAATGATTTTGTTCCACCAACTTTACAAAGTTCTACATAGTCTTTCCATGCATCTTCCCTGTTTTCATTGGCTCTTTTCCAAAATTGAAGTGCACAGATTTGAGCTAAAGTATAATCTATATAATAGAAAGGTGATGTAAATATATGAGATTGTTGGAACCACCATGCTCCTCTTTCTAAGAAATCACATTCCTCGTAATTTTTATGTGGTAGATACTTCTTTTCTATTTCTCTCCAAGCTCTCTTTCTCTCTGCTGGATCTACATCTGGATTCTCATAGACAAAGTGTTGGAATTCATCAACAGTAACTCCATAAGGTATAAACTTTATAGCACTTCCTAAATGTATAAACTTATATTTATCTGCATCTTCTTCAAAGAATAAATTCATCCATGGCCAAGTAAAAAACTCCATACTCATAGAATGAATCTCACAACTTTCATAAGTAGGGAAATTACACTCAGGTATCTCTATCCATCTAGATGAATAAACTTGAAATGCATGCCCTGCTTCATGTGTCAAAACATCCACATCTCCTGATGTTCCGTTAAAGTTAGAAAATATAAACGGAGATTTGTAATCTGGTATATAAGTACAGTATCCTCCGCCTGCTTTCCCCTTCTTAGTAACTAAATCTAATAGTTCTCCATCTACCATAAAATCAAAGAACTCTTTAGTTTCTGATGATAATTCCGAATACATTTTTACGCCATTAGCTACTATCCATTGTGGATCACCTTTTGGTATTGCATTTCCACTTAAAAACTCGAATTTCTCATCATAGTAGCTTAACTTATCTAAGCCTAACCTGTTAGTTTGTCTTTTATAAAGCTTTGATGCAGCTGGAACAATATAATCCTGGACTTGCTTTCTAAAATTAGAAACCATTTGTGGATTATAATCACTTCTCATCATTCTCACATATCCTAATTCTACAAAGTTCTTAAATCCCAACTTTCTAGCTATTTTCGTTCTTACTTTTACAAGATCATCATATATTCTATCTATCTCTGCCTCATGTTGTACGAAATAATCATACTTAACCTGAGAAGCTTCTTTTCTAACTTCTCTATCTTTACTCTGTATAAATGGTACTAATCCTGAAAGATTTTTTTCTTCTCCTTTAAACTGAATTTTTGCCGAAGCAAGCAGCTTAGTATATTCCGATGCTAACTTATTTTCTAGTTGTAGCTCCTCAATAACCTTTGGAGAAAATGCTTTCAAAGAAAACTCGGCTAATGTAAAAAATTGATTACCTAACTTTTCTTCAAGGCTACATCTAAACTGGGAATTAACTATTTCCTTATAAAATATTGAATTCAATTCATCATATAATGGCGAATATTCATCCCAATAACTTTGTTCATCATCATAATATTGATCTTGAGTATTAATTGTATGCCTTATATTAGTTAGTGTACTCATAGTTTGAATGTGATTTCTAAGCTCATTTATATTTTTTATGCACTCATATTGTTGCTCAGAACTGTTTGAGTCTCTTAATCTAGCCATATGTGAGTTAAATTGCTCTTTAACTTCTTCATAGTTAGGCCTCTCATACTTAAAATCCTTGAATTTCATTATTAATGCCCCCTAAATTAATATATATATGTACCACTTAGTAATAAAAGTATATTTTTAGAATTATTGTTAATATTATACCATACATGTAATTACAAATAAATTTTAACAATAAAAATACTTTTATATAATTGTACGTATACTTCTTTCTGATATTATATGTGTTACTTTTTCATCATAGACTTCAATAGGTATAGAATCAAAAATTTGAAATTCATATGCTAGTGCAATCCTAGGTGCTTTTCTATTATGTTTTAGAAATTTATCATAATATCCTCCACCATATCCAAGTCTATCTCCACTCTTAGAAAAAGCTAGTCCTGGCATTATTATTAAGTCAATACTATCCTCTGGCACCACTTTACTAATTTCTTTTGGCTCTAATATATTAAAAGGAGGTACCTCCACTAAATCCTTAATTGAATTTATTTGTACAGCATTCATTTCTTTAGTATTTTTATTTACTTTAGGAACAAATACTTTTTTCCCTAATTCCAACGATTTATTTATTATTTCATGTGTATCTACTTCACCACCAATAGATATATATATAAATAAGTCTATACAAGATTTATATTCTTCTGTCTGTAAAAGCATACTTCTTATATTTCTATCAAATTCTTCTTTCATAATTATATCCAAAGTACTTCTCTTCTGCTTTATCAGTTCTCTATAACCTTTCTTATCCATCCTATCTCCTCAAGTGCAATTAATTGCTCAATTTCTAATATCTAATTCTTAAATGTCTGAAATTAGATTTCTTAAAAAACTTATACACATATTTTTATGTATAAATATATATTAAAGCACAAAGCCTTCTTGTTGCAAGAAGGCTTTATAGTTTAGCTAGTATGCTCTTTATTGACAACAATATCTTTATGAGGAATATTCATCTCTATATATAATTTATCTCCCTCTTCCAAGTTATATTCTGTACTAGTAATATCGGCAATTAAATTATTGTAATATCTTTCTCTATACTTCTTACTAAAAAGATATTTAAAAAGCCACATATCATATCTCTCCTGTCTTCTAGGAATATTATGGATTTATTTTGTATTAATTTTCTACTTTTTATACCTATATAATATAAATCACCAATTTCCTATACAGTAAAAAAAAGTGATAGAATTACGGACGCACCACTTCATAATAAAATTTATTATTTTTAAATTCTCTCACCAAAACCCGTGAGAGTTTTAAAAATAAATTTCGGATCGAAGTGGTTCATCTTTATATCTATCACACATGAAAGGGAAAAGTAAGGTTTTATATATTATTATGATTATTAAGAAATAACATAATTTAATTTTTATAAAGCAAAGGCGCTTTTACCCTAATAGTAAAAGCGCCTTTGCTTTATATTAGTATTATAACATTTTCATAAGTTTTGTCAATACATTTTTCCACCTTTCTATATTACAAGCGTAAATATTCTCTTTTTATCAACAATTCAAGTTCACAAGTATTAATTTAATCTTTCAACTATATCTTTATATGCTTATTGTTTGTATGAAATTTATGTCTAGATCCTTGCATAAATACTTTTTTTCATTTCTATAAAATTTTTATTTTCTATTCTTAATTTTTTTATTTGAAATAACATTAATTTTGTATATTCATCGATAATATCTATGTTTTTAATTATTTCTATTGATATAGTATTTTGGTTTTGTTTATAATAGTTATTCATTCTCTCTAACATAACTTCTCGAATGTAACTATATATATATTTGTCAAACCTGTCCACTTCATTATAAATAGAAACAAATCTATCATTTATAATGGTTATGCATCTAAATATTTCTCCTAAATCTAATTGTTTATAAACTTTATTATAATTGTCTTGAATAAATATTCTACTTCCTTTTCTTTGTTCTTTCAGCCTATATAAAATACCTTTCGTACTTTCATCATAAAGCTTGTTTATTTCAAACAATTCCTTAAAAATATAATCCGACACATCGTATTCTAATATAGTTTTAATTATCTTATAACTTTCTTTATCACATTGTAGTAGTATGTTATTGAAATTATTGAATGTCAATCTAATCTGCTCACATCTCTTAAAAATTAATTTAGAATTTTTATTTACCCATTCAAAATATTCTAATAATTCATTTGATTTTAATTTTGATATCTTGTTTTTGTCTGCAAATTGACCATTAATTATATAATACTTCAATTTACTTTTCAGTTTGATAATCTTTTCTGTTATATGTATATTTTGTATCATATTTCTTCAACCACTTTATTTTGTTTTAGTAACTTTTCAAAATTAGAGCATTCTAAAGGTTGACTTAATAAAAATCCTTGTACTTTGTTAAATCCATTTTCTTTTACAAATTCTAGCTGAGTATTATTCTCTATCCCCTCAATAATTATGTTATCATTTATAGATTTAAGAAATTTAAATATTACTGTGGTTTGCTGCCTCTTACGCAAATCATATTCAATATTATTCAAAAAAAACTTATCTAACTTAATAATATCAAAAGGTAAGCTCATTGCACTAATTAAAGATGAATTGCCTGTTCCGAAGTCATCTAATGCTACTTTTATTCCTAAACTTTTTATATTTTTAATTATATTTAAAGCCCTCTCATAAGAATCTATAAATATTCTTTCCGTTATCTCTAATTGTAAATACTCAGGTTCTAAGTCAAATTCAAGTAAGATATTTTCTAAATTACTTATAAAATTCTTATCGTAAAATTGTCCCTGGCTGATGTTAACGGATAGAGGAATAGGTTGAAGACCTTTCTGTCTCCATATCATATTCTGTCTACATGACTCCCTTATTACCCAGTTTCCAAATTCAATTCCAAAGTTGTTTTCTTCAATAATTTTAATAAATTTATCTGGCTTTATTAGCCCTTCTATCTCATGTTTCCACCTTATTAAAACTTCTGCAGACTCTATACTACCATTATCTATATTAAACTGAGGCTGAAAATACAATAAAAATTGCTTCATATATAAAGCTTTCTTTAAATCCATAGCTAACAGCTTTTTCTTAATTAAATTATTCTGCTTATTAAATATCTTGTAACAACTTCCTCCTTCTTCTTTAGCTTGCTCTAAAGCTATCTCTGCTTGTTGCATCACATCTTGAGGATGGCTTGTATGATTAGAATATAAACTTATTCCAATACTTAATGTAATACAGACACCTTGTCCATATATAATTATTGGTTCTTTAACTCTGGTTAGTAATTTTTCCGACATTGAAATAATATTATCTATACCTTTTTTCTCACAATTTATATGTACATACTTGTCTCCACAAAATCTAAAAAGAGAGCCATTACTTGAATATATTTCTTTTATGATGCTCATTATTTTATCCAACACTAAATTACCAAAATCATATCCATAAATCGTATTTATATCTTTAAAATTTTCTATATCAAATATTACAAGTACTATAGAATCATTTCTTTTTATATTCTCATCTATAATTAAGTTCATTTCCTTAAAAGAATAACTTAAATTATAAAAATTGGGTTTAAAAATTTTTTTCTCAAAATTAGAATTCACTTAGTCCCCTCCTCATTTGACTTATATGTAACAATACTTTATATTACTATTACAAAATAAATATTTTGTCTAAAAAATCGTTATTACTCTTCCTTAATAAACCATATTTCTTGTTATTATCCTTTTTTTATTTAATTTCCTTTAATATTTTATTAGTTTTATATTTTTTTATAAAATTATACTAAATTTTTATATAAAAAATTGGTTACTAAGTTATATTATGTTATAATATTTTGGTCAAAATATTTATTTTGTATAATATTTTGCGTTGGGAGGATTATAGTGAGAAATACAGGTTCTAAAATCAAATATTTTACACAGAATGAGATGAAACGCATATTTAATGCAATAGAAAACTCACCCACTTCGCATTCATTGAGAGATTTAGCTATTTTTAGAGTAGCTTATAGGTGTGGATTAAGAGCATCAGAAATTGCCTTGATAAAAAGAGAAGATTACAACTCAAACAAAGGTGAAATCTATTGTCAAAGACTAAAAGGAAGTAAGAATAATACTATTAGACTTGATACAAAAACAAAAGATATTTTAGATAAACATATAGAGTGTTCAAATATAATCTTAGACTCTGAAGTAATTTTTAGAAGTCAAGAGAACAATCCAATTTCTAGACAAACCTTAGACTATTTAATAAAAAAATATTGTTTACTAGCAGCTGTGGAGGATAAAAGCAAGCATCACTTTCATTCAATAAAACATACTACCGCTGTTCATTTAGCAGAATCAGATATGGATATAAAAGAACTGCAATGGTGGCTAGGTCATAAAGTAGTTTCTAACACTGAAATATATTTTCAATTTACTACAAGGCAACAAGAGAGGATGTACACTAAATTAGACGAAAGAAGTGAAATGGTTTAGTTTTATAAGATCTTGTTTTCTTACATTATGAAAAAATCACTGAAGCGACTTTCAGTGATTTTTTCTGCATTTACCTTTCCCAATGCATATGAGGGGAACTTGGCATGCGACACATTCTTCTTTTTTATTCTTTAATCTATATTATGCTTGAAGACTGAAATTTGTATTATTCAACCCCAAATATTTACTTACATATTTTTGTTCCAAAAACAATATCTATATCCTTACATATATTACTATCTATAAATCCATTCTTACACATATCATTTAATATGTCCATTGCCTGAGCATGACTTAATGATTGTCTATACGGTCTTTCCTCTGTAAGTGCCTGATAAATATCAAGACAACCCATTAGTCTTGAATTAAAATCTAATTGTTTATGGTTTTTTCCAAAAGGATACCCTAATCCATTAAGTTTTTCATGATGATTAGCTGCCCATTCTGCAATATCTTCAAAACCAGTTATTTGCTCTAACGCAACTCTAGTATAGTAAGTATGTTCTTTAATAACTGAAAATTCTTCCTCACTTAGCGAACTAGTGCTATCCAATATATCATTCGGTACAGCTAACTTACCTAAATCATGTAAATCAGCTGCTATTATCAACTTAAATCTTTCTTCATCGCTATAATCATAAAACTCAGCCATAAGATCAACTTTTTCTGACAATTCTTTAGAATGTCGTTGGGTGTATTGTGATTTGGAGTCAATTATCCTAGAAAGCACCTGAGTTATAGATCTTATTTGTTCAAAAGAAATATCAACTGAATACTTTGGTTGGATTTTTTGTAAAGCTAATGCTATAAAATTATCTTTTAAATCAATCCAAAAACTAGTATGGCTAGATACCCTTAAGAAAGCCTCTACCAATTTTGCTGAATAATGTGTATTCTCTTTACTTTTTATAAAATCCTGTATTCTCTTTCTGATTTGAAAATCACTAGTTCTCAAATCAAAATTTAATTCAATCTCATCTGCCATTGAAATTATTTGAGACATCTTAGGTATATCTTCGCCTTTAATATTAAAGTAACCTGTTCCATCATATCTTTCATGATGATATTTGATTACATTAGTAACATCAGTAAGGAAAGGATACATACTTATGCTGTCTTCTCCAATACTGCAATGAGCTACTGTGTCTTCAGCATTCTTGAGACTATAATTACTTTCTGTATTAATTTTTTTAACTAATCCTCTTTCTACTGCACCAATATCATGAAGCATACCTAAAGCCACTATATCATGTAGTTCTTTAAAACTTAATCCAAGCTCTTTGGCTATTTTTAATGATATGTACGCAGTTCTCTTTCCATGGTTGGAAGTAACTCCTGATAGATCCATTTCTATAAAGTCTAACGCAAAAGATACTGCAGTTAGAAATTCATTCATATAAAATAGCATTATTTATATTACTCCTTTGTCCATTTTTCTATAGCGGTGCTACAATTCCTTAGCTAATCTCATTCTTTTTAAAAGCTTCAGAAGTTATATTTTCTAAAAACTATAGCTTACTTTTTATAAACTTTATATTATAGGGTTTTAACTTCAACTATTAAGTTATGTATGCCTAAAATTCATAAGTGCACGATTTTCGAACATGCATAACTTAAGTTTTCGTAATGGAACACTATATATATGGATGTACCACTTCGTAATAAAACTTATTATTTTTAAATTCTCTCACTATAACCCTTGAGAGTTTTAAAAATAGCTTTCGGTTCAAAGTGCTACATCTTTAATTCTATTCTACCACCTTTATACTTTATTACACTAGTCATATTTTTTCCTAATATCAATTATCGTTTAAAATACATTATCTTATTTAATATTTTTTAAAAAGCAAAAAAGGAATCGTTCCAGATTCCTTTTTTTATATAAAAACTTATTAAGACAGTATTCCTAACCAGTACCCTATGATACCTACTGCAAATAATCCAAAGATTATCCAAATAGCACCAACCTTCTTCTTTAACAAGCTCATGCAAGCGAATGTTAATACAAGTGGGACTAAGCCAGGCATTAATTGATTTAATATATCTTGAACTGTAGTTACAACTTCTTTACCTTGTTGATTAGTAATTTTTGAAACCACTAGAGGTATATTAACAGTAGTCCATCTTGAAACTAGAGCGCCCATTACGAATAATCCTAGAATCGAAGCTCCTTCTGTCAATTTTTGAAGTCTGTTTCCTGCCATATCTTTTACAACATCAAGACCTTTTTTGTATCCATATTCAACACCAAACCATCTTATAGCAAGACGTACTGCATTAAATAATACGAAGAATAATATTGGACCTGCAATACTTCCAGTTAAAGCTATTGAAGCACCAAGAGCTGCAACTACTGGTCTTAATGTTCCCCAGAATATTGGGTCGCCAACACCTGCCAAAGGTCCCATAAGACCTATCTTAATACCATTTATAGCACCGTCATCGATTGGTGCTCCGTTAGCTCTTTCTTCTTCCATAGCTGCAGTAACACCAAGTATTGGAGCAGTAACGAATGGTTGAGTATTAAAGAACTCAAGATGTCTCTTCATTGCTAATTTTCTTTCTTCTCCTTCGTACAGTCTCTTTATAACTGGTACCATTGAGAAGCAATATCCTAAAGCCTGCATTCTCTCAAAATTCCATGATGCTTGGTGGAAGTTCGAACGAATAAACACGCTAGTTAAATCACTTTTGGTTAATTTTTTTTGGTTATTATTAGCCATGATAATACCTCCTTCTACTAATCATCTAATTCGTCATCTGCATCACTGTTGCTTGCTACTCCTGCAACTACAGCTGACTTATTATACTTAGGGCTTAATTGTATATAAACTATTGCTAAAACTGTTCCTACTACACCAAATCCTACTAGGTTTAATGTTGAGAATGCTGCTACGACAAAACCTAGGAAGAAGAAAGTCATTAAGTATTTTGCTTCCATCATGTTGATAACCATTGCGTATCCAACTACAACTATGAATCCACCTGCTACTTGTAACCCACGAGTTATAACTTCTGGTATTGCCCCTAACATATTTTGAACTGCATCAGTTCCAACGAACATTGATACTAATAATGCTGGTATAGCAACACGTAGACCTTGAATTGCTAACCCACCTAAGTGCATAAAATCTATACCCCTTAAGTTACCTTCTCTTGCATATTGGTCAGCTTTGTGTTGTAAAACAACTGACAAGGTTCTCGCGAATATTGTAAGGACTTGTCCTGCAGCCGCTATTGGAATAGCTACTGCGATACCAGTACCAATGCTTTGTTTTCCACCTATAACTAATATTGTTGATACTATACTTGCAAGTGCTGCGTCTGGTGCCATAGCTGCTCCTATGTTCATCCAGCCAAGAGCCATCATTTCAAGAGTACCACCTATTATAATACCTGTTTTTAAGTCTCCAAGAATAAGTCCGATTAGTGTACACGCAACTAGTGGCCTGTGAGTTTGAAATTCATCAAGAACACTACCCATACCAGAAATACATGCAACTATAAATATTAATACGATTTGCAGTGCATTGATAGTCATTTTTCTTTCCTCCTTAAAAATAAATTCTTTATTAAAAAATTATTTAATAAACGTTTTCATAAAACTACACAAAATAACACTTGAGCTTAATGACAAAATCAAATTTTTGTCATCATATCAACTTTAGAGTCAGTGACTACCTTTCTTATTTCTAATTCAATACCTTTTTCATTTAGCGCCTTAAATGAATCTATATCCTTTTGGTCTACAGAAACAGCACTTGTTACTTGCTTCTTTCCTTCTCTAAATGCCATTCCGCCTATGTTAACACTCTTTATATCTACTCCACCCTGAACCATTCTTAATACATCTGTTGGGTTTGTGAAAAGTAGTAATACTCTTACACCTTCGTATTTAGGATTTTGATAAACTCTTATAGCTTTTTCTACATCTACAACACTTGCTTTAACCCCTGGAGGCGCAACTTGTGTTAAAATAGTTTTTCTTATTGGGTCTGCTGCAACCTCATCATTACAAACTATTATTCTTTCACATCTAGTTTCCTTTGACCAAATTGTAACCACTTGTCCATGGATTAATCTGTCGTCAATTCGTGCTAAAACAATATTCATTTTATAAATCCTCCTCATTGCTTTGAGATAATGTTTCTTTTAATGATTTTATACTTTTGATACCAGCTTCTTTTGCTACAATTAAAACTTCTTGAACACTGGAACCAGCCCTTACTCCAAATGTCTCAAGTAGCATTGGTATACTAACCCCAGTTACTACATCCATATTTTCATTTTCTACAGCTATTCTGCTTGCTGCATTAAATGGACTTCCACCAAATAAATCTACTAAGAAAAGCACCCCTTCTTGGCAGTTTAATTCTGACATCTTTTCTCTATATCTCATCAGAAGGTCATCTGTATTTTCACCTGGTTCGAATGTTACTGCTGCTACATTTTCTTGTTTTCCATATATCATCTCTGCTGACTTTAACAACTCTTCTGAAGATTTTCCATGAGTTCCTATAACTAGAGCTACCATTCTTTTATCCCCCCCGAAATCTTAATCCCTATCTCTCACGCTTTTATATTTAGCAACTATCGTGCCAAAATAGTGTATCAAAATATTTTTATATCTAAATACAGTATTTAAGCCAAAGTTTTTTTCAAAAACTTATAAAATCCATTTCACTAATACACTTTTAGATTTTTTTAATACTCTAAAATTATCTATATTAGACTTTTGATACTTTTCTCAATACATCATTGAAGCATTTCAACGATATAATAAATTTCATCATCCGATAATTCTATATTCAATGAGTTTTTCACCATATTATTGCAATCTTTTAGTGCATTAATTACATTCTTATCTAACTCATCTATGTTATCTCTAAATATTAATCCATCGTTAACTACCATTCTTTCCAAAGCACACCCTACATGAACAACTATCTTGATACACATAGAATTATCAAACTTTTTATTTAAGTTTGTTTCTAATACTCTTAAAAAAGTCATTAATACACTAATAACTTTAAAAGGGTTTAAAAAAGTTAGAAATTGTTTTAAACTATCAAGGCATAAATCTTTTACTACAATATTAGTATCCTTTGGTTTAACTTGTATATGATGCTGCTGAACTATACCCGCAAGCATCTGTTCTCCATTGCCACCAATTAAATCTTCTAATGATATGAAAGGTGCACTAATGCTTGGATTCATTATTCCAACCGAAGCAATAATGTCATATCTATTTTTTATAGAGTCCATCTTTTTATTTAACTCTTTAACTCCTACAGGTATTATCTCAATTTCTTTATCAGTTAAATTAGTTATAATATCACTTACCAGTTCTTTCAGCTTCTCTGCTGTTCCTACGCCAGTTGAACATATGGTTATAATCGCCTTATCCTTATCATTTGTGGATTCGCTTTCTATCATCAATCCACCATATCCTCTAAAATCTCTTAAAGATTCATATATGGTTTCTAAATCCATATCAAATATATTAGCTTTTCTAACAGCCTCTAATACTAAAGGAGTTGATACCATGTCTATTGTCTTAACCTTTACCCCAGTCTTTTCTGTTATAATGGAACCAAAGTTAGCTAAAGATCCCATATCTACTAATAGCAATACACCTTTTCCCATATCTATTTCTTTAACCTTACTTATCATGTCGTCTAATATCTTTTTAGGACTTACTTCTAAAGGCATATCAATAGCATCAACTACACCTTCACCTAAAAGCTTCTTAGCTACATTTACCATGCTGCTCGCAGTATTATTCCCGTGAGTTGCCACAATAACAGCTACATGCTCAGCCTTTTGGGCATCATTTATGGTACTGATAAGAAGTGTGAGATATATTGTTTCCATATCTGGAACCACAATATTGTACCGCTTTTCAATTAGATTTTTAATTTCCATAGACATATTGAATTCTTCAGGGTTATCTTTAATTATGTCTTCTATATTTGCATATCTTAATGGAGTATTTCCTTCAACTCTTTTTAAGAATGCACTTAGGTGCAGACTTAAGGCATACAAAAATCTCTCATTCAGCTTTTTACTTGTTTTCTTTTCTATAAGAAGTTTAATTTCTTCAGCGAAATTTAGTATATCTTCATTTACTATCTTCAATATTTTTTCTCTATCCGATGCATTGTTTTTAAACTTGTCATAGAAGCTTTTAATATGAATATTAATATCTGTGGTTATGAACTTTTTTATAAATTCTTCGTCTAACCCTTCATATTTTAATACCGCTGCTTTATCTTCAATAATCTTATATAAATTGAAAGGTGGTTCATATGCATCTTCTTCTATTAGGTTTATATAACCACCAGGCGTTACTACTATTTGAGAATCTATATATTGAGACAATTCTTCAATTTCTTTTCTTTTTCCACTCAAACTAAATAATCCACTTTTTATATCTGAAGGCAATGATTTAAAATCAATATCTATAGAGTCTTTATTATCTATACTATTTAGAAATCCCTTAGCACAAACAAGCTGTATATTAGACTTCATTTGACCTATGTTTCCATAAGAAGCACTACCTATTAATGCCTTTACAGCATCGGATTCGATTCTTATTTTTTTATTTACTCTATGAGCTTCATTTGATAGTAAAAACTTAAGTATATCTAGTTTATCTTTAACAGGTCGTTCTTCTAAACTTGGTATATTAATTACTATAGGTATTCTTCTGACAAAAGTCTTAAGTAATGACGATCCTGGCTCTTCCGTTGTAGCTCCTATTATTAATACACTAGATTTTCTCTTTCTATCTGTATCTCCTAACTTATTATAGGTACCAGTATCCATGAAGTAAAAAATCATTTCTTGTCCCTCAGGTGGAAGTCTATGGATTTCATCTAAAAAAAGTATTCCTCCATTTGCTTTTTCAACTAAACCACCTTTTTCAATATCGGCTCCAGTAAAAGCACCTTTTACATGTCCAAAGATATGTGATATTAATAATTGTGGATTGTTATAATAATCTGCACAGTTAAAAATAATAAATGGAGCTTCTTCACCAAGTCTTTGTGAGTACCTAGCATAGTTGTACATCATATTTGCAAATAGAGTTTTGCCAACTCCTGTTTGTCCAACTATTAAGGTATGCAAACCATTTGGAGGGTATAGCATAGCAGCCTTAGCTTGTTCAATTTGATTCTTAAGCCCAGATTCCGCCCCAATTAAAAAGTCAAAAGGACTTTTAAGCTCACTCTCTTCACTTTCCCTGCCTTCTTCTCTAATTAACTCCTCGACACTATCAATCTCAATTGGCCCATCTTCAAGCTTATATCCTATAATTTCTTCTATTGAAGGCTTATCAAGATACAGAACAGGCCGTCCTTTTATTTTTATTATTTTATCTTGCCTTAAAAGAGTATTAAGTTCCATGCTGACATTGTTCCTTAGAATATCTAACTTCTCCGATATATCAATGGCACTAAATCCAATGTTAGTATTTAAATCACACTTAGTTATCTTTTTTGTTTCACCAACTATGTAACTATACACCCTATCGATTCTTTTCACCTTTATACCTCCTTTTATCTATTTACGCTTGTCCTCCGAGATGGTCGATTAAATCTTTTTATTATTACATTATATATAGATGCACCTATAATATTACAAAGAAAAAAGGAAACAGTTTCTTTAAAGAAACCATTTCCTATATAAAGTATTGAGATCACTATCTAAATAAAGCTACAAATACCAATGTTATTGTACTTATAAGCTTAATCAAAACATGAAGTGATGGACCTGCAGTATCCTTAAATGGATCTCCAACAGTATCACCTACAACTCCAGCTTTATGTGCTTCAGAGCCTTTTCCACCCATGTTTCCAAGTTCAATATATTTCTTCGCATTATCCCATGCTCCACCACTGTTGTTTAAGAACAATGCCATTACAACACCTGCTATTGTACTTATCATTAAAAATCCTGCTGCTGCTTCTTTTCCTAAAAGCACACCTACTAGTATAGGAACTGCTATTACGATGATACCAGGAAGTATCATCTCTTTTAAAGCTCCCTTTGTAACTATATCAACGCAGCTAGCGTAGTCAGGTTTTGCTGTTCCTTCCATGATTCCAGGTATTTCTTTAAACTGTCTTCTTACTTCTACGATTATATACTGAGCTGCTCTTCCAACCGCTCTTATAGCTGTTGAACTAAATAAGAATACAAGCATAACACCTATAAAGGCTGCAATAAACACTTCTGGTTTACCTATATCTACACTAAACCAAGAATCCAATGGTTTCCCTAATATCTTCTTAACTTCATCAAGATAAGCTGAGAATAAAAGGAAAGTTGCAAGTGCAGCAGATCCAACTGCATATCCTTTTGTTAGTGCCTTAGTAGTGTTACCACAAGCATCTAATCTATCAGTTATAACTCTTACTTTTTCAGGTGCACCAGACATTTCTGCTATACCACCTGCATTATCAGTTATAGGACCAAAGGTATCCATTGCTAATACGAATGCACAAGTTGAAAGCATTCCCATTGTAGCTATAGCAGTACCATATAGTCCTGAATTAGCTATTCCCCCAAGAGCTGCCTCTCCTAATTTATATGATGCAAAAATTGCAACTGAAATAAGTAGTACTGGTAATGTAGTTGATTCCATACCTATAGAAATTCCAGTTATTATATTAGTAGCTGGTCCAGTTTCACAGGATTTTGCAATCTCTTGAACCGGTCTATGATCACAAGAAGTATAGTAGTTAGTCAAAACTACAAATGCATATCCTAGTGCTATACCAGTGACAGCACAACCATAAAGTAACCAATAATTTATTTCATTACCATTAGGAAGAGTTCCTCCTAGCATGTACTTAACGTTAAATATTAAAAGGATTAATACTATAATTGTAGTTATACCATAACCCTTATTTAATTCAATCATAGGATCTTTACTTTCATCCTTAATGTTTACAAAGAATATACCAACTATTGATGCTAAAATTCCTAATGCTCTTGCTACAAGTGGGAACAAAATCCCCTTAACACCAAACACAGGATACAGTGCAACACCAAGTATCATAGCACCTATGTTTTCTGCAGCAGTAGATTCAAATAAATCTGCTCCTCTTCCTGCACAGTCACCAACATTATCTCCAACCAAGTCAGCTATAACTGCAGGGTTTCTTGGATCATCTTCTGGTATACCAGCTTCAACCTTTCCAACTAAATCTGCTCCAACATCAGCAGCCTTTGTATATATTCCACCGCCTAATTGAGCAAATAATGCTACAAGAGACGCACCAAAACCAAACCCAACAATTAATGATGGGGCTTCTTTTATTAGAACATCATTTCCAGATGCACCGCCAAATATTAAAAATAATGTTGTCACACCTAAAAGTGATAAAGATGTAACTGCAAGACCTGTTATAGTACCACCTCTAAAAGCTATTTGCAATGCTTTATTTAAGCCTTTTCTAGCTCCTTCAGCAGTTCTTACATTACAATTTACTGTCATGTACATTCCAATATATCCTGATATAGCTGAGCAGAACGCTCCTGTAACAAATGCGATTCCAGTATGCCATGCTATACTAAATGCATCTACGCCTTCTTTAGATTTGTTAGCAAAATAATCTGAGCATGTAATTATTATTAGAACAATTAATGCAATTATTGTTATGGTTTTATACTGTCTTTTTAAGAAAGCCATAGCTCCTTCTCTTATTGCTTCTGAAATTTCCTGCATCTTTTTATTACCCTTATCTTGCTTAAATATGTATTTTGCAAGATAAAGTATAACCAAAGCTGAAATTAGAACAACCCCATAAATTATGACAAAATAAACTGTCACAAACAACATCTCCCTCATAGTAGTATTATTAACTTATGATAGCGTACTAACATTACAATCATCTTAAGATAACTGTAACTCTTCCTATGTTTATAATAGTAAGCATAAATTCATATGTTTGTACAACAAATACTTTTCATTAAAGAGATTTTTATTGAATTTAAGTAACCTTTAATACATATATAATGCGGTTATTAGATATAGTATCAATAAAAAATATTTAGCTTATGTTTTTGCTATATCACCTACTTCACTTAAGTTTATCTTATTTTTTAGATATAAATATTATTACTTGTCCCACATTAATAATATTCATAGCGTATATAAATTTTTGTAATATTAACGGTCTTGGCTTTATATTAATTAAAAGACAAAGCCAAATCACCTCCACATTATATACCCTTTGCAATATTTTGGCAATTTTCAAAATATTCTAATATTCATTAATTTAGGCGATAATAGTCAAAATCAGCCAGTCTATATTAATTAAAGCATGATTCTTTTGAAAATGTTTACTTTTTCAATATTTTACTTAATCTTCACATTGTTGTTTCATAATTTAAATAGCTATATCTAGCATCCATGCCAACTTTGTATAAAATGACAAAAATAAAAAAGTGTACTGAAGCGATTTTCTTCAGTGCACTTTTTTAACGCATCTGCCTTTATATAACACATTATTTTCTAAAAGCAGCCATAACTATCTCATCATAGTATCTTCCATCTTTAAACAACTCATCCTTAAGAACTCCTTCAACTATGAATCCACACTTCTCATAACTTTTTTGTGCTCTTTTATTAAAAGAAAAAACAGAAAGCTTAACTTTGTTTATATTCATATTGTTGAATATAAAATCCAGAAGCACTTTCATCGCATCAGTACCATATCCTTTACCCAAATACTCCTTGTCTCCAATCATGATACCAACTGTAGCCGTACGAGCTAGCCAGTTTACCTTCTGAATACCGCAGCCACCTATATATTTCTTAGTTTGGATATCTTCAATAGCAAAGTTGTATTCTCCTGTCTCTGTGCTCTTTTGCGATTTCACCCATTCCTCTTCTTCCCATGAAGTCATAGGAAATGGGATTCCTGTTACCAGAAGTTTTTTAAGTTCCCTATCATTTACCATCTCTACTGCTCTAGGTATATCCTCTTCTTTATAAGCCCTTAAGCATACCTTTTCTCCATAATACATAACTCTTGTCCCCCTTTTGTTTAAATGTATACTGAAGACAAAAACTATTACAAACTAAATGCATATTACATAGCTCATATAGCTTTTAACTTAAATGTTAAAAACTAGTATATCACTTCAAAATTAACTTGTCATCTATTTACTATCAAATAGTTCCTATGCTTTAATCATAATTTTCTTCTATTAGTATTTTTAGCATTTTTGCTGGATTGTTTAAAAAGGCTTTCGTTATACTGTAGTGTTCTGTTTCCTCATATCTAACTTCTTTAATACTATCATTTACTTCATAAATTGTGGAATCAGGATAGCTCATAAGGATAGGTGAATGAGTGGCTATAATAAACTGTGAATTTTTTTCTAAAAGACTATGCATTCTTGCAATCATAGAAAGCTGTCTAGCTGGAGATAATGCTGCTTCTGGCTCGTCTAATATATACAAGCCACGCCCATTAAATCTATTCATAAAAACTGAGAAAAAGGATTCTCCATGTGATTGCTTATGAAGGGATTTACCGCCGTAGGACATAAACATACCTGGCACATCTTTTTCTAATTCCTCTATATTTGTAGCTAGATTATAGAAACTCTCTGCTCTTAAAAAGAAACCATCTTGTGGTTTTTTAACCCCTTTTATAAGCTTAATATGCTCATACAATTCAGAATGAGTATCATTAGTGGAGAAGTTAAAATTTATAGTTCCTCCCTCTGGATTAAAGCCATATGCTGTTGCAATCGCTTCTAAAATTGTAGATTTTCCAGATCCATTCTCACCTACAAAAAATGTTACTTTAGGATGAAAATCTAACCTATCTATGCTTCTTACAGCCTTTACGCAGTACGGATATTCTTCCAAAGAATAACCTCTGGCCTTCTTTAATTCCATACTTCTTAGATACTGATTTACCTGTGATAAATTCATATACTATACTTAGCTACATTATCATCTCAGCTAAGCTCTCCCCCTTTTATAAATTCTTATTAAAATGCACTGTTAAACCAACTTATTCTAGACCTTAATCTTATAATTCTTTTGTTTATTTATATATTTCCTGAATATATAAATAGTTAATAAACAACTTAGACTTCCTAAAACTATCCCACCCAATACATCTGAAGGATAGTGCACATATAAGTACAGCCTAGAGAAAGCTATAAGTGCAGCAAGCAGATAAAACGCTACTGAATACGTTCTAAAACAATAAGATAATATGCCCGCAGCTGCAAATGATGCTGTTGTATGTCCCGATGGGAAGGAATAAGAATTAGGTTTCTTAATCAATAATTCCATTCCTGGAACATGGGTAAAAGGCCTTCCACGCTGAACTATATTCTTTATAATAACTTCTCCAAATAGCGCACCAAGTATTATAGCCATTAGCAGCATAAAACCTGACTTTCTATACTTTTTACTAATAATTAACCCTAAGGCTATTGCTATCCATATAACTCCACTATCCCCTAAATTAGTCAAGACAATCATTACTTTATCCAGCCAAAAAGAGTGAAGGTTATTCTTTATGAAATCCAAGATTGAATTATCTATACTGTATATTGATGAAATCATCATACCACCCACTTTACAACTCTTGTTCTTACTCAATCTTAATTATATATACTTAAGCTTAATCTAACCTTAAATATTTCCTTGTACCTATGTATACTTAACTTTCATATATCACTTAAATATAAGGATAGTATCAAATATGTATCTCCACATATTTGAAAAAATCAATTATGTACTATGATATCACACAATTCAAGTTTTTTATTTTAATTTTTTATAAACTCATCATAATAGGTGTTTAAATTTACATTTTTATAAGATTTGAGCGTTGAATATGGTATGATAAATACTATAATAAATATAAGAAAATCTAAAATATGGATATTATTATAAGGTATGCTTACATTTTAACCATTTTATTAAATAGGGAGGTACGAATGGGCAATTATTCTGATGATGGAAAGTTACATATAATGATACTAAATAAAAGTTATATTGAAGCTTTAGACTTGCAAGAAATAGATAGAATGTTAACTGTTTTCAAACGAGATGGAGTTAAAAAATATAAAAATAATATAGTTTTTCAAGTTGATGGCTACGATGATGATCCTCGTGAAATATTTGAAATTCCAGAAATTAAGGCGTTTTATAAGAAAGTATTTGATAAATACCCTTATATGTTATATTTCTTAAGCAATGTAAATTCAAATGATGCATGGGTACTAGCTTGTTTATGTAATAAACATCAAACCTGCAGTGTAGTTGGAAAAACAAATATTGATTTAAAGATGCAATTTGATAACAATCTCTTATCCCAGATACTAAATCAGACCATAGCATATATGAGGCAAATACGGGAAAACTCAAGAAGCATTTTAAAAATGAGAGTAAGACTTGCTTCTATGTTATTATAAAATTAGGCGATGTTAAAGCACCGTTTTGAAATTGATTCTTTAATCATCCTTAATGAGCTTACGCAAAGAATTAACATGAATAAAGCCATGCATAATAGAGGACTTACCTCCATATTTATGCATGGCTTTCGTATTATTTAAGACTTTTGTACATTATGCACTAGCCTTTTTTATCTAAAAACATGAAATATTATAGAAACCCGTTATTTAAATTCTTGTACTAGATTTTCAAAAGCTTGAATTGAGTTTTCTATCATATCGAACTTAACACAATATGACATTCTGAAATACCCCGGACATCCAAAACCACTGCCTGGTACAAGTAGTAAATTATATTTCATAGCCCTTTTTACAAACTCTACATCATCTTCAATCAATGCTTTAGGGAATAGATAAAAAGCTCCTTGCGGTTTTA
The DNA here is from genome assembly GCF_016595795.1 of Clostridium yunnanense. Taxonomy (GTDB): domain Bacteria; phylum Bacillota; class Clostridia; order Clostridiales; family Clostridiaceae; genus Clostridium_AR; species Clostridium_AR yunnanense. The sequence goes on from NZ_JAENHN010000048.1 coordinate 110,587, forward strand.
CGCACTGAAATCCTAAGGAAGTAATCTTCTCATAAAGAAAATCTCTTCTTTTTTCATACTCACCTATATCAACTTTTGCTTTTAATGAATCCCCTATAACCTTTTGGAATAAAGCAGGAGCATTTACAAAGCCGAGAGTTCTATTACAAAAACTTAGTGCACCTATTAGTAAATCTATCTGTTCTATTTTGCTGCTAGCTGCTATATATCCTATTCTCTCTCCAGCAAGCCCTAAAGATTTACTGAAAGAATTTACTATTATAGCATTTTTAAATATGGATAATAAACTAGGGATTTTTATGTTTTCATAAACTATTTCTTTGTAAGGTTCATCTGAAATCACAAATATAGTTATCCCATATTCTTTTTCTTTTTCATCTATTATTGATGCTATCTTATTAAGAGTTTCTTTACTGTAAACTACTCCAGTTGGATTATTAGGATTATTTATAATAATAGCCTTTGTCTTTCTGCTTATACTATTTTCGAAAGCTTCAAGATTAGGCTCAAAAGTCTTAGTATCAGGTGGTACTACTACGGTTTTTCCTCCATTATTGTCAGCATAAAAATTATACTCAACAAAATACGGAGCGAAGACAATAACCTCTTCTTCTGGATTCAATATAGACTTTAATACAACATTCAAGCCTCCAGCAGCCCCTACTGTCATTACAATATTATTACATGAAAGCTCTACTCCACTTTCTTCTTGTAAAAGTTTAGCTATCTTCTCTCTTACATCTACATACCCTGCATTGCTCATATATCTATGGATTCCTTTTTCATCCCCTAGAATATGCTTTTTTAGCGACTCTGTAACTTCCTTTGGCGGCTCTGCGTAAGGGTTACCTATGCTATAATCATATACTTTATCTGCCCCATGAATTTTAGCTAGTCTTTCTCCTTCTTCAAACATCAACCTTATCCAAGATGAATTACTCAAATTAGTTATTACTTTTTCTGAAAACACCAAAATGCCCCCTTTTCTTAATGCATCAAATTACTTTTAACATTTATTATACTACTTTATACTTGGATTTTATAGGTAAAGTATCCTTCACAGTAAAATCCTTTTATATTTTCGAAAGAAAACTTTGAAAATATAAATTAAATCAAGAAATAGTTCATTTATATTTTAGTAGATAATTAATAGCTGCAGTTGGAACACTATTGATATAATAAGATAATTAATATAATGAAAATATAATTTCTTAATAATGATGTAAATAACTATAAAGGAGCTAAGTAATTATGGATAATAAAAGTAAAGTATACACCTATATTGCAACCAGTCTGGATGGTTACATTGCCACACTGGATGATGGTTTAGAATGGTTATTTAAAGTAGAAGGTGAGGGTGATAATGGTTACTCTGAGTTCTATGAAACCATAGATACTATCATTATGGGGCGAAAAACCTATGATTGGATAATAACAAATGAAAAAGGTAACTTTCCTTATAAGAATAAGTCTTGCTATGTATTCTCTAACACTTTGGTAGGAAAAAATGAAAATGTTCAGTTTATAAATGAAGATGTAGTTTCTTTCACTAATAAACTTAAAGCATCCAAAGAAGGCAACATATGGGTAGTAGGAGGCGGAGATCTATTACATTATTTTATAAAAGAAAGACTAGTTGATGAATTTATAATTACAGTTGCTCCAACTATAATCGGAAAAGGCATTCCTTTATTTAAAGAAATTGATTTTGAGTTAGAACTAAGACTTAAAAACATAAGAAGATTTAATCAATTTGTTGAACTGCATTACGGGCTAAAATAACCTTAAATTATAAAAGTTTCACTGAAGTAAAGAATATAGAACAAAAAGAGTGAAGTGATTATTTAAATAATCATTTCACCTTTTTTGTTTTTTATAAAGTTTTCTCAGCCATAATAGTGAAAGTTTTAGGAATCCCCTTATCAAAAACTTCTGAAGATAAGTTTGGTTCTTCCTCTAAGCTTTTAATTACTAGACCTGAAGTTGCAACACTTGTTACAATCTCCCCAAGGGTCCATTTACGAAGAAATACCTTTTTAGGTTCGTCATTCTCTGAATATTTATGATACGATACATCCTTTTCTTCTAAAGAAGTATCAAAGTAATCACCAGTTACCTTGTGCTTTCGCACTTTTGCAGTTGATCCCCTAGAACTTATTAGCTTAGTAGATATAGGGTGAAAATCTCTTATTAAAGCAATTCCTCCCTTATCAAGAAGCTCGTATATTACTTTCATAAATGGCGATAAATCTGTAAAGTAGTGTAGTATCCCCATCTCAGCAAATACAATATCATAATTAACTAACAACTGCTCCTTAGGCAACTTTAATACATCAGATACTATATACTCTATTTTTACTCCCGCTGCCTTTGCAAGATCCAAAGCGTATCTCTTATTGCCTTCCGAAAAATCAACTACAGTAACTTGTGCTCCAAGCAGAGCTAATGCAACAGCCTTATTGCCATTGGATCCCATCAAGTTCATTATCTTCTTTCCTTTTACATCACCAAATTTATCATGAAGTATAGAAAGTAATCCTTCAGGATTCTTACTTATTCTCTCTGCAGCTTCTTCTGCCGTGCCAAATCTATTGACCCACGCGTTGTAAGTTTCTTTATTCCATATTTCTTCGTTACTATCTATAACAACCTTGCTCCCACTGTCCGAGCTATTAAAATCCATTATGCCTGTTGTGTCTAATTTTTCTTCCAATTTGAAATCCTCCAAATTCTCTAAACCAATAATTTTCATATCAGATTATACCATCTATTTTAATTATTTACTAAGAATTTATTATATACACCGTAATAATCTGTATTATGCTTTTATATGGATGTACCACTTAGTAGTAAAATTTATATTTTAAATTCTCTACTCAGGACCTAGCAGAGTTTTAAAAATAGATTTCGCTTCGAAGTGGTACATCTTTATAGAGTTCCTAGCTCAACTATTAATTTATACATGCTCGAAAATCCCCAGAACCCGCGATTTTCGAACAAGTATAAATTAAGTTTCGATATAGGAACTCTTTATCAGCTTACTTCCAAGAAAGATTAAACTCACCCTTAGTCTTTTCTCCTACAACTTGTATATGACAAGTACCCTTTTCCTTTGCCGTATATTTAAATACACCACTGTTATCTTCAAGTAGATTTTTTATTTCTTTATCTTCTTCGTTGAAAAATACTATTTTCAAGTTTCCTTCTTTTACTGCAGATGAATAATTAATAGTCAGCTCCTCATCAGCTTTAACTTTTATTCTCTTATTCATGGATCCATTAAAATAGCTATAACTCTTGTTCCATGAATTGAGTGTTGAAGTTTCAAAAGCTCCTCTCTCACTAAAACTATCGGTATAAAACTTACCATTAAATGTACCTTTTATTAATACTGTAACAGCTAGTGACACTACCATTATCACTGCAATGAATATTATCCATACAAATTTATACTTTTTAAATATCTCCATATCAAATTCCTCCTAAACATTAAAATTCATTATCTTAGTACTTATTCTTACAACTAGGACAATAATTCCAGCTTTCCTTCATAATACTTCCGCAATTTGCACAAATCTTGCCTATATCTGCTCCACAGTTTGTACATATGGTTAATCCACGCTCTAAATGTGCTCCACAAGTTTTACATTTTTCTTCTCTTCCTCTGGTGAGCATTAGATAAACTATTAAGGAAACTGGAACGCTGAATAGTGCTAAAACAGCCCATCCCAATGCAAATCTTTCATTTCTATTCCGCGCATCTAAATATATCCACAACGACTGTCCAAGCCAAATTAAAAGGATTATAAAGCTTACGCTAAATATAACCGATTCACCTAAATTCATAAAAAAACTCCTCCTTTAATTCTCTTTTGCAACTTAGGAAGCATGATAAGTGGTATTAAAAGAGATATAAAACTATTTATACTTATCCATATAACAATGCCCATCCTAAATAATATATTAAACTGTATTATAAGTACTAGAAGCACTACCCCACCATATAAAAAGTCAGATATAATAAGCTTTTTCTTTTTTTCCTTATATTGAACTTTATCAATTAAATCACTTACGTTTAACTTTTTAATAAGTCCGAGCTGTTCTAATAAACTGTCATCTAGCAACTTATTTTTGTCTAAACAATAATCATCATGAACCTCTTTATTCCTTTTCATAGATAGATACCTCCTTAGACTTAAACATACTCTTTAACCCCTTGATAGTGTTGTGTAATCGTGACTTTACAGTCCCTTCTGCGCATCCCATTATATTGCTTATCTCTTCTAAGCTATATCCATAATAATGCTTTAATATGAAGGTTACTCTTTTTTCATAACTTAAAGTTTGTAATTCTCTTAGAACTTCTTCAACCTGCATCTTTGCTTCTATTTTATCTTCAACTGCTGATCCGTTACTTACTAAAGATTCATCACTTAGCTCATAAAATTTAATTCTCTTTTGTCTATTATAATTATTTCTGTATAAATTCAAGGCTATCTTTATAAGCCATGTTGAAAACTTACTTTCGCCTCTATATGACTTTATATTTATAACTGCTTTCATAAGGGTTTCCTGAAGTAGGTCTTCAGAGAGATAAATATCTCCAGTAAGCTTTATTATGAATCCATTAAGAGTTTTATAATTCCGCTCAATCAATGTACTAAGTGCCTGTTTATCTTCACCTTTGGCTCTAGTTAAAAGTTCTTGCTCTTCCAAAGTTTTATCCCCTCCCAACTCCATTCATTAAGTAAGACAATTAACTGTAAAAAAAGTTCACTACTTAAAATAATTTCCTTAAATAATTATATATTATTAGTGATACAAACATATATCATTTGCTTACTAAGCATATATGTATGTACAACTATACAAGTAAACAAATTTAACAAACTATCCTATAATCTTATTAATCTGTACTTATTTCAATAATTTTTTATATATAATTACACAAAAATCTCATTAACCTTATCATTGTAAAACGGTTTCATTTAGATTTGAATAATTGACATATACTATAAAAGTAGTAAACTATTTGTAAACCATTATATGTAAAATGTCACAATATTTTTAAAACATATATTTTTTATATTATAAGGAGTGATAAAATGTCTAAAGTATTATTTTTAAACATCCATGGGCACGGACATGTTAATCCAACTTTAGGATTGGTTGAGGAACTTGTGAACCGAGGTGAGGAAGTAACTTATTATTGCTATGATGAATTTAAAGAAAGGATAGAAAGAACAGGCGCTACTTTTAGAAGCTTTAAAACAGAAGTATTCTCTAGAAGTTCTAGCGATCACAAAAATAAGAATGTCAGTATGAATCAAATGCTTAACTTTATAAATACAGTTCTTCAATCAAGTGAATCCTTTATAAATGATTTACTAGATGATATAAAAGGTATTAACTTTGATTACATAATGTATGGTGCTTCTTTCCCTTATGGAAAAATCCTATCTCAAATATTAAAAATTCCTTCAGTGTCTTCCTTTGCTATATTTGCTACCCCACAAGAACTTGAATACGGTGGTGCTAATAAAATAAATATAGACTCGATAAAAGGCCATCCAGTGGTTGATACTTATACAAAGTTATCTAATAATTTAATGAATGATTATGGTGTAAAAATGCCTGGTATTGTGGAATTGTTTTTTAATAAAGGAGATCTAAATATTGCATATACTTCTGAGTACTTTATCCCTCATCCTGAATATTATGATTCATCTTTTAAGTTTATTGGACCACCTACCTACGAGATAAAAGAGAATTTAGATTTTCCGTTCCATAAACTTAAAGATAAAAAAGTAATATATATATCCTTAGGAACTGTATTCAATAAGGCCGACTTACAAATCTATAATATGTTTTTTGAAACTTTTGCTAATACAGACTATGTTATTGTAATGACTGCTTATAATATCGATATTTCAAGTTTTACTATACCTTCAAACTTTATTGTAAGAAATTACGTACCTCAGTCTGAAATACTTAAGTATACAGCTGTTGCTATAACTCATGCTGGAATGAATAGCACAAACGATCTAATATATAACCATATACCTTTTGTTGCAATCCCCTTCGGTGCTGACCAACCTTACATAGCATCAAGAGCAGAAGAATTAGGAGCCGCAATTATTCTTGACAAAGACAAGCTATCTGTAGAAGATTTAAGAAATTCAGTGGAAGAGGTTCTATCAAATACTAGCTATCTTAACAATATAAATAAAATAAATGAATCTTTTAAGCAGTGTGGTGGCTATAGCGAAGCAGTTGATGCCATATTTGAACTTAAAAGCAGAACATTATCTGAGTTATTAGAATTAAATAGTTAAAGCCACATCTCTAATAATGGGGTATGTTTAATAATTATCTTCAATTAAACATACCCTTTAGATTGTAAGTTATTTAACTTACTCTAATTCTTATGAAAATTCAAGAAATTATATAAAGCGCCTATAAGATTAGAGTCATTTGAAAACTCGCATCTTACTACTTCTGGTCTTGGAGGATTTAAGCTCTCCAGCTTACTACATACCTTATCTATATTGTTCTTTATACTATCAATTAATATATCCTGTACGCTTATTCCTCCACCAATAGCAACTCTTTCCGGATCTAGAATGCATTGAAGATTAAATATTTGTACAGCTAAGCCATAGGTAAATTCATCTAGTATTTTTAGAACTTCCTCATCTCCAGAATTGGCATATTCAAAAACCTTATATCCATCTACTTCTTCTAAAGGCAGTCCTTTTGCCTTTGCAACAGGGACAGTTAAACCTAGAGTCCCATTTTTTAAGCCCCAATACTGGTCTCCTATTCCATCAGTAAATATAAAACTAAATTCTCCTGCAAAAAAGTGTTTTCCTTTGTGAAGTTTTTTATCCTTTATTATACCTCCACCTATACCAGTACCAAGTATTACAACAACTCCGTCGTTGCATTCCTTAAGACTTCCTTTCCAAACCTCAGCTAAAGCCGCACACTTTCCATCGTTTTCTATTGTTATTTTTGTAGGACAACGTCTTTGAAGAATTTTCACTATTTCTTTTCCTGAATTATATTCTAAACTTCCACCGGAGTAAGCATATCCCCGTTTGCTATCAAGCACTCCTGGCATGCTTATAGCCATTCCTTCTATGTCCTTGCTGTATCTATCATATATTTCTCCAACAGTATCAATAAAATTCTGTATGTTATCTAATGGAGTAGGAACTTTGCCTTTTTCAACAAACTCAGCCTCTCCAGACATAACTGCGTATTTTATTGCACTTCCTCCAATATCTAAAACTAAATACCTCATATTTTTTCCCTCTCTCTATCATAAAGATAATAGACTCTATCTATATAATACATTTATTTTATTCAGTGATACCAACTAAATCCCTTTTTCTATTTATGAAAATCATAAGTAAATCTCATAAATTTCAATATAAAATAAATAAAAAAATTAAATAAAGCCTCAGGTTAATACCTCGAGGCTTTCTATTAATAAAATTGTATATTTGTTATTTTTCATTTAGTGGCTGTTAAAGCGTCGTATTTAAATTAATCTAAATAATATTCTTAAACATAGTCTTGATTTAATATAAATTTCTCAATGACATAGGATACCCCATCTTCTTCATTGCTTTTAGTCACAAATTTAGCTAAAGCTTTTATTCTATCCTGTGCATTTCCCATAGCCACTCCAAGACCTGCATATTTAAGCATCTCAATATCATTATCCGCATCACCAATTGCTATTATCTCTTCTCTACATATTCCAAGATGCTTAGCTAAGCTTTCTACTCCTAAGGCTTTATTACAATCTTTATTCATAAACTCTATCATGTATCCTACAGTTCTAAGCACACTATAGTCTCGCTTCAAATCTTCAGGAATCTCATTCATAATTCTATCGAGTACATCACTTTGTTCTTCAAGAACAACCTTATGTATTTCATCATCATCATTAATTTCATTAATAAAGTCCACTTTTCTTACCTTTAAGTTTAACCTTTTCTCTTCGGCTTCTGAGAGTTTACTTAATTCACTTACAAAATCTTCTCTCTCAGTAAAAGCATGAACATAAGCACCTAATCCTTTTGTTCTATTATAAATGTATTTAAGATCTTTACCTGTAAGTACTGCACTACTGCTTACCACTGAATAATCTGAGCATCTACATATTACCGCCCCATTAAGACCAATCACATAGTCATCTTCTCCATTAAGTCCTAGCTTATCTAAATAATTTTTTATTCCTTGAACTGGTCTGCCTGAAGTTAATACCACCTTTACTCCTAAATCCATTACCTTCTTTATACTATCTCTTGTAGAATCTAATAAAGATTTATCATTTTGAAGAAGAGTACCATCCATATCTATGGCCATAAGCCTATACATAATTCACCCCACCCTTTAAATTAAGACACTGTCTTGAAATTAAGCGGTTATTCATCCGATGCTTTAATGAGCTTACGCAAAGAATTAATATGATTTTTTCATATTCCATGGCTAAAACTGTAAACTCACTACGTTCGAACAGTACAGTTTGGGAGCGTCATTCCATCTAAAAAAATCATTTAATTCTAATAGCTCGCTCATAGAGCATCTCCTGTATAACCACTTAATTTCAATAATATTCTTAAATATATCCTAAACTAATTATTATATTATTTAACTTTGATGTTATAAGATTTATTCTTAAACTGTAAACTTTCCTACTAATTGTTTAAAATTCTCTTCATTTTTCTCTAACCAATTAATAAATTCTAGATTCTCTTCTTTTATAGTTTTTGCTAATTCAAATAAAAATTGTGGAACTTCATCTTGAAGTATATCTCCATAGGAATCACCTAATCTAGTAATGCCTTCACCTAATGCACCCTTAACATTAAGCTCAAATACATTTTTAGACTCATTATTTATTCTCTTCATCTTACCTTGAAAACCTATAGTTCCAATCTCATGTACTCCACAGGAATTCGGACATCCTGATATATGAACTTTTGGTAATATATCTTCAGTTAAGCCTTCTTTCTTGAATTTAGCTATTATTTCATGTAAGGTTTTTTGCCCATTTAATATACCTATTTGGCATGTAGGTACACCAATGCAAGCTACTGATTGCTCTAATCTAGTTTCTCCACCTAATGCTTTTGTAAGATCTATCAATCTTTCAGCTTCTTGTCCGTTAAGATTTCTAATATATAAACCTTCATTCATAGTAAGTCTTACTTCTGTTTCCTCTATATTCTTTAGTTCATCCAAGAACATTTTTAAAACTGATAACTTTAATTGTCCTCCTATTGGATGGAAGTACACACTATACAATCCTTCTTGTTTTTGTTTAAAAAGTCTAAGACTATTTAAGTCTGTATTAATTCCTTGCTTTGCTACTTCTTTAGTCACTAAATCTAATTCTAAGTTCCCTGTTTCCTTAACTTGTGCCAAATGTTTCTTATAACATTCTATAAATTGCTCAGCTCCCATTCTTTCAACTATGTATCTAATACGGGCCTTGCCATGATTTTCATAATCACCTTCTGCAATAAATAGATTAGTTATAGCTTCAACATGGTATAAAACATCCTTAGGTTCAACTAATTCATCAAATGGTACTGCTAGTCTCGGATTTCTTCCGATTCCACCACCTATATATAATTTAAAGTATTCTTTATTATTTTCTTTTACTGCTAAGAATCCTAAATCCGTAACTGTTGCATGCGCCTCATCTGCATTACTGCTTGCAAAAGCAACTTTAAGTTTTCTAGGCAATTTATAGCTTCTTATCTTACTTACAAAATGTTCATTAACTTTTATAGCATATGGAGTTACATCAAAAGCTTCCTCAGGATCAACCCCTGAAAGTGGTGAAAGTGCTACATTTCTTGGAAAGTTTCCACCAGCGCCTCTAGTATATATCCCTTCCTCTAGTCCTGCTAACATAATCTCACATATATCATCTATTCCTAGACCATGAAGTTGTATCGCCTGTCTAGTTGTAAGATGTATTCCCTCAAGATTATATTTGCTTGCGAAATCATATATTAATTGAAGCTTATCAGTGGATATTACTCCTGAAAAAGTTCTTAGTCTCACCATAAATTCTGTTCCACTCCTGTGAGCATATACGCCCATGCCACCTGAAGTTTTCTTAAAATCATTCCTATTTATTTCACCTTTTAAAAACTTGTGCCCCACTTCTCTAAAATTCTCAATATCGCTTATTAATTGCTGTTTTAAATTTTCCATAAATTTCACCCCAATAAATTTAGTTATATTTCTGCTGATTATACATTCTTATACAAAAGTATACTACTATATCTATTTCAAGTAAAACTATGAATTTAATCATAAATCTATTTAAATACTTAAAACAGGATGAAAGCTTCTTCTCTCATTATGTAAAGCACCAATGCAACTCAAGTATCCTTATAAGAATAATAGGATTAAATAATCTTATGCTTTATAAAGCTATTGTAAATCCCCCCTTCATCATGAGTATCAGTGATATCATATGCAATCTCTTTCAATTTTTCGTTTGCATTTCCCATAGCTATACCATACTCTACAAATTGAAGCATTTCAGAATCATTAACACCATCTCCATATGCATAGCAATCTTTTCTAGATAAATTTAGATGTTCAAGAAGCATCTCTATCGCTACAGCCTTATGTATTCCAGGAAGTGATAGCTCACCACTATTTTCTCCAAAAGCAGCGATAGAAGTTTGAATAACATTAAACTTCCCTTCGAATTCTTGTTTTATCAATTCTATTGAAACCTCCGAACCTAAGAAAGATATCTTATTAATATCACTTCTAAACAAATCCTCATCTTCTATTAAACACTCTATAAAAGGAGACAATCCTTTCTCAAGTTCTTCTCTTTGCTTAGAATCTAGATTAGGATCTCCAAAGAATATTTCTCTAAGATGACTTTTACAATTCTTACTTGCATATAATCCACCATTAGATTCTAGATAAAAATCTATATTATTGTCATTGAAATAAGTCACTAGATGTTTTACATCATCATCTTCTACTCTCTTATGAAATAGTACATCTCCTCCTATTTCAATATATCCACCTGCAGCAGCTATAACTCCATCAAAGCCAATTTCCATTATATGATCAAAAAGCTCTGCCTTCGAACGGCCTGTACACAAAAATACATAATGACCATTTTTCCTTGCTTCCTTTACTGCGGACTTTGCACTTTCTGGGATAATTCCATTATCATTTACTAAGGTACCATCAACATCTAAAAATATTACTTTCTTGCTCATTTTATTTCTCCCTTTACATAAAAAGAAGGTCAACTTTTACATCAACCTTCTAATTTACTTTATATAAATACTATTAAACTAAATCTTCTCCATTAGAAGCAATAACTTTCTTATACCAGTAGAAGCTCTTCTTAGGTCTTCTGCTCATATCACCATTTCCATCATTGTCTTTATCTACATAGATGAACCCATAGCGTTTTTTCATTTCTCCAGTAGAAGCACTTACTAGGTCTATACAGCCCCACATAGTGTATCCCATAAGTTCAACACCATCCTTAACCGCTTCTTCCATTTCAACTATATGATCTCTTAAGTAATCAATTCTGTAATCATCATTAATTGAACCATCATCTTCGATTACATCTACTGCACCTAATCCATTTTCAACAACCATTACAGGTATTTGATATCTATCGTAAATATGATTCAAAGTCCATCTTAATCCTTTAGGATCTATCTGCCATCCCCAATCAGAAGCCTTTAGGTATGGATTCTTTAACCCTCCTAGTAAATTCCCTTTTGCTTCTTCTTGTTTAGCTGGATCAGCACTTACTGCATTAGACATATAATAACTAAATGAATAGAAATCCACAGTACCTTCTTTAAGTATATCTAAATCTCCAGCTTCCATTTTGATATCTATACCCTTTTCTTCAAAATGACGAAGCGCAAATCCTGGATAGTATCCTCTCACCTGAACATCTCCACAAAGCATGTTTTGTATTTGATCTGCCTTTTGTGCTAATAATATATCATCTGGATTACAAGTAAGTGGATAAAGAGTCATATATGCTATCATACATCCAATCTTAAAATCAGGATTGATTTCATGTCCTAATTTCACTGCCTTTGCACTGGCTACAAATTGATGATGTAGTGCTTGGAATCTTAGCTTAGCAGAATCTTCTCCTTCTTTAACTAATACTCCACCACCCATGAAAGCTCCAAAATCAATAGTTAAGCAATTTATCTCATTAAAAGTAAGCCAGTACTTTACCTTATCTTTATATCTTTTAAAAATTGTTTCGCAATATCTTACATAGCATTCTATAACTTCTCTGCCTGCCCATCCATTATACTTTTGAGTAAGTCCAAATGGAGTTTCATAATGAGATATTGTTACTAATGGCTCAATTCCATTTTTCTTTAATTCATCAAATACATCATCATAGAACTTTAAGCCTTCCTCATTTGGCTCTAATTCATCCCCATTTGGAAATATTCTTGTCCAGTTAATTGACATACGAAAAGTCTTAAATCCCATATCTCCAAACATTTTTATATCTTCTTTATAATGTCCATAGAAATCAATTGCTTCATGACTCGGATAATATGTTCCCTCTTCTAAAATAGGAGTAATTCTTCTTGGACTTGTATGCGTCCCACCTGTCATCATATCAGCAGTGCTTGGACCCTTGCCGCCTTTGTTCCATCCACCTTCGAATTGGTTCGCAGCAGTTGCTCCTCCCCATAAAAAGCCCTCTTTCATTTTCATAAAAAATACCTCCTAAAAGTTCAAAATTTTATTATCTATTACATTAAATCTCTAGTTGTTTACTACATGTAAAGTATTCTATACATACATTATAACCTTTTCATATGACTGAATTTTTTCTAATTTTGAAAACATTCAGTCATAGAGATTAATCGATAAATTACTAAATCTATTTGAACTATTCTTAAATTTTTACGTATATAAAATGTATTATACAAATTGCATTCCTTTCATCTAAAATTATGATAAGATATATAAACACATTTGTTTAGCTCAATAATCTCATCATAAAATCTTTATAAGGAGAGCTTATATTATGCGATACGCTAAAGTATTGTCTATACTAGTTCTATCATTAGTTGTAATAACCCTAGGATTTTTAAACTATACTAACACCCATACTCCATTGACTACACCAGAAGTAATATTGACTTATAATAAAGAAAAAATTTCTTCAGTACATGGAGAACATGTTTGGATGGATACCCCACTCGATGGAAATAGCTGGAGGATGGGATGATTATCATTGGACAAGTGACATATTTAAGTTTGTTGTTGAATAAATAAATTTGGGATATAAAACACCCCTGCAGGTAATTTTATATCCCAATATTTTATATAAAAAATCCTTAGGTTAGTACCCTTAGATTTGTTTACACATATACCTCGCAAACTTTATGTTAAGAATGTCTGGTTTAACTATATATTATTTAAATACCTTTACTCTTTCTTCTAATGGTTGGAACTGCTTTTCACCTGGTTCTGCTGTTGGTTTTCCAAATGGCATTTGACCGATAAGCTTCCAATTGTTAGGTATACTCCATTCTGCTTTTACATCCTCTTCTATAAGTTCATTGTAGTGTTGCAAGGAAGCTCCAAAACCTTCTAGCTCTAATCCTGTCCATACAACAAATTGGTGCATTCCACTTGCTTGCTGTGACCAAACTGGGAAGTTATCTTTGTATAGAGCAAATTGCTTTTGTAATGATTCAACTACACTATTATCTTCAAAGAATAAAACTGTTCCGTATCCATTTCTAAATGAGTTGATTTTCTCTTCAGTAGAACCGAATTGATCAGCGGGAACTACTTTTCTTAAAGCTTCTTTTGTAATATCCCACAGCCTATCATGCTGACCTCCTAATAATAAGACTACTCTTGCACTTTGTGAGTTAAATGCTGATGGTACATATTTTACTGCTTTTTCAACTACTTCTTTGATTTTATCATCAGAAACTACTGCCTCTTTACTAATTCCATAATATGATCTTCTAAGTTCTATTGCATCATAAAAATTCTTTTCCATTTTCTATTACCTCCGATTAAAATTATATATTTTATATTCTACTATTTTTTTATTTTCTTAAATAAAATTTTAATATACTATTGTTATTAACTAACTTATTGTAACTTGGTATATTTAAATTATATGATTATAATTCTCAATAGTCAAGTATTTTCATAAAACTTTTTATACGTTTTGCACCATAACCTATTAATAAAAATAAAAATGAAAAACATAAAAGATCTATACTATATCTTTTATGTTTCTATGGTGTACTATATTCATCTTATCTATTCTTATGCTTTTATATTCTCTTTTTATTGCTTTTAAACTATAAAAAAGTCACTGAAGCGACCTTCTTCAGTGAGCTTTTTTGCGCATCTGCCTTTCCGAATGAACATGAGGAAAATTTGGCAGGCGACATAATTTTATCTTTTACTGTATTCACTATCTTTGTCCTAATTATTCAGCTATAGAAGATAATCTTTCTAGATCAGCAATTATAACTCTTACTAAATCAAGTTTTCCTCGTGCATAATCCTTATCCTTTAAGTATTCCATACCTAGTTCAATACATTTTTCCGTTTCTTTATATTCACTTAATAATCTTTCTAATTCACTCATTAATAACACCTCTAAATTTTAATAAAATCACACCTGATTGAATTTGAACTAATATATCTTAGCTTTACCAATCTTTCTCGGTAGTGCAATACCGTGGGACATCCGCCGAAAACTCGATACTTCCCATCCTCGTCAACTTAAAGATTTTTCGATTCCATTAAGTCCTGGCGCTTTATTTTTATAAAAAGTTTCGAATTTAAGTTTTATTCTAATAATATTTCTTAATTCACATGACCCCCTCTCTATTAATAATATGTAAATCTCACATTTATTGAACCTTTTTCTTTTGTAATTAAATTTTAGCACACTATTTTTATTTTCAACTCTGTTTCATTGAAATTTATTAATTCATTAAAATTACAAAGAAAAAATCGTTGAAGAGCTATCCTTCAACGATTTTTTTACGCATCTGCCTTTTCTGAACGTATGAAACAATCTTACAGGCGACATAACTTTAATGGCTATCAAAAATTTATATAATTTTATTAAATAAAGTTAAATATTCAGCATATCCTTCTTCTACTAATTTTTCTTTAGGAATAAATCTCAAAGCTGCAGAATTAATACAATATCTAAGACCACCTTCTGCTTCTGGACCATCCGTAAATACATGCCCTAAATGTGAATCCGCATCTGCGCTCCTTACTTCTACTCTACGCATATTATGTGTTAAATCAGCTTTTTCCTTTATGAAGTCATTATTTATAGGTTTCGTGAATGCTGGCCATCCACAGCCTGAGTCATACTTATCATTAGATGAAAACAAAGGTTCACCAGACACGATATCAACGTATATACCATCCTCTACGTTAATATCATATTCATTTGTGAATGGTCTTTCAGTTCCATTATTTTGAGTTACTTCATATTGGATTGGAGTCAATCTTTCTCTTAATTGTTCATCACTTTCTTTTTTGTATTTATTATTTACCAAAATCTTTCCCTCCTGTAACTATGTTAATTTTTTATTTACTCTTTAGCTCTACTAATTTTATATAATTAGTATTTATATCTCTGTAGGTTAAATACCTATCACATACGTTCACATCTGTAACACCTTTTGCATCTACTAATTTCTTCTTTGACGAATCAACCTCATCAATTACATATATGCCTTCATTATTAGAGTAATATATCTTACTATCTGCTATATTAACACATATAACGTCTTTCTCTAATACTTTATCCTCCTTAGTATCTATATCCTTCATGTGTAATTCACCTGTTGGATGACTAAAGTAGTTATAATTTATATCTTTATCATTTAACATAAAACTATACTGATATTTTTGAGTGGCTTGAGAGTACTTAGGTATCATTTTGTCTTCGGGATTTTTTATTAATATTTCGCCAGTATTTAAGCTTCTTGATTTTAAATAATCATAATCTATACTTGAGCTTTTATCACTTACAATTTCATATTGAAAATACTTTTCTGTTGAGCTATCTGGATAGTATTCTTTGTAAAAAATCTCTTTGTTATTTACATCAAGTATATCTGCGTATTTTCCTTGAGATAGAACTTTATAATTCTCTCCATTACTATTTACTCTAAAAACTTCAGTATAATACTCCGAGTTTATATATCCAGTTAGTTTTGTTCCTATTATAGCATCATCAATCACCCTGAGATTATAAAATGTAGTTATAAGATTTTTTTCTTCTTTTACATCAGTCAACTTTTTCTTATCTGTTCCATCTAGATTCATTTTATAGAGATTATTATTATCTTCTCCATTTACAAAATAAATAGTTTTATCTTTTTGAACCATATGAGATTTGTTATTTATGTTACCTTCTGTATTACCTGTAAACTTTACTATGTCTAACTTACACTCTACAGGTTTATTGATTAGCTCTAGATTTCCGCCTAATATATATGTTCCTGCTGTATCAGTAGTAAGAGGCTTAGCAAACCACTTTACTTTAAATTCTACTTCTTTTTTATTAATAGTAATTGCCTTTACTGTATCTGGCATTACTAGGCTTTGACCTTCGTAAATTTTTATGCTCTCTTTATTAAATTTTAGCGAGTTTATTATTTCATCTATACGTGACTTAAAAGCTTCTTTATCACTTGTCTTTTCTATATTATCCTTTAATAAAGTTATTGCTCCCACAATATCTGCTTTACCTTCTAATGCTTGCGATTTCATTAGTATAGCTTCATTATCTTTATCAGATATCTTAAGGACCTTATCACAATAAGCTATAGTGTCTTGATATTTTTTTGAGTTCATATTCATCTCTGCCCTCTTTATGTAGTAAAAAGTTTTTATCTTATTTAAGTTCATAGCTATTGAAACTATTAATACTAATACTACTAAAGCAGAGACCAACATAATTATAGGCCTTTTTAAACCTTTTTTGCTTTCTATCTTTTCTGCTTCTGCATCATTATTTGATTCATCCATCCCCATTAAACTCCCTCCAAAAAAGCTTTCTTATTATTATACTTTTCTAAAGGCTTGGTTATTACTGGATAAGAGTCATAACTTATTTTTATAAACTTTAAGGAACAAAATTCTTTAATCCGAGTACAATATTATTAAGATATTTTAGAAAGGATTACTGTATAAAAAAGAACATAATAGTAAAAAGGTGCCCAAAAATCTGGACACCTTTTTATATTAATTATTAGCTTTTAGCTCAATTAATCTAGCTAAATCATGAGCCATTTTATCTATTTCTTCTTGGTTCTCTCCTTCAAGCATAACCCTTACTAATGGTTCTGTACCTGAAGGTCTTATAAGAACTCTTCCTACGCCGTGAAGAGCTTCTTCTATCTTCTTTATTTCATTCTTTATTTCTTCATCTTCTTCATGTATATTCTTCTTTTCATTAGGAATCTTTGCATTTGCAAGAACTTGTGGTAATTCATGCATTATAGATGCTAGTTCACTTAAAGTCTTACCGCTTTTCTTCACTATTGAAGCCATTTGAAGTGCAGTAACTAGACCATCACCTGTAGTATTGAAGTCTAAGAATATAATATGCCCAGATTGTTCTCCACCAAGTACATATCCACTCTTAACCATTTCCTCAAGAACATATCTATCTCCAACTTTAGTGTCTATTGTTTTTATTCCTTCTCTTTCACAAGCTAACTTAAGACCTAAGTTACTCATTACAGTTACTACTAATGTATCATCTTTTAATCTTCCTAGTTCTTTCAAATGTTTTGCACAAAGAGTCATTGCGAAGTCCCCGTTAACAAGCTTACCTTTCTCGTCAACTGCAAGGCATCTGTCTGCATCTCCATCAAATGCAAAACCTACATCACAACCTTTTTTTATTACATAATCCATTAGCTCTTCTGGATGAGTTGAACCACAATTTTCATTTATGTTGGTTCCATCTGGATTATCATTTATAACGAATACATCTGCTCCAAGATCTCTAAAAGCTTGAACAGCAGCAGAATAACATGCACCATTAGCACAATCTAAAGCAACTTTAAGTCCTTCTAAGTCAAAAGCTATTGTTTGCTTTGCAAATTCTATATAATCTTCTAAAGCTCCAACTTCTCTTCTTTTTCTTCCAACATTTTCTCCTGTAGGACTTGGCACCCCTTCAAAATTACTTTCTATAACTCTTTGTATTTCATCCTCTAATTCATCTTGAAGTTTATACCCTTTATTATCAAAAAACTTAATCCCATTGTATTCTACTGGATTATGGGATGCTGATATCATTATTCCAGCATCAGCTCCGTATTCTCTTGTTAAATAAGCTATTGCTGGAGTAGGTACAACTCCTAGTGCTACTGCTTCTGCTCCCACTGATAATATCCCTGCAACTAAAGCCGATTCAAGCATATCACAAGATATTCTTGTATCCTTTCCAACTAATATCTTAGGTTTATGAGTTCCCTCTGTTAATACATATGCCCCAGCTCTTCCTAAGTTATAAGCTGTAAGTGCAGTAAGCTCAGTATTAGCTATACCTCTAACTCCATCAGTTCCAAACATTCTTCCCATATAATATATACCTCACTTTTGCATTTTTACTTTTTTGTACAGATAACTTCCTTCATACTTAAATTTATATTTTCAAACCATTTCAAAAAAACGGTGCGAGTTTTGAAAATTTTTTTACATTGAAGTAGTTAATCTTTAAAGAGTTCTTTTATTAAAAACTTAATTTACACTTATTCTAAAACTTCTACTTCTAAAAACCTTAGCACATGTATAAATTAATAGTTGAACTTGGAACTCTATATATGACTTATTTTATCAAATTAAAGTTATGCTTAAACACATAACTGTTTAATTTGACAAACAGGCTATAAATAGCCCCTAGTGTATATTATATGAATGTTACTACAATTAATCAACAACGAAGAAATTACAATACGTTTAATTTTTAAACAAAATTCTCTCTAAACTTTTTATTTCTCCCTTTAATATCCAGATAGCCCTCTTTCTCTACATTTCCCCTCAACCTTCATAAAGATAAAATATCCAAGCCAAAGCAATACAAACATGAATCCACATAGTATTACGAATTGCATTCTAAGGTCAATAATAGACTTTTGTCCTACAAGTATTGCTCTAACACTATCATTAAGGTATGTTAGCGGAATAGCAAAAGCTATTGGTAATAAATATTTAGGAAATATTTGAATGGGAAAATATCCTCCCGAAAATCCTGATAAAAGAGAATTTGATATATCTACAACGGTATTGGCATTTTTTAATATCAGAACTAAACTTGCCATAATTAAACCAAGTCCAATTAATGATATAATTCCTGGACACATGTATAAAAGTGCTTTTATAATATTACCATTTATATTAAACCCAAATAAAAAGTGACAAACTATACCGGTAACAACTACTTCAACTGTACATCTTAAAAATTCGAATATAGAACTTGATACAACTAGTATTGTTCTATTAACAGGAGCAGTCCAGTTAGATTCCAATACTCCATCCATCATCTCATCCTTCATGGAAAAACCAACACTCCACATTGCTGCTCCACTATAAGCGGAAATCATAAATCCAATTACTAGAAAGCCCATATAATCAGAACTTCCAGTATATGCTTGAAATCCACTTAAGCTATTTCCATTAGAAAAGACTTTAGACATAAAATAAAACGGGCTTAACCATATTATTGGATCTACTATAAAGAAAAATATATTTAGCGGATACCTAAAATATATTTTAGCTTTCATTATAAAACGTGCTCTAATAACTCTCATAACTTTTTTTAACTCCAAGTTAACACCTCCCTAAAACCTTTCTAAAGACCCCTCCATCTTTACTTTTCTCTCTACTAAAACAAAAACTAATCTTCCTATTATAAGATATATCAAACTTACTATTAGACATGTTACTATCTGATTCAATGCTGATTTTATCCCTTCACCTTCAACCATTACTTTTCTAGCAGCTTCAATCCCATAAGTAAATGGAAAAACTTTAGATAAGGCTTGCATCCATTCAGGCATAACACTAATAGGAAAGGATATTCCACACAGTATCATAACCAAGCCTCTCACTAGTTGCACTGCTATATTAGCATCCTTAAGCCAAAGTACAAGACTTGCAAATATCATTCCAAATCCAATTACCCCTGGAATCATAACAATAAATATAGCCAGCCATTCTAATAAATTACCTGAAAAATTCATTCTATAAATAAAGGTATACTCAACCATACTTACAAATATATAAGTAAATCCTATAAATATATTTACTAAGGCTCCACCAATTAGTATATCAATCTTTTTTATTGGACAAAGCCATAAAGACTCTAGAGTTCCTCTTCTCTGTTCTTGTCTTAAAAATGTTCCGAAAGTCCACATCATAGTATTAACCCACATGTATACCATAACTCCTACCGCTATAAAAGCAGTGTAATTAGTAGTTCCTGCTATCTCTTTAAAGGTATTAAGTCCTCCTTGATCTGGTCCAGAAAGTCCAACTGCACTTAATATATATATTATAGGAAACATAAGGGGCCATATTATAAGCCCAGGTATCCAGTCTTTATACCTTGTGACTTCAGTAAACTCCTTCCTTCCTACAGCAAGAATAGTTCGTATTCTATTCATAACCTCACTCCTAATCCCTAAGTTTCTTTCCTGTAAGATGTATAAACACATCTTCTAAGGATGGTATAACAACATTCATACTTCTTATTGATATCCTATTTACCCCAAGGAAGTCTATTATTTCTTGAACTATATTTTCTTTTTCATCATGATGTATTAATACTTCATAACTATTTCTTTCTTCCATGTAACTTACAGTTGCACTTTTTATATTTTCCAATTTTTTAAGTTTAGAAGTTATTTCATCAGAAATACTATTAACTTCAATCTTTATACTTCTTACATCACTTATAGTCTTTTTAAGGTTATCTGGTGTATCTAAAGTTATTATTTTTCCTCCATCAACTATAGCAATTCTATCACATAGAAAATCCGCTTCTTCCATATAGTGTGTTGTTAAAAGTATAGTCTTACCTTCATTTTTAAGGGATGTTATTATCTCCCTTAAATTTAATGCAGATTGAGGGTCTAATCCTAGAGTTGGTTCATCTAGCAAAACCACTGGTGCATCAGGGATTAGAGCTTTACCAAGCGCAACTTTTTGCTTCATACCCGTTGAAAACTTTTCTACTGTTTCATCTGCTTTTTCGATTATATCTAACTTTCTTAATATTTCTTCAGCCCTAAGTTTAGCTTGTTTTTTAGAAAATCCATACAAAGCTGCAAAATACTCTAAATTTTCTCTTGCTGTAAGTTTCCAGTAAATACTTCTATCTCCAGCAAGTACTGTACCTATCTGACTTAATGCTTTAGAAGAATCTTTTTCCACATCAACTCCATTTACTAGTACTCTTCCAGACGTAGGTCTTAGAAGCCCTGTAATCATTTTTATAGTTGTAGTTTTTCCCGCTCCATTAGGTCCTAAAAGCCCAAATATCTCACCTTTATATATATCAAAGGATACACCTTCAACCGCTATAAATTCTTTCTTCTCAATAACCTTAAGAAATTTCTTTTTTACAGATATGAAAACTTTCCTTACATTCTCAACTTGAACCACTTTTTGCATTTTTTTACATCACTCCTTCTAAAAAAATTGATACCATCGGTATCAATTTATATTTCTAAATTGTTATCCTATACAGATAATCCAGTTCTATCTAATAAAACTAAGTGATATTTCTATTAACTATTAATTGTAACAGGATTATCAGATATAGATTTTATTTAAAAATAGTTTATCTATAACTACATTATATCATCTATTGCTTGCTTTTCCGGATCATAATTGATAACCTTTTTTACAGATTTCATAAATGCAAAACTTATAATAAATAAAAGAGTTGCTGCGAAGCTTCCACAAATAACCTGCTTAGCTCCTAATATTGCTCCGAGTAATCCTCCTATGACCATACCTATTGGAGAAAGTGCTTGAGTAAAGGTACCAATAAGAGCAAATACTTTTCCTCTCATATCCTGCGGAATAATAAGCTGTGCCGTCGTATTTAACAAAGTATTAAGTACAGCATTCAGTGCTCCAGTTATAAATAGCAATATACAAATAGCATATATATTCTCAGTAATAGGAGCAATCATAGCCATAGCCATACTTATAATTCCACTACTCAGAAAAACGAAAAATTTGTTTTTGGGTGCTATCTTTATTATAGATAAGGTCAACATTCCAGATATCATTCCTAGAGTAAATATTCCCATAGCAAGGCCGTACTTTTTCGCATCTAAACCAGGTGTTGAATTAAAATAAGGCATTAAAAGAATGAACCCTACTTGTGCAAAAAAGTTTATAAGACAAGCTAATATGATAATATTTCTTAAACCTTTGAACTTAATTGAGAATTTAAGTCCGTCAATAAAATCTTCCTTAAAATTAGATTTTTCTTTTTTATGAACAACCGTGGGAACCTTTAAGAATATCTCCATAAAACCAGAGAAAAGATATGAAAATCCATTTAATAAAAACATTATCGGAGCTCCTAGAAGTGAAAATATTGCTCCTCCTGCCATTGTTCCAACCAAATTGGCACCTGTATTGGACATTTGATAACTAGAATTTGCTTGTAGTAATTTTTCCTTCGGCACTAAGTCTGGTAGCACTGAGCTTATACTTGGTCCGAAAAATGCTGAACATATTCCAAGTATTATGCCAGCAATCAATAGCATCCACACCGAACCTATTCCCTTATATATAGCAAATCCAACTAATACAACTGCTGCACCTCGTATTAAATCTGCTAATATAATTATTAGTTTTCTGTTTGCTCTATCAACCCACACACCTGCAAAAGGAGATATTAGAACTCTTGGAATCATTGTAGCAGCCATGATGGTCCCCATAAGAGCTGAGGACCCAGTAACTGCCAAAACCCAAAACCCTAATGCAATTTCATAAATTGCATCTCCGAAACAAGACACAAGCTGCCCTTGCCAAAGTAAAAAGAAGTTTTTATTCCAAAGTTTTTCTGTGCTTTTAGGAGCACCTTCATCTGTAGTATTGGAATATTGAATTTCTTTTATTTCTTCACTCATAACGCTTTCTCCTATTTAATAACTATTAAAACATTATCACATCCAAGAGATTCTACCTTCGTATAAATAGTCTCTCTTATTTTTAACACTGTATATTACCCAAATTATATTTTAATCTGATTTTTTACAATTGCTCCATCTAAAATCGTTATATCTTCACTGTATTCTACTGTATCTATCTCACATCTTTCACCAATAGTTATATTTTTGCCTCTTACAATACTAGCTTTAGTTGCCTCAAGATATATGTTATCTCCTTCTATGGAATCACATATTAGTCTACTTTTGCTAAAAGAAGCAAATCTTATAAAACTCATAACAAAGGAATCCTTGGATCTAAGTCTCACTTCGATTTCCTTTCCTCCGATTTCATTAGTTTTACATTCTCCACCTGGATTTATTTCAATCTTTTCTGCATTTAGCATCTCACCAATATTAAATGCACCATAGCAGGTAAAATGTTCTGCTTCACAATTACCACCTATTCTTACTCCACCAAATATCTTTATATTATCACCTTTTAAATTGCCGCCAACTTTAGAATCTCCTGATATTTTTAACTGTCCTACAGATAAGTCTCCACCTATTTTTGAATCTCCACTGATCTTCATCTCATCGCTAGTTATATTACCATTAATAGATGAAGATCCTGATACTGAAAATAATGAACTTTTTACATCTCCTTTTATCGATGCATCTCCACTTATTTTAAACTCCTGACATAGAACATCTCCAACAACATTAGATGAACCTGAACATTTAAAATCAACACAATCTAAATCACCATTGATCTCACCTGCACCACTAATCTTTACGGAATTAAACTTTCCTCCGCCAAACTTACCTGATCCTGATATCTTTAAATCTGATCTATCACTATAATAACTTCTCTCCATTATTAAACTCCCCTTTTCTATAATTGAACTTGCTCTATAACTTTGCTGCTTGGATCAATAGATATAGTATTATGATATTCAACTCTTTGAATAGTACATTTTTTTCCTATAACTACGTCAGTTCCTCTTACAATTCTAGCTGTAGTTGACTCTAAATATATATCGTCTCCTTCAATAACATTACAGTCAAGTTCATCAAGAGAGTAATTAAATATAGCCTTTGTTATTTTAGATAGAATTCCTACACTCCAGTTTCCAAGTCTCACCTTTATACTTCTTCCACCCATTTCAGAAACTTCACACTTACCACTAATTTCAACTAGTATATTTTCACTATTAAGAAGACCACCAATCTTGAACGCTCCAGAACATTTGAAATCTTCTGCTTCACAATCTCCAACTATACTTGTAGCTCCTTGTATATCAATAGTTTCACCAGTAAGATTTCCACATACTTTTAAGCTTCCTTGTATATTGCTTCTCTTACTATTTAAATTCCCACCTATCTTGCCTGCTCCACTTATGCTGCAAGCTTCAGCCTCTACATTTCCTGTACATTTAGTAGCGCCACTAACGTTATAGGTTACAGTCTTTACATTGCCTTCAAATTTTGCTGCACCAGCTGCCTCAAATTCAACACAATCTATATCTCCGTTAATCTTTGATGCTCCACTAACCTGTACTTTATTAAATTTACCACCACCAGAGCTACCAGCTCCGGAAATTTCTAGGTCCCCTCTATCCTCATAATATCTATCATTCATAATACCCTTAACCTCCTATACTAAATTAGTAATTACTTTTTCTGAAAAACTGCTTAAGTTAACTCTTTCTAAGACCTTACCATCACCCAATATAATATTTGCTGAATCTGCCAATATTCCTATTCCTACTCCCATTTTTCTAACGAATACAAGTTCATAATCCTTTTCTTTTATATTACTATAATTCTCTATTAATCCTTTTATTGTAAAATTAATTTCATCTAAATTCAAATTACCTTGTTCTAACAAGTATTTATATAATGCCAAGAAAACTATGTCATCTCCACTTAACTCATCTTTTAAAACGAAGCTATTTTTGTACATATCTAGAACATGCTGTGTAACAATGTTTCCTTTTAATATATCTTCTATATAAAATTTAGAGGATATAGAGCTTCCTTGAAATCTTTCTGCTAGGTCATCTAAGGAAACATCATCTTTCATCTCAACTATTCTATTTATTCTATCTAATATTTTATCCTTAGGAAAGTAGGTTTCTTGCCCTGTAAAAGAGGACTTCTTTATAAACCACTCCTCAGGTATTAAGTTCTTTCTTTTCCATCTATATAGCTGACCATAAGATATGCCAGTAAGTTCTAATAATTCTTTTTTTGATATCAAATTTTCTTCCATTTTCATTCCTCCTTGAATTTAGTATAACAAAACATTGTTACGTTAGCAATACTTATTTCAAAAAAATATTAAGAGCCCCCATCTTTATTTTGATGGGGGCTCTTAGCAAACCTACAGAACTACATTACTCGTATGAATCTTTCATAAATATAATACAAATTACCAAAGGCTGAAAATGAATGTAGTTATATGTAACGTAAGTAAAACATTGTTTTATTATTTATCTTCTTTGTTTATTCTATCAAGTACCATATTATATCCGTCACTACCATAATTCAAACATCTATTAACTCTACTTATCGTAGCAGTACTAGCTCCAGTATCACCGGCTATTTCAGTATATGTCTTCTTTTCCTTAAGCATAGCTGCCACTTGTAGTCTCTGTACTAAAGCTTTTATTTCATTTATTGTAGCTACATCTTCAAAAAATCTATAGCATTCTTCTATATTCTCTAAACTTAATATAGCTTTAAAAAAGTAGTCCATATCCTCACTTTTTAGTTTTGATTCATAATTGCTCATGTAATCACCTCACATCAGTATTTTAACACCTTATACTGAACTTTACCATATGTTTTAGCAATTGGTTATAATTTTATTCATTTATCACTTTACAACTTTATTATATTAAAGTATAATATGATTATCAGTTACTCAGGAGGATGTTAATTATGAATAAAATTGTTAAGAGATTATTATCAGTTGTAGCTATTACAACTATTTCATTATCATTAATAAGTTGCGGACAAACTAAGAAAGACTCCACTTCTAATGCTGTTTCTAATACTATAGTAGTTGGACTAGATGATTCTTTTCCACCAATGGGATTTAAAAACAGCAAGGGAGATCTTCAAGGTTTTGATATAGATATGGCAAAAGAAATAGCAAAACGTACAAATAAAGAAATAAAGTTTATGCCTTATAATTGGGACGGTATAATACCAGGCTTAAAGCAAAAGAAATTTGATGTAATAATTTCTGCAATGAGCGTAACACCAGAAAGAGAAAAAGAGATTTCATTTTCAACTCCATATTTAAATGAAAGACAAGTTGTTGTAGTAAAGAAGGATAACACTTCTATAACTTCACCAGATGATCTTAAGGGTAAAATAATCGGAGTTCAAAAAGGTAGTACAAGTGAAGATGCTATAAAAGATACAAAGTCTACTTTTAAAGATACAAAACTATATGATGAAAACATTGCTGCGCTTCAAGACTTACAAATCGGTCGTATAAATGCAGTTGTAGTAGATGAATTAGTTGCAAGATACTATATAAAAGAAAAAGCTGACACTTACAAAGTTTTAGATAAATCAATTGCTACAGAACCTATAGCTATAGGGCTTAGACAAGAAGATAAAGATCTTAAGACTACTTTTGATAAAGTAATAAAGGAAATGCAAGAAGACGGAACTCTTGCAAAGATATCAAAAACTTGGTTTGGTGAAGACATTACATCTTCAAAATAATTTTTATTATTTACAGAAAGGTTGTTTTTTATGAAAGTCGAAATCATTTCAACATATCTTCCAATATTATTGGAAGGTTGTTTAAGAACAATAGAACTTACCGTTATATCAATTTTATGTGGATTATTATTAGCTTTTATAGTTGTTTTAATGAAGCTTTCAAAAAATAAAGTACTAAAATCAATAGGAACATTCTATACTTGGTTCTTTAGAGGAATTCCCTTAATGATTCTACTTTTCATAATCTACTTCGGACTTCCGGAGGTAAATATAACACTTACTTCATTTGAAGCTGCTATATTAGGACTAAGTATAAATATATCTGCATATGTAGCAGAAGCTATAAGAGGCGCTATGTTATCAGTAAATAAAAATCAATGGGAAGCTGCCCAAACTGAAGGACTTAACTTTATACAAACTGTATTTTATATAATACTTCCACAGAGTTTAGGTCGTATGCTTCCAGCTATTGCAAATGAATTTATAGCACTGCTTAAAGATACAGCTTTAGTGTCAACTATAGCTATGACAGATTTGATGAACAATGCTCAACATATGGCAAATGTATCTTTTAGACCTTTGGAGATATTTTTCATGGCATCAATAATGTATCTTATAATGACAACCTTCTTTACTACAGGTTTTAAGTTTGTTGAGAAAAAATTTGCCCTAGCTGATTTATAATATAAAAAGATCACTGAAGTACCTTCAGTGATCTTTTTGCGCATAATCATCAGCAAATCAAATGCCTAATTTTAAAAATACAGAATAAATCCTGCATTTTATATGTTTTATTTATTATTGTTATTCATTTCTTCATGTTTAAATTGCTCGCTTTTTACAGTAACATAAACTCCAACTATTGCAAATGCAGCAAGGAAAACAACAACTACTGTAGTCATAAGATCCATTCCGCTCACCTCCTTAATTTTACAAAATGAGCTAAAACTTTAAATCTACACACATTCTCATTATTTATGGATGTACCACTTCGTAATAAGATTTATATTTTCAAATTCTCCTCTCAGAATCCAGAGGAGTTTTGAAAATGCATTTCGGTTCGAACTGGTACATCTATATCAAGAAAACATTAATAGTTTTATTTTATCACAAAACTTGAAATCATTACATCTTGTTATTAAAGTTAAAGCTTAAATTATATTCCATATCCCTTTTAATTAAATCTTCTATTGCTCATTATCACGATCACCCGAAGGATTTGTCATAGTATTTAATCCAGTGGATTCTAACTTATCATATACAACCTTAGTGGGTACTAACCATACCTCACCAGTTCCTTTATAGACATTAAGAAAGCCTTCTCCACTTGTTGTTGAACCAATAACCGACTTGGAGGACTTTTCCACTGAAAACTCTATTCCCCCTGTTCTTAATATAGCAAAATTGCCATCAACCTTCAATGTATCATTTGAAAGCCTGCATTTAAATATTTCATTTTCAGGAACCGGTATTTCAACAACCACAATTCCACTACCACTTATCTTTGTTTGAAATAATCCCTCATTACCTAATAACATTGAAGATATAGACTTCTGCATGGCTGAACCTATTTCTACGGTATCTTCACAAGCATAAAATACTCCATCATCAACAATTACCTCTTCATTTTCCAATTCTAATAAAGCGTAATGTCCAAATGAAGGTTCTAAAAATATTTCTCCTGTTCCTTCGTATCTAGGCTTAAATAAAGTTTCTCCAGTAAGCTTGCTATTAATAAGCTTTTTGCCAAAGCCTAGAACACCACCTACTTTATTTTGAAGGTCTATATCCCCCTTAAGATAACTTAGCGCGCCAGATTCTAGTTTTACAGCACTATCTTCAAGTATTATTCGAATTTGCTTAAGCTTTATTCCAGCATCCTTCATAAACTTAAACTTTATAGCTGAATCTACATTGTTGCCTCCAGTTAATTCATCAAACTCTAGTATTTGAAAAACTGAATCTCCAGCCATTTCAGCTAATTTTGTAAGCTTATTTGTTATGTTTAATGAAGTCCTCATTTTTCCCCTCCTTTGTCTATAATCTACTTCCTTTATTACATATATCCTGCATTGATCAGATAATCATCAAATAGCAATTTTATATACAGTATCTATGAATGTACCACTTCATATTGAAATGTACCAAATAACTAATTTATCCAATTACAAATATAATACCATAAATTTCAAAAGATATGTATATAAAAAGTAGCTGGATAGCAAAAAACACTATAAAGTTCTAAGTAATCTAGAACCTTATAGTGCTTATAAAAATCTCTATTTAAAAATATTATTTATATTCCTTTGAAGCTTCTTCACCACTTAATACTCTTATTGTTCCTTGAGCAAGTGCTAGAAGTTCATCTTCTCCTGGATAAACCACAACTGGAGCTATCCAACCTACATTGCTTGTTATTGTATCTGTAACAACTTTACCGTATGCAATTCCGCCAGTAAGTATTATAGCATCTACCTTACCCTTAAGTACAACAGCATATTCACCAACAGCTTTTGAAACTTGATACATAAATGCATCATATATTAGTTTTGCTTCCTTGTCACCTTCTGCAGCAGCATTTTCTACGTCTCTTGCATCATTTGTATTTAAGTAAGCAACAAATCCGCCCTTACCAACTATCTTCTTATATATTTCATCTTGTGAGTACTTACCACTGAAGCATAATCTTATTAAGTCACCAGATGGCACTCCTCCAGATCTCTCAGGAGAGAATGGGCCGTCTCCATCAAGAGCGTTGTTTACATCAACAACTTTTCCATTCTTGTGAGCTCCTACTGAAACTCCTCCACCCATATGAACAACTATTAAGTTAACATCTTCATATGATTTTCCATTTTCCTTAGCGTATCTTTTAGCTACTGCCTTTTGATTTAGTGCGTGGAATTTACTCTTTCTAGGTAGTTCTGGAACTCCTGAAAGTCTAGCAACTTCTTCTAATTCATCAACAACAACTGGATCTACTATGAAAGCTTTCTTTCCTATTTCTTTAGCTATTTCATTAGCTATTATTCCGCCAAGATTAGAGGCATGTTGACCTTGAACACCATTCTTTAAATCCTCAATCATAGCTTCATTTACTTCATAAGTTCCTCCAGCCATAGGTTTTAGCATTCCGCCTCTTCCTACTACAGCATCTAGGGTACTTATATCAAAATTCTTTTCCTTCAATACATTTACAATTACATTCTTTCTAAATTGAAATTGATCATATATTGTAGCATATGAATCTATTTCTTCCGCAGAATGTCTAAGTGTTTCTACAATTAATTCTTTTTCATCCTCGTAAACACCTATTTTAGTTGAAGTTGAACCTGGGTTAATTATTAACATTTTATAAGCCATTATTTTTTTCCTCCTTGAAGAATATCATATGGAAATAAGTATAATTAAACTATAGATAATATTTTTTATAAATATTATTTAGTGTTAGCTACTAATGCTGCTAAAGCAATTGAGTTTACCTTTGTTTCGAAACTATCTGCTCTTGAAGTTAGTATAACTGGAGCTGCAGTACCAACTAGTATTCCACCATTTCTAGATTTTGATGTCATAGTTAAACATTTGTACATAACATTTGCAGTTTCTATGTTTGGTAGTAAGAATATATCTGCTTTTCCTGCAACAGGACCAGTAACATTTTTGTGATGCGCTGCTTCTTCTGATAATGCATTATCAAAAGCAAGAGGTCCATCTACTATACAACCCTTTATTTGTCCTCTGTCATTCATTTTTGCAAGTAGTGCTGCATCTACTGTAGCAGGCATATCAGGATTAACTACTTCTACAGCACAAATCGGCGCAACCTTTGGCAATTCTAATCCACAAGCATGAGCAACTTTAACCGAATTATTTAATATATCTATCTTAGCCTTTAGGTCTGGATATGTATTAAAAGCAGCGTCAGTTAAATATATTAATCTGTCTATTCCTTCAATCTCAAATACAGCTACGTGAGACATAAGCTTACCAGTTCTTAATCCAACCTCTTTATTAAGTACACTTCTTAAGAAAGTAGCTGTATCAACTAAGCCTTTCATAACCATATCAGCTTTTCCCTTTGCTACTAATTCAACCGCATAAAGAGTTGCCTTCTTAGGATCTGGTTCATTAATAAGATCGTATTCCTTTAAATCCATCCCTATTTTATCTGCAAGTTCTCTTATTTTAGCTTGATCTCCGACTAGGATTGCATCAGCTATTCCTCTTTCTTTTGCTGCCTTAATTGCTTCAAGAACAGGTTCATCTTGTGCTACTGCTACAGATACCTTTTTCTTTGTTACTTCTTTTAGCTTTGATAGTAATTCATCAAAATTTTTACTCATTTATTCCTGCACCTCTTCTTATTTTTAGTTTGGCATAAAAGCCATTCTACTTCATAAGCTTATGTAATTTAACTCTATCACATAAGTTAAAAAAGCTATATTTTTTGTTAATTTTATAACAAATTAGTTTATAAAAATTATATACTAGTTAAAAATAAACTTAATTTACGTTTCAAAATTTTGAACATAATGTAATTATATCACTTTTAAGCTGTATATAAATAAATATTATATAAAATTAATATTTTGTCATAATCACTAAAATTCAGTGTATATGGAACAAAACAGACTAGCTTTTCATATAAGAATAATTAATTCCTATTTAAAAACTTTTAATAAAGATATATATTTATCAAAAATATCCTTTATCAACATTTTAACAAAAAAAACTTCTAAAATAGAAGTTTTCTGAAAATTTATAGAAATTTTTTTTATTTTTTATTTATTATATATCTGTTCAACACCGTTTTTGAAACTTTCAATCGATATCCTGTCAATAAAGTCACCTAACTTTTCGCCAAATTCAGCTTCTTTATTATAGAACTCATATATAGCTTCTACCATATTGTAAGCCTCATCATCTGAAAGCTTTTCTGCTATTATATGCGGTAACTTAGGGTAAAACCCAGCACTTCCACCTACAGTAACAATATATCCTTCTTTATCTCCAACAACAGCAATATCTTTTGAATATGCACTAGTACAAGAATTTCTGCAACCTACAACTGCTATTTTAGTTCTATTTGGTGCTGCTGCTGCATAAAATCTTTTTTCTATTTTCATTCCAAGCTTTAGTGAATTCTGCTTAGCTCTTTTACAAAAAGACGCTGGACAAAGCTCAACATTTTTTACTGAGTAAGCAGATACTACTCCTGGCTCCATGCCCAGTTCCTGCCAGGCACCCTCAACGTCCTCTGCTTTTATCCCAAGTATTGCTATCCTTTGACCGGAGGTTATCTTTATTGCACCATTATATTTTTTAGCTACTTCAGCGAACTTTATAAGATCTTCTGGTTTTATAAATCCTCCAGGAATTCTTGGAGTAATTCCATAAGTTCTAATATCATTCCTCACCTTTTGAAGTGTTGCAAATTTAGGTTGTTGTATCATAATTATTCCCCCATTTTATCTATATATTCATTCTTTGCGAAGCTCATTCAAAGTATCGGATGGAGTAACACCTTAATTTCATTATAATATTTAACTCAACTATATATTAAATGGACCAAACTCTTTTATTATACTCTCAGCTACCTTTAATCCATCTACTGCAGCTGATACTATACCTCCAGCAAAACCAGCCCCTTCTCCTGCAGGGTATAAACCTTCTAGTGATACACTCTGCAAATTTTCAGTTCTCTCTATTCTAACTGGAGCCGAA
This sequence comes from Clostridium yunnanense, assembly GCF_016595795.1. GTDB lineage: Bacteria > Bacillota > Clostridia > Clostridiales > Clostridiaceae > Clostridium_AR > Clostridium_AR yunnanense. Next base: position 143,307 of record NZ_JAENHN010000048.1, read on the forward strand.
GTTCGTGTTTCTATTCCAGTCATAACAGCACTACTATCAGCAAATCCTTTAATTTTTTTATCGAAATTTACAAGTCCATCCTTAAGAGCTTCTGTAACATATATAGGCAAACATTCCTTAAGTTGAACAAATTCATAGCCTGGCTTATATGAAGGAGTAACAGTTCCAAGCTTAGTACTTATCTTATCATTTAAAAAATCTCCTACAAGCTGAACTGGGGCAACATAATTTCCCCCACCAATTTTATAAGCTAGTTCCTCATAATGTCTTTGAAACTCCATCCCTGCTAGTGGTGAATTATCTTGAAAATCCTTTGGACCAACTGTTACTACTATTGCTGAGTTAGCATTTTCTTTATCTCTTGCATGATAACTCATTCCATTTACCACTAGCCTTTTCTCCTCAGATGACGCTGCAACAACCTCACCACCAGGACACATGCAGAAAGAATAGACAGATCTATCTATCTTCTCACTGGAATGTGTAAGCCTATAATCTGCAGCTCTTAGTCTTGGATGCCCAGTATACTTTCCATATTGATTAAAATCTATCAGCGATTGAGGATGCTCTATTCTTACACCTATTGCAAAAGGCTTTTGAGCCATTGCTACTCCTAAAGCATTAAGCATCTCATATGTATCTCTCGAACTATGTCCAATTGCCATTATTATATTTTCACAAGGTACTTCATTACCGTTAACTACAATAGCTCTTATCTTACCCTCTTTTTGAATTATATTTTCAAGTTTTGACGAGAAATGAATTTCACCACCAAGAGCTTTTATTTGTTCTCTTATATTTCTTACAACTACTTTTAATATGTCCGTTCCTACATGGGGTTTACCCATATAGGCTATTTCTTGAGGTGCTCCTGCTTTTATTAACTCATCAATTACAAAATCACATCTTCTATCTTTAATTCTTGTAGTAAGTTTTCCATCAGAAAATGCTCCTGCTCCGCCTTCTCCAAACTGTACATTTGACTCTGTATTAAGCTCTCCAGTGGCCCAAAATCTTTCCACAGTTTCTGTTCTTTTATCCACAGCCTCTCCTCTTTCAAAAACTAATGGCTTATAACCATTCTTAGCTAAAAGAAGCGCTGCGAATAAGCCAGCTGGCCCCATTCCAATAACAACTGGTCTGCTTTTCATAAGCTTATTTCCATGTACTACTTCCTCAGTAGAAGTACATTCCTCAAACTTAACATCTTTATCATTTATTTTATTGAATATTGACTTCTCATTCTTATGTTGAAAATCAACACAGTAATTAAATTTTATTATATCTTTTTTTCTAGCATCAATAGATTCTTTTATTATTCTTAAATTCTCTACCTCATCTTTAGAAATCTTTAGTTTCTTTGCTATTTTATTTTTAAGCAATGACATATCTTCATCTATATCAAGTATTATATTATTTATCCTTATAGGCATGCATTTTACCTCCATCAACATAAGGTCTTTGACTATTAATTTTAACAAAGGATTACAACAATATCAACTGGTGTTTTATAGATATAAAGATGTACCACTTCGAACCGCAATCTATTTTTAAAACTCTCACGGCTTCTGGTGAGAGGATTTAAAAATAATAAACTTCATTACGAAGTGGTACATCCAAAAAAATGAAGCTCATAAATTTGCAAATTATATACAAACCTATAAGCTTCTTTGATAATCGCTAAAAAAATATTCATATCATGGCAAAAATATTCGTTACTGTTTCTTAGTAAGTACAGCTTTAACTTTATCGCTACTTTGAGATACTATTTTTATCTTATCACTACTATTGCTAATAACAATTGGAATAGTATTCTCCCCTTCTTTAGCTCCTGATAAATCTACCTCTGCCTTAATACTATCTGATTTGAAGGAACTTACATCATCTTCTAATCCACTAATTCTGACAGTTATCTTTTGTGGATCTATAGTAGATTGAAATCCTTCAGATATATTCTTTGAAGAAATAAGTACTTCTATATCCTTTGTTGTATATTTGCTTAAGTTAAACTTTACCTTAACCTTGCTAAGGTTATCAGCCACCCTTACATTTTGAGGTATCTTTAGATTAGCACTTACTTCCTTTGAATCATTTATTGAAGACAAATCAACAGCCTCTGTATCTATTCTGCTAATTCCACTCAATATTGTGTCATCACCAACAAGTTCGACTTTTTCAGTTGTAGAACCAAAATCTTTCATAACAAATCCAGCAGGTAAGCTCCCCTTTGTAACAACATTTATCGGTACAACTTTTCCCTTCTTTACAGTTATGGAAACCTCGACATTTGTAGGTGTTACCTTTATCTCATCTACAACTTTACCTGAATCATTTATTGCTTTTATAGGTAAGTTTAATGTGGTATCCTGTTCGATATTTTTAAGTTCATTACTTACAACTAAACTTTTCACACTATTTACATATTCTCCAGGTCCAGCTATAACAGCATTTGTAGGTTTTAGAGCTGGAGAGTCTGCATAAGTTCCAGTTTTGGTAGTAACCTTTATCTCTGATTTTATTGGTATGCTCTTTTCTACATAATCATCCACTTTGATGGTAACTAGCAAAAAACTATTATTTTTTATATTAATATTAGATGGGTAATTAACAATATCAACTCTTATTCTATTTTCACCTTTTTTTAGAGCGTATGATGAAAGATCAACGCTAACTTTAAATTGTGAGGGTGTAACTTTGTACACTTCACTACTAGGCCCTTCTAGATTTAAAGTCACGTAGAAATCTTGATGAGGTGATAGAGCTAATTTAGACTCCTTTAGTGCCTCTGCATTAAGAAGCTCCACAGGTACCTTCTCTAACTTATACTCTCTAGTAGGGTTTTGCACGTTAGAAATATAAAGCCATAGCCCAAAGGAAAGAATTAGGCATACTATCCTTATAACTATTTCTGCCTTTTTATCCTTGTTATCCATACCTTCACCTTCTCTCCTAAAGTCTTTACCCTCTTTTCTCTCCTATTTATCATAATACGTATTAATATACTTTTTAATTTATCCTTGTCATAATTTCTAGTAAGTCTTCCATTTACCGCTAAGGATATAGTGCCAGTTTCTTCTGAAACTATTATTATAAGTGCATCTGAAGTTTCTGAAAGGCCTATTCCAGCTCTATGTCTAGTACCAAGTTTTTTGTTTATAGTTGTATTATTGCTTAAAGGTAGTACACAACCAGCAGCTACAATTCTATCATTTCTAATTATCGTAGCTCCATCATGCAAAGGGGTGTTAACTACAAAAATATTTTCAATGAGAGCTGAAGATACTTTAGCATCTAGTTCAGTACCATTACTTATCACTTCGCCAAGCCCCGTACTTTGTTCTATAGCTATAAGCGCTCCAGTTGCTGTATCAGCTAAATTCTCAACAGCATTAACAAGCTCTGTTATAACTTCTTCTAACGCCTCATCATCCTGCATTACATGCAAATCATCAAAAGCACTTCTTCCAATATGTTCTAGAGCTCTTCTTATCTCCGGCTGGAATATGATTATAATTGTTAAAACACCAATTGTTATTGTTTTACTTAAAATGAAATAAAGCATATCCAATCTTAGAAGATAACTTATTGGTAGTAATGCAACTATTAACGCAATACCCTTCAATAATTGTTCTGCTCTTGTTTCCTTTATCAACATATATCCCTTAAAGAAAATATAAGAAACTACTAGGATATCCAAAACGGACCATATTGATATATTTTTTATTGTATTAATTATCATACTAAAAACTTCTTGCACTTCTGTCACCCCTAATATCCTAATCTATTAAAATTATACACCAATTATACCCCTCATATATATACAATCGTAATAAAATTTGTATTTTTTACTATTTTCATTATAGTAATATTTAAAAATTTTTAGAATATAACTAAATTAAAGATTCAATTGTAGCATTAACCAATAAACTTGTATTTCAAAAGCATATTCATATGAGAAAATGAGGAGGTACCTTAAATGATTGAAACACTAAAAAAATACAATAAACATATAATAATTTCTGCTGGAGCAATTTTAATAATTGCTATATCAGTTTATTTCTTGTTTAATAATTTTCTCTATCCAGAACGCAAGCAATTAGCAGATATAAGCGCCACTATCGTAAGTATAAACGAAAACTTAAAAAAGCCAATTGTTTCTTCATCAATGGATACTGAGCTGGCCATAAGCACTCTTACAGATAATTTGTCCAAGCTATTAAAAGAAAAAAATAAACTTGAACAAATAAAACCTTCAGCAAAGTATAAAGATACATATGAAAACTTGTCTTTGGGATTAAATAATAATATGAAACTCTATGAGCAAACCTTAAATATAATGAAAAATCCTTCTTCAAAAGATATACAAGCATCTCTTCAAAATTTAACTAAATATGAAGAGGATTGTATAAAATACTACAAGCTATGTAAAAGTAATGGAGTGAAAGTAAGTCTTAGTCCAAGCTTCTCGAGCTTCTTTTCTAGTGTATCTAGTTATGTAAATCAATTAGTAAAATTAAATAGAGACTCTGATATAAAGACTAGCCAAAAAAACGACTTTTTAATCGCATTTGATGACTGTATCAAAAATTTTTATCCTTTAAAAGAAGACCTAAGTGCGGCAGTAACTAGAGCTCAAGATGAAAACCGCTCTCTTTCAGGCATACAAAGCGATGTTGCCAATAAAATTGTTCAGCTAGAGAAATTAAAAACTTCCTTATACGAAATTTCAGTTCCTTCTGACGGAGTTGAATGTTTTTCAGATTTTGAGGAAACTTTAAAGTCATATGATACTTATATTTCTACTTTATCTGAGGCACTAAAATCACAATCCAACCAAGCTGAAAAGCTTAAAGACGCTTTTTCAAAGTACGATGATATGAATTCATCATATAAAAATTTTAATAAAAGTTATGATGATTATAAATCTAAAAATTAAATATGTATGAAAAATATACCTTTGGATACAATATGCTGAGAGGGTAAAAACCAAAGGAGGTTTTTTATGAGTAAACTTAAATGCTGTATTTTCTTCCTTTTTATCTTTTTAACCTTTGACAGCGTTAGTGTATTTGCAAATGAATTAATAAATTATTCTCCTATAAACGATGGCCCTAAGATTATTATGAGTAAGGATATAAAAGAAAATAATATAAAGTTTTATGGAAGAGGAGTATCAAACGAATCTAGCGAATTATACCATGAAAAGGAATCAGTAGTAGAAGTTTTTAACTATCAGAATCGTCACTTGTATCTGACAGATGATGATATTTACTTGATGTCTCAGGTAGTATTTGCTGAAAGTCACGGGGAACCATACGAAGGAAAAGTGGCAGTTGCATCGGTTATACTTAACAGAGTTACAAACCCTAGTTTTCCAAATTCAATTGAAGGTGTTATAAAACAGAAAAATGCCTTTTCATGCGTGAGAGATGGAAAAATTTCTGTAACTCCTAACAACGAATGTCGTGATGCTGTTATTGATGCAATAAAAGGCAAAGATCCTACCAGTAATGCATTGTTTTTTTACAACCCTCAAACAGCAACTTGTAGTTGGATGAAACAAATAGATAAAAAGAATATGAAAACTATTGGAAAACACGTATTTTTTCAAACAAAAAAGTAAGAGATGATATCATCTCTTACTTTTTTGAATCAATATAGGCAACCGCACTGAGTGCTGCAACTTGGCCTTCACCTGCCGCTTTAATATACTGGTATGGTTTTCCAATACAATCACCAGCTGCAAAACATCCATCGATATTTGTTTGCATTAACCTGTTTACCACTATATGATCTTCAGATACATCTAATCCTGGTACAAGCTCAGATGGTGAAATGCTGTCTTTAAGAACAAATACCCCATCAGTAATCAATTCATCTCCATTAAATACTATCTTCTCTACCTTTTTATCGCCAACTATTTCTAAAGGCTTCTTATTTAATATTTCTATGCCTTCTTTAAGATCATATTTCCCTTTGTACATAGGTATATAATACACCTTAGCTGCAAGTTCACTAACATAATTAGCTTCTTCTTCAGCCTCTTTATTGTATCCAATTATACTAACTATCTTACCTTTATAAAGCGGAGCGTCACATGTGGCACAATAGCCTACACCATTACCTAATAACCTTTCTTCTCCAGGTATAGGTTTTGTATATTCTACACCGGTAGCTAGTATTATTGATTTTGCTTCATACATCTTTTCATTTACCATTAAAGTAAAGTAATCTCCCATTGCATAGATATTATTTACTTTTTCTTCTGTAATACTAATTCCCATTGTTTGAATATGATTTTGAAAGTTTATCTTCAATTCATTTCCAGTTAAATCATAAAAGCCTAGATAATTGTTAACCTTTGGAGCTTTAGATAACTTAGAACTAAGTTCCTTATTTCCAAAAATTATTATATTTTTATTTCTTATCTTAGCGTTTATTGCAGCTGAAAGCCCTGCTGCACCTGTTCCTATAATGGCCACATCATATCTATCCATCTTTCATTCTCCTTTGAAAGCTTATAAAAAACTTCTAAAACCATTGAAATTTGTAGGTTTTGCTAGCTGAAAAATTTTATGCTTTCCTTTACGGTAAAATACTTACCAATTTAGAATTAAGTCTTTGTAACGAAGTACTTTATTATAAATTCCTATTAATCATATTTATGAAATCATTTTTAGGTCTAAATCCAGTAATCTTATTCACTTGATTTCCACCCTTGAAAAGTATTATTGTTGGTATACTTGATATATCGTACTTATCCGCTAATCCAGGATTGCTATCTACATCTACTTTAACAAATGTCACATCTGTCATATCTTCAGAAAGTTGTTCTAAAATCGGAGCAATCATTTTGCACGGGCCACACCAAGTAGCCCAAAAATCTACTAATACTAATTGACTATTTTGTAATACAATTTCATTAAAATCCTTTTCTTCCACGTGCTTAACCATAAAAGTTCCTCCTAATTATATACCCCTAATAGGTATTTATAACTATATTATATATTCTCATTGTAAAAAGTCAAACATATGCAATTATTTTTCAAATGTTCCTTTTACTATAATATTCTTTTTATCCATTAATACTTTCCCTTTAGCAATTACAGTATCTATATCAAGTCCTTCTCTATCTAACAAAACTAAATCTGCATCCTTACCGGCTTCTACTCTTCCTTTAGTAGGTAGCTTTAATATATCCGCAACATTTGATGTTATTACCTTTATAGCTCTCTCAAAAGGTATTTTCTCTTGTAATATAGCATTTCTAACTTCGCTATATAATGAAGATACTGAGCACATTCCAACTTCTGTAGTACCTGTTTCCTCATCAAACAGAGGTAAACTTCCGTTACCATCAGAAGAAAAGGTTATATGGTCATCTGGTAAGCCTTGATCTAATGCTATTTTTAAGCCTTTGCTAGGAGTCAATTCGCCTTTTGCCATATTATTAGCATCAAAACTGGTTGTTAAATCTATGTATCCACCTTTTTGCACATACCTTATACCATCTTTAAATAACTCACCATTTCTATTGATATGTGTCGGTAGTAATTGATGAGGATGTATTTCAGTTTGTTCTATAAGCCTAAAAAGATAATCTAATTTTCTGGTTCCATCACCAAGATGAATATTAACTATACCAGCTTTACCAGATAAAAGCCCACCAACTCTTGATTCTGCAACCACATTTACAAACTGATCATAGGTAGGTTGTGAACTTCTGTGATCTGAAATCGCTACTTCTCCTACACCTATTACTTTATCTAGAAGCATTAAATCACCCTTTATATTTTGGGTAACAGTTTTCACCGGTATTTGGTATGAACCTGTATAACAGTACGTAGTTATTCCCTCTTCATCTAGTGCATGAGCTTTTGCTAAAAGCGATACCATGTTTCTGCAAACATCATCTGTTCCAACACAGCCAACTAAAGTTGTTATACCTGCTCTAACAATTTCACTAAAAGGCAATTCTGGAGTTCTTGTTTTAAATCCTCCTTCACCGCCTCCTCCCATTATATGTACATGACAATCCATGAATCCCGGTACTAAAACTTTATTACTTCCATCTATTACAAATATGTCTACGAAATTATTAGGTATATCTACGTTTTCATACACACCTTCAATTACACCACCAGTTATAACAACATCTTTTATTCCTAAAGGCGCTGGACTATACACATCAACATTCTTTATAACAGTTATCATAAAATCCCTCCTATCTGGATCACGCGTGAACTACTGAATATTTAGTATGTCTTTTATCGTTGAATTATAGTACATTGATTTACTAAAATCCTTTGATATTTTTTCCGCATATTGCTTTGCCTTAGTTTTATCACTATTATTATTTATAGTTGCAAGCTTATAAAGACATTCAGCAGTATAGTCACCACTATAATAATTATTTACATACTGATCATAATATGCTAACGCCTTCTCATAATCCTCTAACCTTTCACTAGTAGCACCGAGCATATATATGATATGAGGATTTAGATAAGTATCTTTAGAAAACTTACTTGCTTTTTCAAATTCTATTTTAGCTTTTGCAAAGTCTTTTGCACTAAAATAACTTCTTCCTGAATCATAAAAAGTGCCCACTCCACTGTTTATTAACAACTGCTCACCACTGTTATAAGCAATCTTATCGTTAACGCCTAGCTTATTCTTATCAAACGAAGTTATTATGGTATATAACTTATTATAATCCTTATCATTAACAGCTGCTTTTACTTGATCTATTGGAAACTTTGCTTCTCCCTGCTTACTATTTTCCGTGCTTTTATCAGTTGCACTATTATTCGGAACTTGTTGTTTTGTATTATTCGTTGTGGTCTGATTTGTATTAGTTTTATCCGTAGGATTAGTTTCATTCTTTTTAACAGATTTTGAAGCTATATAATTTGTTCTAACCTTACTTATGTACTGACTAACAGGTTTATAAAGCAAATATGATACGAGTCCTACAAAACATATAATCAATGGGATTATTATTAGTTTAAAGTTTATATTAGACTTATGTTCCTCCGAAAATTCTTTTATAACTTTATAGTTATCCAAAGCAACCTTGTTATTCTTATCTATTCCTCTTACAATATCAATACATTCCTTAGCTTTTTCATATTCTCCCTTCTTTATGAAGCAAAAAGCTATTGCATTGTTAACATTTATCTTGTTAAAATCACTTTCACTGCAAACACTTAGTTTTTTCTCAGCGTCATTTATGTACATTCCTTTTATATCTTTTAACGCTTGGTCATATAGAGCTAATCTCTCCCAATCCTTTTGTATATCTTTCAAATATCCTTTCGATATTCCATCGTCATTAAAATCTTTGTTTATCTTCCAAGCAGCCTCTGCTGACTTTAAATCGCCCTTTATATATAAAAGTAATCCTTTAAGATTTAATGCAGAAGTGTTTTTAAGATTTTCAGAGATAAGCTTTTCACATATTATTAAAGCTTTATCTATTTCTCCATTTTGAAATAAGTGTATTGATTTATCATATCGTTTCTTCCAATCCTTCATAAGTTACCTTCCTTATGTATATAAGATGCCTATATACTGCCTTTATGTTATATTTATGTTTTTATGAATTATATATACTACTAGCTTTTTCTAATTTTAATTATTAAAGTTGTTCATCTATAAAATTAGGCTTTGTTTTAGACTTTTCTTACAACTTAAAAATCAAAATTAAATTTAATATAAAATAATTCCACGTATAATTATACCATTAAAGCATTTTATAAAGAAATATATTCCATTGCCCCTGTGAATCTTTATCTAAACAACAATTACTTTTAAATCTTTATAAAACAAAAAATCAATCATATATTGGAAATCATCTTTCCTATATGATTGATTTTTATTTATTGATGCTGTTAAAGCACTGTGTTGAAATCAAATTGTTAATCATCCAACGCTTTAATTTCATCAGTGATCTTAAACAGAGCCTATTTATTAAACACAATACTTATCTTTCAATGATATCAATACATTAATTTATTTTCCTACATGCCCTTGAGGCAAAGTATTAGAACGAGCAACTTTCCAAAGATTAGTACTACTTTCTTGCCCTAAGACTACCAATTGATATATACTATCCTTCTTATTTTCAGTTAAAAATTCTACACCATATATTTTAATATTTTTAAATTCATCTGGTTTAAAATAATCCTCGAATTCCTTATCACTTATTTGCACTATTCCGTTGATATATGTTTTTCCTCTTATGCCTTTTGGCTTAATAAAATTCATATCATCTGCTAAAACATCAGCCTCTTTTATTGAAGGATCTCCAAATAACAATCTATTGTAGTTCTGCAAAACCTTATATTCTTCATCTTTTTCTTTTGAGTCTGCTAAAGAATTAGAAATCCCATTTGCCTGACTTACATCAAAGGTAGCTGTATTCTTGATTGTTATATAAGAATTCATACTGCTATCATTATACTTTATCAATGACATTTGTACTTTATTCTTTTCTACTTTTATTGATGTTACTTGTTCCATTGGAGTGTATACTCCATAAATTAGCACTGTATTACCTTTATCAATATTTAGAGCGTATAAGCTACCACCATGTGTAGTTTTTCCATATGCTGATCCTACAATTATGAATAAAGTATTATCATCATTCCACTCAACATATAAGGGAGCATCATATTTAGCACTATTAGTAGTAACTTTATAATATTTCGTAGAATTTGATGAATTATCTTTTATAGCAAGAAAGCCAGGCCCTTCCTTATCTATGTTATCACCTTTTCCAACTATATACGCTTCGTATCTTTCACTAGGCGATACCTTTGCCTTTGATTTTCCTTTTAATAAACCTTCATTAGCTTTCTCTACACCTATTTCACTTAGATCAACTACAGGATAAGTAAATATATTATTAGTTAAAATATCTAATTCGTCCAATACAGTATCAGTAGTATCATTCATCACTTTACTACTAGTGTTATTATTATGCTGTGATAAACTGCTTTTCCTAATACTGTCTGCCTTAGAGTTATCTACATATTCTACTGACATAGCTTTATCACTTTTACTTCCTGTCGTAGAAAAATTGATGTGATCCTTTAAAAATGCCATACTTGTAAGCATAAATGCAAAAGATGCTGCGATTGCATATTTATTTTTATTCCGTATAATATGATACTTTATATTATTTTTATAACCTTTTTTATATCTATCTTTATCTATTGATTTTATTATTTCTGCTCTTGAACTTTTAAAGTCTACATCTTCAAAACTTAGTGATTTACTAAGCATCTCATCAAGTTCTTTTTCTTCTTCATAAAGCTTTCTACAGTTTTCACATTCTGTAACATGTTCATCCATTAATTTTTTCATTTCTTTTTGTAGTTGATTTTCTACATATAAATCTAACTTTTTCTCGAAGCTATCGCATTTCATTGGCGGCACCCCCTTGCCCTAATGTTTTATTGTAATATAAAGAGTTTTTAAACTTATCTCTTAACCTGTAATACTTTCTTTTAACACTAGATTCACTTATTGAAAGAATCTGAGAGATATCAAAAAATGTTCTTTCCCCACTATATCTAAGGAGAATAATCTGTCTATCAACTTCTTCTAAAGACTGAATAAATTCTGTTACTTCTTTTTTTAGATCTACAAATTCCAACTGCTCTTGTGGTGAAGCTTCCTTAGATTTTACATCCCTGGCATCTTCTATGTTCGCTTCATATACTCTTTTAAATTTTCTTATAAAATCAATTGCTTTATTTTTACTTATTTGAAGCAACCAATTTGAAAATTTATATTTTTTATCATATAGATAAAGCTTGTTATAGGCCGTAATAAATGTTTCTTGAGCTATATCCTCTGAAGCTTCTTTGTCTTTTGTTATAGAATAAACAAATCTTAAAACTATTAGCTCATATTTATTTACTAAAATATTAAAGCTATCTATGTTTCCATTGAGTACTTCACTCACTAGTTCTATATCCTCATTCAAATTTCTCACCCCTACTATAGTAGTTTCACTATAATCTAATAACTTGTGATTTCACCTTATATACGCATAATACAATACATTAGTTCAGCTTTTATAAATTTATTTAATTAAAACTTTATAATTCCCCAAAATAGAGAGTACGTTCATTAATATGTATAAACGTATCCTCTAAAAAATTAAATAACATTGTTATTCTTTAAAGATAAGTTCTTTTTCATTATACTTTACGAAGGCTTTGACTTCATGATTTATTCGTAAAAAATAAAAGAATAAGGCTTTTGCAACCGCAAAAGCCTTATTCTAAGTACTTGTATTTAGGGATAAGTTGTATTTTCTTATGAGTAATATCAGCTTCTAGTATATACTACTTTCATCTTTATAGGGTTTAAAAATGAAACTCTATTCAGCAATAACTATTAGGGTTAGTTATAATGCCTTATAAGCTGATAATACCCTATATTAACTTAATTTAAGAATTATTCTTGTTCTATTATTATTTTCTTAGCATTTAATATTGAACTAGCACTCATTGAGAATTCATCTAATCCATATTCTACAAGTGTTGGAATAGCTGCTTCATCTCCAGCCATTTCTCCACACATTCCAACCCACTTACCATGCTTATGAGCACCATCTATTGTCATCTTTATAAGTCTAAGTACAGCTGGATGCATTGGGTTGTATAGGTAAGATACCTTTTCACTCATTCTGTCTGCAGCTAAAGTATATTGAATTAAGTCGTTTGTTCCTATTGAGAAGAAATCAACGTGTTTAGCTAACTCATCAGCATAAACTGCAGCTGCAGGGATTTCAACCATGATACCCCATTGAGTTGTTTCTGAGTACTCTTTGCCTTCAGCTTTTAATTCAGCCTTACATTCATCAACAACTTCTTTAGCTTGAAGGAATTCTTCTAAACCAGAAATCATTGGGAACATTACACATAAATTTCCGTATATTGATGCTCTAAGTAATGCTCTTAATTGAACCTTAAATATTTCTTTTCTATCTAAGCAAAGTCTTATAGCTCTGTATCCTAAGAATGGATTCATTTCTTCTGGTAATGGAAGATATGGAAGTGTCTTATCTCCTCCAATATCTAAAGTTCTTATAACGACTTGCTTTCCTTCCATCTTTTCAAGAACATACTTGTAGCTTTCAAATTGTTCTTCTTCAGTTGGAGCACTGTCTCTGTCCATGTATAAGAACTCAGTTCTGAATAAACCAACCCCGTCACCACCATTAGCTAAAACTTGGTGAACATCTTCTGGCTTACCTATGTTTCCACAAACTTCTACTCTCTTACCTGACTTAGTAACAGTCTTAACGCTTATAAGCTTCTTCAATTCTTCTTGTTCAGCTACAAACTTTTCTCTCTTAGTCATATATTCTTGAACTGTAGCTTCATCTGGATTTACTATAACAACACCTTCGATACCATCAACTATTACGCTATCGCCATTCTTCACTGATGTAGTTATATCCTTTAATCCAACAACAGCAGGTATTTCAAGTGTTCTTGCCATTATAGCAGAGTGAGATGTTCTTCCACCAATATTAGTTAAGAATGCAACAACCTTGCTTCTATCAAGCTGAGCTGTATCTGATGGAGTTAAATCATGTGCAACAACTATAGTATTTTCTTCAGTTATTTCAAAGCTATCAACTTTACCAGCTATATTAGCTATTATTCTCTTAGAAACGTCTTTAATGTCCGCAGCTCTTTCTCTCATATAGGCATCTTCCATTGATTCGAATATCATAACAAATGTGTTAGTTACTCCATCAACAGCCTTCATAGCATTAACACTATTATTTTCTATTTCAAGTTCCATAGCTCCAGTAAATTCTGGGTCATCTAATAATGTAATATGAGCTTCAAAAACCTCAGCTTTTTCTTCTCCCATTGATTCAACAGCTTTTGCTTTTATCTTTTCTAATTGTTCCTTAGAAGAAACCAATGCTCTTTGAAGTAATTCTTTTTCTGCTTGTATATCATTTATCTTTACGTCACTTATTACTATCTCTTCATGCTCTTGTATAAAAACCTTACCTATTGCATAACCTTTTGAAGCTGCAATACCTTTTCTCATTATGTTACTCCTCCTTATAAATAAACGAATAAACTATTATTCCATATGTCTAAGTAAATAGACCTTAAACAATAAATACTTAAATTTTATGTTTCTAGCCTTTAATTTTATTAGCAATTATCATGCCAACTTATGATTTGCTCTATATTTATAATATTTTTTGCATTTTAAGCCATTTAATGTAAGAATATTTGTAACTCTTATGATTATAATGATAAAATTTACACAATATTTATTGTTACAAATAACTAATGTGATTATTCTACTAAAGTTCACCACTTAACTCTTGATAATTTTTATCAACCCACCTTCTCACTTACTAATATATTCTATTACAAACCCTTATAATATATGATATAATATGTATTGATAAAATTTATCAACATGTAAATATGTTGATAAATTTTATCAAGTTACTACGGAGGTGTTCTATGTATTCAAAAGAAATATTTATAAAAGACCCAAATGGATTACATACAAGATTCGCTGCTATGATAGTAAATAAAGCCTCGCAAATAAAATCAAAGCTTAATATTAATTTATATATAAAGAAAAGTGAATATACCGATTGGCTAGGAATAAGCATGTTAGCGCTCTTATCTTTAAGGGTACATTCGAATGAAACAGTACTTATAGGCTGTAAGGAAGAAAATCCTACTGGAATAGTGGCAGTCCAAGAGCTTTTAGATTATATAGAAACTCATATAAATCAAGGCTCTACTCTAATGAATCCAATAGATGTTTTTATAGAAGAAAGCAAGATTGCTAATGATCAGATTTTAGAAAATGTACCAATTGGAATTATAGTTATTGATATGAACTACAATATTATAAGCATTAATGATTATGCTTTAAATATAATAGAAATGAAGTATGAACAAGTAATAGGAAAAAATGTGAATGATATCATCCCAACTAGTGAACTTCCTCAAATTATAGAGAGAACGATAAAACAGTTCGGACAAATTCAACATATAAATAATAAGACCACAATGGTAAATCGTAGTCCTATTTTCACTAATGATACTGTAATTGGTGCAGTTGGAGTTTTTCAAGATGTTTCTGATCTTGTTGGAATGAAGGAGCTTAATGAAAAGTTTAGCAAAATACTGTCAGCTTCTCATGACATGATTTGCTTTGTTGATGAATATGGCAAGGTAAGTTATATCAACCCTGCTTATCGAGAGCATCTTCCAATATCATCTCAAAATGTAATAGGAAAAGATATTTTTACACTTTCTCCTAATGGCTATAGAGTGAAGGCTTTCACCGAAAGAAAAAGGATAGAGAATATGATTCATAACAAAGAAAATATAGAAATAATAACCACATTGGATCCTATATTCATAGATGGGGATTTTAAAGGAATAATCTCCACTTCAAAACCAATAAATGAAATCAAAGAGCTTATGGGAAAATTAAAACGTTCTGAAGAAGAATTAAACTATTATAAAGAGGAGTTAAAGAAACACACTTCTTTAGAATCATCCTTTAAGGATATAATAGGTTCCTCAGGTACCCTAAAAGATATATTACACATATGCGAAATGGCTTCAAAAAGCACTTCTACTGTACTTATTAGAGGAGAAAGCGGAACTGGAAAAGAGTTAATAGCTAAAGCTATACACAGTAATAGCGACAGAAAGAACAAACCTTTTATAAGAGTGAACTGCGCTGCAATACCAGAGAACTTATTAGAAAGTGAATTATTTGGTTATGAAAAAGGGGCTTTCACTGGCGCTGTAAAAAGTAAACCTGGTAAATTCGCTATAGCAGACCAAGGAACTATCTTTCTGGATGAAATTGGTGACATGCCCATTACAATGCAGGTTAAACTTTTAAGAGTTCTTCAAGAGCGAGAGATTGAAAGTCTAGGTGGTTTATCCCCTCAAAAAATAGATGTCAGAGTTATAGCTGCAACTAATAGAAATCTTGAAGAAATGATATCCAACAATGACTTTAGAGAGGATTTATATTATAGACTCAATGTACTTCCTATCAATCTTCCTCCTTTAAGAGATAGAAAAGAAGATATAGGACTTTTAGTTGAACACTTCATAATGAAGATAAATGAAAAGTTAAATATAAATATCAAAGGTATAAGTAAAGAATGCATACTTTTATTACAGGATTACTCATGGCCAGGAAACATAAGAGAATTAGAAAACATAATTGAACGAGCTATGAATTTGTGTAATGACGAATATATTAGAGAGATAGATCTTCCTTCTTTCTTAAAGAAGGCTTCCACTAGCAACAAGTCACCTATCAGTCTAGATGGAGATGATTTACTACCTTTTGAAGAATATGAAAAGCAAATAATAAAGGCTGCAATGGATAGATATAAGAGCTATAACAAAGCTGGAAAAGCCTTAGGACTTACTCATAGGACTATAGCCTTAAAGTGCCAGAAATATAATCTTATAACTAAGGATTAAGCTACTAAAAATGTACTTGCCTTATCTAAAGATGTACCACTTCGATCCGAAATCTATTTTTAAAACTCTCACGGCTTCTGGTGAGAGCATTTAAAAATAATAAGTTTTATTACGAAGTGGTACATCCATAAATAATAAAAGGCCCCGCATACAAATGGTTTTAACCCACCTTATATGCGAGGCCTTTATAATTATGTCAAACTCTATTTTTTAGCTCTTTGAGCTTTAACTGACTTCCCTTTAACAGTAATGTTGGTATTAAGTCCCTCTAGAACCTGACTTCCTTTTCCATTAAGTATATCAATATAAGAAAATCCATCTTGAATATCAATAATACCTATATCATCACTTGTTAAACCCTCTACACTAAGAATTGCACCAACGATATCTCCTGGTCTTATCTTTTTCTTTTTCCCAGCATTGATATAAATCTTATATACCTGCTTATTAAGTTCACTGCTCTTATCTTTTTTTAGTATAGGTTTTGTATTTAGTTTATCTAAGAAATCTTTTTTCAAACTATAAACTAAATCTTTGCTTGGAATTTCTTCTCTTTCAAGCTTAAAACCTAGATATTCTTCAATTTGCAATAAGAATCTATTATCATAATTATTTACAAAAGTTATTGCTTTTCCTTGCTTACCAGCTCTTCCTGTTCTGCCAGTTCTATGTACATAACTTTCTTTCTCCATAGGAATATCATAATTTATTATATGACTAACATCTTGAACATCTATACCTCTAGCAGCAACATCTGTAGCTACTAGAATTCTAAATGCGCCTCTTTTAAATGCATTCATTACATCCAATCTATCCTTTTGCATCATACCACCATGAAGTTTATCACAAGGGAAACCTTGAGCATTTAACTTATTAGTTACCTCATCTACATTTTCCTTTGTGCTGCAAAATATTATAGAACTATCTATATTTTCTAGTATTAATATATCTTTTAATAGATTAAATTTGTATTCATAGCCTACCTTGTAGCAAATATGTTTGATTCTCTCTGTAGTAATTCTCTCTGGATTTATCTCGATTTTCATCGGATTATTCATATGTTTTCCACACAACTTATCGATTTCTTCTGAAATAGTTGCAGAAAAAAGCATTGTGACTCTGTTCTTAGGAAGTTTCTTTATTATATCTTCTACTTGATCTATAAATCCCATATTAAGCATTTCATCAGCTTCATCAATAACAAGATATTTGATTTTATCTAATACTATGCTTCCTCTTTCTATATGATCTAATGTTCGTCCTGGTGTACCAACCACTACATGCGTCCTCTGTTTAAGCTCTCTAACCTGATCACTGAAGGGTTGCTTTCCAAACACAGCTGTAGCTCTTACCTTTTTAAGTCTACCTATATTGGCTATTTCATCTTTTACCTGAACACAAAGTTCTCTAGTTGGTGTTAGCACTAAAGCCTGAGGACTCCTTTCCTCTATGTATATGCTTTCGCATAAAGGTATAGCAAACGAAGCTGTCTTACCACTTCCTGTTTGCGACTTTACTATTATATCCTTATCTTCCATTGCTTTAGGTATAACTTGCTGTTGTACCTTTGATGGATTTCTATAACCTAGTTTATGTACCGCCTCTAAAATTTGTTCACTTAAATTTAATTCTTCGAAACTTAAATTATTCATCTATTATTAACCTCTTTGCTTGTTAAATACTTTCTTATAAATTTTCCTACTCTATCACTATATATACATGACCACTAAACTACTTTATTATAACTTAAATTATTTACTTGCTTAATTTCTATAAAGATGTGCCACTTAGATCCGAAAACTATTTTTAAAACTCTCGCAGCTTCTGCTGAGAGAATTTAAAAATAATAAATTTCATTATGAAGTGTTACATCCATATTACAAATATATATCAGAGAACTCAATGGATAAACTCTTATCATACTTTAACTTAGATTCTTCCCTAATTTGTTTATATGCTATAGAGTTTATATCCTCTCCTTGGAGAATTCGCACTGGAAGATTTATAATAAACTCACTGCCGAGCCCTACTTCACTGACTACCCTTATGGTACCTTCATGCATTTCTACCAAAGATCTTACTAGAGCTAACCCTATACCACTGCCTTCATTTTGTCTTGTTATCGATTTATCTATTTGTGCAAAACGCTCAAATATATACTCTGTCATCTCTTTTGGAATTCCTATTCCTGTATCCTTAATAGAAATCTCTACATTATCAGCTTTATCATATATATTTATAAATATACTTCCGCCTTCTTTTGTGAATTTAACTGCATTGGAAAGGATGTTTAATATAATTCTTTCTATCTTCTCCTCATCAAAAGCCATTATCTTTTCTTCAATATCTGTATCGAATATAATCTCAATGTTCTTTGCATTACCATACTCTGTTACTGATTGGCATATCTCTTCAACAACATAAACTATATTATCATTCTTAAGATTTAATCCTATGTATCCGCCATCAATTTTTGTGGTATCTATAAGGTTATTTATAAGCCTTAGAAGTCTCAAGGAATTTTGATTCATAATCTTGAAATAGTATTTAATTTTTTCATCTCCTAATTGCTTATTTCTATCCAGCGACTCTAATAATTGTATAGTACTAGAAATTACATTTAGTGGAGTCTTTAACTCATGAGATATATTTGTAAAAAATTCAGTCTTTATCTTATCATATTCCATAAGGGCTTCTACTTTTTTATTATTTTCCACATTTTGTTTACTTAATGACTTAACTTCCTTATTAGCCGCTATAACTTGATTTGATAAGTTAAGAGCCTCTTTTACCTTACTCTTAAGCGTTAATAAAGTAGTTACTCTAGCTAATAACTCAGTCTTATCAAAGGGTTTGTTTAAGTAATCATTAGCACCGCACTCGAAGGATGAAATTAAACTTTCTATTCTTCTATCAGCGGTCATAATAAGTATCGGTAGTTCAAATATATTCTTTTTCTTCCTTATGTTTTCTGAAACTTCATACCCTAAAAGGTCTGGCATCATCATATCTAAAATAACCAAATCTATATCTTCATTTAATTCCAATATATCTAATGCCTCTTTACCATTTGAAGCTACCAAAATATCTTCTGAAATTTCACTTAAATAATTTTCTAATACTTTTTGATTAACATATTCATCATCTACCACTAAAATCTTATATGAATGTCCTATATTATTTATATATGAAGTATTTAAGGCCTTTTCTTCTATATATTCATAATTATAGTCATTTTTATTAGTTTCTAATTCGTCGTAAGCTACTTCATAAGCAAAATCATTATTTAACTCATCTATTCCACTAGGAACTATATCCACGGTTGCTAATGGAATTAAAAATGTAAACTTACTGCCTTTACCGAAATCTGAAGATACTTTTATAATACCTTTATGTAATTCTACAAGTTGCTTTGTTATATATAACCCTATCCCTGTTCCCCCATAATTGGATGAAACACCTTCAACTTGCTCATAAATTTCAAATATGTCTTTCAGTTTGTCCTTAGGAATACCAATACCTTGATCCTCAACTGAAATTTCCATATACTCTTCATTACACACGTATGATATAACTATATTACCTCTATGGGTAAATTTAATGCTATTAGAAATCAAATTGTAGAATATTTGCTGAATCCTATCTTCATCAGCAAATATATGCGGAACATCCTTATCTATCAAATTAATTATCTTTATTTCCTTTTTTCCAATTGATATCTCTAAAAATCTTATTACATTGTCTACTATTCTATTTATCTTTATTGGCTTTTTGTTAAGCTTAATATTATTATTCTTTAATCTAGAGAACAAAGCCATGTCTTCTACTAGATTTGCTAGCCTCTTAACGCTTAAATTAATTAAGTTAACACTGCTTTGATCTTCGGCATTTAATACATTCTTATTAATTAAACTTTCAGATAGCCCTACTATCCCACTAATTGGTGTCTTAAGCTCATGAGATGTTATAGCAAAAAAATCATCCTTTAACTTATTTATAGATTCAAGTTTTTCTCTAGCTATCTCTAAACTATTGTATGCATTTGATTGTCTACCAGCTAGTACATAATAATTAGCTATAATAAATACTAGAGTTCCAAGAGGCGCTAAAGAGGTTGATATTATGATACTATATTCATATAATATATCATTAACCCTGGATATAAATAATGCAAACAGTCCAACTAAAGCAATATAGTCTGGCTTACCACTGGAAATATGAGTTTTTGATATCTTATACATCATATACAAAAGCATACCTAACGCAAACCCCTCAAAGGGTATTATATACTGCAGATAGTATTTTATAGGACTTACAACTGCTATAAATGTATATACAAATGCAGTAATTGTAGAAATCTTAACTAAATCCTTTAGTAGTATTTCTCCATAGCACTTATTTATAAATAAAATAATAAAGGGGATATACACATAAAAAGTAAGCACCATTATCTTTACAGCAATCTGGTAACTAAATCCAGGAAAAAGCATAACAAAAAATCTTTCTCCAATAAACATAGTCCTTATTGCAATTAACAAGCATACTATAGCAAAATATAGCGGTGCTTTATCTTTTCTTCTCTTAGCATAAACCCCTAGATTGTATAACGCAGCAATAAAAGTACTTCCTAAGATAAACAAGTCAAAAGCTAGCTTTTTATCTCTGTAGCTACTTACAACCTGATTATCTCCCATAACTATATTGTCTATAAAACCAAGCTCACTATAATAATTGCTTACTTGCAATGTTATATAGAACTCTTTACCATTTGGACTAAATGTTCCGATCTTAGGAAGAAGCTGTGGAGTCATCGCCTCTTTACTACTCCCCACTACTCCGTTACTCATCACTAAACTGTTATTAACCCAAAGCTTGTATGCACTTTGTATGTAATCTATTTTAATAGAATATATGTCATCTGGATTATTAGCTAATACTTTCAATCTGTATGTTCCGTAGCCCTGTGTCGCAAATATACCAGGCACTGTTGAATACTGCTTATTGCTATTAATAAGCGCTATGTCAAACTCTTCCGGACTAATTAACTTATCTTTATAAAATTCCCACTGGCCATTTAAATTTATTAATCCATCATTCTTGAAGTTCCAATGTGTAAAGTCAATTACTCCTGAATTGGCTTGCGGAAATTTATTGCCACCTTTATTCACATTTATACTATCTACAATTAAAAATCCAAAAGCTAATAGTGTAACAGAAAGCATAACTAATAACTTCAATTTTTGCGACTTAAAATAATTCATTAAAAACTCCCCACAATAAATTTATAATTATATTCTTAGTACATTCCATATCCAACCTTAGTATTTTTAACACATATCTAAAGTAAATATATTTTATTTTTTATATTTTAAGCATCCAAATATATAACCTTTTCACGATATTATTCAATTATATACAATGCATCTTTTTCAGCCCTGTATTAATTTACCAAAGTTTAACGTAACTTTTCACAATATAATCAATACAACTCCCATATAGATTTTAGCAGTTAATCATTATTTTATATATAGGAATTAATTAGTATTAAAATATACTTCTCAATTTTGTAGATTTTGGATTTTGGCAGTACATCTTTAGAATTTTAGATGACTATATTAACTATCATTTTTTAAGAAGAAAATCTGGCAGGCAAATAAGTCTTATTTTTTCCTGTATAACCATAAAAAACTTCTAAAAGCATTGAAATTCTAGATTTAGCTAACTCAAGGCTTTCACACTTTCTTTTACAGTAAAAAAGCTATCTAAAAGAACTAAATCTTCTAGATAGCCTATATTCAGTCAATTATTATCTTCTGAATCCTCTGTTGTTGTTTTGTTGCTTTCTTGCTCTTCTACAATCTGGGCATCTTTGTGGTTCGTTTTCGAATCCTTTTTCTTTGTAGAATGCTTGTTCTCCTTCAGTGAAAACAAATTCTTTTGAACAATCTTTGCAAACTAAAGTCTTATCTGCCATTTGAACATTTCTCCTTTTTATTCATATATTAAGATTTAAAAATAGATTACTATACGCCTAAAAAGGTAATGTTCAATCATATTAATTAAATCTTTGTGTTTGCGATAAAAATTATCACAACGCATTCAGTATAACATACATAGAAATATTAAGCAAGTTTTTTATTCAACAATAAATTCCATTTTATCCAGTTCATATAAGCGTATTTACGCTCTATTTTCTCTTTCTATTTTTTATAAAATATAAACTTATAGCCGTAATTATAAATATCAAAAATAAACTAAAAAAGATTATAAAGTTTTTTGATTGAATATCTAAGTTTCTTATTTTTTCGTATGCAGGTTCACTAATATCTTTTTTGAACTTAAAGGTTCTTAAGTTTCCAAACTTATCAATAACCGCACTATCTCCTATTAGCTTTGGTGACAGCTTAGAAGAAGATAAGTATAGTAGAGACTCAGTTAGTATATTCTTATTTGGTGACGTTAGTACTAAAAGTGAACATTGCTTATTAAATGGCGATATATCGAATTGAAAAGTTGCTATATTGTTAGAATATTGTTCTTCTAAAAATAACTTTTCATTTGATAAAAATTTATTATATTCAGCATTATATTTAAACCATAAGTTTCCATTTATTTGTTTAATTATCGGATTATCTTTAGCTGTACCGTATAATATTAAGTTCATATTTTTATATTGATCATTAAACTTGCTAGCTCTAACTACTTTAAAACTACCATCACTTAAACTTGTGCCACTTCCTATGTATGAAAACATATGGGACAACGAACTTATTTCATTTGAAGATAGATTGTCAGGCACTATCAATGCTGTATTATTAAACTTATTATTAATTAAATACGGACTAGGGTATGTTTCAAATTTATAACTAGATACTTCTTTTGTGGGTAAATATAAAGTAGATATATTTGTTACTACTGCCCAAGGTGTTTCCTGATTCCTCTGCTCACAGTAGTAATTTTCTAGTTCCAAATCAAAAACTATATTTATTTCTATGTAATTGGTTTTACTTATATTACTTGGTATATTTAATTCAACGGTGTCTCCATTAGCCTTTGCTTTCTCAAGCTTCCTACTCCCTATTGGAATTCCATTCACAAAAACAGTAAGAAGTGATTTAGAAAAATCAAGGTTCTCTGAATATCTTGTAATAAGAGATATCTTTGATCCATTGCTTAGTACCCTATTCTTCGGTAGTGAATAAGATATGGTACCGCTTTTTCTAAAAGGTCCTTTCAGAAGGATATCACCTATTCCAAGATCACTGAAAGTAATATTGCTTTTAATACTTTCATTTTTAAACTCTACTTTAGTATTAACATCTATTTTTAGAGTATCTGAATAAATTTGGCTTATTAAGCTGTTATTCATAAGAGCTGTTGCAGCCTTTAACCTCAGTGAATCATTATCAGAAATAATTATTAAACTTTTCCGAAGATCACTTTTCGAAAAAGGTGATTTAGTCTTTTTTATTAATGCAGAATTTTTATAATCAAAATCTTGTATTTGATTATAAATATTCTTAATTTCATTTGGCATGTTATTATGACTTCCAATATATATTATATCTCTATCTGTTTTATCAATATTTTCAGAGTACCTATTTATATCTATCTTATAATCCCCACTTGTACTTAGGCCTCCAAAATATGTTGATAGCATTAATGCTGCTGTCATATCAGTATCCGTATATTGATCTGGAACTAGTATAATACAATTAGAGACTTTGTTTTCATTTATCCTAAAAAACGGATATGGAAATTGGTCAATGCTATTACTTATACCCTTCTCTTTAAAATTAATTAATATATTAGACTTACTTGATAGGGTCATCCAATTAGCATTATTTATATCATCATCACAGGGCTTATCTGAAACTCTGCAATAAGCTTGAATAACAAATTCATTTCCACCTTCCTTTATTAATTTTTTAGGTATACTAACTTTAAAGTTCTGTTCCTCCACTTTAGGATTGTAATTTATTTTACTTGAATAAAAAGGTACGCCATTTAACAAGCATGTAATTGATGCATTTTTTTCTTGATCTATAATCTGATTTATGCTTAAAAATAAATTTACATCTATACTTTGAACATCCCACCATTTATTTATATCAAAATACATATTGTGACTTGCAAAAGTTCCTTTAAGAACAACATCATTTCCTATATCAACTCTCTTAAAATTATCACTATTAGGCTCATTGGTGATATTGGTATAGTCCACCAGCTGATTTTCAGCAGCATATGCTCCCTGCATTTTGTTAATTGGACTTTGAGTAGATATTAATATAAAAATAAAAGTCATTAAAAAACTCAACTTTTTATAAAACCATCCTAAGTTCATTGCTGTCCCTCCATTGATATAGAGTTTATAGTCTTCCAGGCACCTTTCAAATTACAGTAAAAATCTATAAGGCTTATTCTTTTTGAAACTTTTTATAAATTACTATTTCATCCGCTAAAACCGTTCCGTCTTATACCACTTAGCTTCTCTTTTTAGCACGGTATCTTTTAGATAGTTATAAAAACCAAGAGCAGCTACTACAGTCCATAACTTGCAGTAAGTAAAATACATAAGCAATATTACAAAAAAATTTTTTATATTTAATTCACCTTTTTCCGTAGATACAGCTACTAATATTGATAGAACAAAAGCTGAGTAAGCCATTATCCATAGCACCACACTATACCCACTGATATGTAAAGTTACTGCTCCTGTAAACCCTAAGATAAATAATCCATCGGATAATATAACAGATGATAAAAAAAAGAAATATATAATTACATAATAAAATATATCAAATCTAGTTGCCCCTGCATTTCTACTAAATAAATACTTTATATTCTTAATTACCACATAGGTATTTCCTTTGGCCCATCTTGTTCTCTGTTTCATCCACACTCTTAGTGTTTGAGGTTCCTGTTCCCAAGTCACAGAAAGAGGTATAAACTTTATTTTATATCCCATTCTATAAAGCCTAAAACTTATCTCTGTATCTTCTGTCACTGCTTTTGTATCCCAACCACCCATATCTTCTATTATTTTTCTTCTTATTATAAAATTAGTTCCAGGAATGGTGCATAAATTAAAAAACTGCCATCTTCCAGCCTGTGCCATCCATTGAAAGGTTATAGTTTCAATATTTATAAATCTAGTAAGTAAATTTTTACTTTTGTTTCTACATCTAAATTTACCTATGACCGCTCCAAATTTTTTTGATTGCTGTATAGTCTCAACTAAATATCTTAACGCTGTTTTCTCCGGAGTATTATCAGCATCATATATAACTATGTACTCGCCTATACTTCTTTCAAATCCAATGTTAAGTGCATTGGATTTTCCTTTTCCACCATTTGTCTTATCAGTATTTATGACGATTAACTTATTTGTAGGATTTTTTATTTGCATTAATTTTAATAGTTCTGCTGAATTATCACTAGAATTATCATTTATTATTATTATTTCGTATCTGTCTACAGGATACTCAAAATTCATCAAAGCTTTTACGGTTTTCTCTATAACCTTACTCTCATTATGCGCCGGAACCATAATAGATATATAAGGATAATAGTCAAGTTCTCGCTTCATCTCCAGCTTCAAAGTTTTTAAATAGTATCTGTACCCTCCGATTACTAGCACAATGTTTATAAATATAACTATCCAAATTACAGAAAGTGAATATATAAGAGCATAATCAAATATAGTCATTAATTATCACTCCATTACTTAAAATATTTTCTTCTATCAATAATTCCTCCAAAGTAAGCAATTATAGCAAATACTACACACACTACTATCGTAAAAATAAGAATTAATCTATTTATTTTACTTATATCTAGAAGTGAGCTCGTATCTTTTACTTCCTTTGTTTTATCTTGTGAGTAAATTTCCTCTAGTTCAGTCTTAGATAAAAACTCACCTTGAAATTGCAGTATGTTATTTAAATAGATATTACTTTCTTTATTAGTTATCTCATTTTCTTTTAACTTAACTTTTGTTTCTACTTTACATATATCATCAAACTTTATCCCTTTATTAATAACATTATTTATCTTTTCTTTAAACTCAGATAAGCCATAATCTGAACTTATCGCCAATCCTACAGGATTCATAAGTTTTTTGGCAGCTTCTATATCATCTATATTAAACTTCTCCATAACCTTTTTATAACCATCAATATGTAAGCTTTCAAAATCAAGTATGTTCAAACTTTGTTCTTTCTCCACTACTATAGTGTCAGAAATATTTATTATTGGATGATATTCATCATTATAAATCCAGCTATCTGGTATACTAAAGGCTATTGGATATACTTGATATTTTAAATAGTTAGTAAATGCTAATTGAGTTCTTTCCATTACTTCTCCACCACTAGGATCTCCCATATAAAATATAGGAGATTTTAATATTACTCTCCCACCTTTACTTTGAGCATATCTTAGCACCTCACCAAATCTTTTCATAGAAACAAAATCTATATTTTCATAAACAGGCATAGCTTCACAAATAAACGGTATCCCTTGGTCATATAAAAAATCTACCTTTTCTACAAATTCATTAAGATCTATAAATGGGTACACCTTATTTAAAATTAAGTACTTTTGATTTTTAGTATTACTGTTATCTTGTATTTCATTAATAATTAGCTTTTTTATTCTATAGTCATCTAAATTTGGTTTTAAAACAGCTATTTTTGCTGCCCTCATATGAATATTTTTAATAGCTTCTTTTGCTTCATTATAATTACCAGTAAACCATAAAACATTACCATTATAAGAACTTAACTTTTCACATATATTTTTACTATAATTATTATTTCCATTGTTAAGAACAATTAAATTATCATATT
Organism: Clostridium yunnanense; assembly: GCF_016595795.1. Lineage (GTDB taxonomy): Bacteria > Bacillota > Clostridia > Clostridiales > Clostridiaceae > Clostridium_AR > Clostridium_AR yunnanense. Next base: position 170,683 of record NZ_JAENHN010000048.1, read on the forward strand.
CATTAATGTTATTTATACTTGAATTCAGCTTATTAACTTGTATATCTACAGTATTAGATGACATTATCAGCTTTACTATATTATTTAAGTTGCTATAATCACTGGCAAAGGTTTTATAGGAATCATATAGAATTAAAACCTTTTTTTCAGCCGCACTACAACTATTATAAAAAAATATTATTATAAGCAAGCTTATGATACTAATACGTTTGATCTTACACATCATATTCCAGCTCCATCTCTGCTTTTTCTAAGAAATTAAAAGCATCAGAAATTTCATCATTATATGCATAATACCCAATCTCTACCTCTATCTTTAACTTATTAAATAAGTCTTTATCACTTATATTTATGTTTTCAAGATTTTCTTTAAACCTTTGTTTTACTATTTCCGAACCTTCACCTTCTGATATAAGTAAAAATGCAAAAATGAGCCTATCTTTTAAAATATATTTTCTATCTTCTAATCTTAAAGACTGTTTGAGTATATCTGACACCTCAACTAATAGTTTATTAAATTGTTCCTCTGAAACTATAGCTTTAAGCTTATCTTTATATCTAAACTTAACTAGCATTAGTGTTAATGGGATATTATATCTTTTACTCATACTCATATATATCGGAACCTCATTGAAAAATGCTGCAGCATTTCTTATTCCTGTATCTGCATCAATCATTACTAAGGACTGATTTTCTTTCTCTAAAGTTTTTGATTCTTCCTGTAAAGCAACTATATATCTTGATAAATTCGAAAAAATAATTGCTGTAACAGGAATTATAGTAATCCAATAATAAACACTACTCTGTATATTAATTCCACTCATGAAGGCTAAATATAACTTATAGCTGGAATATATGAAATCAATTATTAAAGTAACAATTAGAGATAATGTTATATTAGTATAATAACTAACCATCGCTACTATCATCACAACAGTAAATAGAATGTAATTTTCAATATTTTCATAAAACTTAAAGTAAATAAATGAACTATTAATTGCGAAAAAATAAGCTATTGAAAGAGTTACATATATATCTATCTTCTTCCTATCTTGTTCTGAACTCATAGATCTTTAGCCTCCTTCTAAATTTCATAATCATATACTTTAGCTTACGTATAATAGATCAATCACTGTTTTGATGTCTTAATAACCGAATAGCTGAAAAATATACCATAAGGTCAAAACTTACATTAAACATAAACAGGTGCTTTGATATATCAGCATCTCCTGCACCTAATACCGATACCAGCACTTGAGACCCTCCTACTAAAAAAACAAATACAAATGCTTCTTCTACTAGTTGTGACTTCGTATCTTTTTTACTTCTATATGATATGTAATCATTGATAGCAAAAACAAAATAAATTATTATTAGAGCTATTGTAAATCCAATATTATGAGGTAAATACTTACTCTTGAAATTACTATATAATGAAAAAAAACTGCTTTTCTCTCCAAAGCTCTTTCCTGCAGATTTTTCGTAGTTTCCCATTACATCTGGTTTTATGCTATATGCATTTTCAGAGGCTATGCTCATAACTTTTCCAAAAGCCCTTGGGTTCTTTGCATAATATTTTAATATGGACCCAAAAGAATATTTTGAGTAAAATTCATTCATTAATTTATTGTCATTAGGATCTATTACAGGCATTGATTTATAAAAAATATTTCCTGCTAATATAGAATATTGGCTGCTAATTCCAAATTCATTTAGAACTTCTTCTGGATTAACTTCATTTAAAAGCACACCTCTTGTCATAGAGTGGTATCTGTTTATATAATCAAATGGCCCTACTATGGAAAAATAAAATATAGCAGATGCTACTAAAAATCCACCAGTCAAAATCTTTAAGGTTTGCTTAATGCGTTTATAATTTGTTATTATTAGTAATCTTAAAAGAAGCAAGCAGTATAATATTCCTATCGGTGCAAGTTGTTGCTTAGACCCCATAAACATTAAAGATATAGCGAAAAATATTATTAGATATTTGATAGTAAGCTTATCGAACGTATATATGTAAAGCAGCAGACCTATACTTAGTAAAAAGAAACTTAGATTTACAGCTTCTCCATAAAATGAGTTAAAATAAGCTATATATCCTGTATCGCAGAATATTAAAACAAATAATAAAACAGCTAAAAGTTTGCATCTCTTTAACTCTATATTTATTATTATAGATTTAATAATAAAATAAGCTGCAAAATCCATAGTAATAACATAAAGTAACGCTAAGTATTTTATATCGAAAATATACCCACCTTTTAGTATTTCATTTAAAAACAAAGCAATTTTTATTAGTATTGCTTGAGTTGATAAAAGCATCATGCCATTTTCGTTGTAGTATTTATAAATACCATAATATTTATTAAAATATCCAAAAAAAATATCATCACTATTACTTGAAAGATGATAGAGACCACTTTGGCTTATAATTCTATAAAAGTCTCCATTATCTGCAACTCCAATTACTGGCTTTATAAATAAAGTAAAAATACATATTGAAGATATTAGAATAATAGTAAACGAAATAAATAGTGAATCACTTAGATTAATCTTAATTCTTCTCATGGCTTCCTCTTTGAATGGTTCTCATACAGAAACTTAATTTATACTGTTTTATAATTAATAATCATACTAATCGTATACTAGGCGTAATTTAATTTCCTTACAGAACCTTATCTTATTCTATTTAAGTATTGGTACATCTTTATTATTGTTCCTTTTAACTTAATAGACATTCCAGTAAATAAATTCCACTATTTTTATAAATGTATTTAACTATAAAACAAAAGGACACCCTCCACTAATAGTGATAGTTTGCCCTTAAAACTTAAATATACATATTCTTATGTTATACACGTTGTATTACAAATCAGTAAAACTTACCATAATAACTTGATATTATATTAGTATAAATGTCCCATTTTTTCTTTTTTTGTTTTAAAATACCTTGCATTATGCAGATTGGTATCCATTACTAACGGAACTCTCTCTACTACTTCTATTCCATGTCCTTTTAATCCAACTAACTTTTTAGGATTATTAGTCATAAGTCTTATCTTCTTAACTTTCAATTCACTAAGTATTTGAGCACCTATTCCATAATCTCTCATATCAGCTGGAAAACCTAAGGCTATGTTTGCCTCCTCAGTATCCAAACCCTCTTCTTGGAGTTTATAAGCCTTTATTTTATTTATTAGTCCTATCCCTCTTCCTTCTTGTCTAAGATATAGAAGAACTCCCTTTCCTTCTTTTTCTATTGTACTTAAAGCTGCTGCCAACTGCTCTCCACAATCACACTTTAATGAATGAAAGGCATCTCCAGTAAGGCATTCTGAATGTACTCTCACTAAAACCTTATCTTCTTCATTTATGTCACCCTTTACCAAAGCAACATGATGTTCTCCATTCAATCTATTAACGAATCCAACCATTCTGAAATCTCCATACTCTGTTGGGAGATTAGCCTCTGCTTCCTTAGTCACATAGCATTCACGTTCTCTTCTATATGCAATCAAATCTTCAATTGACACGATGCTTAATTGATACTTTTCAGCTAATTCTTTAATATCGTTTAGATTTGATAAAGTACCATCTTCATTTAATATCTGTGTTATAACTGCTGAAGGATAGCTCCCTGATAATATCGCGATATCAACAGCAGCTTCTAGATTATCAGCTCTTTTTAATACTCCACCATTAATTGCTTTACGAGGAAATATACTTCCTGGTATCCTAAAGTTCCTTCTAGTCTCTCCTTGCTTTATTAACATTTTTATAGTTATTGCCTTATCCTCTGCAGATACTCCACTAGAAGTACTCTCATGATCTAATGAAATAGAATACTCATCTCTACTTTTAATACCACTTCCATCCACTAACTTAGGTAGGTTCAATTCTTCAAATCTATCTTCTTTAAGAGCCACATAGATTATTCCTGAACCATGCTTAGTCATAAAATTAATGTTTTCTTTAGTAATATTTTCAGATAGACTCAATAAAACACCGCTATTTTCTTCATTTTCATCATCAACTAATATTATTGACTTTCCATTCTTTATCTCTTCAATTGCCTCGTTAATCTTTGTAAACATATTTCCTCCTTAATATTATTTAGATATAGAACTCGTAAAAAGTGTGCTATAACTAATTCTTCTATATTCTTTTAGCTATTTAAATAAATATGTCAGTTATATACTATAAACCTAAGTTAATATTTCTATTTACTATTTATGTCATCTCAATTGAATCTGGCACATATTTATATACCTTCTATTAATTATTAATCAATTTAAACTCTTTGTTACTTTTATACGATCTTTTATTCAATCTATATACCCTTTAAATATCACATCATCACCTATAATTTGGTGAGTTACTTTACTAAGTCTTATAGCATCATTCATCTTTTCTATTCCTAATCCACCAACTGGAGTGACTGCATCTTTACCACCGATTATCTTAGGTGCTATTGCAGCATAAACCTTATTTACAACTCCGCTCTCAAAGGCAGATGCTAACAAGGAGCTTCCTCCTTCTATATATAATGAGTCTATATTTCTTTCACCCAAAGCCTTCAATATATCTTCAAACTGTATCTTACCTTGTCTTTCTATCAGTTTTATTATATCAACACCATATTTCTTCAATTCCTCTTCTTTTTCTATAGCAATATTTTCTGAGGCTATTATCAAAGTTCGTGTATCATCATCAACCTTTAATATATTGGAGTTCAAAGGAATATCCCCATATCTTGATACTATAACTCTTAGCGGATTTGATATAACAACACCCTCTAGCCTAGTAGTTAGCAACGGATTATCTAGCCTTACAGTATTTTCTCCTACCATTATAGCAGCCACTCTCTGCCTTAAATGATGTACAAATTCTAAGCTTTTCTCACTACTTATCCATTTTGAATCGCCAGTTCTACTTGCTAGTTTACCATCTAAAGTCATAGCCCACTTTGTAAATACGAAAGGAGTTCCTGTATTTATATAATGAGCATATATTTCATTCAGTTCCTCGCATTCATCCTTTAAGACACCATACTCTACGTCTACCCCTAATGGCTTAAATACTTCTTTAGCTTTTCCACTTATATCTACTCTAGGATTAGGTATCCCTATATATATTTTCTTTATCCCACTATTTAAAATAAAAGAAATATACTCATTATTTTCTTCATCAATTTCAGGTTCGATATTTATAAAAAGTTCACTGTCTCTAGTATCTTCATTAGAGCTTTTTATGGCCATTGTTTCAGCTTTTTCACTTCCTAATGACTTATACCAACCTTGTCCTATTATTTTTTCGTTCTTAACCAATATTGCTCCAACTAGAGGGTCCGGATTTACAAAACCACTTCCTCTATTCGCAATATCAATAGCCTTTTTCATATATACTTCTCTCATAAATATACACATCCTTTTTGCACTATGGGAAAAAACTCATATTCATCAAATAACAACTCTATTATTTCCATAATCAACTTCAATATTTATAAATATTCAATGTTTAGAGAATTAGTATGTTTATACTTTGTATTTCTAATTTATTATGTATAAATTTATCACAGCGGTTGTCGAACGTCAATATTAATTAATAATAATTATTATATAACTAAAAATTTCCGACAGTACAATGAATTCTACTTTTTATTGTATATCTACAAAATACTTCTACGCTCATTAAGCTATCTATGTTTAATAGCCATATAAACTTCATACTTCACTTCACAGTAAAAAAACAAATTACCATAATAAAGCATTAACCTCTTATTAATACTTTATTATGGTAATTTACTAATATATGTATCTATAAATAAACTTTTTAATACTCTCTTACATAAATTATTAAAATGCATAGGAAATAATTTTATTATTGAAATATTGCAACTATCATACCTACTACACAAATAATTATCACTACTATATCAAACACAACTGAAGTTCTATCAATATTACCACTTTGACTACTGTACTTATTCATAAATATACTCCTCTTTCATTTATTAATCTTATATACTTCTATGATATATTAAAAAGATTAATATTATCTTACAGTAATCTTAAACTTTTCTTAAATATGCATTATGAAACTAACCTACTCTAATACTTATCATTGTTTTAAGTACACATATCAGTCAAGTTACATATTATATTTTGGGTTACAGATATTTTGTAATTAATTTAATATAAAGGAGAGGATTATGTGCCCATAATAAAGATTAATCCTACTCAGGATACTTTTATAGATAGCTATTCCCCAAATAATAACCATTGCTGCAGTCAAGATCTATATATAGGGTTAACTGAAGGCAATGCCTTCAACCACACGTACCTTAGGAGTTTACTAAAATTCGATATTGCTCAAAGTATTCCATCTGGCAAAACAATATTAGAAGCTAAATTGAATCTTTTTGTATTTAAGAAACAAAAGGTAGATGCTCAACTATCACCTCAAGTTGTACAAGTTTATTCGAATTTAAATAATTTTTCTCAGTGTGAGACCACCTGGAATCATGCTCCTAATATAGGAATTACACCTTATTATGCTACAATAACAGATTTCGATATAAACAACTTCATTTCTGTAGATATTACTGGGCTCGTTTCAAATTGGTACAATAGAATAATTCCTAACTTTGGAATAACATTACTTGGATTAGAAAACAATCATCAGTCTCTTATAGGCTTTAGATCATCAAAATATCAAATATCAAATAGGAGACCTTTACTTGTAATAAGATATTCTAACTGTGTACCAACAGGATCAACATGTATAACTGGTGCTACTGGAGCAACAGGTTCTACCGGCTTGACTGGCGCTACGGGTGTTACCGGACCTACTGGTCCTACTGGCTTAACAGGCGCTACTGGTGTTACTGGTCCTACTGGTCCTACTGGATTAACTGGTGCTACCGGTGTTACTGGTCCTTCAGGTTCAACTGGATTAACTGGTGTTACCGGAGCTACAGGTCCTACCGGCTTGACTGGCGCCACTGGCGATATTGGGCCTACTGGTCCTACTGGCTTAACAGGTGCCACTGGTGGTATCGGACCTACTGGTCCTACCGGTTTAACTGGTGCTACTGGTGATATCGGAGCTACTGGTCCTACTGGTTTAACTGGTGCTACCGGAGTTACCGGTCCTACTGGCTTAACTGGTGCTACCGGTGATATCGGGTCTACTGGCCCTACTGGCGCAACTGGTGATATCGGTCCTACTGGACCTACTGGTTTGACCGGAGCCACTGGCGATATCGGTCCTACTGGACCTACCGGTTTAACTGGAGCCACTGGCGATATCGGTCCTACTGGCTTAACTGGTGCTACCGGTGTTACTGGTCCTACTGGACCTACTGGTTTGACTGGTGCCACTGGTGATATTGGACCTGCTGGCCCTACTGGTTTGACTGGCGCTACTGGTGATATCGGTCCTACTGGTGCTACTGGTTTGACCGGAGCCACTGGCGATATCGGTCCTACTGGTCCTACCGGTGCTACTGGCTTAACTGGTGCTACCGGTGTTACTGGACCTGCTGGTCCTACTGGCTTAACTGGTGTTACCGGAGCTACAGGTCCTACCGGCTTGACTGGCGCCACTGGCGATATTGGGCCTACTGGTCCTACTGGCTTAACTGGTGCCACTGGTGATATCGGACCTACTGGTCCTACCGGTTTAACTGGAGCTACAGGTGATATCGGACCTACTGGTCCTACCGGCTTAACTGGTGCTACTGGTGATATCGGACCTACTGGTCCTACCGGCCTGACTGGCGCTACTGGTGATATCGGTCCTACTGGTGCTACTGGTTTGACCGGAGCCACTGGCGATATCGGTCCTACTGGTCCTACCGGTGCTACTGGCTTAACTGGTGCTACCGGTGTTACTGGACCTGCTGGTCCTACTGGATTAACTGGTGTTACCGGAGCTACAGGTCCTACCGGCTTGACTGGCGCCACTGGCGATATTGGGCCTACTGGTCCTACTGGCTTAACTGGTGCCACTGGTGATATCGGACCTACTGGTCCTACCGGTTTAACTGGAGCTACAGGTGATATCGGACCTACTGGTCCTACCGGCTTAACTGGTGCTACTGGTGATATCGGTCCTACTGGCTTAACTGGTGCTACCGGTGATATCGGACCTACTGGTCCTACCGGCCTGACTGGCGCTACTGGTGATATCGGTCCTACTGGTGCTACTGGTTTGACCGGAGCCACTGGCGATATCGGTCCTACTGGCCCTACTGGCTTAACAGGCGCTACTGGCCCTACTGGTTTGACTGGTGCCACTGGTGATATTGGACCTACTGGTCCTACTGGATTAACTGGTGCTGCCGGTGATATCGGACCTACTGGTCCTACTGGATTAACTGGCGCAACTGGCGATATCGGTCCTACTGGCCCTACCGGTTTAACTGGAGCCACTGGTGATATCGGACCTACTGGTCCTACTGGATTAACTGGTGCTGCCGGTGATATCGGACCTACTGGTCCTACTGGATTAACTGGCGCAACTGGTGATATCGGTCCTACTGGACCTACTGGCTTAACAGGCGCTACTGGTGATATCGGACCTACTGGCCCTACTGGTTTAACTGGTGCAACTGGTGATATCGGACCTACTGGTCCTACAGGTTTGACTGGAGCCACTGGTGATATCGGTCCTACTGGCCCTACTGGTTTGACTGGTGCTACCGGTGATATCGGACCTGCTGGCCCTACTGGTTTGACTGGAGCCACTGGCGATATCGGTCCTACTGGTCCTACTGGTCCTACTGGTTTGACAGGTGCTGCCGGTGATATCGGTCCTACTGGACCTACCGGCGCAACTGGTACTTCCCTAACAGCAAATTCAGCCTTTGCAGCAAATACCAGTGGTTCCGTAATACCAGTTATATTAGGAGGAAGTTCTGTTTCCTTGCCAAACAGCCAAAATATAGGCCCAGGAATTAGTATAGATGGTACTAATACCACTTTTACCGTTTCTAATGCTGGAGCTTATTATATCACTTACAATATTAATTTAACTGCTGCTTTAGCCATTAGCTCTAGATTGATAATAAATGGATCACCAAATACAGCATCTACTGTTGCTCCCATTTTATCATCCTCATCATTTACTAATAATATAATAGTTGACTTAACTACTAACTCTACTATTACTCTCCAGCTATTTGGGCTTTTAGGTGCAGCTACTTTAATTAGTGGTGGAGCCGGTGCTTCGCTTTCAATAATTCGTTTAAGATAATTATTAATATTTTGTACCTCAAGGTATCTATGACCTTGGGGTGCATTTTAAATTAATTTATAAAATGCACTTTCAAGACTCAAGTGCTTTACTATCGACATGAACAAAAAGAATTTTTCAACATATTATATTAAAAGATTTTATAACTATAATTTATCTTTTAATAAAAATATTTATATATGAAATGAGGTAGTTTTCTTGAGTAAAAGTATAAGTATTAGTTTGTGTATGATAGTTAAAGATGAGGAACTTACTATAGCAAGATGTTTAGATTGCGTAAAAGACATAGTTGACGAAATCATACTTGTTGATACAGGCTCCACTGATAAAACAAAGGATATAGCAGAAAAACATAGTAGTACTATTTATGATTTTAAATGGATTGATGATTTTTCTGCAGCAAGAAATTATGCATTTAGCAAGGCCACTAAAGATTATATCCTATGGCTAGATGCAGATGATGTATTTTTACCTGGAGATATAGAAAAGCTTAAAGACTTAAAGAGCAATTTAGATCCTACTGTTGACTCAGTAACAATGAAATATAATATAGGCATAGATGAATACGGTAATCCAGCATCATCTTACAGACGTAATAGACTTGTTAAAAGAGAAAGAAATTTTGTGTGGAAAGGCTTCATTCACGAATACTTAGAAGTGTATGGAAATATAATTAACAGCGATATAAGTGTAACACATCAAAAAATAAAATCCACTCCAAATAGGAACATTGAAATCTTTAGATCCAAACTAAAAGAAGGAATAGAATTCACGCCGAGAGATTTATTATATTATGCACATGAACTTTATGATCATGGTGAGTTTGAAGAAGCTTTGCTAAATTATAACAAATTCTTAGATGATGGCTTCGGATGGTACGAAGATAATATAAGAGTTTGTTCAAATATTACAGATTATTATCAAGGTGAAGGTAAATTCGAAAAAGCTCGTCAATATGCCTTCAGAAGTTTTCAGTACGATTTACCTAGGGCGGAAGCTTGTTGTAGGATTGGCTTTTCATACTTATGTGAAAATAAACTAGAACAAGCGATATTTTGGTATGAACTGGCCACCAAATTAAAAAAACCAAGTAATAGCTTAGGTTTCTTCAATGAAGCCTCTTGGACTTGGTTACCTCACCTACAGCTTTGTGTTTGTTATGATAGACTTGGAGACCATAAAAAAGCTTTTGAGCATAACGAAACAGCTTATAACTACTCTCCTAATGATCATAGAGTTTTGTATAATAGACAATACTTTGAATCTATAGGACTAAAGAAAAGCAATGATAATTAAAAGACTCTACTCAACATTTATAAGCTAAATCCTATTAAATATATTTATATAGCTACTTGACAAGATAATAATCTTTTATATAATCAGGTCAAAAAATATTACTATTATATTTTTTTACAACTATAAATATCAGATTTTCCACTTTGTGTATTATATTTTATACATTTATCAATGAAATCGTATCGAAAATACTATATATATTTCTATCGGTCTTAAATTGTATTGACAAATATATGAATATAAGAATATTATAATTCATGTAAAACAAAGGTGTTTTCGCTTATAGGCGAAGGCACCTTTTTTTTATTCTTTAAAGTCATATACACATAAAATCACTAATAACACTTGTATCAACAATTTTAAATTTATAATAAATCTTTGGCCAAAGGTTTTAATAGATATTAATTATGCATTATATTGTCTTATTTAATTAAAGAAAAAACTTATAGCGAGGTTAATATTATGGAATATAGAATAGAAAAAGACTTAATTGGCTCAAAAGAGATTGATAACTCTAAATACTATGGTATAAATACCGTTCGTGCGTTAGAAAACTTTGACCTATACAGTAAATCTGTAAATATAGATTTTGTAAAAGAGATAGCTTTGGTAAAAAAAGCTGCTGCCATAACAAATATGAAGCTTGAACAATTAAGTGAGCAAAAAGCAGATGCTATAATAAAGGCTAGTGAAGAGATTATTGATGGTATATTTGATGATCAATTTAAAGTAAGTGCTTTTCAAGGCGGCGCAGGTACTTCAATAAATATGAATGTTAATGAAGTAATTGCTAATAGAGCCATCGAAATTATTGGTGGTAAAAAAGGAGATTACAATATCATTCATCCATTAAATGATGTCAATATGTCTCAGTCTACCAATGATGTCTGCCCTACAGCCCTAAAAATAGTCACCATAAAAAAGGTTCGAAAACTAGTAAATGAAATAAATAACCTTAAAGAAGCATTAGAATTAAAGGAAGATCAATTTTCTCAAATTTTTCGTCTTGGCAGAACTCAGTTAATGGATGCAGTACCAATGACTGTTGGGCAGGGATTTGGAGCATATGCTAAAGCCTTAGAAAGAGATTTATATAGAATCCGTAAAACTGAAGAAAATCTTAAAAATATAAATATCGGTGGAACAGCTATAGGCACTGGCATAAACTCAAGCGATAGATATATCTTTATAATATCAGATACCTTAAGATCACTTACAAAACTTAATGTAAGAAGCTGTGAATGTTCCATAGATGGTACACAAAATACTGATGTCTTTGTCGAGGTATCCAGTGCTTTGAAGATTTGTGCATCAAGCCTAATCAAAATATCTAATGATCTTAGAATTCTAAATTCCGGTCCAAGAGGTGGCTTTGGAGAAATTATACTTCCAGCTCGCCAAGCAGGATCATCAATAATGCCCGGCAAAGTAAATCCCGTAATTCCTGAGATGGTAGGCCAAATATCTATGAGAGTAGTCGCTAACGATACTGCGATAACAATGGCTGCATCCTCTGGGCAGTTAGAACTTAATGCATTTATTCCACTAATAGCTGAAAGTATACTAGAATCTTTAGAACTTCTAGAAAAAGCTGCTGTATTATTTAGAGAAAAATGTATTGCCGATATATTAGTTAACGAAAAGATTTGTATTGAGAATTTAGAAAAATCAACTGCTTTAGTGACTTCCTTAGTTCCATTTATCGGTTATGACAAAGCCTGTGAACTTGCTAAAAAAGCATTAAGAGAAGACAAATCAATTAGAGAAATTTTATATAGTGAAGCCATTTATTCTAAGGAAGAGATCGATACAATGCTTGATCCCTCTCAATTAATTAAACCAGCAGAACTAAAAGACAGTATACGTGATGTTTCATAAATTCCTTACCTTATTAATAATATAATCACTGCTAAAGAACCATGTTGAAATTAAGTGGTTATTCATCCGATGCTTTAATGAGCTTGCGCATATAGCATCTCCTGCATAAACACTTAATTTCACTAACACTTTTAATCATATTCATAATAAAAAGACAAAGGATTCGATAATTCCTTTGTCTTTTACTTTTATTAATAATAACGAGTTCATATCTCAACTATTAACTTATACATGCTAAAAGTAATATTCACATGATTTTGGAACATGCGTAACTTAAGCATTGGTAATGGAATCCTATATCTATCCCTAATTACAAATCAATATTCTTACAGATCATCAATTAATGCCCCTGCTTTAGCATAAGCTGTTGATTTTGCTTCGAAGAAATCAGTCTTAACTGAGTTAGCATCAGCATATATATCTACCCATGTAGATGGATTCTTGTCATATCCCTCATATAAAGGTTTAAAGCCTATATCATTAAGTCTTATGTTTCCTAAATATTTTATATAGTCATGTATCATTTTTTTATTCAGACCTTGTATACCATCAGCTATTACATAATGTCCCCAAGCTATTTCATTTTCCACACCATTTCTCACCATTTCTCTTAGCTCTTCTACTAACTCTTCTGTGAACATTTGAGGTTCTTCTCTTTGTAGTTCTCTTATTATATTTCTAAACAACCAAAGATGGGTATTTTCATCTCTATTTATGTATCTTATTTCTTGAGCTGATCCTGGCATCTTGCCATTTCTCTCTAAGTTATAGAAAAACATAAATCCAGAATAAAAGTAAATTCCTTCCAAAATATAGTTTGCCATTATAGTTTTTAAGAAAGTTTCTTCAGTTGGATTTTCAACAAAATTATTGTACAAATCGCCGATGAACTTATTACGCTCAAGAAGTATCTTATCATCCTTCCATTGAAATAATATCTCATTTCTCTTTTCCGGTGGACATATTGTATCTAACATGTAACTATAGCTTTGTGAATGTACTGCTTCTTGAAAAGCTTGTATGGTCAAGCATAGATTTACTTCACTTGCTGTTATATAATTATTTATATTCCCAAGGTTAGCTGTCTGTATTGAGTCAAGAAATATTAAAAATGATAGTATCTTATCATACGCTACTCTTTCTTCATCAGTCAGCTTTGGATAATCTTTCAAGTCTTGAGCTAAGTTAATCTCTTCTGGTATCCAAAAGTTATTCATAGCCTGCCTATACCAATCAGATACCCAAGTATATTTCATATTATTAAAATCATTAAGATTTGTTGTATTTCCATTTATCATTCTCTTTTTTGAGATTTCAGTATCTCCATTTTCATTAAACAGAGGTTTCTTATTGATAGCCATATATAATTTCCTCCCTATTGCATCTGTATTTTCTAACTGAAGCTCTTTTAGCAATAATCTACATAAATTAAATCTTCATAACTATAATTATTGAAAAAACTATTTCTCTTTAAGCTGAGCAGCTTTCACAATCACTTACTGTCAACGATTTTGATCTAACATAATAAATACTTTTCACACTTGATTTGCAAGCTTCTATATAAAGATTCATTATCTGTCTCATTGTGTAATTAGTCGTTATATAAAGATTAAATGACTGCCCTTGATCAATATGTCTTTGTCTTACTCCATTAAGCTTAACACACCATGCCTGATCGATATTATATGCTGAATTATAGTACCAATAGTTATCTTCCGAAAGATTTGGTGCTATTTTTGGAGTTATACTACCTTTTTTCTCTTCCATCCAAAATCTAGACATAACTGGATCTATTCCTTCTGAAGTTCCTGCAATAGTTGCTGTAGATCCATTTGGTGCTACAGCTAATAGATATCCATTTCTCATACCATATTTCTTTATATCTTGTGCTAATTCTATCCATTCTTGTGATTCATAATTTCTAATTCTAAAGTAGTCTCCAGTTTTCCAATCAGAACCTTCAAAGTGCGGATATGTTCCTTTTTCTTTAGATATATTCATGGAAGCCTTTATAGCATAATAATTTATCTTTTCATATACTTTATCTGCAAATTCCATATGGTAATCGCTAGTCCATGATACCTTATTGTTAGCAAGCATGTGATGATAACCACTTGTTCCTAGTCCTATAGCTCTATATTTTTTATTTGTAATCTCAGCAAAAGGAACTGAATAGTAATTTAGATCAATTACATTATCCATGGCTCTTATTTGAGTTTCTACTATGTATTCTAGTTCTTCATCGTTTGTCACATCAACATTTCCTAAAACCACTGAAGATAAATTACATACAACAAAATCTCCTGACTTAGTTCTCTCAATTACTATTTTATCTCCATTATCATCAATTATTTCTTCTTGAAGGATATCCATAGCACTCATGTTTTGCATTATTTCAGTACAAAGGTTAGATGAATATATCATTCCTTTATGCTTATTAGGATTCATCATATTAGCAGCATCTCTATAAAATGCAAATGGTGTTCCTGTTTCTGCTGCACTCTTTATTATAAGTCTGACAATATCCTTTATACACATTACTTTCTTTTCAATTCTTTCATCGTTGACGCAGTCCCAATATCTTTCTTCCCAGGCATCTCCATAAAAGTCTTCTAGAGAATAACCTTTAACTGTTCTTATTTCATGTGGACACATCAAATACCAATTGCTATCTATCTTTTCTTCTGCTAGTTTCCAAAATAAATTAGGGTAACATATACCAGGAAACACATCATGAGCTTTTTTTCTGTCATCGCCATTATTAGTCTTTAGTTGTAGAAATTCAGGTAAATCTCTATGCCATGCATCAAGCCAAATAGATACACTTCCATTTCTAACACCAAGTTGATCAACAGCTATAGCTGTATCATTATAAAGCTTCACCCAAGGTATAACCCCTCCTGAAGCGCCTTTAAACCCTCTTATTGATGATCCCAATGCTCTTACTTTACCGAAGTATATACCCATTCCTCCACCGAACTTTGATACCTCTGCAAAGTTATCTAGAGATTTATATATACCTTTTAAACTATCCTCTACTGTATCTATAAAACACGAACTTAATTGATAAAATGGCTTTCTGGCATTTGACATTGTCGGAGTAGCCATTGTTGCTTTTAATGAACTAAGTACATCATAAAATCTTTTAGCCCAATAAACCCTTTTATCATCTTTTTCTGGTATTGCTAAATGCATAGCTATTCCCATAAACATTTGCTGTGGTAATTCAAGTGGCTTCCTATTAAAATCTTGAATTAGATATCTTTTAGCAAGCAAACTTATACCACTGTATGTAAATAGAAGGTCTCTTTCTGGACTCATATATTTTTCTAATTCATCTATATTTTCTCTTGAGTAGTTTTCCAAAATATATTTTCCATAAAGCCCTTTTTCAGTAAGCTCAGAAACAAAATCATAAAAGTTTTTATAAGGGTCTGCTTCTTTATCCATTCCTCTGTTAGCTCTTACATTATCATATAATCTTACTATATATAGCTTAGCTGCTCCATTAAGCCACTTTGGTTCTTCTTCAGTAGTAAGCTCTAGGCAAACTTGTATTGCAGAATTTATCATATCATTATAACTGATATTTTCTCTTATTATATGTTCTAATGAATCTACAAATTTTTTATTTGAATATACCTCTTTATCCCCATTAATAGCACTTAGCGCTATATCACACAATTCTGATAGATTTTTCATAGCATTTCTCCTCCCACAATATATAGTATGTTTATTAATATTCTATTCTCAATAACACAATATATTGTCTTATATATTATAATAACCAAACAATTAGTTTGTAAAATTACTTTTTTCCCAAAATAGCTAAAATAATATACCTTTATTGTATACATTTCATTTTTTCTTCTTTTTCCTTACTCAACCATTTTTACAAGACTAACTTCTAAAAAACTATTCCAGTCAATTGAAATTAATAGGTTTACCCGTTATAAAAATTTTATACTTCTCTCTGAGAAAACAAGTTATCTTCATTGTGTCTTGTTAATCCTCTGTCTCAACATACAGTTGATAAAAATAAAAAAAGAGGTCTACACCTCTATTCTTAATTAAAACTATTTTATTTTTTCTTCCCATTGATCTTCTTTAAAACCAACTAAAACTAAATCACCTTTTAGAAGTATTGGTCTTTTCACCAGCATTCCATCTGAAGCTAAAAGTTCAATAAGTTCTTCACTGGAAGCAGTCTTTACTTTATCCTTAATATTAAGCTCTTTATAAAGTCTTCCACTAGTATTGAAAAACTTACTTATTGGTAATCCACTGTTTTCTATCCACTTGCTTAGTTCTTCCTTTTTAGGATTATCTTCATTAATAATTCTTTCATTGAACTCTATATTATTATCTTGAAGCCACTTTTTAGCTTTTCTACAAGTACTACACTTTGGATATTGTATAAATGTAACTGACATATTGATTTCCTCCCAATGATTATGCTATTTTTATAATTAAACTTCTTGAATTAAAATTACTTAACTATATTAATGAACTATATTTAAATTTACCTTACACCCGCTTTATTATTAAAAGAAAAGTTAAAAAGCTTAGGTAATTACTATTTGTTTATAAACTATATTAAAATACCCTAAGAAAAAAGTAAAGAGACTTATGATCTCTTTACTCTATATCTTTAGGAATGCTTATGTAGACCGTAAACATATCTCCTTCTGTTTCAATATTTATTGTGCCATCATAATGTTAGAAATAACTTATACAGCTTTGCTGTAATATAAATTTATATATTAATGTTCATAACTATTATTTTAACAATATTTTATATAAAAGCATATTTATTTAAAACATCTTAAAATTCTCTTAAGTTTTATTGATAATAGAGAATTTTTTGGAATTTAATGGTACAATGTATACGTGTTCTTATACCTACAGATATAGTAACTTTATTTATACGCCCTATTTAAAATAGATATCTTATTACGAAATATTAGTTCATTATTTCAAGGAGGAATAGCATGTTAGAAGTGATAAACTTAAATAAAAAATATAATAAATTAGAAGCAGCTAAGAATATAAACTTTACGATAAATAAGGGGGAAATAGCAGTATTGGTTGGACCTAATGGCGCTGGTAAGTCTACTACCTTAAAATCTATTGCAGGCTTGCTGAAATATGACGGTGAAATAAAAATATGCGGCAAGGTTAATAAATCTGTTGAAGGAAAACGCCTTTTTGGTTATGTTCCTGAACTACCTTCTCTCTACCCCCTACTAACTGTAGAAGAACATATTCATTTCATGGCAAAAGCTTATGGAATAAGAAATTATGATGCAAGAGCTGAGGAATTGCTTAAAACCTTTGATATGCTTGATAAAAAAGAAAAGCTCGCTCAAGAATTGTCCAAGGGTATGCAGCAAAAAGTAAGCATAATTTGTGCTTTAATAACAAATCCTTCTGTAGTACTTTTCGATGAACCTATGATTGGACTAGATCCAAAAGCTATCAAAGAATTAAAGAACTTAATTTCTGATCTAAAGAACGATGGAGTATCAATACTAATAAGTACTCATCTACTAGATAGTATGGAAGAGTTATGGGATAGAATATTGATAATGAAAAATGGAGAAATAATAATATCCAAGAGTAAAAGTGAACTTGATGAATCTAATGAATCTCTAGAAGATATATTCTTTGAATTCACGGAGGAAAAGTAATATGTCTCCTCTTTTATATATATTGAGAAGAAGCTTTATTAACAATATAAAGCTTATAAAAAGAAAACCTTCAAAATTAATACCAATTTTATTTTATGTACTTTTACTTGGTTATTGTGTTATTGCACCATTTATAGCTAAAAAGTCCGATATGAAGAGCACACCATCTGCTTACTTCATAGGCATATCAACACTAGTTACTATAGTATTTATTCTTACAACAGTATATTTTGGAGCACAGAAAAGAAGTTCATCCTTTCTCATGAGTGATGTAAATTTTGCTTTTACTTCTCCATTGAGTCCACAAAATATACTTATGTATGGATTTATTAAAGAGATACAAACTACCTTTATTACATCCTTATTTATTTTATTTCAAATACCAAATTTAATTAACTGGTTCAAATTTGCACCTTTAGGTGTAGTAGTGCTTCTACTAACATATATACTATTTTTCATTATCTTATCATTTGTTTCGGTATTGATTTATAGTATTTGCTCTAATAAAGCTTATTTAAAAAATATATTACAAGTAGTAGTCCAAGTTTTTGCTGCTATTTTAGTTCTCTATACAACTTATAACGGCTATAATCATAGGAATAATTTATTAGTATATCTTACATCAATGTATAGCGATCCTCGATTAGATTACATTCCTATAATCGGCTGGGTCAAGGCTATTATAACTCAATGCTTTAATGGTTTAAACTATTCATTATTTATTTATCTTGGCTTATTACTTTTAGTACTAGTTATGATAGTATTTATACTTTATAATTTGAACCTAGATTTCTATGAAGATGTATTAGATAAATCTGAATTAAATGAAACTATGAAAAACATAAAAACTAAACAAATGAAATCCGCAGATTTTATGCTTGATGGCAAGAGAAAAAGGAAAACCAGAAAAGTTACTTATAAATATGATAGTATGTTTGGAGAAGCTATCTTCAGAAAGCACTTATTAGAGTATAGAAAGACAGGTTTCGGCCTTGTTAATATGTATACCGGTATGTTACTTATCGGCGCAATAGGTTATGGCCTATTCTTTCCTATAAAGGATATAACTATATTCCTATACCTTACTATATACATGGGCTGTATATCTAATTTTTCTTCTAAGTTTAATTTTGAGATTGTAAAACCCTATATATTTTTAATACCAGATAGTGATGATAAGAAAATATTCTGGGCCACATTATCTTCAATATTAAAATATGTCTCAGACAGTGCTATAGTCTTCTTAACTTTAGCAATAATAATAAAAGCCAATCCACTTGATGCAATACTTTGTATCCTTGTATATATATCATTTGGCTTTGTATTTACTTATGGGTCAGTACTTAATTTAAGATTGTTTGGTGGCATAAATTCCGATGCAATTAGAGGACTTTTGATGTTTTTCTCAATAGTACTTTATGTTCTTCCTGGAATAATAGGAGCTGCTGTTATCGCAAATGAATTATCCTTCTTAGGTCATTATGCAATATACTTTGCATTTCTTATCTGGAACTTGTTTGCATCAGTAGTTATACTCCAATTATCTAAGGGAATTCTGAAGCATATCGAATTAGATTAAATCTTATATACTACAATTAATAATCTTTAAAATTAAAAATACAGTCTATAAATCATTATAATTTATAGACTGTATTTTTATGCTTTTATATTAAATATCGCTTTGTATATCTTAATATTTAATTATTGTTTCTCTTATTTCTCCCCACTTTAATGCATCAGCAATACCTTGTTCTATAGACATTTGTGCTTGCCATCCAAGTAATCTTTTTGCTCTATCAGTATTTGCATAAGATCCTGGTACATCTCCAGGTCTTGGCATCGCTTCTTCTTTATTTATTTCTTTACCATACACATTCTCAAAAGCTTTAACTAGTTCTTTTACTGTAATCCCATCGCCACTTCCAAGATTTATAACTAGATAATTATCTATAGCAGCTGAGTCCTTAAATGCCTCTTCAAATCTTTCAACAGCTTTAACATGTGCAAGTGCTAAATCCCAAACATGTACGAAATCTCTAATTCCTGAGCCATCTCTTGTATCCCAATTAACACCTGTTATTTTAAATACAGGATCATTTCCAAGGGCAACATCAACTAACTTACCTAATACATGACTTGGAAATTGAACGTGTACCCCTGAACGCATTTTAGGATCTGCTCCTATTGGATTAAAGTATCTTAAGGCTATACCTCTCATTCCATATGCAAAACAGAAATCTTTTAGTACCATTTCCATCATATATTTTGTTCTCGCATACGGGCTTCTTGCATTTAGTGGTGCCTCTTCGGTAACCATGAAGTTCGCCACATCATCATATATAGATGCTGATGAACTAAAAACTACATTTTTACAACCTAATCTATTCAATGTATGAAATAATTCTAATGATTTACCTACATTTTCTCTATAATATTCATAAGGGCTTTCTACAGATTCAGGAACAACAATTAGTGCTGCACAGTGTATTGTATACTGAATACCTGGATGATCAGTAAATATCTTCTCCAAGAGATTTTTATCAGCTATATCTCCCTTATAAAATATCTTCCCTTTTGTGAATTCTTCTCTTCCTGTTACTAATGAGTCTAATATTATGGGTTCATGTCCATTATCAATAAGAGCAGAGCATATTGTGCTACCTATGTATCCTGCTCCACCTGTCACTAATACTTTCATAAATTATCCCCTCCTACATATTATATTTTAATTTATTATCATACTGTATTACATTACAATAATGTTACAAACCACTACATAATTAATTTCTTTTGTAAATTAATTTTAAACCAATTTCCAAAATGTACATATTACTCTAAATCCTTTTTTACTTTAATTTAATAGTTTGATTCTCGATAGTAGCTTTATTATCAGTATGTTTACTGTTTGCAATTCCTTCTTTTATTAAAATCCCTATACTTAGAAAAACTAATATTAGCAATAATATAATTTTAGTTTTCATAGTTCCAGGAAGCTTAATTCTCATATTTTATTCCTCAATTCAACTAAATATTTTTAATTACCCAATTTATATTCTATATCACAACATAAATATTGTCTATTATTGTATAAATTAATCATTCTTAAGTTATTTATATTTATGTATATATTAATACACAATACTGTATACTAGGGTTTATAAGGAATAATGAAGAATTTATAGCATTTTTTATTAAATCATGAATAAAAACTTGTAATTTGCTTTTATAGGTTATTATACTTTTTACATAATACAGTTATTCTTATATAATCTTCATGTAAAACATTTATCTTTTGGTGAGAGGATTTTAAAATGGACTACATAAGAACGAAAAAATCTTACATACTTGATATTTTAATAATAGTAACAGGTTGCTTTATATCATCTTTAGGCATAAACTTATTTTTAACCCACGCAAGGCTTCTTAGTGGTGGAGCTACTGGGGTAGCACTAATTATCCAATACTTGAAAGGCTTCAATGCAGGTTTTTCTGTATTCTTAATAAACTTGCCTTTATTTATAGTTAGCTACATTAAACTGGACAAGAAATTTACACTGTATTCTGCAATAGGAATGGTATCATTATCTATATCACTGATAATTACCTCTCCATTTTCAAAAATTATAGTGATTGATGATATTCTTCTTTATTGTATCTACGGTGGTGTATTATGTGGAATAGGATTTGGATTAGTATTCTCAAGAAGCGGATCTACTGGCGGCACAGATATAATTACAATGCTTATTAGAAAGAGATATTCCAATTTTAATATAGGAAAATTAGGTTTTACTCTTAATCTAGTTATAGTTGCAGTAGGAGCTTTTTTCTTCGGTATTCCTAAAGCTCTATATACTTTAATATCAATGTTTATCCAAAGCTATGTATTAGATGTTATGCTAAGAGGCTTATCAAGAAAAAACCTACTTCTCATACTTACTGAAAGAGAAAAAGATGTAATAGACTATATAATTAATGACTTACATAGAGGTGTTACCTCACTATTCGCTGAAGGTGAATATACCCATGATAGAAAGAAGATGCTTTACTGCATTGTGACCACTAGACAAATGATAGAATTAAAAAACACAATTCATCTAGTAGATCCTAAAGCCTTTGTAACCATAATTGATATTTCAGAAGTTCGAGGAAAAGGGTTTAAAAATCTCTAATAGATAAAGGGAATTTCTATACATTTTATTATAGAAATTCCCTTTATCTATTTGCTCATACAATTAGGTATATTTTTAGTTATATATATATGAGTTCTGTTTTATCTTCTTAATCAATTAATAATCTAAAATATCTTTACTTTAGTATTTTTTATGAATAAAACTTATTAAAATTTATATAAGTGATAAACTTTTAAATGGATGTTAATTTTAGAACTAACATAAGCCCAGTTATATCTAGCTCTTCATTTAATACTATCTAAGTAATTCTTTTGACCTATATCGTACAAATTATCACCTTCGCTATCTATTATAACAACAACAGGTAAATCCTCTACTTCCAATCTCCTTATGGCCTCTGCTCCAAGTTCTTCATATGCGACAATATCATTTTTCTTTATACATTTAGAAATAAGAGCGCCAGCTCCTCCTATAGCACCAAAATATACAGCTTTATTTTTTATTATACTTTCAACCACTTCATTACTTCTTAGACCCTTGCCAATCATACCTTTAAGTCCTAAGTTTAAAAGCTTGGAAGTGTATGCATCCATTCTATAGCTAGTTGTTGGACCAGCAGAGCCTATTACCTCACCTGGTTTAGCAGGAGTAGGTCCTACATAATAAATAACTGAGTCTCTAACATCAATAGGCAACTCTTCATTGTTTTCTATCAATTCGATAAGCTTTTTATGTGCAGCATCTCTTGCAGCATATATAGTACCACTAATAAGCACGGTATCTCCAGCCTTTAGATCTAAGACCTTGTCGTTAGTTAATGGCATGATTATCTTCTTTTCCAATTGATTTTCCTCCTATAACTCTATATCAGCGTGTCTAGTAGCATGACAATTAATATTTACTGCCACTGGCAGTCCTGCAATGTGTGTTGGATATACCTCAACATTTACACCTAACGCCGTGGTTTTTCCACCAAACCCTTGAGGTCCTATTCCAAGCTCATTAATTTTTTCTAAAAGTTCCTTTTCTAAATCAGCATAGTAGTTATTGCAATTGCTTTCATTTATATTTCTTATTAGTGCTTTCTTAGCTAAATTAGCAGCCTTATCAAATGTTCCTCCAATACCAACTCCAACCACTATTGGTGGACATGGATTAGGACCTGCTTTTCTAACGGTTTCTAATACGAATTCTTTCACCCCATCTATACCATCTGATGGCTTTAACATTTTTATTGCACTCATATTTTCTGATCCAAAACCTTTAGGTGCAACAGTAATTTTCATTTTATCTCCACTTACTATTTCATAATAAATTACTGCTGGAGTATTATCCTTAGTATTAACTCTCATTATAGGATCTTCGACTACAGACTTCCTTAAAAATCCTTCGTCATACCCTCTTCTTACCCCTTCATTTATTGCATCCTCAAGAAGCCCCCCAGTTATATGTACGTCTTGACCTAATTCCACAAACACACATGTCATACCTGTATCCTGACATATTGGCATACTTTCATTTTTAGCAATATCTGAATTTATCACAATATTATCTAAAATATTTTTAGCTATTGGCCAACTCTCTTTTTTTCTAGCGTCTTCTAAACTATTCCTTAAATCCTCTCCAAGATAATAGTTTGAGGATATACACAATTGTTTCACTGAATCTATTATCTGTGTAATATGTATTTCTTTCATATTAACCTCCCCAAGTATATTAATAAGAATTATTTAAAACATATTACTTAAATTAACACTTCATATTAAAATAAAATTTCTTAAATATACTAAACAGCTATTTTGATTTTAAGTATTGAAGTGCTTTATTTGTTTATATGTTTTTAAATATAAATTATAATTCTTAGCATATTATGCTGAGAATGAAATTATAATCTATTATATCATTATTTTAAGGAGTAGACATGAAACCAAAACTTTCCTCCAAACTTTATGACATAATAATATACGGATTGATAGTAATACTATTGCTAATTGTATTTTATGATTTCTATCATATAGCGAACAAGGACAAGACCAATTCAGTTCCCCATAACAGTATTAGTGTATCACCAATAACAGGTGAACGGATTGCAGAGGTTGGGTCATCAAATTCAGTGATTGGTATTAAGTATTCTCCCGTAAAAATAAAAGATCTAACTAATGTAACAATAAGTGATATAGTCTATGAAACCTTCAATAAGGAAAGCAATTATATAGAATATTGGGCAGTTTTTTATAATAAGAAGATTGAGAGAAATGATTCTATAGATGTGATTAAAAATCTAACACTAAAAGACATACCACATTTCAATTTTATGGACAAGGTAGACTTGTATAAACTTAATTTTAAATCAAATTGCGACACTGTTTTTGTTGAGTATAAACCAGGCGTTTCCTCTAGTTTTACATATAATGGAGAAAACTATGTTCATTATAATGGTCCTATAACAGAAAAAAATGTTGTTACAAACAAAGAACTTTCTTTTACAAATTTAGTCATTCAATACGTAGATGAAAAAAATATAAACCACGAAGATATATTTTCTCATAAAGGCGAAGGCGACGGATTCTTGTTTACAGGTGGGAAGGTTCAAAAATTATTTTGGAGAGATAACAACTTTTTCTTAAGCGATGGAGTTACTCCATTAACATTAATTCGTGGAAATACCTATTGGGTAGTCACTGATAGCTCAACAAACATAATAACATCAAAATACCTCGTAAAAAAATAGTTCTATCTTAGAAGAAATTGTAGTATGTACAAAGCTTATGTATAACACATCATCCTAAATAATATAAAAAGAGACTGTTTCAGAGTTTTTTAGATACTAATCACTTTGAAACAATCTCTATATATTTGTACGATAACATTATTTCCTAGGAAATTTGATTATTCAACACCATTTTTAGACTGAAAGTACTTATCTATTCCGCTGCTAATTGCCTCAGCTAATTTTTTTTGATGGTCTTCTGTTTTTAATAACTGTTCTTCATTTGGATTAGACAAAAAACCACATTCAACTATAACACTTGGTATACCTAAGTTATCTCTTAGTATTTTATATTGATCTCCGGCCGCTTTGGCTATTCTCTTATTATCTTTATCTACTGTCTCAACTAGCGAACTTTGAATTATATCACCTAGCTTTTTACTTTCCTCATTGCTTGCGTGCCATACCTGTGCTCCATAGTATTTACTTTGAGGAAACATATTCTGATGTATGCTTATGAATATATCGCACTTCGTACTTTCTTTCAATTTAACTCTATTAGTTAAATCTTCTACTTTTTTTGATCTCACTGAATTTCCTTTTTCATATAACCCACTGTCGTCTTCTCTTGTCATATATACCTTATAATTTTTCTTCTCTAAATAATCCTTAAGCTTTAAGGATATAGATAGGTTAATATCTTTTTCTATAGTCCCATTCTTTGATTTAGCACCGCCATCAATTCCACCATGTCCTGCATCTATTAATACTATTTTTTGTGTTTGTTTCGATTTGTCTTCTACTGCATTAACAATTACAGTATTAGTTAAAAATACAATTATGCAAACAAATAATACAGCTATACGCTTTCTCATAATTACCTCCATAAATACGATATATCTATAGTATTTTTTGCAGCTTTTATAGATTTATTCATTATATTAAAAGAATATCAATAGACATACCTGCCAATCATAATTTTGCGTATAAAAAAAAAGAGGAATGCTCCTCTTTTTTTGAAATACTATCTCTTTGAGAACTGTGGTGATCTTCTAGCTTTCTTAAGACCGTATTTCTTTCTTTCCTTCATTCTTGGATCTCTTGTTAAGAATCCTGCCTTCTTTATTTCTGGCTTAACTGCTTCATCAGATTTAACTAGAGCTCTTGAAATACCATGTCTTATAGCTCCTGCTTGACCTGTAAGTCCACCACCATGTACATTAACTATAACATCAAATTTATCTTTAGTTCCAGTTAATACTAATGGTTGATTAACTATAACTCTTAAAGTTTCTAAACCAAAATATGTTTCTATATCTTTGCTGTTGATTACTACCTTACCTTCACCTGCAACAAGTCTAACTCTTGCAACTGATTTCTTTCTTCTTCCAGTAGCCATGTATTGAACCTTTGCCATTTCTAATCCTCCTCCCGAGCGTCAAATTAGTACTTTAATTCAAGTACTTCTGGATTTTGAGCTGCATGGTTATGTTCTGCACCTCTAAAAACTTTTAGCTTTGTAAGCATTTTTCTTCCTAAAACTCCTTTTGGAAGCATTCTTCTTACAGCTTCTTCAAATGCAAATTCAGGTTTCTTATCTAAAACTTCTCTATATGGAGTTTCTTTTAATCCACCTGGATAAAGACTGTGCTTTCTTAAAAACTTTTGATCTAATTTCTTTCCAGTTAAAAGAACCTTTTCTGCATTTATAATTATTACAAAATCTCCGCAATCAACATTTGGAGTAAATGTTGGCTTATTCTTACCTCTTAATATTGAAGCAACTTGGCTAGCAACTCTTCCTAGTGGCTTTCCAGCAGCATCAACGACATACCATTTTCTTTCAACTTCATTAGCTTTCGCATTGTATGATTTCATCGTTTTCCCTCCCTGAACTTTCTTTAAAGCTTGCTTACGCATATAGTCAAATCTATAATGTCAAGATCCATGCTAAGTGGATCTTATACACGTATCTCACGAACATAGACTATTATAATACACGCTTACGGGCGTGTCAATAAATTTTATCAATAATTTAGTAAAAAACTTTTTCTAAACATAATCCACAAGCTGGCGCAGGTTTTCCAGCTTGCTGTCTTATTCCATCTAATATAATTTTCTTTACATCACTAGGCTCAATCTTATGTATGCCAACCATTATTAAGGTACCTACCATTATTCTAACCATATTATATAAAAAACCATTACCAGCTACATAAAATTTAATAATATCATCATTTACTTCAATGTCTAGCTTAGTTATTGTTCTAACACTGGTCTTTACTGATCCACCTTTATTTTGAAAAGCCTTAAAATCATGAGTTCCCAAAAAATATTGAGCTGCTAATCTTATTGCTTCTATATCTAGTTTTTTTTCATAATTGTAAAAAAAGTTTTTCCCTATAACAGTCGGTATTTCATTGTTCCTTATCGTATAACTATACATTTTTCCCTTTGATGAATATCTAGCATGAAAATCCAGCGAAACTTCCTCGGACGATACAACTAGGATATCATCCGGTAGCTTCGTATTAAGTGCATACTTAAACCTCTCAGCAGGTATACTACTGTCAGTCTTAAAGTTTACCACATAACCTCTTGCATGCACTCCAGAATCAGTTCTAGAGCTTCCTAGGGTCTCTACTTCTTCTTTAGTTAGAGTTCTTATTGCCTTATCTAACTTATCTTGTATAGTCAGTCCATGTTTCTGTTTTTGCCATCCATTATAACCAGTTCCATCATACTCTAAAACAAGTTTAATATTTCTCAAACAAATCACCTAATCATCTTATTCCAAATCTAACGTAAAAACTTATTACCAGTAAAGCCAATATTATGGCATATGCTACAACATCCCTAGCTTCATACTTTAACTGCTTCATTCTTGTTCTTCCTTCTCCACCTCTATAGCATCTAGCTTCCATAGCCATAGCAAGCTCATCAGCTCTTCTAAATGAACTTATGAATAGTGGAACTAATAAAGGAATCAAACTCTTTGATTTCTGTATTACATTACCTGATTCAAAATCTGCTCCTCTAGCTTGCTGAGCTTTCATTATCTTATCAGTTTCATCCATTAAAGTTGGTATAAATCTCAATGCTATAGTCATCATCATTGCAAGCTCATGTGCTGGAACCCCTATTTTCTTAAATGGATTAAGAAGATTCTCAATTCCATCAGTTAACTCTATTGGAGATGTAGTTAGTGTTAATAGAGATGTTCCTAAAATTAAGAATATAAGTCTAAGAGTCATAAACACTGCAGTATCTATTCCCTCTTTATATACTTTAAGGAAGTTCCAAGCAAAAAGTAAATTTTCTGATTTACCTTGTATCATAAAGATATTTAATGCAGCAGTTATCAAAATAAGTACAAAAACAGGTTTCAAACCTTTATACAAAAATCTTACATGAACTTGTGAAAATATTATTGACGCACATAAGAAAGCTGTAACAAAAATATATCCAACATATTTATTCATAATAAAAAGAGAAACTATAAAAAGCATGGATATCAATATTTTAGTTCTTGGATCTAACTTATGTATGAACGAATCACCAGGTATATACTGGCCTATTGTAATTTCTTTTAGCATAATATCCCTAATCTCCCTTCCTACTTATTATTCTTTATATATTGTAATAACTCTTGTTTAGCTTGTTCTACTGTAAATACACTACTACTTATATTAAATCCTCTATTTCTTAATTCTCTAACTAAGTAAGTTACCTGTGGTGCAGCTAATCCTACTTCTTCTAATACGTCTATTTTATTAAATATTTCGGAAGGAATACCATCTAGTATAGATTTACCTTTATTCATTACTATTACTCTGTCAGCCAGTTTTGCAACATCTTCCATGCTATGGCTTACCAGTATTATAGTCATATTATATTCCTTATGTAGTATGTTTATCTGCTCTAGTATCTCATCTCTGCCCTTAGGATCTAATCCAGCAGTAGGTTCATCTAATATTAATATTTTAGGCTCCATAGCCACAACTCCAGCTATAGCAACTCTTCTTTTTTGGCCTCCACTTAGTTCAAATGGTGATTTATCCTTATACATCTCATAATCTAAACCAACCATTTTCATGGCTCTCTTAGTTCTTTTATCTATCTCATCATCTGATAGGCCTAAATTTCTTGGTCCAAACTGTATATCCTTCTCTATAGTCTCTTCAAAAAGCTGATATTCTGGATACTGGAACACAAGTCCTATTTTTTTTCTTATATCTGATAACTTTACACCTTTTTTAGTTATATCTATATCATCAACAATTATTTTCCCGCTAGTTGGTTTCAATAATCCATTTAGATGCTGAATAAGCGTTGATTTACCTGATCCCGTATGACCTATAAGTGCTACAAACTGTCCATCCATTATCTCTAATGATACATCATCTAATGCTTTTTTTTCAAAAGGTGATTTTGGCATATATATATGAGTTAAGTTTTCTATTTTAATTGACATAATGCATCCACCATCTCATCTACATTTAATATTTTAGTGCCTATATTTATTCCTGATTTTTGAAGCTCATAAGCTAGTTCCGTAACTTGAGGAACATCCAATCCTATCTTCTTCATAGTTTCAACTTGAGAAAATACCTCTCTTGGAACACCTTCCATCATTACCTTACCTTGATCCATAACTATTATTCTATCAGCTTCAGCAGCTTCATCCATATAATGAGTTATTAGAATTATAGTTATTCCATAATTCTTATTAACATCTTTTATAGTACTTATAACCTCTTTTCTACCTATAGGGTCTAGCATAGCGGTAGGTTCATCTAATATTATGCATTGTGGCCTCATGGCCAGAATACCAGCTATAGCAATTCTTTGTTTTTGTCCTCCTGATAAGAGATGAGGCGCATGCTTCCTATATTCATACATTTCAACCTTCTTTAAGCTGTCATCAACTCTTCTTCTTATTTCTGAAGGTTCTATCCCCAAATTTTCAGGTCCAAAAGCTACATCTTCTTCTACAATAGTAGCTACCATTTGATTATCTGGATTCTGAAACACCATTCCTGCTCTTTTTCTTACTTCCCAAGTATTATTTACATCAGATGTGTCAATTCCATCTACATACACTTTTCCTCCACTAGGAAGAAGTAATGCATTTATATGTTTGGCAATGGTAGATTTTCCCGAGCCATTATGGCCAAGCACAACTAAGAATTCACCTTTTTTTACACTTAAGTTAACACCATTAATAGCGTACTTTTCTTCCCCATTTTCACTATTTACATATTTAAAAGTGAGATCTGTACATTCAACCATCTTATCACTCATTGAAATTCCTCCATAATTAATTCTAATCACATTATAAAGCTTACTAATAGCTGAATAAGTTTTATAATGTGGACAATATCTATTGTCTATTATACTTTATAAAAGAGTAGTTTTCTATACTGTTTACACATGAATATACATCTAAATAAAATTATATGTTAAAATGGGGACTAAGCCGTAACTTAATCCCCAGTAAATTATACTAATTCAAGTATAACTATTTCAGCTCCGTCGCCTCTTCTTGGGCCAACTTTATACATTCTTGTATAACCACCGTTTCTCTCAGTGTATTTTGGAGCAACATTTTCAAATAAGTTCTTCACTACTGCTTCTTCAGTAACAAAAGACAAAACCTGTCTTCTTGCATGAAGATCTCCTCTTTTTGCAAGAGTGATCATTTTTTCTGCAAGACTTCTAGCTTCTTTAGCTCTTGTTTCAGTTGTTTCTATTTTACCATGCTTTAAGAAGCTTGTAACAAGGTTTCTTAGCATAGCTTTTCTCTGATCAGTAGGACGACCTAACTTACGATATCCTGCCATAGCTTTACCTCCTTACCTACTCGTCATTTAATCTAAGACCTAAACCCAATTCTTTAAGCTTTCTTTCAACTTCTTCAAGGGACTTCTTACCAAGGTTTCTTACCTTCATCATATCATCCATTGATCTTTGAGCAAGCTCTTGAACAGTGTTTATACCAGCTCTCTTTAAACAGTTATATGATCTAACTGATAAATCAAGCTCCTCTATAGTCATTTCAAGTACTTTTTCTTTATTATCTTCTTCTTTTTCGATCATTATTTCAACATCATTAGTGTTGTCTGTAAGAGTCATAAATAATTTGAAGTGCTCTATAAGAATCTTTGCAGATAAGCTTATAGCTTCCTCAATCTTTATTGTTCCATTAGTCCAAACTTCTAAAGTTAATTTATCATAATCTGTGATTTGGCCAACTCTAGTATTTTCAACTGTGAAATTAACTCTTTTTACAGGGGTATATATTGAGTCCATTGCAATAGAACCTATTGGAAGATTGTCGCTCTTATTTTTATTTTGGGAAACATACCCTCTTCCTCTATTAACGGTAATTTCCACATACAACTTAGCATTTTCATCTAAAGTTGCAATATGTAAATCTTCGCTAACAACTTCTACATCACCATCAGTCTTTATATCAGCACCTGTAACTACTCCAGGTCCTTTTGCATCAATATATATAGTCTTTGGGCCATCTCCAGTCATTCTAAGAGCTAAGGATTTCATATTAAGAATTAATTCTGTAACATCTTCCTTTACACCAGTTACTGTAGAAAACTCATGAACTACACCATCAATTTTTACTGATGTTGGTGCAGCTCCTGGTAAAGAAGAAAGTAATATTCTTCTTAATGCATTACCAAGAGTTGTTCCATAACCTCTTTCTAGCGGTTCAATAACAAATTTACCATAAGTACCGTCATCGCTAGATTCAACACATTCGATTATTGGCTTTTCTATTTCTAACATTAACAAACCCTCCTTTTATATAAAATGGCAACCTTATTGTGAGGGCAACTGATCCTATATCTGCAAAGATTAAAAAACCTATACAAATATTACTGTTACTTGCTGTATAGTTCGACGATCAGTGTTTCATTAACTGGAACATCGATGTCCTCTCTTGCAGGCTCAGCTACAACTTTTCCTTCAAAGTTGTCAGGGTTTCCTGTTAACCATTTTGGTAATGGCTTTGGATTTTCAGCAAAAACTTTGAACTTCTCAGAAGCTCTGCTTTTTTCTGATACAGTTACAACGTCATTTACTGATAACTTGTATGATGCAATGTCAACCTTCTTACCATTTACTAAGAAATGACCATGGTTAACTAATTGTCTAGCTTCTACTCTTGATGCGCCGTATCCTAATCTGAATGCAACATTATCAAGTCTTAATTCAAGAAGTCTTAATAGGTTTTCACCTGAAATTCCTCTTAATTTTTCAGCTCTTTTATAATATGTTGAGAATTGGCTTTCAAGAACACCATATATTCTCTTTGCTTTTTGCTTTTCTCTTAATTGTACGCCATAGTTAGAAAGTTTTTTCTTGCTTGCTCCATGCTGTCCTGGTGCATAACTTCTTCTAACAAATGCGCATTTGTCTGTATAGCATCTATCCCCTTTAAGGAATAGTTTCATACCTTCTCTTCTACATAATCTGCATGTAGCTCCAGTATATCTTGCCATTAATTACACCTCCTAATTACGTAAACTATACTCTTCTTCTTTTTGGTGGTCTACATCCGTTGTGTGGTATTGGAGTAACATCTTTTATTAATGTAACTTCAAGACCTGCTGCTTGTAAAGATCTAATTGCTGCTTCTCTACCAGCTCCTGGACCTTTAACATAAACTTCAACACTCTTTAAACCATGTTCCATTGCTGCCTTTGCAGCAGTTTCTGCTGCCATTTGAGCTGCATATGGAGTGCTCTTTCTTGAGCCTCTAAAACCTAATCCACCTGCACTTGCCCATGATAATGCATTACCTTGAACATCAGTTAAAGTAACAATAGAGTTATTGAAAGTTGACTTGATGTGTGCAGCACCATGTTCAACATTCTTTCTCTCTTTTCTTCTTCTTGTCTTCTTAACCTTTTGAGCTGCCATTGTCTTCCCTCCTCACTATTTCTTCTTGTTAGCTATAGTCTTCTTAGGACCTTTTCTTGTTCTAGCATTAGTCTTAGTCTTTTGACCTCTTACTGGAAGACCTCTTCTGTGTCTAATTCCTCTGTAAGAACCAATTTCAACTAATCTCTTTATGTTTAACGCAATGTCTCTTCTTAGATCACCTTCAACATTTAAGTTCTTGTTGATGTAATCTCTTACTGCGTTTACTTCTTCTTCAGTAAGATCCTTAACTCTTGTATCAGGATTTACTCCTGTTGCTTCAAGAATTTTGTGTGAAGTAGGTAGTCCTATTCCATATATATAAGTTAGACCTATTTCAACTCTTTTTTCTCTTGGTAGGTCAACACCTGCTATTCTTGCCATTAAAAGTTACACCTCCTGGTAATTGAAATGCGTTTACTAAAGTTTTTAATTCATATTTTATATAAAAAATTTTAGGTCTATAGGTAACGCCTATAGTCAGCCGCACCTAAAATTCATTAGCATTAAGAAAATACCTATATAATCTTATTTTAGTTTTAGCAAAAAGTCAACAAATACTTTTATACTAATGTAAATTATTTTTAATTTCTTATATTTTCTTATTAGCCTTGTTTTTGCTTGTGCTTAGGATTTTCACAGATTACCATTACTCTTCCTTTTCTTTTTATAACTTTGCACTTTTCGCAAATAGGCTTAACTGATGGTCTTACCTTCATCGCTAACCCTCCTCGTATTCCTTTAGAGGTCCAAAGATAATATCATATATTATCTTTAAACTACTCTGAATAGTATTTTCGCTAGCAAAATTTGATTGCTATTAATTTGATTTGTTAACACAAAATATTAAAAACACTTAAGAATATTATTTCGCTCTCCAAGTTATTCTACCTCTAGTTAAATCATATGGAGAAAGTTCAATAGTAACTTTATCTCCTGGTAGAATTCTTATAAAGTTCATTCTAAGCTTTCCTGAGATATGTGCTAATATCTTATGTCCGCTTTCTAACTCAACCTGAAACATAGCATTTGGTAGTGCTTCTAGCACCACGCCCTGCATTTCTATTACATCATCTTTTGACATAAGGTAATCAGACCTCCTTGACAATGCCATTAAGTTTTAAAAATCTTTTTAATTTAAGATCTGTAGTATTATCTTTTGATAATATACATTCCTTAACATGTTCATCCACTTTATTAGTTAAAACTAAGTGTTTTAGTTTCTTTTTCTTTGGCATTTCTAATGTTTTTGTATTTCCATTAGCAAGCAAAACATATTCCTCATTTAATTGATTAACAATTACATATGGTTTATCTTCATCTCTTCCTGCTTTTGAAAATACCATCTTGCCAATTAAAGTGTCTTTTTGCAAAGTTTTCACCTCGATGATTACCTTAGCCATAAATCAACATAGCCAATAAAATGGCAAGATGTGAATTTATAACTAAGCAACACGTATTTATTTTATCAGTGTCAATATTTCAGGGCCATTTGGTAGTATAGCTACAGTGTTCTCATAGTGCGCTGATAAGCTACCATCAACTGTTACTACAGTCCAATCATCAGATAATGTTTTAACATGATAATCCCCTATATTAACCATAGGTTCAATTGCTAAAACCATACCTTCAGTAAGTTTAGGACCTCTACCTGGACGCCCGAAATTAGGAACTTCAGGATCCTCATGCACATCCTTACCAATGCCGTGTCCTACATAATCACGTACTACAGAAAATCCATTTGATTCAACATATTGCTGAATATCATAAGATATATCTGTCAATCTATTTCCTACATGAGCTTTTTCTATTCCTTTAAAGAAACTTTCTTTAGTAACATCTATTAATTTTCTTGCTTGATCAGAAATTTCACCTACAGCAAAGGTTCTAGCAGCATCGCTATGATATCCATTTAAAAAGACACCACCATCAACGCTTATTATATCCCCTTCTTTTAATCTGTACTTTCCTGGAAATCCATGAACTACAACTTCATTAACCGATATACAAAGTGAACTAGGAAATCCATATAAGCCTTTAAAAGATGGTTTTGCTCCATGCTTAGTTATAAATTCTTCTGCAATTTTATCTAGTTCAGCTGTAGTTATTCCTGGTTTTATCTTTTCTTCTAGAAGTAATAATACTTCCCCAAGAAGTCTTCCTGCTTTTCTCATTAGGTCGATTTCATTATCATTTTTTAATATAATCATTACTTATCGCTCCCTAATATGCGACAGATACTTTCAAAGACCTCATTGATTGCTTTAGTACCATCAACAACTGACAGCATATCTCTATTGCTATAAAAATCAATCAGTGGCTGTGTTTGTCTTTCATAGACATCTAGTCTTTCCCTAACGGTCTCTTCTGCATCGTCTTTTCTTTGAATGATATCACTTCCGCAAACATCACACCTGCCAGCTACTATTGGTGGGTTGAATCTTATATGGTAGCTAGCTCCACACGATGGACAAACTCTCCTACCAGTCATTCTTTCTAAAATAAATCCCTTTGGAACATCAATACATAAAGATGTATCCAAATTTTCTTCTCTATCCTGTAAAAATAACTGTAATGCCTCTGCTTGATGAACTGTCCTAGGAAAACCATCTAATAGATATCCGTTTTTGCAGTCTTCTTGCTGAAGCCTATCTTTAACCATATTGATAGTAACATCGTCTGGCACGAGTTGACCATCATCAATATATTTTTTAGCTTCTACACCTAACGGTGTATTTTCAGAAATATTCTTTCTAAATATGTCACCTGTAGATATATGTGGAATGGAGTATCTATTACTTATTGATTTTGCCTGTGTTCCCTTTCCTGCACCAGGAGGACCTAATAATACTATTTTCACGGGCATCATCTCCATTGTTTAATCTATTTAAGGAATCCTTGATAATGTCTCATAACAAGTTGAGACTGCAATTGTCTCATAACTTCAAGTGAAACACTAACTAATATTAGGAGAGATGTTCCCCCAAATGAAAGACCCTTAAAAGCTGTATAATTTTCTACTAATAGTGGTGATACTGCTATAATTGCAGCAAAAATACCACCTAATAATGAGATTCTATCTAAAAGTCTTGTTAAATAATCTGCTGTTGGTTGCCCAGGTCTTATTCCAGGAATAAACCCTGCTGATTTATGCATATTCTCAGACATTTCATCTGGTTTAAATGTAACCTGAGTATAGAACCAAGTAAAGAATATAGTTAATACAGCGTAAATTACTAAGTATAACCACTTATCTTTATTGAAAGGGCTCCAATCTCCAGCTATAATCCACTTAGCCCATTCCTTTGTTGGGAAAAACTGAGCAATTACAGTTGGGAATTGCATTACTGACATAGCAAAAATTATTGCTATAACTGTTGATCCTATTAAGCTTAAAGGAATATGAGTTGATTGTCCTTTATAAACTTTACCACCAACTGCTTTTCCAGCATATTGTACAGTTATCCTTCTCTCAGAAAGAGATAAGAATATAACTGCTGCTAATAAAGCAAGTGCTGCTACTGCTAACAAAAATACTTCAACTATATTTGTTTCACCTTTACTTTGAGTGCCTATTAAAGCACTTAAAGTCTCAGGGAATCTAGAAATAATATTTACAAATATTAAAAGCGAAATACCATTTCCTATACCTTTAACTGTTATTTGATCTCCTAACCACATACAGAAGGTTGAACCAACTACCAATGTCAACATTATCAAGAATGTATTAAAAGGTGTATCAGTCTTTAATGCTCCTAAATTGTGAATAAGAACATAAGTACCATATGCTGTTATGAAACCAAAAACAATTGATGCATATCTAGTAATCTTTTGTATCTTCTTTCTTCCCTCTTCTCCTTCTTTCGAAAGTTGCTCAAGCTGAGGAATAGAAATATTCAACAATGACATTATGATTGATGCATTAATATAAGGAACAACTCCTAATGCAAATATACTAAATCTTTTAAAAGCACCACCAGAAATTAAATCATAGAATCCAAATAAACTTCCGGACTTAGTAAGGTTATCAAGACTAGTTGTATCAATTCCAGGAACAGGAATATGATTTCCTATCCTGAAAATTGCAACTAATACAAAAGTCCATATCAATCTTTTTCTTAACTCCGGAACCTTCCAGGCATTACGTAGGGTTGATAGCATTATTAGATCACCTCAACTTTTCCTCCAGCAGCAACTATTTTATCAGCCGCTGATTTTGAGAACTTGCAACCTTTTACTGTTAAACTCTTCTCAACATTTCCGTTTCCTAATATCTTAACTCCGTCAAGCACCTTACTTACTACTCTTCTTTCAAGTAATAAATCTGGAGTAACTTCTGTTCCATTTTCAAATATGTTTAATCTTTCAACATTGATTGTAACATATTCTTTTGCAAATATGTTTGTAAATCCTCTTTTAGGCAGTCT
Source organism: Clostridium yunnanense (assembly GCF_016595795.1). GTDB lineage: Bacteria > Bacillota > Clostridia > Clostridiales > Clostridiaceae > Clostridium_AR > Clostridium_AR yunnanense. The sequence continues at coordinate 208,019 of NZ_JAENHN010000048.1, forward strand.
TCTGTAAAGTGGCATTTGGCCCCCTTCAAATCCTGGTCTAACACCACCACCAGATCTTGAATTTTGACCCTTTTCACCTTTACCAGCGTTTCTTCCTAATCCTGAACCAGTACCTCTACCTACTCTCTTTGGAGCTTTTTTGCTTCCAGCAGCTGGTTTTAACTCATGAAGTTTCATTTAAGTACACCTCCTTGTTATTAAACTTCTTCTACCTTTAACAAGTAGTCAACTTTGTTTATCATACCTCTGATTTGAGCAGTTTCATCATGTTCTACTGTTTTACCGATTTTTCTTAGTCCAAGGGCATTTGCAGTAGCGATATGGTCCTTTTTTCTACCTATTAAGCTTTTAACTAATGTTACTTTTAGTTTAGCCATCGCCTAATCCCTCCTAACCTAAAATCTCTTCAACGGATTTTCCTCTTAATTTAGCTATATCCTCAGCTGTTCTTAAGCTAGCTAATCCGTTGATTGTTGCGTTAACCATGTTTCTTGGGTTGTTAGAACCTAATGACTTAGCTCTAACATCCTTTAATCCTGCTAATTCTAGTACTGATCTTGCAGGGCCTCCTGCTATAACTCCAGTACCTTCTGTAGCTGGCATTATAAGAACCTTACCAGTTCCGAACTTACCATATATTTCGTGAGGTACTGTTGTTCCAACAATAGCAACCTCTACTAAGTTCTTCTTAGCATCTTCAATTCCTTTTCTAATTGCTTCAGGTATTTCAATTGACTTACCCATTCCAACGCCTACGTGTCCGTTGCCATCTCCTACAACTACTAAAGCGCTGAATCTGAAGTTTCTACCACCCTTAACAACCTTAGTAACTCTGTTTATGAAAACAACCTTTTCTTTAAGGTCTAGTGTGCTAGGATCGATTCTCATGTATTTCCCTCCTTATTAGAATTTTAGTCCTGCTTCTCTTGCACCATTAGCTAATTCTTGAACTCTGCCGTGATATACATATCCGCCTCTGTCAAAAACTACTTCTGTTATGCCTTTTTCAGCAGCTCTCTTAGCAACTAATTCGCCAACAAACTTTGCAGCTTCTTTGTTGCTTCCAGCCTTAGCTGTAAACTCTTTATCTAGAGTTGAAGCAGATGCTAAAGTAACAGCATTAACATCATCTATGATTTGAGCATATATATTCTTTTCGCTTCTATAAACTGAAAGTCTTGGTCTAGCTGAAGTACCGAAAACTTTCTTACGTACTCTAAGGTGACGTCTTTCTCTTGACGCTTTTCTGTCTACCTTCTTGAACATAAGGTTCACTCCTTTCTATTACTTCTTACCAGTCTTACCTTCCTTACGTCTGATAACTTCATCTGAGTATTTAATACCTTTACCTTTGTAAGGTTCTGGTTCTCTCCATGATCTTATATCAGCAGCAACTGCACCAACTTTTTCTTTATCAATACCTTGAACGAAAACTTTCGTAGTTCCTTCTAAAGCAAAAGTTACTCCATCAACTGGTTCTACTTCTACTGGGTGTGAGTATCCAAGATTCATTACAAGCTTCTTACCTTGTAATTGTGCTCTGTAACCTACACCTACTAATTCCAATGTTTTTTGGAATCCATTAGTTACACCTGTAACCATATTATTTAATAAAGCTCTTGTTAAACCATGTAGAGCTCTGTGTTCTTTAACATCACTTGGTCTTGTAACAACCACTTGGTTGTCTTCAACTGCTATTGTTATGTCCTTGTGCATAGCTTTAACTAGCTCTCCCTTTGGACCCTTTACTGTAACAACGTTGTCTGGTGTTACAGTAACAGTTACGCCAGCAGGGATAGCTATCGGCAATCTACCAACTCTTGACATAATTGCACCTCCTGTATTTTGGCATAAACGATCTAATATATTTATACTTAACCTATCTATATGGGATAGTAATTACCATACGTAGCAAATAACTTCTCCGCCTAGGCCTTCTTTTCTAGCTTCTCTATCAACAATTATACCTTTTGAAGTAGATATTACTGCAACTCCTAATCCATTAAGAACCTTAGGAATATCATCCTTCTTACAGTATACTCTTAAACCTGGTTTAGAGATTCTCTTTAATCCAGTTATAACTCTTTCTTTGTTAGAACCGTATTTTAAAGCGATTCTTAACATTGGTACAACACCATCATTGTACTCTTCAACATTCTTAATGTAACCTTCTTGTAATAATAAATTTACTACAGCCTTCTTTATGTTAGAAGAAGGTACCTCTACTACTTCATGTCTCACAGCATTTGCGTTTCTTATACGTGTTAGCAAATCTGCTATAGGATCTGTCATAACCATTATATTGTGCCTCCTTTCATTACATCAATGATTTTACCAGCTTGCCTTCTTGCATCCAGGGATTTCTCCTTTGTAAGCAAGTTCTCTAAAACAGATACGGCAAATTCCGAATTTTTTAAGTACAGAATGTGGTCTGCCACATAATCTACATCTAGTGTAAGCCCTAGTTTGGAACTTAGGCTCTTTTTTCCATTTTTCAATCATTGCTTTACGTGCCATCGTAACCCTCCTTATTATTGAGCGAATGGCATTCCCAAGAATCTTAACAATTCTCTTGCTTCTTCGTCAGTATTTGCAGTTGTAACGAAGATAATATCCATTCCTCTAACTTTATCAACTTTATCGTACTCGATTTCTGGGAATATTAATTGTTCCTTGATTCCTAGTGAGTAATTTCCTCTACCATCAAAGGATTTGCTTGAAACTCCTCTGAAATCTCTAACTCTTGGAAGTGCTATTGACACTAATTTATCAGCAAATTCATACATCTTTGCCTTTCTTAATGTAACCTTGCATCCTAATGGCATATTTTGTCTGATCTTAAAGTTAGCAACTGACTTCTTAGCTCTTGTTATAATAGGTTTTTGACCTACTATTATTGTTAAGTCACTAACAGCTGATTCTAGGGCCTTAGGATTATCTTTAGCCTCTCCTACTCCCATGTTAACTATTATTTTTTCAAGCTTTGGAACTTGCATTACATTCTTATAACCGAACTTTTCCATCATTGCTTGAACTACTTCTTTTTCATATTTTTCTTGAAGTCTTGGCATAATTTTTTGTACCTCCTTTCAGATTCTAGAATGTTTCTCCACACTTCTTACATACTCTTACTTTAGTTCCGTCTTCTAAAACCTTATGGCTTATTCTAGTTGCGCTTTTACATTTATCGCAATATAGCATAACCTTTGAACTATATATTGGTGATTCAACTTTTATTATTCCACCTTGCATGTTTGTTCTGCTTGGTTTTTCATGTTTGCTCACTATGTTAACACCTTTAACAAGAACCTTTCCTGTCTTTGGTGACACTTGTAAAACTTCACCGATCTTACCTGAATCTTTACCTGATATTACAACTACAGTGTCGCTTTTTCTAACATGTACCTTCATCTTAGCCACCTCCTAATCTATTATAGAACTTCAGGTGCTAATGATAAAATTTTGTTAAATTCCTTATCTCTTAGCTCCCTAGCAACTGGTCCGAAGATACGAGTTCCTCTTGGTTGCTTATCTTCCTTTATAATAACTGCAGCGTTTTCATCAAATTTGATGTATGAACCATCTGCTCTTCTTAGTCCTCTTACTGATCTAACGATAACTGCTTTTACAACATCACCTTTTTTAACAACTCCGCCTGGTGTTGCACTTTTAACACTAGCAACGATGATATCTCCGATGTTACCATACTTTCTTTTTGAACCGCCTAAAACTCTGATACACATTATTTCCTTTGCTCCAGAATTATCTGCAATTTTAAGTAAGGTTTGTTGTTGTATCATTGAATTACCCTCCTTTCGAAACTTAAGCCAAATTACTTAGCTCTTTCAATTATTTCAACAAGTCTCCATCTTTTATCCTTAGATAATGGTCTTGTTTCCATTATTTGTACTCTATCATTAACTTTTGCTTCATTATTTTCATCATGAGCTTTAAACTTAGTAGTTCTGTTTACTGTCTTTCCATACAATGGATGTCTTACCTTAGTTTCAACTGCAACTACTATAGTCTTATCCATTTTATCTGAAACAACTCTTCCTATTCTCTTTTTTCTTAATCCTCTTTCCACAGGACAAACCTCCTTTCAGACTATTGTTGGAATGCCTTCAATTCTTCTTCTCTTATTATTGTTTTAATTTGAGCTATTGATTTCTTTACTTCTCTTATTCTAATTGGATTTTCCAATTGGCCAGTTGCTAATTGGAATCTTAAATTGAATAATTCAGCTTTAAGGTCGTTTAATTTAACCTTTAAATCTTGAGGATTGCTTGATCTTAATTCTTTTAATTCTGTAGCTTTCATTATTCTTCACCACCCATTTCCTCAAAATCTCTTCTTGTAACGAACTTAGTCTTTACAGGAAGTTTGTGTGATGCAAGTCTCATAGCTTCTCTAGCTACTTCTTCTTGAACTCCTGATAATTCGAATAATACTCTACCTGGTTTAACAACTGCTACCCAGTATTCAGGCGAACCTTTACCAGATCCCATTCTTGTTTCAGCAGGTTTTTCAGTTACTGGCTTATCAGGGAATATCTTTATCCAAAGCTTACCGCCTCTTCTAATGTATCTGTTTATAGCTATTCTCGCTGACTCTATTTGATTGCTTGTTATCCATCCACAAGTTGTAGCTTGAATTCCGTAGTCTCCATACGCAAGGAAATTACCTCTTGTAGCTTTACCTGTCATTCTACCACGTTGTACCTTACGATGCTTTACTCTTTTAGGCATTAACATGATGTTATTCCTCCTTTCTTACTATGCGTTTACTTGTTCTTTCTCTACTTTTTTAGTTGGAAGAACTTCTCCATTGTAAACCCAAACTTTTACTCCAATTTTACCGTAAGTTGTATCTGCTTCAGCAAATCCATAATCTATATCTGCTCTTAATGTTTGTAGTGGAATTGTTCCTTCATGATAAAATTCAGCTCTTGCAATTTCAGCTCCGCCAAGTCTACCTGAGCAAGCAGTTTTAACACCCTTAACTCCAGTCTTCATAGCTCTTTGTATTGTTTGCTTCATAGCTCTTCTGAATGATATTCTCTTTTCTAATTGTGAAGCTATATTTTCAGCCATTAATTGAGCATCAGCTTCAGCTCTTTTAACTTCCACTATGTTAATTAGAACGTTCTTTTCTTTTATGAACTTTTCTAACTTAACTTTTAGACTTTCAATACCAGATCCGCCTCTACCGATTATAACACCTGGTTTAGCAGTGAATATATTTAATTTTACTCTCTTTGCAGCTCTTTCTATTTCAATCTTAGAAATGCCTGCTGAGTATAATTCTTTCTTCACGAATGTTCTTATTTGATAATCTTCAACTAAATTGTCTGCGAAGTTCTTCTTATCAGCATACCATTTAGCATTCCAATCCTTAATAACGCCAACTCTTAATCCATGAGGATGCACTTTTTGACCCATCTGTTTCCCTCCTTCTATTAAGCTCTTTCTTTAACAACTAGTGTTATGTGACTTGTTCTCTTGTTTATTCTGAACGCTCTACCTTGAGCATGAGGTCTGAATCTCTTTAATGTTGGTCCTTGACCTACATGTGCTTGTGCTACAAATAATCTACTAACATCTAAACTATGATTGTTTTCAGCGTTAGCAACAGCTGACTTAAGTACTTTATTTATTACTTCAGCAGCATCCTTTGGAGTGTATTGTAATATAGCAAAAGCTTCATTAACATTTTTTCCTCTTATTAAATCAAGAACAACTCCTACTTTTAAAGGAGACATTCTTACATACTTAGCTATAGCTTTAGCTTCCATTCTAAGTTCCTCCTTTCCAGGCTATTACTTTCTCTTTGAAGTCTTTTCTGTATCAACATGACCTTTGAAAGTTCTTGTTAATGCAAATTCACCTAATTTATGTCCAACCATATCTTCTGATACATAAACTGGAACGTGCTTTCTTCCGTCATGTACAGCAATTGTATGACCAATCATTTGTGGGAATATAGTTGAGCTTCTTGACCAAGTCTTTACAACTTTCTTGTCACCAGCTTGATTCATTTCTTCTATTTTCTTCATAAGACCAGCATGCACGAAAGGTCCCTTTTTAGTTGATCTACTCACTAGAATATCCTCCCTTCACTTTCCGAATAAGTTAGTAAGCTATGAAGAGAATTAAACACTCTCTTCATACTACTTGTTGTTTCTTCTCTTAATGATGAATCTATCTGAGTATTTTTTATGCTTTCTTGTCTTGTATCCAAGAGCTGGTTTACCCCATGGTGTTAATGGAGATGGTCTACCTACTGGTGACTTACCTTCACCACCACCGTGTGGATGGTCTACTGGGTTCATTACAGATCCTCTTACAGTTGGTCTCCAACCCATATGTCTCTTTCTACCAGCTTTACCTATCTTGATAATTTCATGTGTTAAGTTTGATACAGTACCTATAGTAGCTCTGCATTCAATTCTAACATATCTCATTTCACCTGAAGGTAATCTTAAAGTAGCATATCCGCCTTCTTTAGCCATTAACTGAGCTGCTGTTCCAGCTGCTCTAACCATTTGGCCACCCTTACCAGTTTGTAGTTCAACATTGTGAACAAAAGTACCAACTGGAATGTTCTTTAAAGGAAGAGCGTTTCCTGGTTTTATATCTGATTCTGGTCCTGATACTATTACATCTCCAACTTTTAAACCAACTGGAGCTAATATGTATCTCTTTTCACCATCAGCATATACAACAAGTGCTATATAAGCTGATCTGTTAGGATCATATTCTATAGTAGCAACCTTTGCTGTAATTCCATCTTTGTTTCTCTTAAAATCGATAATTCTGTATTTTCTCTTAGCTCCACCACCGTGGTGTCTAACAGTTATTTTACCCTGTGCATTTCTACCACCAGTATTACTTAATGATACAAGAAGTGATTTTTCTGGTATATCAGTAGTAATTTCTTCGAAAGTAGACATAGTCATATTTCTTCTTGATGGTGTGGTAGGGTTAAACTTCTTAACTGCCATTTAAATTCCCTCCTTCTTACGCTTATCTGGCCTTACGACCAATAACTGCTTTTATTGTTATTGCATTCCTTCAAAGAATTCAATATTCTTGCTATCTGCTGTAAGCTTAACTACAGCTTTCTTGAAGTCAGCTCTCTTTCCGATGTGAACGCCAACTCTCTTTGTTTTTCCTTCAAATCTCATAGTTTTAACATCTTCAACTGTTACGCCGAAAACTTCTTCTACAGCTTTCTTTATTTGAACTTTGTTTGCTGTTTTATGAACTATGAAGGTGTATTTTTTTTCTGCCATTATTGCCATACTCTTTTCAGTTATAACTGGCTTTCTTATTATATCATGGCTATTTAAATTCATTATGCGTACACCTCCTCAATCTTAGCTACTGCATCTTTAGTGATCACTAGCTTATCATATTTTAATAAATCATACACATTGATATTATTCACAGGAATTACTGCAACTCCAGGAATATTTCTTGCTGATTTATATACATTTTCGTTTGATTCAGCTGTTACTATTAATGTCTTCTTTGCTTCTAAAGCATTTAAAAGACCAATAACTTGCTTTGTCTTTGGAGCTTCGAAATCTAAGCCTTCAAGAACTAATAAGCTGTTATCAACTACTTTGCTGCTTAATGCAGATTTCATAGCAACTCTTCTCATAGTCTTAGGTATAGATACTCTATAACTTCTTGGCTTTGGTGCAAATACGATACCACCGTGTGCCCATTGTGGTGATCTAGTTGAACCCTGTCTTGCTCTACCAGTTCCTTTTTGTCTCCATGGCTTTATTCCACCACCTGAAACTTCAGCTCTTGTTTTAGCTGATTGAGTTCCTTGTCTTTTATTAGCAAGCAATGCTACAACTACTTGATGCATTGCATGTTCATTTATTTCAACTCCGAACACATTTTCATTTAATTGGAAATCTCCAACCTTTTGTCCTTCTTTATTAAATAATCCTACTACAGGCATCATTATTCCTCCTTTCTACAGAAAATTAACCCTTAACTGTGTTTCTTATAACTACAGTTCCTTTATTAGGACCTGGGATACCACCCTTTATTAGTATAAGATTCTTTTCAGGCATTACTTTTACAACTTCTAAATTAAGAACAGTTGTATTTTCAGCACCCATATGTCCAGGCATTTTCTTATTCTTAAATGTTCTTGATGGATCTGAAGAAGCTCCCATTGAACCAACAGATCTGTGGAACTTAGAACCGTGAGTCATTGGTCCTCTGTGTCCATTCCATCTCTTTATTGTTCCTTGGAATCCCTTACCTTTTGATATACCAGAAACATCGATTTTTTCTCCAACTTGGAATAAGTCAGCTTTTATTTCTTGACCTACTTCATAAGCTGATACATCTTCAAGTCTGAACTCTTTAAGACGTCTCTTTAATGCAACACCAGCTTTTGCAAAGTGTCCTTTCATTGGCTTGTTAACCAACTTTTCTCTTATATCACCGAATCCAACCTGGATAGCTTCATAACCATCTTTTTCAGTAGTCTTCTTTTGAACAACTACACATGGACCAGCTTCAACAACAGTTACTGGAACAACCTTACCATTTTGATCAAATATTTGAGTCATCCCAATCTTTTTTCCTAATATTGCTTTTTTCATGTGGTTACACCTCCTAAACTTATTAGCGGATTACTTTCAAGCAATCATAATAGTTCAAAATCATAAAAACTTATAATCTAAAATTAAAGCTTTATTTCGATATCTACACCTGCTGGAAGATTTAATCTCATTAATGCATCAACAGTTTTTGGTGATGGATTAACGATATCGATTAATCTCTTGTGAGTTCTGATTTCGAACTGCTCTCTTGAATCCTTATATTTGTGAACTGCTCTAAGAACTGTTATAATGTCTTTTTCAGTAGGTAGTGGAACTGGTCCTGCAACCTTTGCTCCAGTAGCCTTAGCAGTTTCAACAATTTTCTCAGCTGATTGATCTAATATTGTGTGATCAAACGCTTTTAATCTGATTCTTATTTTTTGTTTTGACATTTGCTTTCCCTCCTTTTCATGTACGCATTACTTCTTACGCACAACAGCGGAACTTCTGTAAACTGCACCGGGTGTTTCGTACTTTTAGAAATAGTCATACAGATTCCCTGTCGTCGGATTCTAGATCCAGACATACTCATCAAGAATTACCGGGAAGTCCCGCAACCTCTTGATTCATCACTGTTTGCTTTACAACTTCTTTATTATACTATGAATAAATTTGATTTTCAAGCTTTTTTTATCTATTTAATTCATCTTTGCTAAATAATCTATTTATTATACTTTGTGAGAAATTTGTCTGCAAATTCTGTTAAATTACTACACATTTTCTTATTTTGCCTACTATCTATTTTTCTATTCACTTTAATATGTAGAAAATCAAAATTATTAAGTATCTTTTCGCATCTACTTTTACTAATGTATATAAGAAGATTTGAGAATCATATATTTTCTTCTTTTTATTCTTTAGATTCGGAACGATTATTCTTTTATGGTTTTAAAGTTAGCCATCCCCAGAACTTACTTTATTGTAGCTTTTTTAAAAACAAAAAAATAGCAAGTAAAGACGTCTCTTTACTTGCTATTTAAGGCCTTTTTGAACTTATGAATCAATATTGCGCTTATCAATTCACGTTTAAGTATATACTCGAACCATTCCTTTACTCCAAATAACAATCCTAGTTTGCGCAAACTATTTTTATTATTCAGATTCAGGCATATTTCCCGAAAGTTCAACCGGTACTAAAGAAAAACAATTTATTTAAATTATAATTTAATACTAATTAAATGTGTAAGACTATTAGCCGATGATGCTAGTAACAACACCTGAACCTACAGTTCTTCCACCTTCTCTTATAGCGAATCTTAATCCTTCATCCATCGCTACTTGAGTGATTAGTTCAACGTTCATGTCGATGTGGTCTCCTGGCATAACCATTTCCATTCCATCTGGTAACTTGATTGATCCTGTTACGTCAGTTGTTCTGAAATAGAATTGTGGTCTGTATCCATCGAAGAATGGTGTATGTCTTCCGCCTTCTTCTTTCTTAAGTACGTATACTTGACCTACGAACTTGTTGTGTGGGTTTACTGATCCAGTTTTTGCTAATACTTGACCTCTTTCGATGTCTGTTCTTTGAACACCTCTTAAAAGAGCTCCTATATTATCTCCTGCTTGTGCTTCATCTAGTAACTTTCTGAACATTTCTATTCCTGTTACTACTGTCTTTCTTCTTTCTTCTGATAAACCGATTATTTCTACTTCTTCACCTACATGTAGTATTCCCTTTTCAACTCTTCCTGTTGCAACTGTTCCTCTACCTGTGATTGTGAATACATCTTCTATTGGCATTAAGAATGGCTTATCTGTTGCTCTTTCTGGTGTTGGGATATAGCTATCTACTGCTTCCATTAACTCAGCGATACAAGCTGTTGCAGCTTCATCTGTTGGGTTTTCTAATGCTTTTAATGCTGATCCCTTTATTACTGGAATGTCATCTCCTGGGAAGCTGTACTCGCTTAATAGTTCTCTAACTTCCATTTCAACTAATTCTAATAATTCTTCGTCATCTACCATATCTGCTTTATTTAAGAATACTACTATATAGTCAACACCAACTCTTGATGCTAGTAGTATATGTTCTCTTGTTTGTGGCATTGGGCCATCTGCTGCGGATACAACTAGTATAGCTCCATCCATTTGTGCTGCTCCTGTTATCATGTTCTTAACATAGTCAGCATGTCCTGGACAGTCTACGTGAGCATAATGTCTGTTTTCTGTTTGATACTCAACGTGTGCTGTATTAATTGTGATTCCTCTTTCTTTTTCTTCTGGTGCCTTATCTATTTCGTCATACTTAAATGCTTCTGCAAATCCCTTGTTTGCTAATACTGATGTGATTGCAGCTGTTAATGTTGTCTTACCATGATCTACGTGTCCTATTGTTCCGATATTTACGTGTGGCTTATTTCTTTCAAATTTAGACTTTGCCATTGTGTGTTCCTCCTTTTTTAATTTGATAAACTTTGCCTAGCGTTTTGTAAATTCCAAAAAATGGAGCTCACGAACGGGATTGAACCGTCGACCTCCACCTTACCAAGGTGACGCTCTACCGACTGAGCTACGTGAGCAGTTTTATATAATATAATTGATATATAACATATACCAATTATAAAGTTTACTACCATTAATTTTTTTTGTCAATATTTTTTGTATTTTGTATTATTTAATATTTAAACATTTTTCTAACTTTCTTTTTACTCTTTGCAGTGCATTATCTATCGACTTAGCCTGCCTATCTAAATCACAAGCAATTTCTTGATATGACTTGCCATCTAAATAAGACATAAGTACCTCCATCTCAAGATCCGAAAGCACTCTTCCCATCTCTTTTTCAATATGAGTCATTTCTTCTTTGCTTATTATAAGTTCTTCTGGGTCTGTTATCTTTAGCCCAGCCAGTACATCAAGCAATGTTCTATCAGATTCTTCATCATATATAGGTTTGTTAAGGGAAACATAAGTATTTAGAGGAATATGTTTTTGCCTTGTTGCAGTTTTTATTGCTGTTATTATCTGCCTAGTGACACATAATTCAGCAAACGCCTTAAAGGATGTAAGCTTCTCAGGATTAAAATCCCTAATAGATTTATACAAACCTATCATACCTTCTTGATAAATATCTTCTTTGTCAGCTCCAATAAGAAAATATGATCTAGCCTTTGTCTTGACAAAGTTTTCATATTTATTGATAAGATACTCTTGAGCATTAGTATTACCCTTTTTGGCTCTAATTACTACTTCTTCGTCAGAAATTTCTTTAAACTCCCCAAAGCTATTATCTCTACCTCTCGTCTCCACACTATCCCCCCTTTAACCACTGATGCTACTTAAATAATTATAAATCAGTCAATCTTTCTAAGTCAAGTAAAATCAACGACTCCTGCGTATTTTCTCAAGTTCTTCCAGTATTTTTTTATCTATACTATCTTCTAATAAGTTTTTTTGCTTCAGTTTACTTTTTTCTGTTTTTTTCCTTATCTTATCCTCAATAGATAAAACCTCGTTATAAAACTCTAAAGAAGACATCCTTACGGCACCTCTTTGAAAAATCGTTTGTTGTTCTAACCAGTCTGAAGTCACAACAAAAACCTCAACTTTTCTGCCTATGTTATTTATCATTCTCTCTATGTATGCATCAGCAGTTTCTCCGTCTTTAGTAAAGACCACAGTTACCATTCCTAATTTATCTTTCTTTTCCATATTTCCACCCACTTTGTGAGCATCAAATACTATAACTATCTTAGAAGATTTATAGCTTCCATAATTCTGCATAGTATCAATAAGCTGTTGCCTAGCTGATTCAAAACTATAATCTTTAATCTTATTTAAATTTGGCCAACTGTTTATAACGTTATACCCATCAATATATATTATTCTCACAATATCACTCTACTCTTTTGAAACTATTTCAAAAGTCTTGATTTCAATATTTCGTACATCATTATTCCACCTGCAACTGAAGCATTTAAAGAGTTTATTTTCCCTACCATCGGTATCTTAACTAATTTATCACATTTATCTTTTGTAAGTTTAGACATACCTCTTCCTTCACTACCTATAATCAAAGCGCATGCGCCAGAAAAATCAGTTTCGTAGGAATATGAATCGCCGTCTATTTCAGCACCATATACCCATACACCAGCTTCCTTTAGTTCATCAATAACTGTATTTATGTTCGTAACCTTGGCAATCTTCATATGTTCTATGGCACCTGCAGCTGATTTATACACAGTTGGAGTTACGCCAACATTTCTTCTTTTAGGAATTATTATCCCATGTACTCCAGAAAGTTCAGCAGTTCTAACTATTGATCCAAGGTTATGAGGATCTTCAAGTTCATCCAATATTACAATAAACGGCTTTTCACCTTTTTCTTCTGCGTATTTAAGTATATCTGCTACCTCTGAATATCTAAATGGAGTTACTATTGCAATTACCCCTTGATGTGCTCCTGTTTCACTAATTGAGTCTAGTTTTTTTCTATCCACTTCTTTAATAACAACTTTCTTATCTTTGGCCATTGCAATAATCTTATTAATTGAACCTTCCATATTACCGCTAGCAATTAATATTTGTTCTATAGTTGTATCAGCCTTTAAAGCTTCGATAACTGCATTTCTACCTACTACTACATCTTCTCTAATAGGAGGATCTACTTCTCTTCTATCTTCTCTTCTATTTTCTCTCGTGTTCTTTTTTGCAATTTCATTCCTAACAAACTTATTATTATTTTTATAATCAGTCTTATTCTCGTTTTTATTATTGCTTTTGTTCATTCTTTGAGCCATAAGTGTTTCATCTCCTTAAATCTTGTATTCCTATTTTCCTAAATATTTTTCCCTAACTTCAACTATTTTACCACAAGTCATCTTTCCTTCAGGACAAGCTCCCTTAACGCAATTAGGACCAGCTTTTTTAAATAAAGTTGGACAAACTTTTTTAACTTCTTCAAGCATTTCATCTGCCATTGCCCTTATCTCCCATTGTGCTCTGTTACAACATCTATGATGAAAGAAATTAATCAAACTTCTTGCATTCATAGTAAAAACTACTTTTGTCTCACAAGCATTCGGAAAAACATATCTTGCATCTTCAATAGCCTTTTTCTCAGCGCTCTTTTCATCTATACCAGAATTTATGTAATTAGTCTTTAAGATTTCCACTAAAGAATCATAAGCCTCTTGGCTTTTTTCCATAGCGTCTATGTATACTTCTTTTGCTTTTTCATCACTCTCTATACTTGGCGGTATTATATACTCAAATTGATTTAGCTTTACATATCTCTGACTTTGTTGAGAGTATGATGCTATTCTATGTCTTACTAATTGATGGCTTAAACTTCTAGACACACCTTCTACTCCAAATGTAAAAGATACATGCTCTATAGGTGATTCGTGTCCTATAGATACAAGCATATTTAAAAACTTATCTGTACTTTCTTCGTTTAGATTGTCCATAATAGAATCAATTCCAACTGAACTATAACAAAGTTTAGCTGCTGCTGCAATAACTTTCTCAGCCTCAGGTGTATATTGTATTAACTTAACTTTCAAACTCAAAACTTCCACTCCTCTTAATATTATGGCTTATATAAATAACCTTAAACAAACGTATCAATATTATCTTATTATTCTTCAACAATATAAAGCTTTTTTCAACTATACAAAGCCGCAAAAAGCTATCAACCTCTGAATTTCACTATAAATTCTTAACTTCTTATATTGTTATGTTCTTAACGATATAACTATTTAAATAGCCATATCGTTAAGAACTTATAATTTTAAGGATTAATTACCTGCACACTTCTATTCAAAACATAAAGCAATCTTTCTTTATCTCCTATAAGAAATAAGTACCCAACTAACGCTTCAAATCCAGTGGCTGCTCTATATTCAATAACATCTGCATTTTTAGGAACTGTTGCCGACTTAGCATTTCTTCCTCTTTTAAAAATATAAAACTCGTCTTCACTAAGCTCTGATTCCAAAGCTTTCATAATTTCGCTTTGACCATGAGCTTTTACATATTGAATAGCTTTAACATGAATTTTATGTGCTGATAATTCCTTGTTTTCTAGTAATATATAATTTCTTATAAAAACTTCATAAACCCCATCTCCTACAAATGCTAATTGAAGTGGGTTTAATCTCCTAGCCTCTTCTTTAGTTAATTTTTTATAAAGTAAATCTTCTAACATGTAATCTCCTTAAAATTGTGCTTTAAATAAGCTTATTTTGGACTATTCAGATATCTTCGTACTACTTAACAGTCGGTTGTATGTTCATAATCTTAAATATCTCTTGAAATAAATCATGTGCAACTGGAGCTGCAACTTCTCCCCCCATATGCTCCCCTTGTGGTGTATCTATTGTTATCAAAAGACTTACCTTCGGATCGTTATATGGTGCACCACCGATAAAGGAAGCAATATCTTTATCATCTTCATATCCTTTACCATCTTTTCTTGGTTTCTCTGCTGTTCCAGTCTTACCAGCTACTCCATATCCCTCTATATACGCAAGCTTACCAGAACCTGTGGATACAGTATCCTGCAAAAATCCAGCTACTTCATTAGCAATATTTTTAGTTAAAACCTGTCTGCTATTTTTTTCTTCATAAGTAGATACAATTTTCCTTTTTCCATCCACATCAACTTCTGATAAGTTTTTCATAAAATGAGGTGTTGTATACACTCCATCATTAAATACTGTATTTATAGCCCCTATAAGCTGAACCATTGATGCAGCATCTGTCTGACCAAAAGATATAGTCGCAAGATCTAGTGGACTTATTTTATCAGTGGACTTAACAATACCCGGAGTTTCACCAGGAAAATCAATCCCTGAAAGTTTTCCAAAACCAAAGTTCGATATATATTCATTCATCTTTTCCTTGCCAACCTTTTTCCCAAGGTCTATAAATCCAGGATTACATGAATTTTTTAATAGATCAACTAAACTTTCAGCTCCATGCCCTTCTATCTTCCAACAATTCACTCTTTTACCATTCACCAAGGCATAGCCTGGATCAAAAAACTGATAATCCTTATTAACTTTTCCTTCCTGCAACGCTGCCGACATCGTTACTATCTTAAAGGTTGACCCAGGTTCAAAAGCGTCACTTACAACGCCATTTCTAGTAATCTCCGAAAACTGCTTGCTATCCTTAACTCCCTTGCTTGGATCATTTGGATTAAAATCCGGCTTACTTACCATTGCGAGTATTTCACCGTTTCTAGGATTAGTAACAATTATTCTAACTGATTCAGCTTTTGTTGACTGCATTGTTTTTGAAGCTATTTCTTCACAAACATACTGAATTCTTGAATTTATAGTTGTAGTTAAATCTTTACCATTAACAGGCTGAGTATATATTTGATTAGAATATGGTAGATCTCTAGATCTTCTATCCACCTGACTTATGCTAACTCCCGGAACCCCTGTGAGATCCTTATTGTAGTACTGCTCTAAGCCAAATAGCCCTTTTCCATCTAAATCTACCCCACCTAACACCTGAGCAAGAAAGCTGTTATTAGGATAATATCTGTTTGTATCATTTTCTATAATTACAAAATTATATTTTTCTTTATCTCTTAAAGCTTTTATTTTATCTATTTGATTCTTATCTATCTTTCTAGCAAGAGGTAATCCTCTTGGATACAATCCCTGATCATTTTCTTTCTCCATGAAGTCTTCAACTTCTTTTTTATCTTTGCCTAAAATATCTGCAAATTTATCAGCTATATCCTTAACTATTTCATTAGGTTTATCACCTGTTTTTTTACTTTTACTATCTGCATAATTATGAACTTCCCATAAGTCCAAGCTTAATTTATAAACATCACCACTGACCGCAAGCTGCTGGCCATTGGTATCTAGTATACTACCTCTTTTAGGCATAATTGTCTGTTGATATGAAGATTGTGCTTCTGCTTTAGCTACAAGAAAGTTTTTTCTGACGATCATCAAAAAACCCAATCTAAAAAATAATGCAGCAAATAAGAATGATATTATTCCTATAACTACAAAAGACCTTTTAGTGTTGTTAATAATTTTTCTTTGCTTCATAGTAAAACCTCCCTAGCTTGTACATATATATCTTAACCTATATACTACTAATTTATAATAAATTTTATTCCTATTCTATTTTAAATCATATTATAGAATTTTTATATAAAAATTTAAAGAGTAGCATAGGCTACTCTAATAAAATTAAAAATTTCTTTAAATTTATTTCCTAATTTGTCCATCTCCGTAAATCAAATACTTATACGAAGTTAATTCTTTTAGTCCCATAGGTCCTCTTGCATGAAGTTTTTGAGTTGAGATACCTATTTCTGCCCCAAAACCAAATTCCCCACCGTCAGTAAATCTAGTAGAAGCATTTATATAAACTGCCGCTGCATCCACTTCTTTCAAGAATCTTTGAGAATTTGTGTAGCTCTCGGTTATTATAGCTTCAGAATGCTTGGTTCCATATTTATATATATGATTTAGTGCTTCATCAATATCATTAACTACCTTAACCGCTAATATTAGATCAAGATACTCCGTAGACCAATCTTCATCTGTTGCCTCTTCACATTCAATAAACTTTTGAGTTTCTTCACACCCTCTTAATTGAACCTTTTTTTCCTCAAGTTCTTTTTTAAGCTCTCCTAGTATCTTTTCTGCAATGTTCTTATGGATTAATATAGTCTCTATAGCATTGCATACTCCAGGTCTATG
Organism: Clostridium yunnanense; assembly: GCF_016595795.1. Taxonomy (GTDB): domain Bacteria; phylum Bacillota; class Clostridia; order Clostridiales; family Clostridiaceae; genus Clostridium_AR; species Clostridium_AR yunnanense. The sequence goes on from NZ_JAENHN010000048.1 coordinate 225,332, forward strand.
TGTCTTTGCATTCACTATAATTTCAATAGCCTTCTTTATGTCTGCACTTTCATCTACAAATACATGGCAATTACCTACTCCTGTTTCTATTACAGGAACCGTAGCATTTTCAACCACCTTCCTTATTAGGTTAGCACCACCTCTAGGAATAAGAACATCAATGCATTCATTAAATTTAAGCATTATATCAACTATTTCTCTATCAGTTACATCAACAAAAGTCACAGTTCCGTCTGGAAGTCCGCTTTCTGTTGCAGCCTTAGATATAGTTTTCGAAATAACTATATTAGAATTTATTGCCTCAGAACCACCTCTAAGTATACAACTATTTCCGCTCTTTATACATAGTGCTGCTGCATCAATAGTAACATTAGGTCTAGCTTCGTATATTATCCCTACAACACCTAATGGAACTCTTATCTTAGAGATTTTAAGTTCATTATAAGTTTTAAATCCTTCAATCACTTCTCCTATAGGATCATTAAGTCCTGCTACCTGTTCCACTGCTGTTGCCATAGCTTCTATTCTTTTTTCATCTAGAAGTATCCTATCTAGTATAGCCTTAGATAAGCCCTTGTTTTTACCATTCTCTATGTCCTTAGTGTTTTCAGCTATTATAATACTTGTATTTTCTCTAATAGCTTTTGCTATATTCAATAGAGCTTTATTCTTAACCTCTGTCGTAATATTTGCCATATGTCTTGAAGCCTCTTTTGCCAATAGCCCTTTTTGCAGCATATATGCTTTATAATCCATCTTCTTTACCTCCCCAATTTTTAAAATATAACCATATTATTTATATGAATGATTTCATCATAATGTTTATACCCTAGTATTTCTTCTATCTTTTTTGTTTCTACACCAATTATAGAACTTAGGTCTTTTGAGTTATAGCTAGATATACCATGTCCTATCCTATTCCCATCCATGCCTAATATACTTACTACATCACCTTCATCGAATTTACCCTCAATCGATACTATCCCTTTTGGCAAAAGGCTTTTATGATTTTTTAGCGCCTTTTCAGCTCCTTTGTCAACTATTATACTAGCTTTTGGTGCTGCCTCGTATGCTAGCCAATGTTGTCTTCCCTTCATAGGCTTAACTTTCCCTTGAAAATAAGTTCCAACATTTTCACCATTTACAGCTCTTATTATGCTATCATTTGATGCTCCATTACATATTATCATTGAGACTCCAGATGAGCAGCAAATCTTAGCCGCATGAAGTTTTGTTATCATCCCACCTGTACCAAGCTTTGATCCTGCTCCACCTGCATACCCTTCAATTTCCTTGGTTATAGTCTCAACATAATCTATGATTTTAGCATCTTTATTATCTTTTGGATTACTATCATATAAGCCTTCTATATCCGAAAGTATAATTAGTAAATCTGCATCTACGAAAGAAGCCACCATAGCTGAAAGACTATCATTATCACCAAACTTGATTTCATCTACCACAAGGGCATCATTTTCATTAACTATTGGTATAGCACCTATATCTAGCAGGGTAAAGAAGGTATTTCTTCCGTTTAGATATCTTTTTCTATCTCTGATGTCTTCTCTAGTCATAAGAATCTGCGCTGAAACCTTATTATATTCGGAAAAAAGCTTTTGATACATGTGAATAAGAGTTACCTGCCCCACAGCAGCACATGCTTGCTTTTCTGGTATTGTTTTTGGTCTTTCCTTATACCCCAAGGCACTAGCCCCTGTTCCAATAGCGCCAGAAGTAACTAACACAACTTCAAGACCTCTGTTATGTAAGTCTGCTATCTGTCTAACTATATTCTCCATCTTAACTAAATTAAGATTTCCATTTGCATAAGTAAGAGTTGAGGTTCCTACTTTTATTACTACCTTTTTTATCTTTTCTAGATTTCTCAACCTTGTTTCCCCCTTCATGGCTCATTGCTTATTACTGAATTTAAAATACTTTTTATAACCTTTCAGATTTTGCAATCATCTTTTCTGTACATTTGCCTTGAACCTATGCGATAAACTTTACATACAAATAAGTTTTTTATTGTGGTTATAAAAACTTAATAGTTCCGCTTAAATACTATCTAAAATTTAATGCTTAAAGTTTCATATTTTCTTGTATAGTAAAAAGACTCGTGGCAAAGAAACACCATTTATGCTCTTCAATGCCACAAGTCTAAAATATCCAAAATAGCTTACTAAAAGATTAAAGCTTTTTCCATCTTACACCTTGAGGTGTATCCTCAAGAACAATACCTCTATCTTTTAGCTCATCTCTAATTTTATCTGCTAATGCCCAGTTTCTATCTTTTCTAGCTTGCTGTCTTTGTTCAACTAGCTGCTCTATCTCATCCTCTAGTGAAACCTTAGTCGATTTTTGCAATATCCCTAAAGGTCCACCAAGTTCTCTTATAAGCTTTAAGGCTTCAACTATAGCTTCCTTAGAAGAGTTTATTGATATATTTGTATTAATATCCTTTATTAAATCAAAGATAGCTGTAATAGCATCTGCAGTATTAAAATCATCATCCATTCTCTCTATATACTTTTCTTTATGTTTACTTAGAGAACTTAAATAACTTTTTTCTTCTTCCGTAGCAACTTCTACCTTAACTTCTTCAAGTAAGTTTTCTAAATTTGCTATAGCATTATACATTCTCTCTATTGATGCCTTTGCAGATTCTAAAAGTTCCTCACTAAAGTTAAGTTGTTGTCTATAATGAGCTGATAACATTAAAAATCTTATTACATCAGCCTCATATCTACCTAGTATTTCTCTTGCTGTAAAAAAGTTATTTAATGACTTAGACATTTTTTGGTTGTTTATATTAAGAAAAGCACTATGCATCCAGTAGTTTGCAAATGGTTTTCCTGTAAGAGCTTCACTTTGAGCTATTTCATTTTCATGATGAGGGAATACTAAGTCTGATCCACCAGCATGAATATCTATTGTTTCACCAAGTATATCCTTTGCCATGCAAGAGCATTCTATATGCCATCCAGGCCTTCCTAAGCCCCACGGACTTTCCCATCCTGGTTCACCTGGTTTTTGAGCTTTCCATACTGCAAAATCCATAGGGTCTTGCTTTCTTTCATCAACATTTATTCTTGCTCCAGCTTGTAGATCTTCTACATTCTGACCTGATAACTTTCCATAGTGAGTGAATTTTTTAGTAGAGAAGTAAACATCTCCATTAACCTCATACGCATAACCTTTATCAACAAGATCTTTTACAAAACTTACAATCTCATCCATGTATTCAGTTGCTCTAGGGTTAACTGTAGCTCTCTCTATATTAAGAGAGTCTGCATCTTGATAGTATTCATCTATATATCTATCCCCTAATTCCTTAACCGTTGTTCCTTCTTCGTTGGCTTTATTGATCATCTTATCATCAATATCTGTAAAGTTTTGAACGAACTTAACTTCAAAACCTCTGTACTCAAAATATCTTCTTATGGTATCAAATACTATAAAAGTTCTTCCATTTCCTATATGAAAGAAGTTATATACAGTAGGTCCGCAAACATACATCCTCACCTTGTTTTGTTCGATTGGAATAAATTCTTCTTTTCTATTTGTAAGACTATTATATATTTTCATCATAAACAACCCTCCCTTTATAAACTAATTCTATATATTTATTAAGTTTTTATATATATAAGCCAGCTTCATCAAACTGTTTTTTTACTGTATTATATACGTCATCTATATTTATTACATCAATATCTTGAGAATTTCTTAACTTAAACTCTACTTGATTTTCAGTGATTTTCTTACCTACTGTTATTCTCATTGGTATTCCCATAAGATCAGCATCCTTAAATTTAACCCCAGCTCTTTCATTTCTATCATCTAGGATTACATCAACACCTCTCTTTTTAAGAGATTCATAAAGTTCAGTAGCTACCTTCACTTGAGCTTCATCCTTTATATTAACAATTACTATTGCAACTTGATATGGTGCTACAGAAAGTGGCCATACTATACCATTTTCATCATGGTGCTGTTCTATTATAGATGCCATTGTTCTTGTTATTCCTATACCATAACATCCCATCATGAATGGCTTTTGTTCTCCATTTTCATCAATAAAGTTTGCATTCATAGCAACTGAGTACTTAGTACCAAGCTTAAATATGTGACCAACTTCGGTTCCTCTTGATATAGTAATTTCTCCTCCGCAGTGTGGACACTTTTCTCCTTCGGTTATGTTCCTAAAATCTCCTACAGTACCCTCAAAGTCTCTTCCGTAATTTACATTTTCTATGTGGTAGCCAGTTTCATTAGCTCCAACTATAAAGTTATACATCTTCGCAACTTCAGTATCAACTAACAACGCTTCAACCTTAATTCCTATTGGACCAGCAAACCCTACTTGTGCTCCAGTAGCTTTCACTACAGCTTCATTATCTGCCATATCTAGGTTTGTAACTCCACCTAGTGCATTTGCAACCTTTGTTTCGTTTACTTCTCTATCTCCTCTTACCATAACTGCAACTATCTTGCCATCTGCATTATATATAAGAGTTTTAGCAAACTTCTTTTCTGTAGTATTAAAGAATTTTACCAGTTCTTCTATTGTTCTAGTGTTTGGAGTTTCTATTTTGTTCAGCGCCTTTAATTCTTCAGCTTCTGCTAACTCTGGAGTTGATGTTGCCTTTTCTATGTTTGCTGCATAATCACAGCAAGTACAAAATACTATATCATCTTCACCAACTTCTGATTTAACCATAAATTCTGCTGAGTTTGACCCTCCAATAGCTCCTGAATCCGCCTCAACGCATTTTGCATCCAGTCCACATCTATTAAATATATTGACATATGCCTTATTCATCTTGCTATAAGATATATCAAGTCCCGCTTCGTCTTTATCAAAGCTATAAGCATCCTTCATTATAAATTCTCTAGATCTCATAACCCCAAACCTTGGTCTTCTTTCATCTCTATATTTAGTTTGTATCTGATAAAGATTTACTGGCAATTGTTTATATGACTTTATTTCATTTCTTGCTATATCCGTAAATACTTCCTCGTGAGTTGGTCCAAGACAGAAATCTCTTTCATTTCTATCCTTAAGCCTAAACATCTCTGCACCATAAGCATCCCATCTACCAGATTCTTGCCACAACTCTGCTGGAATCATAGCTGACGCTAAGAATTCTTGTGCTCCAGCACTATCCATCTCTTCTCTTACTACATCTTCAACTTTTTTAAGCACTTTAAGTCCAAGTGGCATATAGTTGTAAATACCTGAAGCCATCTTTCTCATCATACCTGCTCTTAGCATAAGCTTATGGCTATCTATTTCAGCTTCTGCAGGTACTTCCCTTAGTGTAGAAACTAACATATTTGACATTTTCATTTGCGTATCCTCCTCTATCTTTAAAGCAATTATAAAATTACATACTTTTAATTTAAGTAAAAAACTGCTAATTCAACTTTCATTTGCGTCTTTTTGCATATCTGTCTTTTAAAAAAGAATAAAAAAAGTCCACCCCTATGCTTAGGGCGAACTTATATCGCGGTACCACCTAAATTTGTACTCAACTAATAATAACGGTATTAGACCGATAGTTTTTATCTACAACTCAGAAGTAGGTTCAAAGCAGGCGAAAATCTTTCAGCCAAGGATTCTCTCTCTGTATGGTTGCTCTTACTATTCTTCTTCAATGCTTTTCAATATTAAATTTGATTAATTCATTATAACTTTTTAAAAAAAGTGTGTCAATATATGAAAATATTCTTTAACTTCTTGTAACATATTTCTTATATTTACAGAACACTTATACTTGTTTTACAAAGCTTTCTGCTAAAATCAAATCTTCCGGAGTAGTTATCTTTATATTTTTATAGTCACCTTCGTATAAAAATACTTTGCTATGAAACAGTTCAAAAGCCATAGTATCATCAGTTACTGATATATTATTACTTTTTATTTTTTCATGGCATTGTCTTATCTCATCATATCTAAAACATTGTGGTGTTTGTACTGCAAATAATGTACTTCTATTAGGCGTTGATAAAGAAAATCCGTCATCACCCTTGATCTTAATAGTATCTTTAGGTGTAACTCCTGGAGCTGCTCCTCCAAATTCTTTAGCATATGTTATACCACTTTCAATTATATCTCTAGTAACAAATGGTCTAGCAGCATCATGAATCAGTACTATATCACAATCTTGTATGGATTTTAATCCATTATATACGGAATCCTGTCTTTCTGCTCCTGCTTCAACAATCTTTTTCACAGGCAGATTAAACTTTTCGATTATTTCGCTCCTGCAATATTGTATTTCATCCTTTTGAGTGACCAATATTACTTCATCTATAGAACTACAATCTGCAAAGGCTTTAATTGCATAATATAATATTGGTCTTCCCCCAATATCTATATATTGCTTAGCTATGTCAGTTCCCATCCTCTTGCCCTTGCCACCAGCAACAATAATTGCACAAGCCTTCGACATAATAATAACCCCTTTAAACTACTTCTTTCTGTTTCGCAAATATCATTCTTCCTGCAGCAGTTTGGAGTACTGAAGTAACTGTTACATCAATATTTTCTCCAATAAACTTTCTTCCGCCTTCAACAACTATCATTGTACCATCGTCAAGATATGCAACACCTTGACCTGATTCCTTACCATCTTTAACAATTGTTATGGTCATATCTTCACCTGGAAGTACAACCGGCTTTATAGCATTAGCCAATTCATTTATATTAAGAACTGGTACTCCTTGAAACTCCGCAACTTTATTTAAGTTATAATCATTAGTTACAACTTTTCCACTTAAGGTTTGAGCAAGCTTTAAAAGCTTAGAATCAACTTCTTGAATGTCTGGAAAATCACCTTCCCAAATCTGAACTTCTATACTTAGCTCTTTTTGAATCTTATTAAGTATATCTAGTCCTCTTCTTCCTCTATTTCTTTTTAAAGAATCTGATGAGTCCGATATATGTCTTAGTTCATCAAGAACAAAACTTGGGATAACCAATGGTCCTTCAACAAATGCCGTTTGGCATATATCAAATATTCTTCCATCAATTATAACAGATGTATCTAAAACTTTTGGATATGGTTTAACTCCATGTTTATTCTTTTTATCTTTGCTTGAACTTCTTTTTAATCCGTCAAATAAAGCTATTATGTCATCTCTTCTTTTAACAGAAATATCCACTCCAATTACCAATGCAACAAGATTAACTACAATGAAGACTACTTGAGCTAATATCTCATGTATCTTATTTAACACACCATTAAGTGGCAGCATAAATAATGATGCTATTATTAGTGATATTATCGCACCTAATGCACCAAATAATATTTCACTGGCAGTGAGTTTCTGTGCACTGCTTTCTATAGCATCTATTAACTTTGATATACCTCTATACAAAAGTGGAGAAACAATAAAAAGTATAAGTCCGAAAATAATAATAAATAAAGAATAAAAAATTAAAGCTACTACTGGCATTTTTATAGATGAAAAATTATTTGCTATATAATTCGTTCTTATAAGCCCATCCGCTATAAAATAGCCAACTACTAATCCAATTATAGTGAAAGTAAGTCTAAAAAGTTTTTTTACCAATATTATTCACCTCCTATTATTTAGTATTTCCATTATATTGAAATACATTCTTTAAAACAATAATTTTTATAAAATCCTTTAAACAATTATAACATATAGTTTCTAAAAAACATAATGAATAGATTTGAACTTTCTATAAATTACTATTTGAATACCCCCTATAAAAAAAAATAGCAATGCTTTAATATAATATCTAAGGATGATCGCATCTTACTTCATTGACAAAATTATCTGAAAATACTTATAATTAAATTAAATATCAAACTAATTTATCAAAAGGAGTGATACCGATGAAGGACGTTATATTCGATGATTTTCAAAATGCTGTGCAGGAATCACTACTAAGACACAAGAGTATTCTTGATATTTTATCTAAATTTCAAGAGTCTAATGCTAGGGTGAATAGAGCTGTAGCTAAAGCTGTAACAAATTGCGGGTGCGTAAAAATTTCTGCTAATAAACAATGTCTTCCTGAAGAAGATGATTCTATAGATGTCTTAGATAAATGTTTAAAAAGTCATCTTGAAGGAGAACTATGCGAAGGTTGCAGAGAAATTATTGAAAGAGAGATTGGTAATAATATCTTCTATCTTACTTCGCTTTGCAACTCCTTAGACTTAAACCTTTACGATATACTGATAAAGGAATATGACCGAATAAATACATTAGGAAAATTTACATTTAGATAACGCTTTAATAATTATTTCCTAATTGTTGTATTTTAATAACACAACTTTGTATTTTTTTAATATTTCACAAATTTTAAACGTATTCATTAATATTAAATTTATAATACTTTACTGAAATCGTAATAAGTGTTACCTTATGTTTTTTTACCACGTATATATGATATCCAAATAATTATACTTTTAGTATTAAATTTACAAAACTTTTATGTGATCTTGCAATATTTATTCTAATAAGCTGTAAATTAGATGAGTATGCATAATTTTATCTTTCTTAACAATGTGTTAAGTTCTAAAAGCCTTTAATTAGTGAAACATAGAAAACTAACAAAGCAAATAAAAAGTTAGCAGGATTATAACCTGCTAACTTTTTATAATTGCTTATTTAATGAAACTTGTTCCTTTATTCTTCTTAGCCCATTCCTAATTGCTCTTGCTCTTGCTTCTCCAATACCTTCAACTTGATCTAAGTCATCTGTGGTAGCCTCTAGAATTGCTGTCAATTCCTTAAAATGTTTTATAAGATTTTCTATAACAGTTGCAGGAATTCTCGGCACCTTGTTTAGAATTCTATAGCCCCTTGGTGAAATTAATGTATCTATCATTGGAACCGATACATATCCTAAAAGCTTACCTATCATATCTAAATCTAGTAATTCCTCTTGACTAAGTTTCTGTAAATCTTTATATATCTCATTATGATCCATATTAACCTTACAGTAATCTCTTATTAAAAGTATTCCATCTTGCTCTATATTCTTTATTAACTCATTTAACTGCATGGAAATCAATCTTCCTTCATTTCCAAGTTCAACTATATATCGTTCTATCTCCCCTACTATTCGCATTACCATTTCTGTCCTTTGGATAGCAGTAACTACATCAAATAAGGTTACTAAGTCTTGGAATTCTAATAAATTCAGATTATTAATAACTCTATCTAAAACTGCCACATACTTTTCAAGTGTCTGCACAGCTTGATTAGCCCTTGCTAATATAACACTACTTTCTCTCAGTACATATTTTAACTCGCCTTTATATATAGTTATTATATTTCTTCTTTGAGAGATTGCAACTGCTATCATTCCTGTTTGTTTGGCTACTCTTTGCGCAGTTCTATGCCTTGTGCCTGTTTCAAAAGTCTGTATAGACGACTCTGGTACTAACTGAGCATTCGCACAAATAATCTTTTTTAAATCTGAACTTATTACAATTGCCCCATCCATCTTTGCCAATTCGTAAATATATGATGGTGAATACTCAGAATTTATGGTAAATCCTCCATCAACAATCCTCATAACCTCTTCAGTATTACTTAGTACTATAAGCCCTCCAGTCTTAGCCCTTAATATATTTTCAAGACCTTCTCTAAGCTGCGTTCCTGGACCAACTATTTTTAATATGTTTTTAATTTCTTTATCATTTTCTATTCTCATATATCTTTCACCGACCTATCAGAAAATCTTGCTTACTGCTTCCTTTAAAGTTCTGACACCAATTACGTTTAGTCCTTCCTTATTAAGCTTATCTAAGTTCCTATATGGCACTACTACATTGGTAAAACCCATCTTTTGTGCTTCATTTACCAGCCTATCACAATTGTTTACTGGTCTTATCTCTCCAGTAAGTCCTACTTCACCAATAATCATTACTTTTTCTAATGCTCCTGCATTTCCTTTAGATGAGGATATAAGTGCTAATGCTATCCCTAAGTCAGCAGTGGTACCTTCTATATTAAGTCCACCTACAACATTTAAATAAACATCACTATTATAGAATGGTATTCTTATCTTTTTCTCAAGCACAGCTAAAATTAAGCTAAGTCTTTGATGATCTATACCTACTCCTGTACGCCTTGGCATGACAGCTTTAGTCTCTGTAACTAACGCTTGTATTTCTACAAGTATTGGTCTTGTACCCTCCATAAGTCCAACAACCATAGATCCCTCTTGATTATAACTAGTATCTTCTAAAAACATTCTTGATGGATCATAAATCTGAATAAGACCTTCTTGGCTCATTTCAAATACTCCAATTTCACTAGTTGTTCCGAATCTATTTTTCATCGTTCTGAGTATTCTAAATTCTTCTGTTCTTTCGCCTTCAAAAGAAAGTACTGTATCAACCATATGCTCTAGCACTCTAGGTCCTGCTAGTTCACCCTGTTTAGTCACATGAGCCACTATAAACAAAGGAATATTGTTGTTTTTCCCCATTCTCATTATCACATTAGAGCATTCTCTAACTTGAGACACACTTCCTGGTGCAGAAGTAACCCCTTCTTTATATATGGTTTGAATAGAGTCAATTATTACAAAAACTGGTTTTATATCTTCTATATAGCTTTCTATTATATCGAGGCTAGTCTCTGACACTATGTATAATTCTTCAGCTTCAACTCCCAGCCTATCTCCTCTTATTTTAATCTGTTCTTCTGATTCCTCACCAGAAATATAAAGAACTTTTCCATATCTTTTTGATATATTATTAGCAGTTTGTAGAAGCAGTGTGGATTTTCCTATACCTGGATCCCCAGATATTAATGTAAGAGAGCCTCTTACAAGTCCGCCACCTAAAACTCTATTTAGTTCAATAATTCCTGTATCATATCTTTCTTTTTCTCCAGATTTAATATCTTTTATTTGCTTAGGAGAACTGGTTTGTCTTGATAGTAAGGATGCTTTTTGTTGCTTTACTTCCTTTACTTCTTCTAGCATAGAATTCCACGAATTACATTCCGGGCACTTTCCTAACCATTTTGGTGATTCATAACCACATTGCTGACAAACATATAGAGTTTTAATTTTAGCCATTATATCCACCTACTACTTTATCTTTTCCTGTCATATATTAATATTCTTTCATTTTAATAAAAATATAACCATATTTTATCATAATAAAATTTATATTTTGAACTTTATAGTTAAAACACTGTAAAATTCTAAATAAACTTTGCATTTATCATACATTATTTTGTTAATATTAAACATTATATAATAATATTATACACATATTAAAGTATATCATATAAATAAACTCTATTTTTGCTCTAGGCATAAGAATTTAGTAAAATAAATGGATTATATAAATAAAATAACCTAAATTTTTATAATTTCTTATATATAAAAAAAATGTCACAAATATGTGACATTTTTAATATATATTATTATTTTATAAACTTAGCTGCAGCTTCATCAACAACAACTACTACATTTGCATGCATTTGTAGCATTGAAGCTGGTGACTTTGTGCTTATCTTTCCACTTACTAGTTGTGCTACTGCCTCAGCTTTATTTTCTCCACTAGCTAAAAGAAGTATCTTTCTTGATTTCATTATTCCACCAATGCCCATAGTTATAGCTTTCTTTGGTACTTCATCAATTGAATCAAAGAATCTTGCATTAGCTTCTATAGTACTTTCAGCTAATTCAGTTTGGTGTGTACCTTGATATAGGTACTCAGCTGGTTCATTAAAACCTATATGTCCATTACCACCTATTCCAAGCAGTTGAAGATCAACTCCACCAAGTTCTGATATTCTTTCATCATACTCTCTGCATGATGCATCAATATCTTCTGCTAACCCATTAGGAACAAAAGTTTTACTTTTATCTATATTAACATGATTGAATAGATTATCATCCATAAAATATCTATAGCTTTGTTCATGTTCCCCACTTAGCCCAACATATTCGTCAAGATTTACACTAGTTACTTTAGAGAAGTCTGCTTTTCCTTCCTTATTTAGCTTTATAAGCTCCTTATACATTCCTGCTGGAGTTCCTCCAGTAGCAAGACCTAAAACCGCATCTGGTTTGTTATTTATAAAATCAGCAATTTCTCGAGCTGCAATTTCACTCATTTCATCATAGTTTTTAGCAATTATTATTTTCATCTAAATTTCCCCTCCCGTGTTGAAATATCTACTTCTAATAAATACTTATCTGATCTGTAGGTAGATTCTTCTACGAAAAGAATCTTCCCATTATTTGTTATAGTTTTAGAATATATATTAATCAAAGGAACGTCTCTATCTACATTAAATAGTTTTTTATAATAGTCATCCATTATTATTGCTTTTATCGAAGATTGAGAATAATCTATCTTGTAACCAAAGCCTTCTAATATCTCAAAAAGTGAACCTTCTAATAATTTTTCATCTATATATCCACAATAATCACATGGTATATATACTATTTCATTTGCTATGGTCTCACCATCTACAATTCTCATTCTATCTATTCTATAAAGCTTATCAAAAGAAAATATATCATGCATATCTTCGGGAGTATCTATAATCTCTAATCCTAAAACCTTAGTTTCTAGTTTCCCACCTAGCTTCTTAATTATATTAGAGAAGCTCATCATATCTTTTTGCTTTACTTTGGGTTCACATACAAAGGTTCCTTTTCCTTTTTCTCTAATCAGTATACCTTCCTGAACTAGTTCTCCAAGAGCTTGTCTTATTGTCATTCTACTTACTCCATAACTCTCCGAAAGCTCTCTCTCACTATCTATACACTGACCAACCTTCCATACTCCTTGAGATATTTTTCTCTTTATATCTTCCTTCAACTGATAATAAACTGGTATAGGACTATTCTTATCTATCATTTTCGTTCCTCCTAATTTAATTATATTATAAATCTCTCCACTTGTCTAGACCACTATACTACTATACTTTAATTTCTTTGTTTTTATTTATAAGTAAAAATAATTTCAGAAATGAAATAGTTGTAATAATCATCCCCTTAATTATGTTATACGTAACTTCATATATACAAGGTTGCATTAAAGCCTTCATTGCATCTATCTATGAAGTAGTATCCACTTTTACCATACATTAAAGAGTGATCCATAAGATCCTCCACAAAACATATTATAGCATTATACGTTGATAGTATTAAAGAGTCCTTATAGAGAGATAACCTGATTATGTATCTGTAACAGACTTATACAAATAATTTTATATAAAGATAGTATAAACTCATTAACCATATTAAACATAAAGTGTATTTAAAATAACTTAAAGATTAATTTTTTTAATATGTATATTATCTTCATATAGTCAAATCATAATAATGTAAAGTTACTTTCTATATAAGAATCAAACTTGTAAATATCATATTGAATTACATTTAAATTCAATATATACAAGAAAGAGAGGTACTTAGGCATGTTAATAGATAAATTAACATTAAACCGAATACAAAATACAAACCCACTAAAAGACCAGATGTCTGAATCATTATCCTCTAAGTTTTTTACGAATATAGGTAGCACGTATACTACAGAAAATGAAAACTATATCTTAAATGATAACTTAGAAGATAAAAACATAATTAAATAATTTTAACTATTATTTTAGAAGCATTAACTATCAGTATTCATATAATATAAAAGATTAAATAACTTTTGTATTGAATAATATACCCTCATGAGGTATAATGAATTTAGATAATAATTATTTGTTAATAAGGAGTGAAATGTTATGGTAAAAGTATATACAACTAATTCATGCCCTTGGTGCGTTAAGGCAAAGAGCTACTTAAAATCACAAGGAGTTAATTATGAAGAACTAAATGTTCAAGAAGATTTAACTGCTAGAGAAGAAATGGTTAATAAGTCAAGACAAATGGGAGTTCCTGTTTTAGATATAAACGGCACCGTAATAGTTGGATTTGATAAACCTGCTATAGATCAAGCTTTAGGCCTTTAATTATAATAAATGAAGGTATCTCAACATTGAGATACCTTCATTTATTTTTGTCTAATTTTGATTTTTTACATGCTCATGATTTCTTAAATGATTTATGCAGTATTCATGATTTCCTTCACAAATTGAACAATATCTGAACTCCATTGTAGGGTCATCATTTTCTGTTATTCCACATATCTCACACTTATGTCTCCATACTAATTTAATATGCTTAGTTTTATTTTTGAATTTTTTCTTGTTGTTATAAGCATAAGTGCCATGCTTCCCTTTATTTAATATATCTTTACCGAAAAATAATACGAAGTTAATCAAGGCAGCAACTATAGCTAACTTAGCATCTAGACCTCCTCCTATAAAGGACAAAGCTAGGAATGCTGCATCAAGCCAAGCTAAATATTTTATCTTAACAGGTATTATAAAGAATAATAGTATTTGATAATCAGGATACACATATGCAAATGCTAGAAATAGTGAGAGTGTTAGGTATTCTGCCGATGCTCCCCCTGATATAAATCCAGCTATTATAGTACCAATAACACCAACAAAATAATAAACATTAAACTTGAAACTTCCCCACTCATTTTCTAAGGTAGATCCTATCATATAATAAAAATATAAAACAAATATTATGAATAGCGGAGATGATCCCGGTGGTATAAAAATAAATGTTATTATCCTCCATATTTCACCTTTTAAAACAAGACTAGGTATAAATAAAAGTTTATAAGATAAACTAGTTTGAAATAATCCGTTTCCTCTGAACAAGTAATCAACTAAATATACAAATAGATTTGCTCCCACTATATACATCATTAAGTTTTTTATTGCAAACCTACCAAACTTTCTTTCTAATTTATTTAACCATTGCACTCTATTCACTCCTTATATTAAATGTAAAATCAATCCTAAGCTTTATATTTTAATTATATCCAAATAATCATCAATTAACTAGATATAAAACCATGTTCTATTATTATATAATAAAAACCCCTCTAAGAGGGATTTTTTAATACTATGCTAATATTATGTTGCTTATTTTATTGCTAACCGCACAATCAAATCTTAGCTTTCATTAAATAATAAGGCTAATATATATACTTCCTCTTAGCTATAAAACTTAATATTATTGTAATTAAGTATATAGATACTATTATGAATGCTAATATTGTTGTAGATAAAGTTGTATAAAAGTTTAAACATCCAGTTAGTATTAGGGCCACTCCGATTACAATGTTTTGAGTTCTCAAAAACTTTATTAAATCATTTGAAATTTTATTATATTTTTTAAAATTCGAGAAGTTCTTGATCCTCTCATCTGAAGCTCTAAAGCCAGCACCACATACCATTGCACCAAATATAATTAAGAATGTACTAAAAATTATATCCTCCAATAAATTCACCCCTTTTATATTATAATTTCAAAATATCTACTAAAACTTATAGAATAAAACCTTAGTAATATCAATTAATATTATTATATCTTAACTATCCATATTAAATGTTAAATATAACCATATAAATTTTCCTAGTAATATTTTATTTTTTAAGGAAACACTAATGTTGAAATTTAATTGAAGGCAGGTGTTTTTATGAAAGCAAGTGATATAATGAGTAAATCTATCGTAAGTTTATCTTCAAATGATACTATTGAAAGAGCTGCAACACTTATGAAAGAATATGATATAGGATCAGTTCCAGTATGTGACGGAGATAAGGTTATAGGCATAGTAACAGATAGAGACATAACTTTAAGAGCCGTTTCCTCTGGAGCTAATACCTCAAGCGAAGCTGTTAAAAATGTTATGACAACTAATCCTGTAACTGCTTCACCAGACATGAGCTTAGAAGATTTATCAAGAATAATGAGTCAACAACAAATAAGAAGAATTCCTATAGTTGAAAATCAAAGATTGGTTGGTGTAGTATCCCTTGGAGATTTAGCAACAGAGCCTCAAGCTGATCAAAAAGCTGGCCACTCACTAAGTGATATATCTCAACCTGGTACTCAAAACTATTAATAAGCACAAAGCCTATATTTAATAATAAAAGTCCCTAAGATAGTAAGCTAAAAGTATTTATTACTTTTTAGCTTACTATCTTTTATTTTTAATGGGACTACACACCACAGATTATATAATCAAAAAATTGCTGAAGAAAATATCGCTTTAGCAGTATTTTCACTTATTGTAGTATACTTATTTTCATAGCACTGCTTATAAACTTTTCCAATAAAATTCAGGTTATTAAATCTTTTGTTTGAGAGATTTTTAATTATACCTACGTAGTTATATATGAAAGGACGGTGCAAAATGAAGATCACTAGTGAAAACTTTATACCTCAGCTGATAAAGAAGAATCCTTCTGCCTTAGACTACGTCATAGATAACTACTCCAACTTAATGTTTAAAGTAATAACTTCTGTTCTAGGAGCAGATCATAGAGAAGACTGTATGGAGTGCTTAAATGACGTAATCTTAAAGATATGGAATAACATCTCCTCTTATAAATCTGAGGAGTCAAAATTCACTTCTTGGTTAATTGCAGTGAGTAAATATAACGCAATAGATTACAAGCGAAAACTTTTGAAAACTAAAAATCAATGTGATATTGATGACATTACTCTAATAAATGAAAAAAGTACAGAAGATATAATACTAGATAATGAAAACAGAAGTGAACTTTTAAATATTATAAATACATTAGAATATCCTGATAGAGAAATTTTTATAAGAAGATATCTTATTGGAGATAGCATAAACACAATATGTTCTTCTTTAAATCTCACTCGCTCTTCAGTTGATAACAGGATTTTCAGAGGCAAGAAAAAATTAAAGGAACAATTAACTAGTGTTTATGGAGGTGTTGTCAATGAATGATAATATATATGAATTATTAAATTCATCTTCTTTTAACGAAGAAGAGTTTGGCAATATAGAAACGGACTTAACAGACCTAGAAATTAAACAATTAAAAAATAATTTCAGAAAAAATAATAAAGTTTTCAATAAGAAAAAGTTTATGTACATAGCAGCTTCACTAGCTATTTTCATAACAGTTGGAACTTTTACAGTTAAACCTGCTTTTGCACAATCTTTTATAGAAAGTATACCAGTTATAGATTCTCTATATGAGAAATTAGGCTACTATAAAGAGTTCAAAGACTTTTCTAGTTATGTGGGCTTAAGCCAAGAAAAAGACGGATATAAATTCACTATAGATAAGCTCATGGCTGATGATGAAAATGTTATGGTTGCTATGAGGATTTATAAGCCTGGATTGAACACTGAAAAAAGTAAGGATGGTAAAAGCATAAATGATTTTATGATAACTCCATATCTACCAAATTCGTTCGAATTGTTTATGTCTGCTCATAATAATTCAAAAATTATTGATGATAACACCCTCTTAGTAGTGACTACCTTTGAAACAGATCCTTCAAAAAAGCCGCCAAAAAGATTTGATCTCTCAATAGAAATTCATAATACTCTAGTCAATGACGTAAGTGTTAAATTTATTTTACCAGTTTCAAGAGAGAAAATAATAAAGGAAACCATAAGTAAAGAGAATGTAGGAAAGATTAGTCTAAGCGCCTCCGAGCAAATAATAATAGATAGAATAAAAATAAGCCCTTTAGGTACATCGATAAAATATACTCTACCAAAAGGTATATCAGATCCTAATGACTTTTCTTTTTACCTTTATGATGATAAAGGGCGAATATATAAAGATAGATCTTCTAGATCTATGGATGAACAAACCTATATATCAGACTACTTTCCTAATATAGAAAAGGATTTTAAAAAGCTGTATATAGTAGCATATAAAACTAACTTAGTTGATATCCAAAACGACTTAAGTAAAGCAAATAAGTATTCTGAGGAAATTTCTAAAAAGTATGATTTAAAAACGTTTCAAAATTTTAAATTAAATGATTTTGGAAATATAAATGTTAATAACATAGAGAGAATTTCTAATAATATAAAATTTTATATTGAATTAAATGATCCAAGGAACTTGCTAAAACAAAACTTCCCGATATGGCTTCAAAATAAAAACGATGAGTTTGATAACAGTATTTCTTTCGACGACATTAGTTTTTATAAAAATCAAAATTCAGCTAATAATAATGATTATATTGTTGAGTTTAAAAACATCAATGAAAGTAAAGAGTATCTTTATGGTGTTTACGCTCCATATTGTAATACATTAGTTCAAGGAGAACCACTAGAAGTTAACCTTAAATAATCAAAAAAACCACTGAGAACATCTAATTCTCAGTGGTTATTTTGCTATTTTACAGAACTAATTTTGTCTAAAGGCCATATTCTTAGTCTTGCTTTTCCTTCAACTTGCTTTTTATCGATAAGACCAAAAGATCTACTGTCTATGCTTACTTCCCTGTTATCCCCTAAAACAAACAATTTTCCTTCAGATACTTTTAAAGGAAAATTAATTCCTTCCGTTACTGTTGTACCTTGAGTATATGTTTCATTAAGTTTTTCTCCATTTACATATACATAACCATCTCTTAAATCTATCTCATCACCTGGAATACCTATAACTCTTTTAACTAGTCTAGTATTCTGTTGTTTTTTCTGAGTAACGTCATCTAAGAATATCTTAAAGTCTTCAAAAGAGTTCTCCTTACTCCTATTTTCTAAAAATATTATTATGTCACCTCTTTTAGGTTCAGTAAAACCATAGCTTACCTTATCTACAAGCAGTTCCTGCCCCTCGTGTAAAGTATTTTCCATGGACCTCTGTTGCACTTGAACCATAGCGAAAACTTTTGTATCAAGTATTGTCACTAAAATTAATGCTCCAGCAATTGTGTAA
Source organism: Clostridium yunnanense (assembly GCF_016595795.1). Lineage (GTDB taxonomy): Bacteria > Bacillota > Clostridia > Clostridiales > Clostridiaceae > Clostridium_AR > Clostridium_AR yunnanense. The sequence goes on from NZ_JAENHN010000048.1 coordinate 244,151, forward strand.
ATCCAACTCATTGCCTCTTTTAATATCTTCTTTTTTTCTATCATGCTTCCTCCTATAACCATATTAATATTATAAATTAACTCTATCTATATAATATTACTTACACAATTTAAAAATCCTTCTAAACTTTATTAACTTATTAGATATATTTTGTAAATTTATTGCTAACTAATATAAATTCAACCTACCACCATAGCTAATAAATATATTTATTATTACATTAGGTTTATAATATGCTAAAACACTTCACTTATACTTTTTACATCTCTTAAACTTAGTGTTTAATCACGATAAAAAAATCTAGATCTGAATTACAAACCTAGATTTGTCTATAAAGTAAAAGCCTAAATAATATACTTAATTTGCACTACTTAATTATGCTTGCTGAACCATTCCCTTTTTTACAAATGCCATCGTCTCCCACTTCCTTGTTCTCCATCTCCAAAGCATTAAAATTCCTCTGAACCACTCATCACAAGCGAAAGCTATCCACATCCCAGCAAGTCCTAAACCTAATTTTATGCCCAGCAGATACGATAAGGTTACGCTAACTCCCCACATTGAGAATATACCCATGTACACAGGGAACTTAACATCTCCAGAAGCTCTTAAAGAGTTAATTACTACTAAATTAAAGGAACGTCCTGGTTCTAAAAACGCATCTATTATCAGAATCACTCCACCTACTGCTAATATTTTAGGATTAGAAGTAAATATTCCTAAGGCTTGATTTCTAAGTATGGCGAATATAATTCCTATTCCAAAAGATATCTTCAAAGCCAGTTTTAGACTGTGAATACAGGTTTTATAAGCTTTATCATTTTCCTCAGCACCAACTAAGTGTCCTATAAGTATTTCAGTACCTTGCCCTATAGCTATTGAAAACAAATATGCAAACATTACAATATTTTGCACATAAGCTTTTGTAGTTAGTGCTTCATTTCCTAAGAAGTTGATAAAGTATGTTATAACAAGCTGAGATACATTGTATGAAAGCTGCTCTCCAGCAGTAGGAACCCCTATTTTTAAAAGGTCCTTTACTATTTTTGTAGGGAATGGTTTTAAATTTTTTAAGCTAAACCCTCTCTCAACATTTCTAAATACCACAAAAATCATTACAATAAGTGCAAGGAACTTACTAATATTTGTAGATATCGCAACCCCAGATACCCCTAACACAGGAACTCCAAAAGCACCAAATATAAATATATAATCTAACACAACATGTAATACGTTCATCCCTATGGTAACATACATTGATATCTTTGTAAGTCCATGACTTCTAACTATAGCTGTGCAAGTCATCATCACAGCTTGCATGAATAGAAATCCGCCTACTATCTGTAGATACTGCACTGCAAATTTCATAAGCTCTGGTCTAATGCCCATAGCACCCAATATACCATGAGCAGCAAAATACATTATTCCACTAAGTAAAAGTCCAAATAATAGATTAATAATTAATGATACCGTAGCTACTTTTGAAGCCATCTTTTTGTTTCCAGCACCTAAGTTTTGAGCAATAAGTACTGAAGTACCTGTAGATAATATTCCAAACATTATATTCATCATCGATATCAACTGATTGGATACTCCAACAGCCGCTACTGAATTATCAGAATATCTACTTAACATCAATGTGTCTACACTTCCTAGTAGCATAAACAGTAAGGTTTCTATAAAGATAGGCCATGTTAAGTTAAATACAGTTAGTTGCCTTTTCTCTTTCTTTTTATTTGTCAAAATACTCATCTCCGATTTAATAATTATGTTGTTACTTATATTTATTGTCTCCACAAACTGACGATCCAAGTTCGAAACCACTATTGATTAATATATCTTTAGTAACCATATTTTGATTATACTTATTCTTTAACTTCAAAAGATATATATCATGATGTATATGTTCTGCAACTATTGATACCATTAGTGAATTTTCTGTTATAGTTCCTAATATATCACCATCACGTGTTTCATTCGCTATAAGTGATTTTTTATTATCAACAATCATCATCCATCTCCTGCCATCATAAAACATACTCTTACTTTCATGATGATAATATTCTACATCTAATCCACTTATGTCTAGGCTTTCAAAGGAAAACACTATTACTCTAACATTCTTCTTAATTAATTGCTTTATTTCTTGTTCAAATAACTTTAATTCAAAAGTAGTAGATATATATACTTCATTTTCAGTCTCTAATAGTAATCTTTTAGTAGTATCTATAAAATTCGAATACCCTTTCATATTCCAATATTGATCATCCATTTTAAATTTATCAATATTACTTAAAGATTTCTCCAATATATCTATAGAATTTTGGTAGTTATTTTTTATATTATTTATCAAGGTATCTGGTGACTGAGCTTTATATACAGTTGGCTCACCAGAAAGCATTAACACATTTCCTCTGTTATATAAGTTCTCTAGAGAACTGTATATTGAACTTCTCGATATATTAAGTAATTTAGATATTTGAGAACCATTTAGCTCACCATTCTTAAGCAAACATATATAAACCTCAGCTTCTGTTTTTGTAAAATTAAAATCCTGTAATTTATTAATTAAGTCTTCCATTTATCCTCCTGATCACACTTCTTGTATGTTGTACTTATTGTACAACATAATTATTTTCTAAGTCAAACACTAATTTACTTGAATATATAATAATAGATTTTTAATCCTCTTATTCTTCAAATAAAAAAACCTCTTTAGGATAACTTTACAAATCATCCTAAAGAGGTTTTTATCACTTACATTTATAACTAATCAGCTAAATTTATAACTATAGCTTTTGGTCTGCTCATTGCTTCTATTGAATATCTTATACCTTGAGTTCCTATACCTGAAGATTTAACTCCTAGGAATGGGAAGTGGTCTGGTCCTCTTTCAGTCTTGTTATTGACTTGAACAGTACCAACTTCAAGTTTTGATGCTATATAGAATGCAGCATTAATATCTTTTGTAAATACAGATGATTGCAATCCATACTCAGAAGCATTAGCTATCTTTATTGCAGCATCTCTATCACTAATTCTTATTATAGGAAGTACTGGTCCAAATGGCTCTTCCCATGCTAATCTCATATCTATTGTAACCCTATCATATAGTGTTGGATATATTAAGTTTCCTTCTCTATTTCCACCAATTATAAGTTTTGCACCTTTTTCTTCAGCTTCTCTCATAAGTTCTTCTACAAAATCAGCTGACTTAGTGTCTATTAAAGGAACAACATCAACTTGATCCTGTTCTAAAGGATTACCTACCTTTAAAGCTTCAATCTTTGTCTTAAGTTTAGATATCAATTCATCTGCAACTGATTCCATTACTAATATTCTCTTAACTGCTGTACATCTTTGACCTGAATATGAGTATGCTCCTGCTATTATATTTTTAACTGTAAGGTCTAAGTCTGCATCTTCTAAAACTATAGCTGCATCCTTTCCTCCAAGTTCCATAAGAAGTGGTTTCATTGCAGTTATTTGTGATATATGCTTACCAACCTCAGTACTTCCTGTGAAGTTTATAAAATCAACATGATCATGAGTAACTGCATAGTCACCTATTTCACTACCTCTTCCTGTAACTGTATTTAATACCCCTGCTGGAAGACCTGCTTCTTGGAAAGCTTTTGCTAGATATAAAGCTGAAATACTCCCTTGCGTAGCTGGTTTTAACACTACTGAATTACCTGCTACTACAGCTGGTGCTATCTTTGAGGCAGATAGATTTACAGGATAATTAAATGGAGATATTGCAAGTATCACACCTAATGGTTCTCTAGTTACTACTGAAATTTTGCTTCTATTGAAGCCAGGGAATGGATCTGAAGGTATTGACTCACCTTCCATACTCTTAGCAGCATCTGCAGTAAATCTAATATAATCAGCAGTTCTTGTAACTTCTGAAACAGCACTCTTCTTATCTTTGGCAACTTCTCTCACCATTATATTAGCTATTTCTTCTGCTTTTTTATCTAAAATATCTGCAGTTTTATAAAGAATATCTGCTCTTTCATTTAGTGGAACATTCCTCCAAGATAATTGAGCTTCGCTAGCATTTTGTATAGCAGCGTTTACTTCTTCTTTACTCATAGCCTGAATGCTTCCTACCAATGATTGATCAATTGGTGATTTTATATCTATTAATTTTTTTGTATTTGTTTCAATCCATTGACCATTTACAAGATTTTTATATACACTCTCATTACGTATATCGCTAAACATTATTTTACCTCCAATGCTCTATCTATTTTCTCTCTATCAAAACCCACTATTACTTCTCCGTTTATATCGATAACTGGCACTGATCTTTGACCAGATACAGCAAATACTTCTTCTCTAAATTCATGTTCATCAGCTACATTTATCTCTGAGTATTCTACTCCTTTTATCTTAAAGTAGTCTTTTGCTTTAACACACCAAGGACACCATGATGTTGAATATATTTTTACCATATTACTTACCTCTCTTTACTTCTAAAATATACTTTTCTGCATCAAGTGCAGCAATAGTTCCATCTGCTACTGCAGTTGTAATTTGTCTAAATTGCTTTTCTCTCACATCACCAGCAGCATACACACCTTTTATGTTTGTTCTTGTATTTTCATCTGCTAATATATACCCTTGAGGAGTTAGATTTACATAGTCTTTGAAATGTCCAGTCTTAGGTTCTGTTCCTATATATCCAAAAACAGCTTCCATCTGGATCTCTTTTTCTTCTCCTGTATTTGTGTTCTTTATCTTAGCTTTCTCCATGAATTTTTCACCTGATACATCAACTAAGTCCCAGTTGTACATAACTTCTATCTTTGGATGGTGTAAAACTTCTTCAAGAGTTGCAGCTTCCCCTTTAAAATAGTCATATCTTCTTATCATTACTACCTTTGATGCAAACTTAGTAAGGAATAAAGCTTCTTCAAGAGCTGAATTTCCACCACCAACTACTCCAATAACTTTTCCTTCATACATAGCTCCATCACAAACTGCACAGTAATGTATACCCTTACCAGAGAAACTCTCTTCACTTGGTATAGGAAGCTTTTTAGGAGTTGCCCCTGTTGCTATTATTACTGCTTTAGGCTTATATATATAACTAGTAGTTTCAACTATCTTTTCATTTTCAGAAAAATCTACTCTTTCTACTAAGTCAAATTCATCTATTTTAGCACCTAATTCAAGTGCCTGTTCTTGCATTAAATCTGCTAGTTTACTACCTTCAACTGTTTTAAATCCTGGATAGTTTTCTATGGAATAACTAGTTCTTACCTGGCCACCTACTATAGCATCTTCTAAAAGAACCATATCTAGTTTAGCTCTAGCTGCATAAATAGCCGCAGTTAATCCAGCAGGTCCTCCACCTATTATCATTAAATCAATTAGCTTTTCATTTTTCGCCATGTTTTTCCCTCTTTCCTAGTAATACTTCTGACAGTTTTAATTACCCCCAAGGGGTATCCTTAATATTATTATAGCACTATAAACTCATTTTGCAACCTATTTTTACAAGATAATTATTATTAATTATCTACACCTCTTCTATCTTATAGTTTTTTATTAATTATATTTATTATTCAAGTTTTTTTATTATAAGGTCCTTAGTTCACCTATTAAGTTATTCATACCTAAAGAGTATAGGCCCATGATTTTTGAACATGCATAACTTCTTATTTATATTTTTTCATATATGTGATTATTCCATTATTAATTCAACCATAGATTTATACATTGGTGAAAGTTCTACAAATCTGATATTATCAAAAACAATAAATTAATTGTGCATATATTAACTACAATAAAAGAACCGTAGTTCTTTTATACATAAACTTTAATGCTTAAAGTCCATATACTTATAAACTACGGTTTTTCTAGTAAATTTATTCCTGTGGTACTAGCTCTGGAGTAAACTTTAATTCTCCTTCTTCTACGGTAACTTTCACTCTTTGACCTCTCTTTATATTACCTCTAAGCATTTCTTCACTTAATTTGTCCTCAACACTCTTGGTAATCACTCTTCTTAAAGGTCTTGCTCCATAGGTTACATCTTTTCCTTTTTCAACAAGAATCTTTCTGCTTTCTTCATCAAAATCTAAGTGAATATCTTGTTCGTCTAATCTTTCTGTAACTGAGTTTACCATTAGGTTTACTATTTGTAATAAGTCTTCCTCTTGTAACCCATGGAATACAATTGTATCATCTATTCTATTTAGGAATTCTGGTCTGAATGTCTTTCTAAGATCATCCATAACATTTTCCTTCATCTTTTCATATTCTGTTTCACTCTTATCTTCATCAAAACCAAAACCTATAGATTTTTGTTTTTTGATTGTATGAGCGCCTACATTAGATGTCATTATTATAATTGTGTTTTTAAAGTTAACAGTCTTTCCTTTTCCATCTGTAAGTCTTCCATCTTCAAGTATTTGAAGTAATATGTTGAATACATCTGGATGTGCCTTTTCTATTTCATCAAGTAGGATTACTGAATAAGGCCTTCTTCTTGCTGCCTCAGTAAGTTGACCGCCTTCCTCATATCCTACATATCCTGGAGGAGATCCAATAAGTCTTGATACTGAGTGCTTTTCCATATATTCAGACATATCTACTCTAACTATATTATCTTCATCACCAAACATAGCCTCTGCTAATGCTTTTGAAAGCTCTGTTTTTCCGACTCCAGTAGGTCCTAAGAAGATAAATGATCCTATAGGCCTATTAGGGTCTTTCAAGCCCACTCTAGCTCTTCTAACTGCTCTAGATACAGATTTAACTGCTTCATTTTGACCTACAACTCTCTTATGAAGTATTTCTTCTAGTTTTAACAGCTTTTCTGACTCTGTTTCTGTAAGTTTCTCTACAGGAACCTTAGTCCATTTTGAAACAACTGCTGCTATTTGCTGTTCGCCAACTATATGAGTTTTAGTACTACTTTGAGTAGTCCAGTTTGTTTTCATATGGTCAAGCTTCTCTCTTAATTTCTTTTCTCTATCTCTTAATTCAGCTGCTTTTTCAAAGTTCTGTACCGCTATGGCATCTTCTTTTTCCTTTGTAGCTTTCTCTATTTGTTCTTCCATTTCTTTTAAATCTGGAGGTGTAGTTAAGTTTTCGATTCTAACCTTAGCCGCTGCTTCATCTATTAAATCTATGGCTTTATCTGGCATATATCTATCTGTTATATATCTATCAGAAAGATTAACTGCAGCCTCTAGAGCTTCATCGGTTATCTTAACACCATGATGAGCTTCATACTTATCTCTAAGTCCTTTTAATATCTGCAAAGTTTCATCTTTAGAAGGTTCCCCAACATTTACTGGCTGGAATCTTCTCTCAAGAGCAGAATCTTTCTCAATGTATTTTCTATATTCATCTATAGTTGTAGCACCTATACATTGAATTTCTCCTCTTGCTAATGCTGGCTTTAATATATTAGATGCATCTATGGCTCCTTCTGCTCCACCAGCTCCAACAATTGTATGAATTTCATCTATGAATAAAAGTACATTACCTGAGGTTCTGATTTCTTCCATTACCTTTTTTAATCTATCTTCAAATTCACCTCTATATTTTGCACCAGCTATCATTGATGTTATATCCAAGGCAACTACCCTTTTATCTTTAAGTATCTCAGGTATATTTCCTTCAACTATCTTTTGAGCCAATCCTTCTGCTATAGCAGTCTTACCTACTCCAGGATCTCCTATTAAACAAGGGTTATTTTTTATTCTTCTACAAAGAATTTCTAAAACTCTTTGTGTTTCTTCATCTCTTCCTACTACAGGATCTAACTTTCCTTCAACAGCCATTTCAGTTAAATCTCTACCAAATTGATCTAAACTTGGCGTTTTATCAGTTCTTCTTCTCTGTGGGCTATCTGGCTGACCACCTTGTGATGCTGGCTTTCCATTAAAGCTGTTTATTATATCTGATCTAAGTTTTTCAAAGTTCACATTAAGATTATTTAGTATAGTATATGCTACACCTTCATTGTCAGCTAATAGGGCTAACAATATATGCTCTGGACTTATATAGTTATGTCCTAGATTTCTAGCCTCTACAAGACTATTATCCAAAAGTCTTTTTGTTCTTGGGGTTAGTGGAATTTCGCCAGAGAAATATTCTACTTCACCTTCACCAACATATTGTTGAATCAGTTTACCTACAGTTTCTACAGTAACACCGTAAGAGTTTAATAATTCTTTACTTTTACCTTCATCAGCTAATATACCTACAAGTATATGCTCTGTACCTATATAACCATGTTTATAATTTTTAGATTGCTCTCGAGCATTCATTAACACCTTCTGAGCTCTTTCTGTAAATCTACCAAATAACATGGTGTCACCTCCTAATTATTAATTTTTCTAAATGTCTCTCTAACCAATTTTCCTCGTTCTATATCTCTTTCTTTCTCTGTAAGCTTTCTGCCAACCTTAAGTTGAAGAGAAGCTGGCTGAATTAGTACCAGTAAACTGTTCAAAAGTTTTTTATCTATATCATCTATTATTGACATTTCTACGCCTAATCTTACATAAGACAAAAGTTCTAGGCATTCTTTTGAACTTAAAATTATTGCATTCTTTAGTATTCCAATTGACCTATATATTTTATCCAAAATTTCATATTCATAATTAGCTCTTAGATATTCTCTTGATTTTATTTCTTGAGCCGTTATTTGAGAAACGACAGCCTGAAGATTTGTAAGTATTTCTTCTTCAGAAATTCCTAAAGTTACTTGATTAGAAATTTGATATATATTACTATCTGCATTAGATCCTTCTCCATAAAGCCCTCTTATTGTCATTCCTACTTGAGCTAAGCCTTTTATTAGACCGTCTATTTCTTTATTCATAGTAAGTGCTGGAAGATGAATCATTACTGAAGCTCTCATTCCAGTGCCTATATTTGTAGGACACGCTGTTAAGTATCCAAGTCTCTCATCAAAAGCATAATCAAGATAGTTTTCAAGCATATCATCAAGTTTAGTAGCTTCATTATAGGCTTCTTTAATATCAAATCCTTTTGTTATACACTGAAGTCTTATATGATCTTCTTCATTTATCATTATGCTCATTGTTTCATCTTTATCAACTAAAAAGGCTGTTTTTTTATATAATTTCAATAGGTTAGGACTAATAAGATGCTTCTCAAAATAACTAGTTGATACATTTCCACCTATCTCCCAAAGCCTAACTGTTGTAAATCTGTCTCTTGTATTCTCATTTAGATAGAATGCACTCTCAATTCTGTCAACATTTTCTCGTCCTGCATTTTCATCAAGCTTATTAGTAAAAGGTATCTTTTTTAAATTTCTTGCAAGTCTTACTCTTGAACTTATAACTATTTCATCGTTAGCATTATCAAGTCCACTAATCCAGTTATTCATAAAGTATCCTCCTATTCTTCAATGGTTTCTTGAAGTGACTTTATTTCATCTCTAAGGACTGCAGCTTTTTCATACTCTTCACCCAAAATTGCGTGCTGAAGTTCTTCCTTCAACTTCAATAACTTTTTCTTCTCTACTAAACATTTACCTGCTTTTGTAGGAACTTTGCCTACATGTTCCACATCACCTTGAACTCTTTTTATTACAGGATTAATTGTATTCTGAAAGTTTTTATAACATTCACTACATCCTAAAAGTCCTGTTTTTTGGAATTCAGTATATGCCATTCCACAATTCTCACAAGTTACTTCTGCTTTCTGAGCATCCCTGGATGTTTTGTTTACATAATCCACAAGTCCACTCAAAAGGTTTTGGAAAGAGAACTCACCTAAATCTTCAAAAGGATTTAAAGGTATCTCCATGGATTCATTAGCACACTTATCACATAGATTTACTTCTTTCTTATCTCCATTTACAACCTTCACGATATGAACACTAGCTTCTTTTGAACCACATTTGTCACATAACATATCTCTTACCTCCCTTTACTTTAAGATAATAGAACCATAACTAATGATCTTAATATATCTGCTCTAACTTTATTTTTATTTTCTGTATTTTGAAGAGTTCTATCATTAATTGTAATTTTAATTAAAGCCAATTCACGTTTATTTATTATATCTAAATCATATAAGCTTTCTATTATTGCTACTCCGTTTTGATAGGTTAAACTATCTCCTATGCTAGAGCTTATTATTTCATAAATCTTATCTTTTGTATCATAAGTAATTTTCCTTATAAGTATGCAACCTCCACCGCCTCTTTTGCTTTCAATTAAATAACCCTTATCACAAGTAAATCTAGTTGTTAATACATAATTTATTTGTGATGGTGCACAAGAGAACTTGTCAGCTAGCTCATTTCTTTGTATTTGAAGCTCTTGATCACAGCTCTGCTCAAGTAAGTTCTTTATGAATTCTTCTATTATGTCGGACAATCTCGCCACCATATCACCACCTTACTTTGACTTTCTTTGACCTTAACTATATAATAATATTTTTTCAATATTGAATCAAGTAATAAATGTTATTAATTAACAAAGGTACTCACAGAAAATCAAAGTTATCTCGATCTAATTGAGTATAACAAACTCTTATGGTTATAATAGAAGTATAAAGAACAAATTTAAGGATGTGGATATATGGAAATAATTTGGCTAGGACATGCTTCGTTTTTATTGAAAAATTCTATTGGAAAAAGGTTATTATTAGATCCGTTTCCCAGTGACATAGGGTATTCAACCTATGAAGATAAAGTGGACTTAATAGTCATGAGTCATAAACATTTTGATCATTGCTATATATCTATAGCTAATTCCGAAACTAAATTAATAGATACGATAGGATATCATGAAAGCGACTTTTGCACCATGAAAGGCATACAAAGTTATCACGATAAAGAAAATGGATTAAAAAGAGGATCTAATATTATTTATATTATCGATATGGATGGTTTTAGAATATGTCATCTTGGGGATCTAGGTCACACACTTGATTTTGAAACATTATCACAGATAGGAAAGGTAGACGTACTTATGATACCTATAGGAGGAAATTTTACTATTGATGGCTCAGAAGCAGCTAAAGTTGCAACTTCTATTAACCCAACATATATTATTCCTATGCACTACAAAACTCCTCAGCTTACTTTTGAACTTGAAGGTCCAGAAAAGTTTTTGACTTCTATTAAAAATGTAAAAAAGGTTGATTCTTATGAGTTTATACCTAATAAAAATGAAAGTTCATCTAATAACGTTATACTTTTTAGTTCAATAAGATAATATTGTTATAAAAAAAAGACCACCTTACGGTGGCCTGTCCAATTTAAAACTAGTCTTGAACTGGTGCTCCTACTGGGCAAACATTAGCACAGTTTCCACAATCGATGCATGAACTTTCTTCTATATCGAATTGTGTATCTCCTTGACTTATAGCATTAACTGGGCATTCAGCAGCGCATGCTCCACAGCTTACGCAAGCATCTGTAATTTTATATGCCATAACAAACACCTCCTAAAAAAATGTGGTGTACAAACACCACATTCATTTTAACATGTTTTTTTTAATTTTAAAAGACTTTTGTTTTTAGTTCTACAATTTTACAAAACAATATACCCCAAATCTTCAATGGAAGTTATTATATCGTCAAGTTCAACAAAATAATTGTCATAAACAACATTAACTTCTCCCTTTTCCTTGCTTATCTCACAAGCAATTACTCCTTCATTACTTGAAATAGCCTTTTTAATCTTAATAATGTCATCTGATGTTTTCATGCTCGGAATTTTTATTGAAGATTTCATAGTTTACCTCCTTAATTACCACTAAACAAGTCCTTTATCATCTTTTTATCTATATCATCATCTAATTCTAACTTTATATCATGATCATCCACGGTACCTTCATACCCTCCTGATATAAGCTTAACAGTTTCAATCTTAAATTCTTCTACAAAATCTTCTTCACCTCTAAAGAGTTTAACCTTAACCTTCTCTTTAACTACTGAGTTAGAAATAACTTCACCTCTTCCAAGCTCAGTTTCAACAACTGAACCAATCTTAGGCAATCTCTTACGTATATCTTCATATGTGTTTTGTTCATAGTTAAGACAGCACATAAGTCTTCCGCATATTCCTGATATTTTTGTAGGATTAAGTGAAAGATTTTGTTCTTTAGCCATTTTTATTGAAACTGAAGCAAAATCCCCTAAAAATGTAGAGCAACACAATGATCTACCGCAAGGCCCTAGTCCCCCTATCATTTTAGCTTCATCTCTTACTCCAATTTGTCTAAGTTCTATTCTTGTTTTAAATATTGTTGCAAGGTCTTTTACTAGTTCTCTAAAATCTACTCTTCCATCTGCAGTGAAATAAAATATAACTTTATTATTATCAAATGTATATTCTACATCTATAAGTTTCATATTTAATTTATGTTCTGTTATCTTATCAAAACATACTTCAAAAGCATGCTTTTCTCTGCTCTTATTATCTTCATGTCTAGCTATATCATCAACATCAGCCACTCTTAGAACACTTTTCAAAGGTGCAACGATTTCACTTTCATCTATTTCTTTAGGTCCAATAACACACTCTCCAAACTCTATTCCTCTTGCTGTTTCAACTATAACGTTGTCATCTTTCTTTATTTCAATCTCATTTGGATTAAAATAATAAATCTTTCCTGCTTTTTTAAAACGAACTCCTACGACTTTGATCATATTAAACCTCCAGTAGGCTTATCATCATAACATTAAAGGTCATCTGAGCATTAGTATTACTCCTTAGATTTATCCTAGTTTCATCTATAACTCTAATTATTCCCCTTAACTTTTTATAAGCCATCATGTTTGATAAGTCTTTTATCTTATCTAGCTTATCTCTATTTATAATATACGTACTATCTTCTAGCTCTTTATATATAATTATATCCCTTACAAAGGATATTATAATCGAAAATATATCCTCTTCTTTATTATCATGCTTAGCTATAATAGTCTCATACTTTAGTATTATGTCTTCATTATGACTATTTATGTCCTTTAATAAATCCAATACTATATTTCTTAAATCTTCAAAACTACTATCTTCAATAAACTTTTCAACTTTTCCAGGTATTCCTTCACTGAAAGAAATTAAGGTTCTTTTCTTATCTTCATCTATATTAGAATACTTTTCTTCTATAAAAAGCTTTATTTCCGATTCCTTTAATGGAAATAACTTATGTACTTGGCATCTAGACTTTATTGTATCTAGAATTAATTCAGCACTTTCACATAAAATTATTATATATACTCCAGAAGGGGGTTCTTCAATTGTTTTAAGTAAAGCATTCTGTGCTTGAACAGTTAGCTTATTCCCCTCATATATAATAATTACTTTTTTATCTCCTTCATATGGCCTTTTATTCGTTTCAGTTATAATTTCTCTTACTTCATCTACTCCAAAGGAATTTTTAGTAGTTTTATAATTAACTATATCAATATATTCTTTAAAATCATCTTTTTTCATTATTTTAGCTGCAAATCTTTTAGCTAAAATACTCTTTCCGATTCCGTCTTCACCGATTATTAGATGAGCATGAGAGAGTGCATTTCTTTCTACACTATTATCAAATCTTGTTAATATTTCACTATGTCCTATAAAATTCATGCACTCTCCTCCTTTTATATTTTGACAAACTTATCAACGTCAACTACAAATACTGTCGCTCCTCCAACCTCAACTTCTACGGGGTATGGTATATAAACTCCTGTTGTTCCAGCCATAGGAGATGGGGAAGATACTACCTGTTTTCTTGTCTTGCAGATATCTTCTATTAGGTTAATAACTACATCAACTCTTTCTTTTTCAACACCTATCATTAATGTAGTATTTCCCGATTTTAAGAAACCGCCTGTTGTTGCAAGCTTAGTTACTCTAAACCCTTCATCTGTTATCCCGTCAATTAAGTCTAATGCATCATCATCCTGAACTATTGCAATAACTAACTTCATAATAACACCTCCCGCAAACTTTATTGAATATATTGTAAGCCTTTATTATTCTTTATTTTATCACATCTAATTAATTTTGAATACAATTAGTTAAATATATCCTTTTCTTTCGATAAAAGTAATAATCTCTTTAGCTACAGCTTCTTTCACTTCCTCTAAAGATTTAGAAGCATCTACAATTACAGTATTATGTTCGTATCTTTTGGCAAGTATATGATACGCCTCTACTACCTTTTCATGGAACTCGATACTCTCTAGATCTAATCTATTTACTTCTCTCTCATCATTTTTATGTATTCTATTTAGACCTTCTCTAGGATCTATATCAAACAATATAGTCAAATCTGGCATGTGCCCTTCAATGGCAAAGTTATTTATTTCCATAACATTATCCATTCCAAGTCCTCTAGCATAGCCTTGATATGCCAAGGAAGAAAATATAAATCTATCACATAGAACTATCTTACCCTTTTCTAGTGCAGGAATTACTTTCTCTACTAAATGTTGTCTTCTTGATGCCGCATAAAGCAAAGCTTCTGTTCTTCCATCCATCTCTACATTATCTTTATTAAGAATTATGCTTCTTATTTGTTCTGATATTGATATCCCACCTGGTTCTCTTGTAAATATGTATTCTATTTTGGAATCTCTAAATAAACCTTCAAGTTCCTTTATCACCGTAGTTTTGCCAGCACCTTCTGGCCCTTCAAATACTATAAATAACCCTTTTTTCATATGTCTCACTCTTTCTTGTTATATTCAGTTAAATTCTTTTATTTATTGTAGATAATTAATTTTCTTTTATAACCTTAATACTACCACTATTTATTCCTAACATAGTTATTCCATCATTGAGTGATTTTTTTATGACCTCAATATGTTCATATTCTATCTTTTCTCCCATTATGAGCATAGGAACTCCAGGCGGATATGGAATTATATTTTCTCCAACTGTCCTTCCTAGAGAAGATTCTAATGGTATTAATTCTTTCTCAAGGGCAAAAGCATCTGCAGGTATCAATTCTTGTATTGGCAATTTAGCTTCATATACAGACTTATCTCTATCTCTTATTGCTTCAATATCTAACATTTTAAGCACCTCTAAAAGACTAACAAAATCGTCTTCATTATTAAAAGGAGAAGTTAATAATACCACATTATTCTCTCCACTCATCTCAGCTTGGATTCTATTATCTCTTAATACATTTAAAAGCTTATGGCCACTTAATCCTTTACTTAGAAATAATACTAGTCTGCTATCATCAAATATAACACCTGGTTCATGTATATAACTCTTATCAAAAACTTTGATATATGAAAGATTGTTTATCTTGCTTTTTATCTTGTCCATTTTATCAAATAGATTATCATACGCTCTTTTACCTTCATATTCAAGAAAGGCTCTACTATAATCCAAAGAAGCCATAAACATGTATGATGGACTCGTACTTTGAAATACTCCAAAATAAAAATCAGCCTTTTCTATTAGCATTTTATTATTTATGTGTAAATAAGAAGTTTGAGTAAAGCTTGGCAAAGTTTTATGAGCACTCATTACTACCATATCCGCCCCAAATTCAACTGGATTTTTAGGCAATCTTTCATGAATTCCAAAATGTGCACCATGAGCACAATCAATTAGAACTTTTATATCCCTCTTCTTACACTGGTCGATTATGAACTCAATGTCGCATCCAATACCATAATAATTAGGATAAGTAAGAAAAATTCCTTTTATATCATTATTATCGGAAAGTAGTTTAATAAAGTATTCTCTATTTATAGATTCAGGAGCCTTAAGTATTGGGTTTATAGTATTCTCCATGTATATAGGTACTAATCTCCTCATAATAAGGCTATTCATTATGGATCTGTGGCAATTTCTTTCAACTAACACCTTGTCACCTTCATCAAAACATGTATAGCTCATTATTAAGTTTCCTGAAGTACTCCCATTAACTAAAAAGTATGACTTTTTACTACCATAGAGATTGCTAAGCATGTCTAAGGCCTCTTTTAATACTCCCTCCGGTTTATGAAGGTTGTCTAATCCATCTACTTCTGTTATATCAGCGGATAATATAAACTCTGCTAAATTTATATCCAAAGCATCACATTTAAATCCTCTGCCACTCTTATGCCCAGGCATAGAAAAAGGTACATTTTGTTTCTCTACATATTCCTTTAAAGCTTCTACTAAAGGAACTCTCTTCATAAGAACCTCCTATATTATAAATACTCACTTGTTTCATAATTATTTTTCAAAATATGGGGGGTCACGTTTTTCTTAATACAGCTCAAATAATACTTGTAAAAATCTGTATTGGATTTGCAACCAATTAGATTCATCTCACAATTACGACAAATCTTTTTACCGTTTATTATTATACCATTTTCATGAGTTTTTCCACATACTATACATTTATTTTTATATATATTATTCATATCTACTATTGCCTCCATACATTTACATATTATCTTAATTCTTAACTCATCTAATATATTTTATTCAATAATGGTTGCAATCTTAATTTGTCCACAATAAATATTTTCTTACAATAAGGATACACTATATTATACTGTTTATTTCGGAGGTAAAATTAATGAAAAAAGATATGGAATCTTATTTATCTTCTGAGAAGGAAAACTTAAGTGACCTATGCAAATTTTTATACAATAATCCTGAAGAAAGCTATTCGGAATATGAATGCTCAAGATATATTAGTACCTTTCTCTCTGAGAGAGGCTTCAATGTAACAAATAGTTTCTTAGGCTTAAATACTTCTTTTTGCGCTACAAAAGGATCAGGTTATCCTAAGATATGTTACGTCTGTGAATACGATGCTATTAAAGAGGATGGTCACATTACTGGCCACAATCTTCTTTCAACAATGTCTGTGGGTGCAGCTATAGCCCTAGGACATATAATTGAAAAAGGTTCTGGAACAGTAGTAATATTAGGATGTCCAGGCGAATACCTAGGTGGCACTAAATCAACTATGGTTCATCAAGGCTTTTTTGATGATATTGACGTGGTATTGGAGGCACATCCAGATATAGTTACTTGTGAAAGTGGAACATCGGCAGCAATAATCCCATTACAAATAAACTTTAGTTGTGTAAGTGGATTGAGATTCCTAAATGAATATACTTATTCTTGTCTAGATGCAGCGCTACTTACTCTTAATACAGTAAATGTGCTAATGAAAGGTTTTCTAGATAATGTTAAAATTGATTCAGTATTATCTAAAGGTGGAACTACTCCATCTCTTATGCCTAATGAAACAGAAATAAAATTTTATATAAGATCTAAAGATATGGATCTTGCCATGCTAGTAGAACAAAAGATTAAAGAAGTATGTTATTATATATCAAAACTTATGAGAGTTCAGAACTCTACTTCACTTTACGAACCACCAAGTGAGGAACTTCTTACCAACTTAACTTTAAATAGATTATTCAGTCATAACTTAAAAGAACAAGGTATAATTGATATTAAGCCTCCACGCAATATTAGGTCTGGTTTGAGCCTAGGAGTGGTAAGCCAAAAGACTCCTTGTATTCAATCATATATTTCTATAATTGAAAATGAGAATATACAATATGGAACCAAAGAATTTAGAGACTCTACTTTAACTGATCACGCTATTGAAATAGCAATTAAAACTGCTTTAGCTTTGGCATCAACAGGATATGATATAATCGAGAGCGAAGAACTTTTAGGAGAAATTAAAAGTGAATTTTATTCATTTAAAAAAGACTTAAAATAATTTCTATGTAATATGTAAATAAAACTTAATGATTACTAAACACGATATTTTCTTTATAAAGCTTATCGAAAAACTTAATAGGGTCACTAAGCTTATAATGCTTAGTGACCCTATTTTTAAACTACCAATATTTCTTTTTGTCGTATACCATGACATCCTAATTTATTTATCAAATCTCCACTTGGTTGAAAATAAAACTTTTTATATTTGTGAGCATCTTTATATATACAACAGTAAGTTTTAAGTCCAAAAATATTACATACATATAGCCTTGTACTACTTATAGGATATTTCTTAGGGGAGGATATTATTTTCCCTAAATAAACTATGTCGTTTATCTTAATATTCTCTAAGGTTATCTGCGCTGTAGGCTTAATTTTATGAATAATAAGCTTGTCAGCAACTATAGAATACTTGAAGTAAGTTCTACATCTTACTACTTGAAAGACTCCAAAGGCTATTGTTAATACTATTATAAATATATTAATAAATATGCTAACTTGCTGATTATAAATTACTACTGATTGATTATAATTTGATAAAACAATCATCAAACATAACACTATTATACTAATAACAATTGTGGAAGCTTTTTTTCTTTCTATTACTTCCTTATGCATCGTGCCCATATACTTGTTTCCCCCATTGTACAAGTTAATACTATAACATAGTGATTATACATCCATTTCTATTATTTATCCATTGCTTCTATCGCCAAATAATTGCTTAAAAAAAGCTTAAATCGTATTTTTTTTGTATTTAGCTCATTGTATCCTCTTATATAATCACTGTTACTCCAATTTACTAATGTATGCTATACTTATAGTATATATATAATAATTTATATTTAGTATATTACTTTTAAATGTTATAATTTTTATGAAATATTAATGGAGGTATTTTGTATGATTCAGATATATAAATCAGTAAGTGATGTTGACCCAACATTAAAGAACTTAGATAATATTGAACCTGGCTGCTGGATTAACTTGGTTGCCCCTTCAGATGAAGAGCTTCTTCTTATTTCTAAAAAGACCTCCGTGCCAATAGAATTTTTAAGGGCACCTTTAGATGATGAAGAAGCATCTCGTATTGATATAGAAGATACAAATATGCTTGTAATTGTTGATATACCTTTTACCGAAATGGAGGATAACTCTTTAACCTACGATACCTATCCACTTGGGATAATACATACTGAAAATGAACTTATTACTGTTTGTTTAAAAAATTCAAAAATATTAAGTGATTTTACTTATGGAAAAATTAAATCTTTTTTCTCATTTAAAAAATCGAGATTTATTCTACAAATCTTAAATAGAGTTTCTACATATTATCTTATATATCTAAGACAAATAGATAAGAAAAGCCTTATGATAGAAAAAAGACTCCATAAATCCATGAAAAATAGAGAATTAATACAACTTCATTCTCTAGAGAAATCTCTTGTATACTTTTCCACTTCACTTAAATCTAATGAAATAACTTTAGAAAAGATGCTTAAACTTGAAATAATGCAAAAGTATGAAGAAGATAAAGATGTATTAGAAGACGTAATCATTGAAAATAAGCAAGCTATTGAAATGACTGAAATATACAGTAACATACTAGCAAGTACTATGGACTTCTTTGCTTCAGTAATATCAAATAACTTAAATATAGTAATGAAAGGACTTGCTTCATTAACTATATTACTAGCTATTCCAACCATAATGGGTGGAATATATGGAATGAATATTAGGTTGCCCTTACAAGACAGTCCCTATGCATTTCACATAGTCATGGGAGTTACCATGGGTATAGCTCTTCTTGTTGCAGGATTGCTTTATAAAAAAGATATGTTTTCATAGTTTTATTTGCATTAAATACTATTTCAATATCAATTATGCATATTGATGAATACTATAATAATTGAGATTACTACACAAGAGGACTATATGGTCCTCTTATATTTTTATTTGGGAGGTGTTTATTATACTAGCTCATGGAATTAAGTTTGGAAAGACTATTGGAATTGTATCCCCTGCTGGTTGTGATGATCCAGAAATAATAAATAGAAAGATTTCTGATTTCAAGAACTTGGGATTCAACGTAAAAGTCGGTGATCACGTATTCGATAAGTATGGATACCTTGCAGGCGAAGATAAAGAAAGAGCTTATGATCTAATGAGTATGTTTATTGATGATGAAGTAGATGCTATTGTTTGTTTCAGAGGCGGATATGGAAGTGCTAGAATGCTACAATATATAGATTTGGACATTATAAAAAAACATCCTAAAATATTTTGTGGCTATAGTGATATAACCTTGATTCTAAATTATTTATATAAAAAATTAGGTCTTGTAACCTTTCATGGCCCAATGGTAAAATCAGATTTCTCAGATTATATCACTCGTAACAGTTTTTTTAATGCTATTATGGATAAATCCTGTAATTACAAAGTAGATTTAAATTCTTTTGACTCAGTGCAGGTTCATAATACTAAAAATATAAGTGGAAAGCTTGTAGGCGGAAACCTATCTATTATTTGTAGCAGTTTAGGAACTCCTTTCGAAATTGATACAAAGGATAAAATATTATTTCTAGAAGATGTGAATGAAAAGATTTATTCAATTGATAGAATGCTAACTCAACTTGATTTAGCTAATAAATTAAAATGCTGCAAAGGATTTATATTAGGCACTTTTACACCAAATGAAAATGATATGAAAGAAAATAATTTTACACTTGCCGAGCTTATCTCTCAAAAAATATTGCCATTAGGAAAACCTACTGTTACTAACTTGCCTTTCGGTCATGAATATCCAAATATAACTCTTCCAGTAGGTGGTGCTGTTAAAATAGATTTTGAATTAGGCTTAATAACTCCAGTTAAAGAATTTGTGTTATAAGTAATCCACAGAAATTAAAATAATCAACAATAGTTATCCACAAAAACTGTGTATTATTTTGATTTTTCTGTGACTAACTTTTGACTTTTCTGAATTTTATCGCAAAATAGTGGTTTTTTATATACTTATCCACAGTTATACCTATTTTTTTGTTCTACTGAACATTTTTTACAACTATACATTTATATATGTTATAAAAAATTCGCTGAAGCGACTTTCTTCAGTGATTTTTTTTGCAAATCTGACTTTCCTAATACATATGAGAAAAATCTGGTAGGCGACATATTTTTCTTTTTTTATTCTTTAACTTATATTATTTCTTAAGTTTATTCTCATAATTATCTACATATATCACTGGCTATACTAAAGAATAAAAACAAAAGTCTGTAAACAAAAAGTTTACAGACTTCATTTTTGGAGGCGCCACCCGGATTTGAACCGGGGCATAAAGGTTTTGCAGACCTTGACCTTACCGCTTGGCTATAGCGCCGAATTAATTTAAAATAAATGGTGGCCAGACCAGGAATCGAACCAGGGACACGAGGATTTTCAGTCCTCTGCTCTACCGACTGAGCTATCTAGCCACATTTACCTAGCGACCACTTACTCTCCCACACAGTCGCCCATGCAGTAC
>NZ_JAENHN010000049.1 GCF_016595795.1 Clostridium yunnanense
GAGGGCACTGAAAAAGTCCCTTTTAGCAAATTAGACCTAGAAAATTGTCAGGAGACAATTTTCTAGGTCTTTTATGTTATACTTAAATTATTAAATTTATGTGGGTGATTCAAATGATTAAAAAGCAACAAACTATGATTTTAAGTCAATATATTGGAATTTATGATTTGGTTGTTCCAAAAGATAATATGTTAAGAAAGATTAATGAGTTAATCGACTTTTCCTTTGTTTATAATGAACTTGTAGACAAGTATTGTGATAACAATGGTAGAAATGCAATCGACCCAATTCGTATGTTTAAATACCTTTTATTAAAATACATATTTGATCTATCAGATGTAGATATTGTAGAGCGCTCAAAATACGATATGTCTTTTAAATATTTTCTTGGCATGGCACCTGAAGAGTCTGTTATCGAACCAAGTTCATTAACTAAGTTTCGTAGACTTAGGCTTAAGGATATAAATTTACTTGATATGTTGATAAATAAAACAGTTGAAATCGCTCTTGAGAAGGGAATAATAAAATCAAAGTCTATCATCGTCGATGCTACGCATACGTCGGCAAGATACAATCAAAAATCACCACGTGAAATATTACAAGAACGTTCTAAGAGATTAAGAAAATCTGTTTATGAAATAGATGAAAATATTAAAAATGCTTTACCAGTAAAAAATGAAGTTGATGATTTAGAAGCTGAAATTAAATATTGTCAGGATTTAATTAAAGTTATAGAAAAGAATGAAGTTATTTCAGCGTATCCGAAAGTTAGAGAGAAAATGAATATATTAAGTGAAACTTTAGATGATGATTTGCAACATATGCAGTCTTTCGCCGATGCGGATGCAAGGATTGGACATAAGACTGCCGATTCATCTTTCTTTGGATATAAAACACATCTAGCTATGACAGAAGAAAGAATAATATCAGCTGCAACTATTACAACTGGTGAAAAAACTGATGGTAAAGAATTAAATACATTAATTACAAAAAGCCAAGAAGCAGGTATAGAAGTTCAAGCAGTTATTGGAGATGCTGCATACTCCGAAAAAGAAAATATTAAATTTGCAAATGAAAAAAATATAAAACTTGTAGCGAAGCTACATCCCGGTGTAACACAAGGTCTAAGAAAGAATGAAGAAGAGTTTCAGTTTAATAAAGATTCTGGTATGTACGTTTGTAAGGGTGGACATATGGCCTTCCGAAGAGCTCGCCAGGGAAAAAATGATGGTTCTAGAAACCAAGCATATACATATTATTTTGATATAGAGAAATGTAAAGAATGTACACAAAAAGAAGGTTGCTATAAAGAAGGAGCAAAAAGTAAAACTTATTCAGTTACAATAAAAAGCGGCATTCATAAATCACAAATAGACTTTCAGGAAAGCAAATATTTTAAAGAAAAATCAAAAGAGCGTTATAAGATTGAAGCTAAAAATAGTGAATTGAAGAATAGGCATGGGTATGATACGACATCATACTCAGGTCTAATTGGCATGGAAATGCAAGGTGCACTAACAATATTTGTAGTGAATATTAAAAGAATTTTAAAGTTAATGGGCTAAATCCCCAATTAACTTAAGCAGTTTTTAAAACAAAGCAGCTGATAAAACTAAAAACTCTTAGTTTTATCAGCTACTTTTAAACTATTTAAATAAATCGCTCCTGAAAAACTAAAGTTTTTCAGTGCCCTC
>NZ_JAENHN010000005.1 GCF_016595795.1 Clostridium yunnanense
TCTAGTGATGATGCGTCTAAGGGTTACACCCGTACCCATTCCGAACACGACGGTTAAGACTTAGACGGCTGATGGTACTGCATGGGCGACTGTGTGGGAGAGTAAGTGGTCGCTAGGTAAATGTGGTTCACTAGCTCAGTCGGTAGAGCACATGACTTTTAATCATGGTGTCCGGGGTTCGATTCCCCGGTGAGCCACCAAACCTCTGTTTATACAGAGGTTTTTTATTTTTCAAAATTTATAGTAAGTAAGTCTTTGAATAACTGAATGTATGATCATATATATTAAAAAAATAGACGCATAAAAAAATCACTAATTATCTTAATTAGTGATTTTTGCTTTATCATAATATATAACATTAAGAAGTGTACTGAAATTATGAAGTAATCCACAGATAAAATTACATAATCCACAGATAATATTAAGATAATAGTCTAGTCTGTGGATTATATAAAAAAGTTGCTAAGGCAACATTCTTTAGTGGAATTTTCAATAGCAAAGAATACTTAAATATATAACTATAATCAAAAATTGCTAGGTGTAGGTCAGTGGAAATTAATCATGAGTTACTTTCCAGTTATCATTCACAGTAGCAGAAATGATCTTTCTATCTAATATATAATTAGCAATTAGTTCGGAAACATCCGTAGGTATATCTTTAACTAAAAGTTTATCTTTAAACATAAAATAATCTCCACCGCCAGAAGCTCTGTAATTGTTCATTACTACGTTATATTCTTTATACATATCCATATCAGAGCCTTTGTATTTTAATAATGCAACTCTACTTCCTACAGGTTTAGAAATATTTAAAACATATTCGATACCTTCCCACATATCATAATTGTAATGTTGTGGTTTAGGATTAGAAAAATCTTTGCTTACTATATATTGACCATCTACATATTCGAAATAAGAGGCACTTCTCTCTAAAGCTAACTTTATATCAGAGCCTTTAAGTTTTAACACTTTAAGAGTATTTGGATAAATATAATTAGAGACAACATCTCGCATAGTGACATCTGTTTTTAAACCAGGGCTTCTATTGTCAAAAAGTGATGTAAGAGATATATCAGTTTCACCATAATGCATCTGAACTTTATTGATAAATTCCATCAATGGATTATCCTTTAATCTAATCTCAATAGGATCTGTTATTGTCATATCGCCAGCTATCTTTCCTATAGGGGTATCTAGCCAAGCTTGAGTATTTTCCTCATATTTCTTAATTAATCGTATGCATTCATCATCAACGTCATAATCTTTAGAATAGAGTAACTTACTTGAGGCGTCTTTAATCTTCCATACAGAAGATTGTTTTTCTAATTTTAGAGATATCTTTCCTAAACATACTCCATCAAATCCAGATTGGCATACTAACACATTATTTATATACTTATCATATATGGATCTATGTTGGTGTCCTGTTAGTAAAAGATCTATTCCTTGAACCTTTTCGCATATTTCATATCCTTGATTTTCGCCAGTGAGATTTTCAGAGGGAACTCCTGTATCTATATCTCTTTCAAATCCACCATGATATGCAACTACTATTATATCAGCACCTTCATTTTTCATTTGAGGAATCCAATTGTTTAGTGATTTTATAACATCTTCGAAATTTAAGTCTTTGATTATATGAGGTTGTTCCCAGTTAGGAATATACTTAGTAGTGCATCCAATTATACCGATATTTAAGTCATCAGAAAACCTCTTTATTATATAAGGTTTACCAAAGTAAGGTCTGTTATTTGATTTATCAAGGATATTTGAGCTAAGCCATGGAAAATTAGATTGATTTCTTGCATTTAGTAAATAGTCCATACCATAATTAAACTCATGATTTCCTACAGTAAAGGAATCGTATCCTAAATAATTAAAGAGTTTTATTACAGGGTTTTCTCCCTGTGCATTAATTCGTGCATAATAATATATAAGTGGAGACCCTTGAAGGGCATCTCCACAATCTATAAGTAAAGTATTATCATTCTTTTTCTTTTCATCTTTTATTATACTAGATAGTTTAGAAAGGCCTATATCTCTGTATTCATTAGTTCCATAATATATGGGTAATATGCTTCCATGAATATCACTAGTGTGAAGTATAGTTAAATCTAAATTATTTAAATTCATATAAAATAACCTCTTTCATAGATTAGACAGCTAAACCAGTCTTTTTCTTATATTTCCTGATATAAAATCAATAGCAGTAACCATTACTATTATACCCAGCAGTATGATTCCGACTCTGCTCCATTGTCTTGCTTCAAGGGCAAATATAAGTGGTGTACCAATCCCGCCAGCACCAATTATACCTAGTATAGTAGCTGAACGAACATTAATCTCAAATCTATAAAGGGAGTAGGAGGCAAATTCAGGTAATACTTGAGGAATTATAGCGTATTTCAATTTTTGAATAGCATTAGCACCACAAGAGGTTAATGCTTCATAGGGACCCCAATCTATATTTTCAATACCTTCTGAATATAGTTTGCCAAGCATTCCTATAGAATGAACACCTAGAGCTAATACACCAGCGAATGCACCTGGACCAACAGCTTTAATAAAGATAATTGCCATTACGATTTCAGGGAATGTTCTTATAAAGCTTAGTAGAAACTTACCACTGCTGCTAAATAGCTTATTTTTACTCATATTTCTTGCAGCCCAAAATGAAAATGGTATACATAAAAATGCAGATACCACAGTACCTAAAACTGCAATCGCCAAGGTATCAAGTAATCCTCTTAGAAGATCTTCTCCATCTGGAAGGTAAACATATCCCCAATCAGGATGAAATAAGCCTTTAAATATAGAACTTACAACTTGACTGGCAGATTCTTTAATTCCAGAATATTTTATGCCTGTAAATGCCCATACGTATATGGCGATTAATACTATAGCTATAAGCCATTTTGATAATGATTTTTTAAAAGATTTATTTTTTTCTATCATAGTAAATTCTCCCTGATTTTTATGCTTATATTATCAATAATTACTACCATGATTAAGGTTGCAACAATAATAGTGCAAGTTTGATCGTATTTAAATAATCCCAAGGTGCTATCTAATTGAAGTCCTATACCCCCTGCGCCTACCAAACCTAAAACAGCAGCAGCTCTTACATTTATTTCAAAGGTATATAAAACATATGAAATGAACTGGGGTAAAATTTGAGGAATTACTGAAAAATTTATTATTTGAAGGGTGTTACTACCACAGGCTGTTAAAGCTTCCATAGGACCTTCATCTATACCTTCTATTGATTCGTACAATAATTTAGCGACAAGTCCTAGTGAAAAAAAGCTTAAAGCAAATATACCGGCCAGTGGGCCTAGACCAAAAGCTGCAACAAATATAGCAGCAAATAGTAAGTCGGGTATTGTTCTTATAAGATTTAATACTACTCTTGAAATAGATAATAGTATTTTAGATTTGCATATATTTCTTGCAGAAAGTAAAGCTAAAGGAATTGATACAATAGCTCCTAAGGTTGTCCCTATTATAGCCATACGTATGGTTTCCGCCATAGGACTAAATATCCTTGGAAAGTAACTCCAATCAGGAGGGAACATTTCTTTAAAAAGCTTGCCTGTTTCTGGAAGCCCTTTCATGAGCTGTGAAAAGGAAGCGTCTGTTTTTTTAGCACTGGCAATAAGTAAGATAAGTATTAAAATAATTGTAAGATATAACTTCATGTTAGAAGGTTTTTTTATAGTTTGCTCTTTCATCTCTAATCCTCCTAAACTTCAGCAAGATCTTCGGTTTTGCCGTTATATATATAATCAAAGATTTCATCAGTGGCCTCTTCAACAGGACCATCAAAAACTAGTTTACCTTCTCTAAAGCCTAATATTCTAGTTGCATACTTTTTGGCTAAATCTATGTGGTGAAGATTAACTATTGTAGTTATATTCAGTTCTGTATTTATTCTTGCTATGTCGTCCATTACCTGAATTGTAGTTACTGGGTCTAATGAAGCTATTGGTTCATCTGCTAGAAGTATTTTTGCTTGTTGAGCTAAGGTTCTAGCTATAGCTACTCTTTGTTGCTGTCCTCCAGATAATTCATCAGCTCTCATGTAAGCTTTTTGTTCTATTCCAACTTTTTTTAATGAATCAAAAGCTAGTTCTAAATCTTCCTTTGGAAACATTCCTGTTAGAGTTCTGATGGTGGAGTGATAGCCAACTCTTCCCGCTAAGACATTTTTTAGTACGGAGGATCTCTTTACTAAGTTAAAGCTTTGAAAGATCATACCGATATCTCTACGCATCATTCTTAAGTCTTTTCCTTTTGCATTTGTAATAGATTTACCCTTTATGAGTATTTCGCCTGAAGATATTTCATTCAATCTGTTAATAGATCTTAAAAATGTAGATTTTCCTGCACCTGAAAGCCCCACTATTACAACTAATTCTCCTTCGTTTATTGTAACGCTGACATCCTTAAGTCCAATAACACCATTAGGATAAGTTTTTGATACACTTTTAAATTCAATCATAACTTTACCAACCTTTTCATAATGTTTTAAAAATACGAACAATGATTAAAATATGTAGTACTATTTATTATATATTATTTAGTAGAGTTACTGCTAGCTAAATTGTAATAACAACAAATTTAACCTTATTTTAACAGTAAGTGCTATTAATTTTAATATAAGAATACTATAATTTTACTAAGGTTTTCAATAGAACATTAGAAAATTTTACTTCTATAACAATATTTTCAATAAAATTCTGTTATATATAGCAATTATTAAGTAATATGCAACACAAAAATAAACACGAACGATGTTGCAAAAAAAATAAAAATAGTTTATGATTTAAATGTATTTATTGGAAATATAGTTTAATTTTTAATTTTTAGGGAGGATATACTATGAAAAGAAGAATATTAAGTATTGCACTATGCACTGCATTAGCTGTGACTGCCTTGGCTGGTTGTAGCAGTACTAAGAAAGATGACTCAACTACAGCAAAGGGATATGAACCAAAAGAATTAAAAGTTCAATTCGTTCCATCGCAAAATGCTGAAACTTTGGAAGCAAAGGCTAAACCTTTAGAAAAGTTATTATCAGACAAGCTTGGTATACCTGTAAAGGTAAGCGTATCCACAAGCTACAATACAATAATTGAGGCTATGGCTTCAAAGCAAGTAGACATTGGCTTTTTACCTCCAACTGCATACGTACTAGCTAAAGAAAAGAAGGCTGCTGATATTTTACTTCAAGCGCAAAGATATGGAATAAAGCAACCTACTGGAGAAAATACTACAGAACTTGCTGATTCGTATAAATCTATGATAGTTGTAAAAAAAGGTTCAAGTATAAAGAGTTTAGCAGACCTAAAAGGAAAGAAGATAGCTTGGCAAGATGTTACTTCATCTGCAGGATACATATGGCCAGCTGCAGAACTTAAAAAGGCTGGAGTAGATCCTGAAAAAGACGTGCAGGGCATAAGAGTTAAAGGTCATGATAAGGGGATTTTAGCTGTATTAAATGGAGATGTTGATGCGGCAGCAGTATTTGAAGATGCAAGAAATACTGTAAAGAAAGATGTTCCAGACATATTCGATAAAGTTGAACCTATATACTTTACAAAACCAATACCAAATGATACTATCAGCGTAAGACCAGATATATCAGCTGAATGGAAAGAAAAAATACAAAATGCTTTCATAGAGATAGGTAAAGATCCAGAAGGAAAGAAGATAGTAACAGAAATATACTCACATGTTGGATATGTTAAATCAGAAGATAAGAATTTTGATATTGTTAGAGATTATCAAAAGTTAGTTGAAGCTAAATAAAGATAAAAAACTAAATCTAAAAAGGTATGTAAGAATTTAATTAATAATTCTTAGATACCTTTGTTTTTAAGTGTTTTATTTATAAGTTATTATAGTGTCTAATCCTTCTTTTACAGTTGAACCTATAACAGGATTCATTTCTTTTATAACATCAGGGTTTGTAATAAGAACTGGTGTTATTAATGAGAAGCCTTTACTTTCAACAAACTCTCTATTAACTTTTATGATAGGAGTACCAGCCTTTATTTTTACGCCAGGTTCTACTAGTCTTTCAAAACCTTCACCGTTTAGAGAAACTGTATCTATGCCTATGTGAACTAAAAGTTCTACTTCTCCTGCGATTGTCATGGCAAAAGCATGGTTTGTTTTAAATACTAATGATAATTCACCATCAGCAGGAGCTACAAATATAGAACCAGTGCTATCAATTGCAACTCCATCCCCAGCCATCTTTTTTGCAAATACTTCATCTGGAACTCTAGATAAATCTATTGTAGTTCCTGCAACTGGTGCGAGAATCTTTATTTCTTTTTTTAGGAATCCAAACATAATATACTCCTAACTGCACATTATAGTGAAATTAGGAAAACTCACTTCCTTTCAAAAATATAATGATTAAATTAACAAAAAGTTCATAATTAATAGAAAAAGGCATAAGTTTATATAAACTTATGCCTGATTTAACAGTAACACGCATTTTAATTATATATTATTATTTGAACTTAGTCAATTGTAAAAAAGTATGTATTATCGTTATAAAAATATATATGTTAAAATATTTTTAGGAAATATTGCATAAGATGGTAGTATTAATTAAAATGGTATTATATTACAGATAAAAAGGGGGATGCATATGTTATCGAAAGAGATAATAGGCAAAGTATTATCCCAAGCTTTGAAAAGTGGGGGAGATTTTGCTGAAGTTTTTGTTGAAGATACAATGAATAATAATGTAACACTAACTGATGGTAAAGTAGATAGTATAGTTTCAGGGAGAAACTATGGTATAGGTATACGAATATTTAAAGGATTTAGAAGTGTATATGCATATACAAATGAAAATAGTTTGAGTCATTTGACTGAGGTAGCGAGTAAAGCAGCATATGCACTGGGTAACATTGATGATAATCTAGATATTAACTTGAATCTTATTGAGAGAATAAATACTAATATTCATCCGATAATCTATGTTCCTTCCTTTATTGAAAGTACTAAGAAGATTGAAAAGATGAAACTAGCATATAAGTCTGCTAGAGATTATAGCAATGAAATAAGCCAGGCTTCTGTAACATACATGGATAAAGATCAAAAGGTGCTTGTTTCAAACAGTGAAGGATTGTACACAGAGGATAGAAGAATATGGACTAGGTTAGGGATTAGGTCTGTGGCTAGTAATTCAAAAGAAAACCAATTAGGAACAGAAAATCCAGGGAGACTAATGGGTTTTGAGATGTTTGATGTTGTAGACCCTGAGTATTACGGAAGAGAGGCAAGTAAATCAGCTGTTGCTATGCTTCATGCTAATTATTGCCCAGCAGGTAAGATGATGGTTGCGATAGAAAATGGTTTTGGTGGAGTGATATTCCATGAGGCTTGTGGGCATTCACTTGAAGCTACATCTGTTGCAAAGGGAAATTCGGTGTTTTGTGATAGGTTAGGTCAACAAATAGCATCTACAAAGGTAACAGCTATAGATGACGGAACATTACCGAACCTTTGGGGATCATTAAATATAGATGATGAAGGAACAAAGACAAGAAAAAATGTGCTTATAGAAAACGGAATTTTGAAATCATACATGATAGATAAATTAAATGCTAGAAGGATGGGGATGGAGGCTACTGGAAGTTCTAGAAGAGAGTCTTATAAGTTTGCGCCAACATCTAGGATGACAAATACTTATATTGCAAATGGTAATGATAGAAACGAGGATATAATTAAGTCTATAGAATACGGTTTATATGCAAAGAAAATGGGTGGAGGATCAGTTAACCCAATTACAGGAGAGTTTAACTTTGCTGTAGCGGAAGGATATTTAATAAAAAATGGTCAAATATCAGAGGCTGTAAGAGGTGGAAGTTTGATTGGTAAAGGTTCTGATATACTAATGGATATAGATATGGTTGGACAGAACCTTGGTCATGGTCAAGGAATGTGCGGATCCTTAAGCGGGTCTGTTCCGACTAATGTAGGTCAGCCGCTGATTAGAGTAAAACAAATAACTGTTGGTGGAAGATAAGGGGGGGATTTTATGGATATAAGGCGGTTTAAAGATATAATTTTTAAGTTTGCTGAACAAGTAGGCTTTAGTGAATACGAAATTTATTACTCTAACAAAGAAAACTTAGAGATAAGAATCTACGAAGGTGAAGTCGATGGGTATGGTTTAAGCAGTACTGGAGGAGTAAGTTTCAGAGGAATTATTAATGGAAAGATAGGTTATGCATATAGTGAAAGTTTAGATGAAGCTTCTGCTGAAATTATAGTAAAAAAAGCTAAAGAAAATGCTGAGCTTTTAGAGAATGAAGATAAAGATTTTATATATGATGGACAAGGAAAATACAGAAACGTTTCAACATATAATGAGGATATAGATCGACTAACTCCAAGTGAACAGATTAATTTGGCCCTTATCTTAGAGAGAAAAACAAAAGAAGCAAGTAATCTAATTGAAAAGGTTGCTGAGTGTGAAGTTGATACTTCTAAATCAGAAGTGGTAATAATAAATTCTAAGGGACTAGATTTAAAAAGCAAAAAAACTACCGCTACAGCATATGTTGATGCAGTAGCTAAAGATATAAGTGGTATGCAAAGTGGAATGGCTATTAAGATCAGAACAAGTATAGGGGAATTAAATTTAGATGAAATTTCTAAAGAAGCAGCTGATGATGTGATATCTAAGATTGGTTCAAAGTCAATTAAATCAGGCAAATATAAAGTTTTAATATCTAATTATATGATGGCGACTATATTAGGAACATTTCAGGGTGTTTTTAATGCTGATAATGCTCAAAAAGGATTTTCACTGCTTAGAGGAAAAGAGGGGACAACTATAGCTTCTAATATTGTAACTATTACAGATGATCCGATTTTAGAAGGCTCTCCTTATTCCACTCCTTTTGATGATGAAGGTGTACCAACCTATAAGAAATCTATAATAGATAAAGGAAGGTTTACTACACTACTCCATAATTTGAAGACTTCCAATAAAGATAATGTAAATACTACTGGAAATGCATCTAAGGCTTCATTTTCTTCACCAGTTATGATTTCTGCTACAAATTTATATATAGAAAAAGGTGAGAAGTCTTTTGATTCTTTAGTAAGTCTTGTAGGTGATGGATTGTATATAACTAATCTTCAAGGTATGCATTCAGGTGCAAATGCAATAACAGGAGACTTCTCGTTAGCGGCTAACGGAAGGGTGATAAGAGATGGAAAGCTTGAAGAGGCTGTAGATCAAATAACGGTAGCAGGGAACTTTTTTGACTTGTTAAAAAATATTGAAGAGGTTGGAAGTGATTTTGATTTCTATTATTCTAACACTGCTAGTCCTTCTGTTATAGTAAGTGAACTTTCAATAGCTGGTTTGTAAAATGTAATGCAGAAAGTAATCATATTAAATATTTGATTACTTTCTGCATTTTTATACTTATATTAGGTTATTTTAAATACTGTTTTTAAATTAAACATATCCTTATAGTTCAAGTTGAATATTATATTCCTTTAGCCATATATTCATCTGAACTAAATAAGCAATTAATTGAGGTCCGGTCATAAGTTGACCATACCATGGGGTTTTGTATGCATCGCCTTTTGTATCAACTATTTCTTGAACTTTTTTCTTATCTATAATATTCAGTATAGGAGAAGTTTTATCGCTTAGTATATCATTCATAGCTTCGCATACTAAGGATGTGTATATAGGGTTGTGAGTCTTTGGATAAGGACTCTTTTTTCTATATATAATATCATCAGGCAATACTCCCTTTAATGATTTTCTCAAAAGCCCTTTTTCTCTATCATCAGCGAATTTTATCTTTTGAGGTATATTAAAAGCGTACTGAACTAATCTATAGTCAGCAAATGGCACTCTTACCTCAAGACTGTTGGACATACTCATTCTATCTTTCCTATTTAGAAGATTAATCATAAACCACTTGATATTTAGATAGAATAGTTCTCTCATTCTAAAATCTAACTTGCTTTCATTATCTAGATGAGGAACTTGTTTTAAGGTATCTAGATATTCTTGTTGGGTCTTATCCTCTATAGGTAGGTTTTTTAAGTTGTCGGATAGAAGTGATTTTCTATCTTTTACAAATCTTGACCAAGGGAATGTTGGTGTATTTATAAGTTCTTCTCGAGTATACCATGGATACCCACCAAATAGTTCGTCTGCACATTCTCCGGATAATGCTATAACAAAATCTTTTCTTATTTCTTTTGAGAACAAGAATAATGATGAATCTACATCAGCCATTCCTGGTAGGTCTTTAGCGATTACGGCGTCTTTTAAAGCTGCTGTAAGGTCGTTATGGTTTAGTAGAACTGTTTTGTGATTACTTTTAATAAATTTAGACATCTCCAATGCCCAATATTGATCTGATGTTGGTTGAAATAATGAAGATTTAAAGAATTTATCATTATCTTCATAATCTATAGAATAAGTTGTAAGAGTTTTTCCCTTACTTCTATATTCTTCTGCTGCTATTGCTGAAATGGCAGAGGAATCAAGTCCACCAGATAAAAATGTACAAAGAGGAACGTCACCTACTAGTTGCCTTTTTATTGCATCTGTAAGTAAGTCTTTAAGGTGCTCAGCTGCTTCGTCTTCAGTTTCGTTGAATTCTTCAGCAGATACCTTCCAATATTCTTTAATTTTTATCCCGTCTGGAGTAATTAGTACATAGTTGGCTGGAGAAACCTCTTTTATATCTTTATATATACCACTTCCAAGACAATTGGCAGGCCCTAAAGCAAAGATTTCAGTTAAGCTGTCTTTATTTATAATAGGATCTACATAAGGGTGAGCTAATAATGTTTTTATTTCAGAACCAAATATAAAAGAGTTACCTTTTATAGTATAGAATAAAGGTTTCACTCCTAAAGGATCTCTTGCTAAGAATACTCTATTTTCTTTTTCGTCATATATGGCAAATGCAAAAATACCATTTAATTTTGATATACAGTCGACACCCCAACACATATAAGCTGTAAGTAAAACTTCTGTATCGGAGTAAGCGTCGAATTGGAATCCTCTATCTAATAACTCTTTTCTTAGATCTTCAGTATTATATAGTTCTCCATTATATATTAAACAATAATTATGGCCGCCAAGAGTCTTAACCATTGGTTGTTTTCCACCCTCAGGGTCCACAACAACTAACCTTCTATGTCCGAAAAGAACATTATTTGTTTTATAGTATCCATGGCTATCAGGTCCTCTTAATTTTAAGGTATCAGTCATAGCTTCTATTATTTGATGCTGTTTTGAAATGTTATTTCTAAAATTCACCCATCCAGCAATTCCGCACAAAATTATCACCTTCATAAATAATATTATTTTCTATAATATGTAATGGGAGTAGTATTAGTTACCTGTTATTAAGATGAATAATCTAAATATACCAAGTCTGCATATCCTTAATAAGGAATTTATAGAGGTAAAAGGAGTATTTTCCATGTTAACAGTGCCGGGTGTATCAATTGATGAAATATGTTGAAATATGGAGAAAATATAATTAATGGACAAGTAAGTTGCTCTGAGAGAGGTTTATATATTTAAAGGAGTATAACTTTATGTTATTATAAGTCATGTCGCTGAAACAAGTAGTGACGAAGACACGAAAGTAAAATTTATGATTAAAAAATAAGTTTTAAAAAAGTGTTGACAAAGAAATCTTACGGTGGTAAGATATAAAAGCTGTCAGAAAAACAGCAAAATAACTTGGTCTTTGAAAATTAAACAGAGAAGATAAACAAAGTCTAAATATAGACTTAAACTAAACCAGCAATTCTTTTGAAAAAAGACTTACTAAGTAAGTAAGCTATGATTAAACTTTAAATTGAG
>NZ_JAENHN010000050.1:0-23338 GCF_016595795.1 Clostridium yunnanense
TCAATTTAAAGTTTAATCATAGCTTACTTACTTAGTAAGTCTTTTTTCAAAAGAATTGCTGGTTTAGTTTAAGTCTATATTTAGACTTTGTTTATCTTCTCTGTTTAATTTTCAAAGACCAAGTTGCTGTTGCCGCTCATTTGCGACTTCTTTATATTATCATGTGTACATTTTTTTGTCAACATTTTTTTAAAAATTTTATTTTCAGACAAAATCTTTAAATTTGTTTGTTGGCTTGTCGTTGTTTATATCAGCGACGTGTTTTATAATAACATGTATATAAACACTTATGATTATATAATGTGCTATTTAGCTTTATTTATTCATATATATAATTGTTTTTTCTATATATTCCTCTAAATTTCTACAACTGATACACTCGGATATGTTTATTGGTATATTTAGTCATATTCTTTAAATATGTAGTAACTAAACCAAAAAGTCTACTTATAAAACCTCTATAACATATAAGAATATACTCAATACAAATGTATTAATGATAACTTAATATCAGCTTAACCTTTATTTATGAAGCAAAACATAATTAAAAGTTAAAATAGTTTCTTATATATTATGAATTCATGGAGCTGAAATATTCATTCTTGAGACTTCCTATAGTTTTGGTGAGAAAATCCGAAAATATAATTGCACTAAAACAAAAATAGTTTATACTTATGTTGATTTAATTATTCTTAGTTAATTAAAATCTAATGAAATTCATATAACATTTTAATCAGCATTACATAAACTTGTTTCTTATGGTCATTATTTGTATATAATATAATGTATTTATTATTTTTGCATACTATCATTACTATTTACTTAGAGACTTTATTCTTATTAATATGGAGGTGATAATTTTTATGATGAGATTACCAAGTTATATGATGTATTTAATTTTTGTTATTAATTTTATTCTTTCAATTACTATAGTGGTCTTGGAAAGAAAGCAACCAGAAAAAACACTTGCTTGGCTTTTGGTTCTTGCACTTGTCCCGCCAGTAGGACTATTTCTGTATATTTTCTTAGGCAGGAACTGGAAGATACACAAATTGAATGACGAAAGATTTTCAAATCAAGTTCAAGACCTAATATCCCCCGTATTAAAAGAAATAAAAGATAAGACATATATATCTTTAATAGAGCTATTGGCTAATAATAGTGATTCACCTGTATTTCTAAATAATGATATAACTGTTTTTAAAGATGGAATTCAAAAATTCAAAAGACTTAAAGAAGAACTATTAAAAGCAAAGCATCATATCCATTTGGAGTATTATATTGTTAAAAGTGATACTATAGGCAATGAAATAAAAGAGATTCTAATAAAAAAATCCTTAGAAGGTGTACGTGTAAGATTTATAATAGATAGAGTTGGCGCAGCGAAAATGAAAAGAAGCTATATTAGAGAACTAAGATCTGCTGGAATCGATGTAGTTTTATACTCGTATTTTTTATCTCCTTTATTGAAACTTATAAATACTCAAATAAATTATAGAAACCATAGAAAAATTGCTATTATTGATGGTAAAGTTGGTTTTTTAGGTGGTATTAATATAGGCGATGAATATCTCGGCAACAGTAAATTAGGCTATTGGAGAGACACTCATATAATGGTAAAAGGTGATTTCGTCTTGGGACTTCAAGCAGTTTTTTTGGACGATTTTATGACAATTCAACAAGCCAACAATTATTATAGCTTTTACGATCAAGAATTTGACCAATACTTTCCTACAACTAATGTAGAATCCCCTTTGGCTATGCAACTTGTAAAAAGCGGACCAGATTCAGAGTTTCCGGCAATAATGCAAGGAATGCTAAAGATGATAACTATGGCTACAGATAGAATTTATATAACTACACCATATTTCGTCCCAACTGAAAGCATAATGGATGCCCTCAGAATATCTGCACTAGGTGGAGTAAACATAAAAATAATATTTCCTGAAAGAGCTGACCACATAATGGTAAATAAAGCTTCTAGAACTTATCTTGGCGAACTTATGCGTTGCGGTGTAAAAGTATATTTCTACGATAAAAGTTCTTTTGTTCACGCAAAAACCATTACAATAGACGGAAAGATTTCTTCAGTGGGTACAGCTAATATGGATATACGAAGTTTTGATTTAAACTACGAGATAAACACTGTAATATATAGTGAACACATATCTCAACAACTAGATCAATTATTCTTAGAAGACTTAAAAAACTGTAGAGAGTTTTCCTTAGAAGAATATGAAAATGCAGATAAATTAACCAAAGTTATAGAAGGTGTAGCTAGAATATTTTCATCACTTCTATAGATATAATAGATATAAACAAAAGAGCTCACCGAAGCAGCTTTCTTCTGTAAGCTCTTTTACAGTAAAAAAAATAGTGGTTTAACCCACTATTTTAGATTTATATCTTATTTTATTAAATAGAGTAATTACCATTCCTCCGAATATAGCTCCACTTGTATCTATTAATACATCTCTAAACTTTCCAGTTCTTCCTGGTACAAAAAGTTGATGAATCTCATCTGTACAAGCATATCCAAAAGTTAAAATTATGCCCAATATGATAGCAGATCTTTTATTTAGGTAATTTCTAAAAGCATTATATGCAAGGAGAACTAGTATTAAGTATTCTGTAAAATGTGCTGCTTTTCTTACAATAAAAGTAGCAAGCTCTCCTAACATACCGTTTAAATCTATTCCTAATGCATTAAACACATATATGACTAATGCACTTTGTTTATCTGATTCGGTTCCATTCTTAGATGAG
Organism: Clostridium yunnanense; assembly: GCF_016595795.1. Lineage (GTDB taxonomy): Bacteria > Bacillota > Clostridia > Clostridiales > Clostridiaceae > Clostridium_AR > Clostridium_AR yunnanense. Next base: position 2,767 of record NZ_JAENHN010000050.1, read on the forward strand.
TATGCAAATATTATAATCATCCAAAATAATAAAGCACCCCAGCTTATCTTTAACCTTAATTTTCTCTTATCCATTTGTCCTCCATCAAATTTAATACTATATAATTATGTTTTACACTATTCTATTATTATATATATTATCTTAATTTAGCAATCTTCATATATAAATTTTTATATTTCGCTGCCGATAACCTCCAACTGTTATCCTTATTCATTATTCTGACACATAACCTATTCCATGAGTCTTTATGATTATTAAAAACATCTAAAGAACGTTCTATTGCACTAAAAAAATCTATAGTATTATATTCTTTAAAAACAAATCCATCACCGTCATCAGTATACTTATTGTAATCCTCTACTGTATCCTTAAGCCCCCCTGTGGCTCTAACTACTGGAACTGTACCATACCTCATTGCGATAAGCTGCCCCAAGCCACAAGGTTCAAATTTCGAAGGCATCAAGAATATATCCGAACCTGCATAAACCTTTCTTGAAAAACCTTCATCAAATTTTAGTACCGCTCTAAAATTATCATACTTATTTTCAAAATATCTAAAGTCCTCTTCATAGTGACTTTCACCTGTTCCAGTTATCACCAACTGAATATTCTTATTCATTAATTTATTTATAATACCTTCTAAGAGTCCAATTCCTTTCTGATCTACAAGCCTTGTCACCATACCTATAACAGGAATATTTATATCTACAACCAAACCCAAGTCTTCTTGTAGTTTTAATTTGTTTTTATATTTATCATCTAAATTATCACAATAGTAATTAAAATATATACTTTTATCCTCCTTAGGATTAAACTGATCATAGTCTATACCGTTTTGTATACCAGTCAATAAATGTTTCTTATTCTCTAATATAGAGCTCAAACCATAACCTAGATGTTGCTGCCTGATCTCTTCTGAATATGTTTTACTTACTGTAGTCACTCTATCAGCACTTAATATAGCCCACTTCATAAAAGATATTCCTTCTTCGTATCTTAGCTTATCTTCAGTAAAGTACTCTTTTTCATCTAATCCGAGCATCCAGAGTAAATCCTTGCCGTATACCCCTTGATATAATATGTTGTGTACTGTAAATACTGTTCTGATATTATCATAAATTGTATTTCCTCGGTAATAAATGTCTTTTAGCGGTATAACTAAAGATGAATGCCAATCATTACAGTGTACTATATCAAGCTTAAAATCATCCATATACTTTATAGCTTCCAATACTGCTTTTGAAAAGAAGATGAACCTTTCATAATCATCATGGTAGCCATAAGCCTCTGTTCTGTAAAAGTAAAATGGATTATCTATAAAATAATATTGAACCTCATCTAACTTTAAAGTAAAAAGATTGCAATCTACAGTTTTCCATCCTATATAAGTTGTATAATGAGCCACCCTCTTCATCTTTCTTTTTATTTTTTTAGGAAACTTATACTTCGGCATTATTACACGTATATCAACATCTATTTGTTTTAAACTTTTTGGCAATGAATACGCAACATCTCCAAGTCCTCCAACCTTCATAAAAGGATACGCTTCAGCGGTTACAAATAAAACTCCCATACTTTTGTTCCTCACATATCTTATAATTCTTATGTTTACTTCTACTTATATGAATTTACTACTTTAATCTGAAATGTATTTTTAAAACTCTCACAGGCTCTTGCGAAAGAATTTAGAAATATTAAATTTTATTACGAAGTGGTACATCCATATATAGCTTTAATTATAGGGTATTGATACATAACTATACCATATATCACAATATATTAATTTTTGCGAATCTGCCTATCCTCATATATATGATTAAGAATATCATAAAAATAAGTTTTTACTGAATAGACATAAAGGCTTTCTAAATTCATTAAAATATATAGGTTTAGCTAAATCAAAGTTTTCTACCATCCATCACCACAAAAAAAGCTTGAATCATCTTCTGATCCAAGCTTTTATATTATAAACATTTTTAGTTTATAAAAGACTCTGTTTTTCTAGGACCAAAGGAAATTTTTCTGGTCCCCTTAAATCCTGAGATTTAGGTATATATGAACCCTTATCTGCTACTATATTCATAAGTTTAGCATTAGGTCCAATTATGCAATTCTGAAGTATAATACAGTCTTTAACATAAGCACCCTTATTTATATTAACTCTTCTTGAAATTACAGAGTTTTCTACATGCCCCTCTATATAGCAGCCATTTGCTATTATAGAATTTGTTACTTCGCTATCCTTAGTATATTTAGTAGGACTTTCATCCTTTGATTTAGTATATATAGGAGCGTTATCATGGAATAGTTCTGCATTTATTCTTACATTTAACAAGTCCATATTTCCTTTATAATATGAATGTAATGAATTTACACAACATAGGTAGCCACTAAATTCATAGGAATATACTCTAAGTGTATCTAACTGTCTATAGATATTTCTTTTAATCTTTCTGTTTCTACCAGTCTTTATACTGTCATATATAAGCTCAATGAACAAATCTTTTCTCATAAGAAACATTTCCATACATATATTTGCTTCTTTTTCGTAACCTATATTTTCTCCAACACTTACTACTCTACCATATTCATTAATATTTAATACATCACAGTCAATAAAACTCTTATCTGCATTATTTACTTTTTTGTAGAGTACAGTTATATCATTATTACTCTTCTCATGAAAATTCATAGCTTCTCTAAAGTCAATATTGCATATCATATACGAAGGTGCTAATATAACATACTCTTGCTTAGAGTATTGAAAAAATTCAAGATTATCAGCAAAATTATGAACATCATCATATACAGGATCTTCATCTGCAAAATTAAACACTCTAAGACCATATCTTTTTCTGTGTAAGTCCCACGGTCTTCCATTACTTATGTGATCCATTAAGGACCTTGACTTATTTTTAGTAAATATACCTATATTCTCAATACCGGCATTAGTCATATTTGATAGTATAAAATCTATCACTCTGTATCTCCCAGCAAAAGGGACTGATGCTAACGGCCTTGTTCTAGTAAGTTCAGTTATTTTGTCGTCATTCTCATCTAAATTGATTATTCCCAAATAATTTTTCACTATGTTCACCCCCATAACTTATCCTTCTATAATAGTTCCACTTTTTAAATCTTCTTTTGCCGGAATTACTGTAATTGTCTTTCCATTGCCTATTTTACATTCTTTTCTTATGGCAACTCCGCCACCTACGATAGCTTTATTTACAATAGCATTCTCTCCAATTTTAGTATTCGGCATTACAACTGAATCTTTTACAACTGCGTTTTTGCCTACTACTACACCTGGAAAAAGCACTGAATTTTCAACTTCACCATGAATGATGCATCCTTCAACAATAAGAGATGATTTTACTGAAGCATTTTGTCCTATATATTGAGCTGGTCTGCCCGGACTTACAGAATAAATTCTCCACTCATCATCATAAAGATTAAGTTCATTGTTATCTTTTAATAAATCCATATTAGCTTCCCAAAGGCTTTCTATAGTACCAACATCCTTCCAATATCCTTTAAACGGATATGCAACTAATCTTCTTCCATCCTCAATCATCTTCGGTATTATATTCTTTCCAAAATCATTAATTGAATTTTTATCAGCTTCATCTTCCTTCAAGAATTTCTTAAGTGTTTTCCAATTAAAAATATATATACCCATTGAAGCTTTAGTACTCTTAGGATTCGCTGGTTTTTCATCAAATTCATATATTGATAAATCATCATTAGTGTTCATTATTCCAAATCTTGATGCTTCACTTAATGTTACATCAATAACTGCTATTGTAGCATCCGCTTCCTTCTGCTTGTGAAAATCAAGCATCTTTTCATAATCCATCTTATATATATGATCACCTGATAATATTAAAACATATTCTGGTTCATACCCGTCCACGAAAGGTATATTTTGATATATAGCATTGGCAGTCCCCTTATACCAATTGCCGCCTCTTTCTTCTTGATAAGGTGGAAGAATAGCTACTCCACCATCTCTCCTATCAAGGTCCCAAGGACTTCCTATACCAATATGTGAATTTAACTCAAGAGGTTGATATTGAGTTAACACTCCAACTGTATATATGCCTGAATTAGCACAATTGCTTAATGCAAAATCAATTATTCTATATTTCCCTCCAAATGGAACTGCTGGTTTTGCTAGTTTCTTGGTCAATACCCCTAATCTTGATCCTTGTCCACCAGCAAGTATTAGAGCTATAATTTGTTTTTTTACCATTTTAGCCTCTCCCCTCGTTTTTCATCCCTCAACACCTAACGATATAATTACAAAATTTGTAACTATATTATTATTATACCAATTACTGTAAATCCCTTCAACGTCCTTTAGCCCTTATTTTTTAATGTAAACGTGCCCTTAATAAATTTTTTTTAATATTTAATCTATTATTATAATTTGTTACATTATTCAAAAACTTATTCTTGGTTTTGTTAATAAATACAAGATGCCTGTAATTATGTACAGGCATCTTATTTATATCTTAATTTTTACTCCGACATAAACTTGCTTATATACGCAAGAGATTCTTCCAGCAACTCCTGTCCCCCTTGTAGACCTTGTATCTTATCTTCCAAGTTTGATGTTCTTTGATCCAATCTATATATCATATCTTTTATATCATTTAACAACTTGCTATTATAAGAAACTTGGTTTCCATCCGTATCTATATATATTTTTTCTGGAGGATTTCCACATTTATTACACTTTGCATAGATCCCTTCTTTTTCTGTATCTTTAAAAACCTTAAAGGTATCATTATCGCAGTAAGAGCAATTAGAAAGCATAGTAAAATCATAATAGCTTATATCAAAGCTATAAATTGCTCCACATTCTTTACAGCTTATACTTAAGTTATTATCTTCTGTATTTATATAAAAACTATTTCCGTTACAACCTTCTTTTTCACACACCACAGTTCTAATCATAATATTCACCTCCTATAAAGATAAATATGCTTATATATTTAAAAAAATTCGTAAATAAGTCATGAAAATGAATATTTTCGTTTACCTTAGAACATATGTTCTGTATAATTAATTTATGGATATACTATAAATATAGATGTACCACTTCAATCTGAAAATATAAATTGTATTATGAAGTGGTACATCAATACATGTGTTCAAATTACATTTTATGAAGGATGGTTGTATATGCTTAGTAAAAGATTGATATTTCACATTGATGTAAATTCTGCATATCTATCTTGGGAGGCTTGTTATAGACTTCAGCATGGTGAAACTTTAGATCTCCGTGAAGTTCCTTCTGCAATAGGTGGAAACCCTAAAAATCGTCATGGAATAATTCTAGCAAAATCTATTCCTGCTAAAAAATATAATATAACTACTGGAGAATCACTTTATAGTGCTCTAAAAAAGTGTCCTAATCTTCTAGTAGTTCCACCTAAATATGATTTATATATGAAGTGCAGTAATTCAATGATGGCTATATTAAAAGAATATAGTCCTCAAATTCAAAGATTCTCAGTTGATGAGTGTTTCATTGATTTAACATATAGTAATTTAAATATAGACCCTATATCAATAGCAACAAAAATAAAGAATCAAATAAAAGATACTTTAGGCTTCACTGTAAATATAGGAATTTCGACTAACAAACTCTTAGCTAAAATGGCTTCTGATTTTGAAAAACCCGATAAAGTTCACACGCTATATGAGGAAGAAATAAAGGATAAGATGTGGCCTCTTCCAGTAGAAGATTTATTTATGGTTGGCCGTTCTACTGCACCTAAACTTAGATCATTAAACATAAATACGATTGGAGATTTAGCCCATTATGATTTAGATATACTTAAGTATGAATTTAAAAGCTTGGGTTTAACGCTTTGGAATTATGCTAATGGCATAGAAAACTCATCAGTACTTTCAGAAAGCCACAACACCATGAAAAGCATAGGTAATTCCACTACTATAGCATATGATATAACAAACAAGGAAGATGCTTATAAGATAATACTCTCCTTAGTGGAGACTGTATCTATAAGGCTTAGAAGTTCTGATTGCTATTGTAGAGTAATATCTATAAATGTTAAGAATAGTAGCTTCATGAATTATTCAAAGCAGACAAAGTTATTTAATCCTACTGATTCTACTATGAATATATTTACTACCTGTTGTAATCTTTTAGATAGCCTCTGGATCGGAGATCCCATTAGGCACATAGGTGTTCACGTATCAGATTTAAGTTCAAACACTACTTATCAAATTTCACTTTTTGATGAAAAGCATATAGAAAAAACTAAAAACTTAGATAAAACTATAGATGAAATAAGAGAAAAATTCGGAGATTATTCTGTAGTTAGAGGAACTTTTGTGAACTCCGGAATTAAACCTCTATGCGGAGGAGTTGGAGAAGACGACTATACTATCATGTCTAGTATATTGTAAATTATTGAATTTAACAGGAGAAGAAGCTTTGTTTTTTACTATATAGAAATAAAAAAATTTCTAAACTGATTAAATATCTAAGCTCATCTAGCTTAAAACTTTATAATTTTCTATACAGTAAAAAAGTGATAGTTACGGATAACTATCACTTCTTTATTGGGGGGATAGGGAATGTCTTACTATATTTAGGACAAAAGTCCGATAATTACTTTTTATTAATCTCTTCAGTTTTAATTAGTGAATGCTGCCTAGAAACATTTCTAACTAGATATACAGACCATAGCAAACATACACCTAAACCTAAATGTGCTATATCTATTGATAAATTCATAGCTTCTATTATAAAGCCTTTGTTCTCTAGCACTTTTTGAGATAACATCAACAGTACAGATCCTATTAAAAAAACATTATATAATACTAGCCATAGATTAAAACTTTTCTTTTTACTAATATTTAAAACATTATCAGCACCATACATCAAAGCCATAAATCCGGCACCTAGTATTAGGAGATGACCATTTGTCAATTTAACAAAATCTCCATTATTAAAATCACTTAAAACTACTATATTTAAAAGCCCGCTTAAGAGCCAGAGAACCGCATATCCAATAGAAAACAACTTTAGTTTCTTCATAATATATCACCTCTTAAATACCTATGTATCGTATTATTATTATATTTTTATATTATATTTTTGTTACCTTAATTATAAACTAATTGATAATTATTTTCAAGTAATTTTTTATATCATTTAATAAACAACCACTAGTTTTTTGCTCTTCTCCCTTTCCGGATGTACATCATGAAATTGTGCCAGATGAATAAGTTCTATTTTTTACTATATAGACATAAAAGGCTTATACCCCTGTTGAGATAAATAGTTTAATTCCCATAAACTTTGTATCATTTTTACATAAAAAAAGAACCTATATAAATAGTCTTTTTTAAAGTATCTATTATATAGGTTCCATATTAATTCTTTGCGTAAGCTCACTAAAGAATTAGATGCATAACCACTTAATTCCATTAGCAATATCCGAGTTTTTCAAAAGACTTTTACAAGCAGTTTAACTTCTGCTGGTTTAAGTTCAACTGAAATTATTCCTTCTGCTGAATAATAAACATCATTTTTACAATCTCTAAGCATATCTCTATAATGTCCCTTTACTTCTCCGAATTCTACTTTTATAGAATTACTTGAATTTCTATTCATGACAACTAAAATCTTGCTGTTATTATAGCTTCGTTCAAAACATATTACATCAGCATTTGTATCAAAAAACTTTAACTCTCCACGTTTTAATACTAAACTATTACTTCTAATGCCAGAAAGCCTCTTGTACCAACTTAAAATATCCTTATCTTCTTTATCCCAAGGATATGTTCTTCTATTATCCGGATCTTTCTGTCCCTGAAGACCTGCTTCATCGCCATAATAGATCACCGGCACTCCAGGAAATGTCATTTGGAAAGCTACTGCTAGCTTAACCATACTTTTGGCTATATTTTCATCATTATAGGTATTGATGAACATAGTAATTATTCTTTCAGTATCATGGGTTCCCAATACATTCATCGATGCATAAAAGTTTTCCTTAGGGTAGTTTTCGTAAAGATTCATAAACTTCTTCAATAACATGTGAGAATCGATATTTCTATTTAAAAAGCCTATTATGATATCTCTGAAGGTATATCCCATTACCGAGTCTAATTCGTCTCCATATAGATATTCTCTTCTTTTTCCATAACTAACTTTGTTAGATGCATCTTCCCATACTTCGCCTACAAGTACCGCATCATCTTTTAGCTTTTTGATTTTACTCTTAATAGCTTTTATAAATTGATCAGGAAGCTCATCTGCAACGTCAAGTCTCCAACCTGATGCACCAAGATTCATCCATTTTGAGAGCACTGAATCTTCTTTGTTGATTATATAGTCCATGTATGAAGGGTTTAATTCATCTACATTAGGAAGATTTTCAAAGCCCCACCAACTTTCATAATCACTAGGATAGTCTCTGAACCTATACCACTCATAATACTTAGATTCTTTAGATTGGTATGCTCCTAGTGAATCATAATTTCCATTCTTATTAAAATATACGCTATCAGATCCTGTATGGCTAAACACTCCATCTAATAGTATCCTTATTCCATGCTTATTAGCTTCACTACATAAGAATTTAAATATGTGGTCATCTCCAAACATAGGATCTATATTTTTATAGTTTGCAGTATCATACTTGTGGCAACTAGGTGCTTCAAATATAGGATTTAAATATATAGTTGTAACTCCTAAGGATTTTATATAATCTAGCTTCTTTATTATGCCTTTTAGGTTACCACCAAAAAAGTCCCATCTTAATATCTTTCCTTCGGCATCTTTTATATACATAGGTTTATCATACCAATTACCATATATAAAAGAATTTTTTTTAGGATTATCTACTAAACCAGTATCATTACCATTAAAAAATCTATCTACAAAGATCTGATATATGATACCTTCCTTATACCACTTCGGAACTAAGTTATCTTCATATACAGTTATTTGATAATACTTAGGGCTATCAGCATATATTTGTCCTACCCCTCCCAGACTTTCATTATTATTGCCATAATAAAGTGTCTGTCCTTGTCTTTTCAAAACAAAATAATAATTTAGTACTCCTTTAGTTATAGCAGTAAAACTGGTCTTAAAGAAGCATATATCCTTCTTGCCTTCTTTATAAAACATTTCCATTAAAATACTTTGTCTATGTCCATCAAAATGAATAAGTTCTATAAAAGCTTCTTGACATCCCTGTGATTCAATAACAATACTTATTTCAGTTCCCAACTTTACTGCACCAAATGGATTTCTATAGTAAGTATTTTGAGAATCATGCAATATATAAAAATTATTCATAACTTTTTCCTTCCTATGACTTATTTTAATAATACCTCAGGTATATCCTGAGGTATTATTGTAATTAATTAGATAGATATATCTTTTTTATCAAATTGAAGTAGCACATCCTTTTAGATGGACTACTCTATAATTAAACATATACTTTTAGGTATAGAGTTTTTCCAACCTTAGTTATATTATAAATTTTTATATAGATATCCTGATCCCCATATACCTGTAGCATATTCTTGTATAGTTCTATCAGATGAAAAAACACCTGAGTGAGCTATATTTATAGCTGCCATACTTTGCCATTTATCCACATCTCTATAGATAGTATCTACTCTATCCTGCGCTCTAACATAAGAATCAAAATCCTTTAGCACAAAGAATTCATCATTATAGGTTAGTAAATGTTCAAAAACAGTCTTGAATCTATCTTTATCAGGAGAATAATACCCATTTATTATATCTTGAGTAACTCTTCTTAATCTTGGATCGCCGTTGCAAGTATCCCAAGCAGAGTATCCACCTTTTGAATAATAATCGAGTACCTCTCTTTCAGTAAGACCAAAGATTACTATATTATCATCGCCAACTTCATCTCTTATTTCAACATTAGCACCATCTAGAGTAGCTACTGTTATAGCTCCATTCATCATAAACTTCATATTTGAGGTACCTGAAGCTTCTTTAGTGGTTGTAGATATCTGTTCACTAACATCTGTAGCAGGTATTATATCTTCAGCCTGAGATACTCTGTAGTTCTCCATATAAACAACTTTTATTTTATCTTTTATTCTCTTATCATTATTTACCTTTTCACCTACTGCATTTATAAGTTCTATTGTTTTTTTTGCAAGATAGTATCCCGGAGCCGCTTTTCCTGCAAAAACAAAGGTTCTAGGTACTATATCCAAATCAGGATTATCAATTAGTCTATTATAAAGATCCATTATTCTTAGGCAGTTAAGCGTCTGCCTCTTATATGCATGTATCCTCTTTACTTGGACGTCAAAAATTGAATTTGGATCTATCTTTATCCCATTTGAATCATAAATAATCTTAGCTAAAGACTTCTTGTTATTACTCTTTATCTCTGCAAGCTTTCCCAAAACTGCTTTATCTTTAGAAAACCTTTCGAAATTTTCCAAGTCAGTAGGATGCTTTATCCAACCTTCTCCAATAGTATCACTTAACAAAGAAGTTAGTTCTGGATTTGACTTAATAAGCCATCTTCTATGGGTTATCCCATTTGTTTTATTATTAAACTTTCTAGGATATAAGTAATAAAACTCTTTCATCTCTTGTTTTTTAAGTATTTCAGTATGAAGTTTAGCCACACCATTTACACTATGACTTCCGACTATGGCTAAGTTAGCCATCCTTACATATCCATCGCCAATTATGGACATCTTAGATATCTTATCCCACTGTCCTATATACTTATTCCATAAATCCTGACAGAATCTTCTGTTTATCTCTTCAACTATCATATAAATTCTTGGAAGCAGCTTCTTAAACATATCTACAGGCCACTTTTCTAAAGCTTCCGCAAGTATAGTATGATTTGTGTAAGACACTGTATTAGTAGTTATTCTCCACGCATCTTCCCAAGACATACCTTCTTCATCCATTAAAAGTCTCATAAGCTCAGGAATAGCAAGAGTTGGATGAGTATCATTTATATGAATAGCAAGCATGTCGTCAAGATTCATTAGTTTATGTCCATTGTCTTTAAAATATCTCAATATACTTTGAATACCAGCTGATACAAAAAAGTATTGTTGCTTTAATCTTAATATTTTACCCTCATAGAAAGTATCATCTGGATAAAGCACATGTGATATAGCTTCTACTGAATTTTTGTACTCAATAGCTTTTAAAAAGTCTCCTCTACTAAAAGATGAAAAATCAAATTCATTTGATACCGGTTCTGCACTCCATAGTCTTAAAGTATTAACCACATCATTTTTATATCCTACCACAGGAGTATCATAAGGTATTGCTAAAACTGGTTCGTAGTTGATCTGTGTAAAACTTAATCTACCATTTACCTCTTCAACCCTCACTTCTCCTCCAAACTTAACAATCTCAGACTTATCAGGCTTCTTCATCTCCCAGACATTACCTTCTCTAAGCCAATAGTCTGGCGCTTCAACCTGAGCACCATTCATTATCTTTTGTTCAAAAAATCCATATTTATATCTAATTCCGCAGCCATGACCTGGGATATTTAGGGATGCCATAGAATCTAAGAAGCAAGCTGCAAGTCTTCCAAGTCCACCATTTCCTAAGCCCTGATCATGCTCAAACTCTTCCAATTCTCTAAGATCAATATTCAATTCATCCAAAGCCTCTTTACATACATCTCTTATACCTAGATTCAAGAGCGCATCTCCAAGAAGCCTTCCTAATAAAAATTCCATGGAGAAATAATAAACTTGTTTTTCGCCCGTTTGATTATATCTTTTATTGGTATCTATCCAAGCTTTAGCAACATAATCTCTAACTAAACTGCCTAAAGTTTCGTACTTATTCTGCTGAGTTCCCTTTTCCAATTCTTTGCCGTGAAGTTCTAAAAATTTCTTAAGATAGTCCTTTTTAAAGGCGTCTTTGTCTATATTGAACATATTTATTCCTCCTTTATACTAAAGCATAATCTATAGATAAACTACTTCAGTCCTTAAACTCCAAATAAAGTAGTTTATCTACAATAAAGCAACGATTCATACAACCTTCTATAATCTCCCGCAGCCTTTTCCCAACTATTATCGGAAGTCATTGCTTGCTTTATAAGTCCATCCCATACTTGCTTATTATGGTAGGATTTTATTGCGTATTCTATTGTTGCTAAAAGTTCCGAGCTTATATAGTTATAAAAACTAAACCCGTTTCCTTCACCAGTATATTTGTTATAAGGGGTAACAGTGTCCTTCAATCCTCCAGTTTCTCTAACTATAGGTATAGTTCCATATCTAAGCGCTATCAATTGACCAAGTCCACAAGGTTCAAACAATGATGGCATTAAGAACATATCTGTACCAGCATAAATTCTATGTGCCAATTCATCACTAAACATTATATTAATAGACACCTTATCCGGATACCTATATTGTAAATTTCTAAAATGATCTTCATAAGATCTATCGCCTGTACCAAGCACAACTAACTGGATATTATGTTGAAGTAATCTATCAGCTATATTTACTACTAAATCCATTCCTTTTTGGTTAGTAAGTCTTGATACAATTCCAATTATCGGAACATCTTCTCTCTCAGGCAAGCCTAATTGTTTTTGTAGTGCTAGTTTATTTGATTTCTTATCTTCAATATTATTAAGATTATAGTTTTTAAAAATATAGTTATCATTGCTCGGATTATATATATCATAATCTATTCCATTTAATATCCCCGATAATACAGTATTTCTAGCACGCAAAAGACCGTCAAGCTTTTCACCATAATTCTCACTTTGTATTTCTGAGGCATAAGTATAGCTTACTGTTGAGACACGATCAGAATAGTTTATTCCACCTTTCATAAAGCTCACACCACCGTGAAGTTCTAGACTCCCATTATTGAAAGGTTCCATATCATATCCAAAAAGTTCTTGTAAAACTTCTGCACCATAATTACCTTGAAAAAGTAAGTTGTGTATAGAATATACTGACTTTATATCTGAGTAAAACGGATCTTTGCTGTACTCAAGCTTCAATAATACCGGTACCATTCCAGTCTGCCAGTCATTACAATGTATCACATCAGGTTTGAAATCTAACTCTTTTATAGCTTGAAGCACAGCTCTATCAAAGAATGCAAATCTTTCCCCATCATCATAGTAACCGTACAAACCTTCTCTATCAAAATACTGCTCGTTGTCTATAAAATAAAACTTTACACCTTCGTATTCATATTCAAATATTCCACAATAAGAGTTTCTCCAACCTACTGGAACTGTAAACCACTTTATGAAATAAAGCTTATCTTTATACTTATCTTTTATATTCTTATATTTTGGTATTATAACTCTTGCATCAATACCTTGTTTTACTAAAGCTTTAGGTAATGCTCCCATAACATCACCTAATCCTCCAGTCTTAATAAATGGATCTGCCTCTGATGCAATAAAAAGTACTTTCATTATCTCATCTACCTCCTCAATATTTATGATGACTAATTGTTTTATTCTTTATCTTTAATCTGCTTTTCGGCTATACTTAAAGCCTTATCAAAATCTAAGCCTTCTAAGATATTCTGTTCATTTTCTTCTACATCATCTATTATATTTACAGGTTTTAATATTAATGTTGCCATAGGAGGTACTTTGATAGTTAATTTATACTTTTGGTTATGCCAAGGTGATTTATCAGAGAATAAGTTCTCTCCAATTAATTGACCAGATCCACCATATTCCTTACTATCTGTGTTAAACACTTCCTGATATTCACCTAGATAAGGAACCCCTATATTAAAATCATAATAAACTATTGAGGTAAAGTTACATACATATATTAAACTTTTCTTTGGATCGTCAGTCTTCCTAGCAAAGACTATAATACTTTGAGTAGCATTATCAGCATCAATCCATTCAAAACCATTCTTGTTATAGTCATACTGCCATAAGGCCTCATTTTCTAAATAAAATTTGTTTATATCTTTAAAGAACTTTTGTGTATCTCTATGCATTTCAAATTTCTCTAAAAGTTTAAACTCTAACCCTTCGTGATTTCTCCATTCTATAAACTGTGCAAATTCACTGCCCATAAATAATAACTTCTTACCTGGATGAGCAAGCATATAAGATATAAATAGTCTAAGCCCTGCAAATTTGTTCCAATAATCTCCCCACATTTTATCCACTAATGACTTTTTACCATGTACAACTTCATCATGCGATATTGGAAGTATAAAGTTTTCCGAGTAATTGTACATCATTGAGAAGGTTATTAGATTGTGGTGATGTTTCCTATATATAGGGTCAATCTGAATATACCTTAACATATCATTCATCCAACCCATATTCCACTTAAAGTTGAATCCTAATCCACCGATATCAACAGGCTTAGTCACCATAGGCCAAGATGTTGACTCTTCTGCCACAACAAGAATATTGCTAACCTGTTTAAATATAGCTTTATTTAGCGCTTTTAAGAATTCTACAGCCTCTAAATTTTCTCGCCCGCCGTACTTATTAGGCTTCCATTCTCCATGCTTTCTATCGTAATCAAGATATATCATATTTGCCACAGCATCTACTCTTAATCCATCTATATGAAAATTCTTTAGCCAATAAAGAGCATTAGAAATCAAAAAGCTTTTTACTTCTGGCTTCCCTAAATCAAAATTAGCAGCTCCCCACCCTTTGTTTTCTTGTTTCGAAACCTCGCTATATTCATAAGTTGGAGTGCCATCAAACATATATAATCCATGTTCATCCTTACAGAAGTGACCTGGAACCCAATCTAAAATTACACCTATATTTTTTTCATGTAATGAGTCAACTAGCACCTTAAAGTCATCACTGCTTCCATATCTTCTTGTCACTGAATAATACCCTGTCACTTGATATCCCCAAGAATCATCTAGCGGATGCTCCATTATAGGCATTAGCTCCACGTGGGTGTAGCCCATTTCTTCAACATATGACGGAAGTATTTCTGCGAGCTCCAAGTAATTATAAAAACTTCCATCTTCTTTTCTACTCCACGAACCTAGATGAAGTTCATATATATTAATGGGACTTTCATACACATTAGTATTATTTCTTTTTTCTAACCACTTATCATCTTTCCAAGTATAATCAGTACCCCCGGTAACTAAGGAAGCTGTGTTTGGCCTAAGCTCTGATGCGAAAGCATAAGGATCGGACTTTAATACAATCTTCTTTCCATCCTTACTTGTTATGGCATATTTATATACAGCTCCAGCCTTAAGCTCTGGAATAAACCCACTCCATAAACCAGACTCACTAATCCTCTTCAACTTGTTATCATCATTACTTTCCCATGAACTAAAATTTCCAACCACATGTACAGCACTTGCGTTTGGAGCCCAAGTAGTAAACCTTGCACCTGATATTCCATTTTCCTCTACTAGATGACATCCCATAAATTTATAACTTTCGTAGTTATTACCCTCATGAAATAGATAGATATTTAAATCAGAAACGATACCAACTCCTTCATTTTTATGAGCTTTAAGAACTTGCTTATCTTCCTTAACTCTTTCAATATTTAATTCTTCGATTTCTAGTGATATAGGTTCATCAACTACTTTTTTCGTTCTTGTTCTAGTTTTCTTAGGTTTAACTTCAGCTTTATTTTCATCAACAGCATCCTTCTTCTTTGTTGTTCTCCTAGTAGTTTTTTTAACTAACTCTTCACCTTCAGCCTCTAATTCTTGTACCGCTCCCTCTAAAGCCTCATTTGCCTTTTTTGTTGTTTTTCTAGTTTTTGAAGTTTTAGTCGTCACTTTAGCTTTATCATCTTTCTTAACTGTAGCCTTATCTACATTATCATTAACTTCTTCTGTATTTGATTTTTTAGCTCTGGTAGTTTTTTTCTTTGTAACATTCTTCTTTTGGGCTAATTCTTTTGTTCCTGCTGTCTCTTCAACAACCACTATATCTAAATCATTTTCTAAGTTACTCATAAATTACGCCCCCATTCCCATAAATTTAAAATTCCATATTTTACATATATTCTACAAAAAAGCTATAACCCCTTCACATATTTTGGAAATGAAACTATATAAAATCAAATTTATAATACCCTTAAATGAAACCGTTTATAAATCTTAATATGGAAACATTATGAAATTAAATATGCCATAATATCACATAATTTTGTCATACAAATGCCACAAAAATCTCTTATTATTTAATTAATCCCTTAATAATTAAATTATTAGACATCCACAATACAGAAAATAGACAAAGAACTTTAACATTAATCTTTTCCCTAAGAAAAAAAATCGCTGAAGAAAGTCATTTCAGCGATTTTTTACATTATTCACTTTTATAATGCGGCTTCTTTTTTATCAACCGCTTCACCCAAATAGGCATTTTTTATATCTTCATTTTTAAGAAGTTCTTCTCCAGTACCTTCCATTATTATTCTTCCAGTTTCAAGTACATACCCATAATCCGCAGCCTTTAAAGCAAGATTTGCATTTTGCTCTATTAGCAGTATCGTAACCCCTTGGTTTCTTATCTCTTGAATTATATTAAAGATATCCTTAACTATTATAGGTGCAAGACCAAGTGAAGGCTCATCCATCATTAGAAGTTTTGGCTTTGCCATAAGAGCTCTTCCTACTGCTAACATTTGTTGCTCTCCTCCAGAAAGAGTTCCTGCAAGCTGCCACTTTCTTTCCTCTAATCTCGGAAACAATTCATATATCCATTTTATATCTTTTTCTATTTCCTTCTTATCTTTTCTGAAATACGCACCTAACTTGATATTCTCAAGAACAGTAAGGTTCGGGAAAACTCTTCTTCCTTCAGGAACCAAAGTCAAGCCCATCTTTGGTATGTGCTCTGTCTTTTTGTTAGTTATATCTACTCCATCATAGATTATCTTGCCCGACTTAATTTTAGTAAGACCTACAGTCGCTCTTAGTGTTGTACTCTTTCCAGCTCCGTTAGCACCAACAAGAGTAACAATCTTTCCTTGCTCTACATTTATAGATATTCCATTAAGAGCCTCAATAGCCCCATAAGATACCACTAAATCTTCTATTTTAAGCATCTTCCTTCACCCCCAAGTAGGCTTCAATAACCTTTGAATTATTTTGAATTTCATAAGGTGTACCATGTGCTATAGTAACTCCATGATCAAGCACATATATTCTATCAGATATCCCCATTACTAGAGGCATATGATGTTCTATCATAAATATAGTAAGACCAAATTCATCTCTTATTTCGTTTATAAAACTTGTAAGTTCATCAGATTCCTTTGGGTTCATTCCAGCTGCTGGCTCATCTAGAAGCATAACCTCCGGATTAGTTGCAAGACCTCTAGCTATTTCTAACCTTCTTTGCTTTCCGTAAGGAAGTGAACTTGCCTTTTCATCCTTAAGATCTAAAAGACCAACTCTCTCTAGTAGATCTAGTGATTTTTGAACCATTTCTTTTTCTTCTTTTCTATATCTAGGAAGCTTAAACATTCCTTCTAAAAACATTGATTTTAAATGAAGGTGATTTGCTATAAGAACATTGTCTAAAACTGTTAATTCTCCAAATAGTCTTATATTTTGAAAAGTCCTAGCTATCCCTTTTTTAGTTATAGCATCTGGCTTTAGTCCAGAAATTCTTTCATTATTAAAAAATATTTGTCCTTCTGAAGGGCTGTAAACACCTGTTATCATATTAAAAGCTGTAGTCTTACCTGCACCGTTAGGCCCGATAAGAGCAACAATTTCACCCTTATTAAGTTCCAAACTAAAGTCCTTAACAGCTGTAAGTCCTCCAAACTTCATTGTTATCTTATCCGCATTAAGCAATTTCATCTCGGCTTCCTCCTTTGCTGCGTCCTATGTTCTTGAAGAATCCAAAAAGACCATTCCATGAAAATTCTTTATTTCCCATAAGACCTTTACTAAAAAACAATACAGCTATCATCAGAAGGGCTGAGAACACAACCATTCTAGTGCCAGCAACTCCTTTTATTCTATATCCACCTATAGTCATAGTTTCATCTAAGAACCTTAAAGCTTCTCCAGCTATTGTTATTATAAATGATGAAATTATAGTTCCTGTTATACTACCCATTCCACCTAAAACTATGATAAGTAGTATATTGAAAGTAAGCATGAACTTAAACATTGTAGGATCTATTGTTCCTAGTGAATTTGCAAGTAAGCCCCCACCTACTCCAGCAAAAAAAGCCCCTATTGAAAATGCTAGAGTTTTATTCCTAAAAAGATTTACCCCCATACTTTCAGCTGCTATTTCGTCTTCTCTTATTGCTTTCAGCGCTCTACCAAAACTACTATTCACAAATGACACCATAAGTATAACTGTCACTATGAATACCCCAAAACTCCACCATATATTAGTAGTTACTGGTATACCTTTTAATCCTAACGCACCATTAGTAATGGATTGTGTATTATTTATTACGACTCTTATTATTTCTGCAAAACCAAGCGTTGCAATAGCTAGGTAATCACCTTTAAGTCTCAATGCAGGAGCTCCTATTAAGTAAGCTAAAAATGCAGATATAAGTCCTGCAACTATAAGTGCCACCGGGAAAGATAATTGTATATTTGCTAAAGGTGCCGCTATAGGCTGCATAAAGAAATTTTGCGCTTTAACTTCAGGCGACATAGTTAAAAGAGCTGTTGTATAAGCACCTATAGCTATAAATCCAGCATGCCCCAATGAAAATAATCCTGTAAAACCATTAATTAAGTTCATACTTAGAGCTAAAACTGCATAAATAGCACACAAGTTAAGTATTCTTGTCTTATATGGATCAAAGTTTTTATCTGCATATATTAAAAATAATATGAGTACGACAAATGAGACTCCTGTTAAAATTAAATTTCTCTTTTTCATCATCTACACCTTCTCCGAAATCTTTTCGCCCATTATGCCTGTTGGCTTAAATAGTAATATAACTATTAAAAGTATAAAGGCAAAAGCATCTCTATAACCTGTAAGACTTGGTAATAATGCAACAAGCATGATTTCACCTATTCCAAGGATAAATCCACCCACTACAGCACCAGTAATGTTTCCTATTCCACCTATAACCGCAGCTATAAAGCATTTAAGTCCAGGCATAACCCCCATAAGAGGATTGATATTAGGGAACTTGAATCCCCACATTATACTTCCAATTGCCGCTAAAGCTGATCCTATAGCGAAAGTTAAAGTTATTATTCTGTTTATATTTATAGTCATCAATGAAGATATCTCATAATCCTTAGAAACAGCTCTCATGGCCATTCCAACTTTTGTTTTGTTTACAACATATAATAATAGAAAAAGTATAATAACGGTTACCACTGGAATTATGATTGTAAGTCTTTGCATTGATACTGATCCGATCTTAATTACATCAGTAAAAAGTGGTTCTTGTGGAAATGCTTTAGGCACACCCCCAAAAACAACTGTTCCTAAGTTTTCAAGGAAGAATGATACTCCTATAGCTGATATCAATATTGATATCTTAGGTGCAGTTCTTATAGGTTTGTAAGCTGCCTTTTCTATAAATATTCCAAGTAATACTGTTAGAGCTATAGAAAGCAATACCGCTACATACCAAGGCATTGCGAAAACTGCCATACCATAAAAGGTAAAATAAGCAGCCATCATAAATATATCTCCGTGAGCAAAATTTATAAGTCTTAATATTCCATAAACCATTGTGTATCCTATTGCTATTAGCGCATATAAACTACCTAAGGATATTCCATTAGCTAAATGCTGCAAAAGTGTACCCATATTAAAATCCCTCTCCTTTTAAGACATAGAGGACTGACCAAGAGCTAGTCCTCTAATTCTTTTATTTTGTTGGCTCTACTGTGTCAGTATAAGTGAATTTGCCATTCTTCACAGTCTTGATTATTGCTGCTTTTATCGCATTTCTATCTTCATCAAAATTGATTACTCCTGTAGCTCCTTGAAAATCCTTAGTTTTTACAAGTTCATCTCTTAACTTAACAGAATCATTCGACCCAGTTCTCTTAAGAGCATCTACTAGTATTAAATATGAATCATATCCAAGTGCAGACATTGCAGAAGCATCTTTTCCACTGTATTCTTTCTTATATTCTTGTAAGAACTTCTCCGATTCTTTTGTAACTGGTTTTTCTGTAGCAAATGCAGTTGAGAATATTGCTCCTTCAGCGGCTTGACCACCTATCTTCAAGAAATCTGGTGTCTCCCATGTATCTCCACCCACTATTGGAGCCTTTATTCCTAAATCTCTTGCTTGCTTTATTAGAAGCGCTGATTCAGTGAAGTTACCAGGCGCAAATATTACATCTGGATTTTGTGATTTTATATTAGTTAACTGTGCACTAAAATCTTGATCTCCAGTATTATAGTTAGATACAGAAACTATAGCTTTACTATCTCCAGTTAATTTTGTGAATGAGTCTGTAAAATACTTAGCTAATCCAACTGCGTAGTCATTAGAAACTTCTTGTACTATTGCGACCTTCTTAGCATTAAGCTTTGAGTAAGCATAATTTGCCATTACTGTTCCTTGGAATGGATCTATA
>NZ_JAENHN010000050.1:23442-58736 GCF_016595795.1 Clostridium yunnanense
CCCTTTAGTAACCAATGGGTTTGTTGCTGATGTTGAAACTGTTGGAATCTTTGCCTTCTTTACTATATCTCCAGCAGCCATTGAAAGTGAGCTTCCGTAACTTCCTATTATCGCTGTAACCTTTTCTTTCTCTATAAGTCTAGAAGCAGCATTAGATGCCTCTACTTTATCAGACTTATTATCAACTATAACTAGTTCTATTTTCTTCCCATTAACTTCAGGATAAAGCTTGTTTGCAAGTTTTATTCCCTCTACCTCTAATTCTCCAGCACCAGCATTTGCACCTGTTAATGGTTCAAAAACCCCAATTTTTATAGTATCACTGCTACTATTAGTGTTAGAATCCGATACCTTCTCAATCTGGCAACTTGAAAGTACTGTTCCTACAGCCAATACTGCACTTATTATAATAGCTAATCTTCTTTTCATTATTTTAATCCCCTCTTATGAATATTTACGAATATACTTATTGCTGAATAACGCCTTCGTATGTTGTTGTTAATTTTATATCACCAAAATATTTTCTGTCAATTGAAAAGTATTGTTGCATTATTATTCAACTTCATAAAATTATTCACATATTATTCATTTATGGATTAATTTAATAATAATTCATTATATAGCTATTATAATTAACACTTTATTAAGTTTTTAGATTTATTTTTATTATTCTATCACTAAAACACACTTTTTATTATTTGTATTCCTCTGGAGGACAAGTTAGTTTTGTATAAATAATTACAAAACAAAAAATTAAAACCAAACTTTTTTGCATTTTTAGAAAGTATACATTTCATATTCTATATAGTATCAATGTAAACGTAATTATTCGTATATACTATTTATATATTTCCTTAATTCCTAGCCGATTTCAAACTTTTCCACTAAAACAGAGAGGGATCCTACTTCAAATATTAAATCATGTACGCCTTCAATGTAATAACCCAAGATTTTATACACACACAATTTAAGTCTTCACAAAGGATCCCACTAGTTTTTTAATTGCTCTATTTTGTTGGTTCTATTAAATCAAGATAAGTAAACTTTCCATCCTTTACTTGTTTAATAACCGCTGATTTTACTGCATTTCTATCTTCATCAAAATTAACAACACCGGCAGCACCTTGGAAATCCTTAGTCTTTACTAGCTCGTCTCTTAATTTAACTGAATCTTCTGAGCCAGTTCTCTTTAGCCCATCTACTAGTAAAAGATACGCATCATATGCAAGGGCTGAAACCGCAGCAGGTTCTTTACCGTTATATTCCTTCTTGTACTCAGTTAAGAATTTTTCTGATTCCTTTGTTATAGGCTTTTCCGTTGCAAAGAAAGTAGAGAATACTGCTCCATTAACAGCACTGCCGCCTATCTTTAAGAAGTCTGGTGTCTCCCATGTGTCTCCACCGACTATTGGAGCTTTTATTCCTAAATCTCTTGCTTGCTTTATTAGAAGCGCTGATTCAGTGAAGTTACCAGGCGCAAATATTACATCTGGATTTTGTGATTTTATATTAGTTAACTGTGCACTAAAATCTTGATCTCCAGTATTATAGTTAGATACAGAAACTATAGCTTTGCTATCTCCAGTTAATTTTGTGAATGAATCTGTAAAATACTTAGCTAATCCAACTGCGTAGTCATTAGAAACTTCTTGTACTATTGCGACCTTCTTAGCATTAAGCTTTGAGTAAGCATAATTTGCCATTACTGTTCCTTGGAATGGATCTATAAAACAAACTCTAAAATAGTAGTCATTTCCCTTAGTAACCAACGGATTTGTTGCTGATGTTGCAACTGTTGGAATCTTTGCCTTCTTTACTATATCTCCAGCAGCCATTGATAAGGAACTTCCCCAACTTCCTATAATAGCTGTAACCTTCTCTTTTTCAACAAGTCTTGAAGCTGCATTAGATGCCTCTACTTTATCAGACTTATTATCAACTATCACTAGTTCTATTTTCTTTCCATTAACTTCAGGATAAAGCTTGTTAGCCAGTTTTATTCCCTCTACCTCTAGTTCTCCACCACCAGCATTTGCACCTGTAAGCGGTTCAAAAACTCCTATTTTTATCGTATCACTACCACCACCACTGGACTTAGAGTCTGATACCTTTTCAACCTGACAGCTTGAAAGCACTGTTCCCACGGCTAATACCGCACTAATTATAATTGCTAGTTTTCTTTTCATTAATTTTCTCCCCCTTTTAATAAATACGAACATTCACTTATTGCTGATTAACTTTCTGCATTACATATTAGCGATTTTTTCAATAATTAATTTTTCAAAAATCGAAAAACACATTGTATTTTTATTCATGCAACTTTTTTATGTTTACATATTATACATCTTATTTACATTTAATATATTATCATACGATTTTCAAAATTACTAGCAATTTAATATATTTTTGCTTTTATTTTTATCATTCTATCACCAAAGTACACTTTTTATTATTTGTATTTCTACTGAATACATCTACAAATCATTTGCAATATTATTGGTTTTCATAATCACCATAAATACATTTGCAATTTTAAATAAATATATATGCATAAAAATATTTTTTGCATGTAAACGTATTTTTAACTTTTTTTCTATTTACTTGAATTTAAAAAACTCGATAATTATGATAATATGTTTATAATAACATTCGGCAAAAATATACAAACAACTTAAGAGGGGGCAATTATTTTGAAAAGGGGATTAAAATCAATCAAACTTACCACTAAAATCACTTATATCTTTGTGACACTTCTAGCACTTCTATTAATAATTGGGCTAAGTGAAATCTACAATCTAAGATCTGTGAATAACAATTTGCAACACATTTATTCCGTTAATATGAAAGCAATTCAAGATGTAAGGACTCTTAGGGAAAACATTCAGGAATCTCAGGTTAATACGCTTCTAGCTATGGATGAAAGAAATAAA
This sequence comes from Clostridium yunnanense, assembly GCF_016595795.1. Lineage (GTDB taxonomy): Bacteria > Bacillota > Clostridia > Clostridiales > Clostridiaceae > Clostridium_AR > Clostridium_AR yunnanense. The sequence continues at coordinate 26,373 of NZ_JAENHN010000050.1, forward strand.
TCAAATCTATCTAGATACAGTGATGAAATTACTTCCCTTAATTTAGAGAACAATTCCATACTTCAGCAATATACAAAATCAGTAACAAGCAGTAAGGAAAAATCGCTTCTTAAAGATTTGACTACGATGTTAGGCGACTATATCAAGTCAAGAGATGAAACTATCAACTTTATAAAAACAGGCGATTATCAAAGAGCTAAGGATATCATAACAACTGTTACACTAAAAAGAGATTCCGTCGATAATGTAATTAAAAACATAGTACAATTCAATCAAAATGAGTCAAGACAAGCATATGATGATTCAAGAAGCACCTATAATCTTTCAATAACTCTTACCTATATAGTCTTAGGAGTTTCCTTAATCATTACAATATTATGTTCTTTATATCTCAGGTCCTATATAGCTAAAAAATTAAAATCAATAATCTCATTTACCGAAAAACTTAAAAACGGGGATTTATCAGATACACTTAAAGTTAAGACTCTGGATGAGTTTGGTAGAATTGAAGATTCTTTAAATGCAACCGTACTCTCATTAAGAAATGTAATTTCGGAGATAAACAATAGTGCAGTTAATCTAAGCTCATCAAGTGAGGAATTATCAGCAACAATGGAAGAAGTAACTTCAAAAGTAGATACCATAAATGAAAGCATACAGCATATAGGTAGTGGAGTTCAAGAATTAACTTCAAGCATCGAAGAAGTAAACTACTCTACAGATAAAATAGCTTCTCAAGTTACTGGTTTAGGATCAGATGCTGATCACAGCTATAATTCTGCTAAAGATATCGAAGCTAGAGCAACTAGCTTAAAGAACAACTCAACCGAACTAGTAAAGAACTCAAAAGAACTTTATATGTCTAACCAAGAGGCTGTACTAAGCTCTATTGAGCAAGGTAAAGTTGTTTCGCAAATTAAGCTAATGGCAACCACAATAACTCAAATTGCAGATCAAACCAACTTATTAGCACTTAACGCTATGATAGAATCAGCAAGGGCAGGTGATGCTGGAAGAGGTTTTGCTGTTGTTGCAGGTGAAATAATAAAATTAGCAGACAGTTCAATGTCAGCAGTTAAGAACATCAACAGGGTTACTGATCAAATAGAATTAGCATTTAAGAGTTTATCAGACAACGCCACTAACATACTTAAATATATAGAAGATATAGTCACTCCTACTAATGAAGAAATGATAAACATAGGGTATCAATATGGAGATGACGCAAAATTAGTTGCGGATATATCAAGAAAATTCCATCAATCATCCTACTCTATAAAAGGAATAGTAGAAAAGATAAATAGAGAAATCGAAAATGTAAGTGCTATGTCTCAACAAACTAACTCTTCTTCACAAGAAATAATAGAGAGTATATCCGAAGCTGCAGCTGCAATAGAGGAAGTTAGTAGAACTGCTATGTCACAGACTGAGCTAGCTCAAAAACTAAGTATATTAACTAGCAAATTTACACTTTAGAATATAATAAACTACTATCTTACTTACAACATCTTTTCAACAAAAAAATAACCTCGAAAAGTTTTTCGAGGTTATTTTTTTAGCCCTATTTTATAAAATTTAAGCCTTATCACCTGTAAGGCTCTTAATATTACAGACAACTGCTTCGGGCAAAGGTTGTGTTAAAGCCCTATCAAAAAGTTCATAGTGATTAACACCATTACTAATAAGATATTCTTCAATCATATTAACCTTACTTTCTCTTCCAGACATTAATTGATATAGCACATACCAATCTTCCAAAGAACTTAATGGTAATATATAATCATTTATTTTTCTATATTCAACTATAGCTGCTTCATCAATCTTAAGTCTATAATCTCCACACTGGTGGGCTAAGCCAAAGTTACACATTATATCAACTGATGTATCTCTTACTATATAAGTATAAAAATATTCAGTCAGGTATGGATACTTTTTCTCTTTTCTTTGCTCTATCCCAATCTTATCAAATATATCTTTTACTTTCATTATATCTTTTTCATCGATAACTATATCAATGTCATTAGGGCTGTCAACTATTCCATGGAAGTATAATAGTACCGATGACCCTATCATCCATCTTACTTTTTCTTTGTTAAGTTCGTTAGCAATATAATATAAATCATCAAACTTCAAAATTCTCTTCTCCTTCTATAAAAATATTATCTTTTCGTATAGCATGATTTAAATTCTTAGTATGTTTTTTGTTGTCATTATATTATTTTTACTAGTATTCAACATATCACTCCAGTATATTTTAGTATTTTATTTATGAATTAATGTTTAATCTAATAGCATAAAGATAATTTTCAATAGTTTTATTAATATAATAATCCTTTCAATACTACAAGCATCTAAAAAAAAACTTATATTAAAATGATCATATAATAAATTATACATTAGTAGATCATCTATGTGTTTACGTATTAATTAAAATCGGAAAATTTATAGCAAAAAAATTACAGAAGCATTAGAACTCCTGTAATTGTTAATAGTTGTAAAGTTATTAATTATATATACCTTTACTTAGATATCTATCCCCTCTATCAGGAAATATTGTAACTATATTTCCCTTATCTATAGTCTTAGCAAGTTTTAATGTCGCTGAAAGTGCTGCTCCAGATGAACTCCCCACTATAATTCCCTCTTTATATGCCAGCTCCTTTACTAACTTAAGAGCCTCTTCATCATTAATCTTTATTATCTTATCCACCAAGTTCATATCCATAGTTTTAGGTATAAAATCATTGCCTATGCCTTCTATATTGTAACAGCCAGCTATTCCACCACCCATAGTGGAGCCTTCTGGGTCTGCTAGAACTCCCTTTATAGTTTTATCTTGCTCCTTAAGATATTTTACTACACCACTGTAAGTGCCCCCACTACCAGCACCAGCCACCAAATAATCTATATTTCCCTCTAATGCTTTATATATTTCAGGACCTGTAGTTTCATAATGAGCAAGCGGATTATATATATTTTCAAACTGTTTAAAACTAATGGAATCTTTTGTAGCTTTCAAAAGTTCTTCTGCTTTCTCAACCGCCCCTAACATGCCAAATTCTCTAGGAGTGTTTATAACTTTAGCTCCAAGTGCCCTCATAAGCATTTGTTTTTCTTCAGAAAACTTAGTAGGTACTACAAATATAATATTGTACCCTTTATTTATTGCAGCCAAAGCTACTCCAAGTCCAGTATTACCAGCAGTTGCTTCTATAATTGTATGTCCTTTTTTTAGTAACCCCTGATCTTCAGCTGCCTTTATCATATATTCACCGATTCTATCCTTTACGCTCCCACCCGGGTTGCAGTATTCTAGTTTTGCAAATATATTTACACCTTCTTTTAAGCTGAAATGATTTAATTTAATAATAGGTGTGTTTCCTATAAGCTCTCTTATATCATTTATATATTCCACATTAATCCCCTCTTTAAATTGTTTAATACATCCATGTTATTTATATCTTATATTTATATCTTGGATTTATTTAAAGCACTCTGTATATCTTTAATTAAATCATCTTCACTTTCTATACCTATTGAAAGTCTTATTAAATTATCAACTATTCCAACTTTTTGTCTAATTTCATAAGGAATCGATCCATGAGTCATAGATGCTGGATGACAAACTAGAGATTCCACTCCTCCAAGACTTTCTCCAAATGTTATTACATCTAAGGATTCAACAAATTTCTTATAATCATAACCGTCCTTAAGAACAAAAGAAATAACTCCACCAAATCCACTTGCCTGCTTCTTATGAGTGTTATGTCCTACGTGACTTTCAAGTCCTGGATAAAATACCTTTTCTATCTCTTCTCTATTATTTAGATACTTAGCTATAACATCTGCATTTTTGTTGTGTCTATCCATTCTAACTGCTAAGGTCTTTATCCCTCTTATCAATAGGAAAGAGTCAAATGGAGCCAAAACACCACCAGTTGAGTTTTGTATAAAATGAAGTCTTTCACTTAACTCTTCATTATTAACCACTACCAAACCAGCTACTAGATCACTATGTCCACCTAAATACTTAGTAGCACTATGAACCACTATATCAGCACCTAACTCTATAGGTCTTTGAAGATATGGGGTCATAAAAGTATTGTCCACTACTGTTAGTATTGAATTTTCCTTAGCTATTTTTGAAACCGCTTCAATATCTGTTATATCCATTAAGGGGTTAGTTGGAGTTTCTATAAATATAGCTTTTACCTTATCATCTATACTTGCTCTAATTTCTTCAAGATCAGTTGTATTGACTATACCGTAACTTATATCAAAGTTCTTAAATACTTTGTCTAGAACTCTGAAAGTTCCACCATAAAGATTGTTTGATATAAGAAGCTTATCTCCGGACTTAAATAATGACACAACTGCTGTTATTGCTGCCATTCCAGAAGCAAAGGCATAACCTGCGTATCCTCTTTCCAATTCAGCTATTAGCTTTTCCACAGCTTCTCTAGTTGGGTTTCCAGTTCTTGAATATTCATATCCTTTATTTACACCAAATCCAGGTTGTTTATATGTTGAAGTTTGAAATATAGGTACATTAACTGCTCCTGTTCTTTCGTCTCCATCTATTCCTCCATGTATTAACAATGATTCAAAATTCATAATTATTTCCTCCTAATTTTTAAGTGTCCTTGTACATCAACTTTTAAGCACAAGCGTAAATGTTTTATAGATTTATTATATTTTTATATTGTAAAAAATTTCTTATTAATTTTATTAAACTGACTTTTTAAGCTTTCTAATCAAATTCATTTACCAGTGTATTTTTTATAAGACTGTACCACTTCATCATCCAACAGCATTATAGAATTTTAATGTAATTTCCTTAAATATTAATATTATAAATATATTGAAGTGGTACATATTTTACTTTATATTTATTTCTTAATTGCCGTGGCCATAAATATACCTGGGTTAGTAAACTCACCCTTGCTTGAATAGCCTTCGCATCTAAGCCCTGTATCTTCTACCTTTATAGCTGTAAATCCGGCGTTTTCTAACCATTTCCTAATCTGCTCTTCAGTAAATCCTAACCATTCATCATACATCTCTTCTCTAGCCCATTCACCATTATGCTGATATACATCAGATATCAAAACAGTTCCGTTTTGTTTTAATACTCTATACATTTCTTTTATAGCTTTCTCTGCATCTACTATATGGTGCAATGCCATATTTATAAAAACTCCATCTATTGATTCATCAAATAGTGCTAGGTCATCTAAAGAAGATTTTATTGGATAAATATTTTTAAGTCCTACATTATTAGCTGAAGCCTTTAGTTCTTTCAGCATATTATATGATCTATCTAAAGAGAATACCATTGCTGATTCTCGAGCAAGTCCCAATGAAACAAATCCTGTTCCACATCCTAAATCAGCTACCACCTTATCTTTAATATTAAATTTTGCTACTATTCTATCTCTTACCTCATCTTTGAAATATTCGCTCCTCATAGTATTCCATTTGTTTGCTATACTATCAAAATACTGATTAGAATTCATAATATCTTCTCCTTTCAAAATAAAATTATTATCTAAACAACTATAACTTTTCTTATATATAGGTAATTAAAAGCACTAACTTGGTCCTCTATAAAGTAAAAAAACTCCTGCCTCTAACATATATAGAGGCAGAAGTTATATTCCGCGGTTCCACTCTAATTAACCCTAAATTAAATTATAAGGTTATCTCCGAATTCAGGTACTTTACCATACCCTAACGCTTTAACGAGCGTACCCGCTGCCGTCTACTATAGTTCGAGGCAGAGCTCAAAGATGCATTCGCATAAGTTTTACTAAAAATCTCTTTCAGCCAAGGAGACTTATCTCTGGTAGCTAATCTCATGCTACTATTTCTTATCACAGCAATTTCCTATCAATCTTATCAACTTTCTAGGTTATATTATTATGATATGCTGACCCTTTAAATTTGTCAATAAAATATTAAAAATTTAATTTTCATTTATATATTGATTACCAAATAGTAAATCATACTGTATAAGCTTATAATCTTTCACCAATTCTTCATTCTGAATTTCTTTTCCATTTAAATGATTTTGTAAATAAGGATGCTCCTTATTTAATTGTTCAAGTATATTAAAATATATTGGATAAGATACACCTGATTCTTTTAATATATGTAATGACAATTGAGCTGGAGATATTTTCGAAGATAGTTGCGGAATATCTTTATAGTTAGACCATATGGCCAATTGGGTGATGTAACTATTGATATCAGAATCTATCTTCTCCTTATTATTAAAATAATTAAGCGAATTATAAACATCATATACACCTAACGGCTTACCTAGTCTTGGAAGATGGTCCCCAAAATAATAAACTACCGTAGGTTTATCAAAGTTTTTTAAACTACTAATCAGTTTTCCAAATGATCTATCTGCATCATATATACCTGATGCATAGTTACTTAAAACGGACATCTCTGCTTCATTCAAACTCTTTGATGATGTGTTAACCTCTAGCTTGCTATATTCGTTATAATAAGGATCATGATTCTGCATAGTGATTGCAAATATAAACTTAGCATTATCACCAGAAGATAATTGATTTATTATCATATCCATTAACTTTTCATCAGCTACATTTGTACCTTTTGAATCTTTTTGTTTATCAAAACTATCTATACTTATAAATTTTTTGAACCCCATATATTTATACACACTATCTCTATTATAAAAATTCTTATCATTAGGATGTATAGCTATAGTGTCATAATCATTTTTGTTAAATACATTAGCAAGGCTAGGGGTAGGCCTTCTCAAATATACATTATAAGGTATTATTCCAGGATTATTGAAATAGTTGCTTAATCCAGTTAAGACCTCAAACTCTACATTTGCTGTTCCTCCTCCAAATACCGGTGATACCATATATCCCTTAATATTATTTCTTACGTTTTCAACTATATCTTTATCGAACGTAACCCCCTTAAGCTGTGTCGCATCCCAAAAACTTTCGCTCATAATAACTATCACATTAGGTTTTATATTAATCTGTGAAGAAACTTTCACGTCATTATATCTGCTAAGCTTATCTAGCACACCAACAATACTATCCTTAGAATACCCTTCTGGCTTATCAGCTATATATTCATCGTAATCCTTTATGATCAAAAAATTTTCAAGAAACAAACCATTTCTTGCAGCTCCTACTTTACCTATACACCGTGACTTATCAATATCTAACTGATATAAATACTTAGAATTACTTAATATGTATACGTTCATTGCTAGTATTGCTAAAGATAAAATTAGCATATTAACCCTTAGTTTAGGTCTTAAACCATGCAGGATATGTCTTCTAAATTTAATTACAGCCATAATTAGCAAAATAGAAATCAATGTTATTGTTATAACGATTTGATAGTTAATATATCTAGTGCCAATCATAAAGGCATCTTTTATTAAATAAACTTCCCATGGATAAAATGGTTCGTCAAAAAAACTCAACTTAACTATATTTGCAATAAAAACAATACTAATTGATAAGTAAAACATAATTCTACCTAAGTTTTCTCCTGATAAAGAGATTATAACTATATATACCATAAGCAGAATCATAAAGTTTATTAATTCATGCATATTAAGAAATACATTAAAGTCAGTAATGATCTGTTTCGCTAAAATACAATCACTAAAATATACTATAAAGGCCGTAAAAATTAATTTTAAATTTATTGAAAGAATCAAACTTTTTTTATGTTCCTTTGATGAATCTGCGAAGAATAATTTTCTTTTTTGTATACCAGTGAAGATTCTATAAACTAGATAAGAGGCAGAAACGCATAAACTACTGTATATAAGCCAAATGAAAAGAGTTAGTATTAGGGTCTTTATATCATCGTTATATATTGTAAATGTGGCCATATTTCGAATAACACTATATGACCCTTTTATTCTAAAAATACAATTGAGCAAGAATACATCAAAAGGTATACATAATGTAATTAGGATATCCTGCAGTATACTTTTACCGGAAAAGCCACTCTGTGAAATATACCCCAATAAGTAGACAGGATAAAATATTATCGTAAATAAAGGTATCTTTATATACATTAATGAAGCTAGATAGATTGTTACAATACTAATACTAAAGGCTATCAAAAAAAGCTCTCTGCTCTTATTTGTAACCTTAGTTATGAAGTACCACATACAGTATGACAGTAAAAATAAATTAGAAAAATATAATTTATTATATCCCACTACTACGTTTATCAATATAATTAACAACAGTAATACTAGGAACTTTTTATCTAGACGAAACCTTAAAGCACCTGCCATAAATGTTAGAAATATTTCAGCTGCTATAATAGATAAAATTACTTTTGTATCGCTAAATTCAAAAAAACTTATATATGATATACCTAAAAATAAAAAAAATACAACTAAACCTTTTATATTTGCTCTTATCCAAGCTACCATTCATAATGCACTCCTTTTTAATGATTTCCTCTATATAAAGTGCCCAACTATAACATTATTATCCACTTAGTCACACATATAATCTCTAATGATTTAATACTTTTCAGCTACCACAGGTTTTATCTTATTATAACTTTATAAGAAAAAGACAAGTTATTCTGATTATTATTTCTAGTGATTTTTCTTTTAGGCACAATTCCTAAAGAACGAAAAAAAATCACTAAGCGATATCTTAGCGATTTTTTGTGCATCTAACCTTTCCATCATTCCCTTTTAGTCCCTATCCGTCTTACCCCGTCTTTTTTTACATAAGTATCATGGGACACAGCTTCCCTTGCTACTTCCTTGCCGTTTTCATAAGTAACTAGATAAGACTTGACCTTGTAACCGTCAATAGGCTTTTCATCCATTACCACTTGACCCTCTGGCAGATTTGGATCATTTACTTCAGTAACTTTAGCTGGGATTACAGTAGGCTCATCCGATACCAATTCATAGCTCTTACTACCCAATCCAGCTTTACTACCATATATATTAAAACTTACAGTTCTTCCACTTGTCATAGCTTCTATATAGATAGGAAAATCATAAGTATTTTTGAACTTATAATCTAGATATCCCCAAGTCACTGTGGCATCAAGCCCAAGAGGCGAATAAGTTGCTTTAAAGGAATGATTATGCCTTTCCACTGCTTTAAGATTGGCCCTCATAGCAGCTCTATACAACGTTGTAGATACTTGACATATACCGCCTCCTACATCATCCACCACTTCATTATTCTTATAAATAGGAGCCTCCCTGTAACCCTTTTCGTAAGTCCTTTCACCTAATGCCCCATTATAGCTAAAAGTATCTCCCGGCATAACTATTTTTCCGTTACAAGCCTTTACAGCTATTGCTATATTATTAGCTCTAGCTTCTGTTGAGGTTGAATAATCTGTTGAAAAAGACGCCAAAACTCCATCTATCCTTGACAGCTGTTCTTTAGTTATATTTGCATTTGCCACCTCTATTTGACCCTCAACCACTATGTCTTTATTCCAAGCTCCAGTTAATTCTTTTTTCAAGTTTTTATCAAGTAATTCTTTATTTAACACGACTCCACTCTGCTCTTCAGTTACAGCTATGGACCCATTAATTATATTAATTGAAGCATTTTTAGGTTTTTTATCTACCTTAGAAGCAATACTTTTCTCAAATTTATTTAATTCTTCACTATTATATTTAAATTTGAGATTTATGTTAGTTACCGGACCACTTTTAATTAACTTTTTCTTATGTAGAAGCCCTTTGTCTTTTCCATATTTAAGAGCGTCATTTACGGCAGTCTCTATATCATACTGTGGGTTTATTGTTTTATAGTCTAACTGAAATTTCTTATCCTGCACTCTTACAATTATTTTTTTATCATCCACAAACCTTTTCAGCTCATTATTTAGTAATCCCACAGCTTCTGCCTTTGACTTCCCCGACAAATCTATTCCTTCTATCCTTACTCCAGTATATATTTTACTATCCCATCGCTTTACATAATTATCAATGGAATACCAAAATGTAATAGCTGAAGCTATGATAACAACCGCACCAATAGCAGCAGCAATTATTAAAGATTTCATACTATTATTTTTTTCAGCTCTGCCTAGCATATAATTTTCCTCCATTAGTCCGGCTACAAAGTTTCAACCTAAATAGTTATGCTTGAATTAGGAACCCTTTAAGACTTTTTACCAAACATAAATTTCTTTTGAAATAATATTACCTGTATGTACTATTATTACAGAACTTAAGAGAAAAATATTCCTTAAAGGTAGATTTATAATTTGATAATTTCTTAAACCTTCCTCGTATTGTTAAATACATCTTTTATAAAATCATTATATTTAGGTTGTGCTATCATATAACTCTTCTCTCCACAAAACAGCAAATATCCGTTCCTGTAAGGATACATACTAAACCAACTCTTTGATTTTAGATGTACATCTAACGAGTTCGTAACACCTTTAGGATCAGGCCCATTATACTGCTGGACATCATCTCCAGAATCATTTATTAAGCCTATTAAGGTTTGTACCTCCTCCTTGGATAAAACTCTCGATGGTATATCCGCGTAGGAAACTTCAACCCTATCTATCTTGTCTTCAGTAACTTTCTTTATCTTATAAAAATCATATTCCTTTTCCTTAGTGTTGCAACTTACTAAACCTAAACACATAATTAACAACATAATTCCACAAATAATTTTAACATTTACTTTTTTCAATTATAATCACCACACAAATAACACTTCACATATAATACGAAGAAAAAAGGAAATAGTTACACAAATATATAAATAATTTTATACATTGAATTATAGATAAACTACTTCATATTAGAATTTATCCAAATATAGATTGCACTTGGAACTGGTTTATCTATAGATCAAAACACCAAATTGAATATTATTATAAGAGTTAGAAGGGCAAGTACAAATATAGCAGAATTCTTTCCAGCCTTAGCCCACATATGATCTTCATATTTATCTCCAATAAAATACGCTATTACCACCATAGCTAAAGCATAGAACAAAGTATAATGAACCCCCATATGTCCATCAGACCAAGCCTTTAGACCGAAGGAGGCTAATACTATATCGCCCAGCACTATGTTGTTACCAAAACTGAAAGATAGAATAAGTGATAATACTAGCATGATTGGAGAACAGGTTCCTATCCCTACCTTTTTTCTTACATTATCCAAGTTGCTCACCCGCTTCTATTAAGGTATTTTAACTTTAATTTATAAATGTTTTATTGGTTATATTATCTTCCAAAATAGATTTAATATGCTATTAGTTACAAAACTATCATACTAATATAGATATCTACAATATTATAGAACATTTGGTATAATATTACAATCGTTTTCATATGTCTATCCTTAGAAATCCGCTTATATGACTTTAATTAATATAAGCAGGCGAATATGATTTATTTTTTACTGTTTATCCTAAATAACTGTTCTAAACCCTTGATATTTTTAGGTTTAGCTTTTAAAAAATTTTATAATTTCCTATACAGTAAAAAAGTCATTATTAGGCCTTATCAAAAATGTATAACTTATCTTATAATCTTCGATAAAAGTCTAATAATGACTCACTTGTCTAATCCCAATTTTCCCACACCTTAGGCTCATAACCTACTGTTGCAAGTTTTCCATTTCTAACAATCGGTGTCTTATAAAGCTTAGGGTTGTTTAAAAGTATTTCTTCTTTTACACTATTATTAATAATACGGTGTAAATTTAATCTTTCATAGTCCTTACATTCTTTATTTATTAAATTACTTAGCCCCACGGCATTCCTTACCGTTTCCAACTCTCTCTTCCCTAAACCCACCATATTTAAATCAATAAATTGGTACTTTATCTTTCTTTCTTTAAAATATCTTTCTGCTTTCTTGGTGTCAAAACACTTCTTCACTCCGTATATTTGAATATTCATATTCATTTCTCCTGATTTAGTCTCACACTATAATTAAGATCCATTTATTCTACCACAAATAGTCTGTTGAATCTCATCATCTATTTTATTTATATTTCTTATCTTATAGCTATTTTTATTTCTTGTATATTTAATATTTACTATATATTCTTCTTGTACACCATTTTTACTTACAATTAACTTTACAGTTCCACGAGGATAATCTACATTATCCACTTTAACTTCTTTACATCTTTCTATCCTTACACCACTGGCTCTTTGCCGCTTGAGATTTTTAATCCAATTACCTCTCTTATTATCTTCATTTAAAGCAAAGCTAGTTTCCTTACCTACTTCACCATAATCTAAAAACATAAAAGCAGCTTCATATTTTTCTTCAATTATATTATTGAAAAATTCTTCAGTTTTATATTCTAGAGTTTCTTTTTCACTGTTTTTTACTACTGGGTACCCAACAGCAAAGATAGCTACTACTATCAATATACTTACTATTCTTTTGTTATCTCTGAGCCTCTTATAAAGGTTCATATAAATCTCTCCTAAGGTTTATTTTGTATATTGTGATTCAAAGAAACTTTTTGTAAATATAGTTAACACTAATATTTCATATTAAATAATTATTGTCAATATATATAATTTTTTTATCGATTTTTGGTTGTTTTGTAGAAAAATTAATCCCCAGTATATATTTTAAATACTGGAGATTAATTTTAGATATTATTTTATTTTAGTCCGAGCTTCTCTATTCTTATTACATTTTCAACCTTTTTTATTATATCTAAATCATTAATTTTCTCTAAAGATTTATTTATTTTTCCTTCTAAAGTATCATGAGTTACAATAACTATGGAAACAAGTCCTCTATCTTCTCTTCTAGCTTTCTGTATAAATGAAGCTATACTTACTTGCTCTTGTCCGAATATAGTAGCTATCTCGCCTAAGACACCTGGCATATCTTTTACTGTTATTCTTAAATAATACTTGGCTCCTACATTATCCATCGGAGCTATTTCTTTGTCCTCATATCTACTTGTTACTATACTTGCTCTATCGCCATCATTTCTTAATACGGATATTATATCTCCAACTACAGCACTACCTGTTGGAAGCTCTCCAGCCCCTCTTCCATAGAGCATAAGATCTCCTACAGCATTTCCTTTTATAAATATAGCATTAAAAGAATCATTAACATTTGCTAGAGGATGTATTGCTGGAATCATTGTTGGATGAACCCTAAGTTCTAACTTTCCATCTACCTCTTTTACTATAGCAAGCAGCTTAATAACATAACCAAGTTCTTTAGCATACTCAATATCTTTTGAAGTAATCTTAGTTATTCCTTCTCTATAGATGTTATTTACATCAACATTTGTCTCAAAAGCAAGAGTTGTTAATATTGCAAGCTTGTATGCCGCATCATAACTTTCTATATCTGATGTTGGGTCCGCTTCTGCATATCCTTTTTCCTGCGCTTCTTTCAGAGCATCTTCAAAATCCATTCCTTCTAATGTCATCTTAGTCAGTATATAATTTGTAGTACCATTTATTATTCCTATGACTTCTTCAATCTTGTTCGCAGTCAAGCTTTCATTGATTCCATGTATGACAGGTATTCCACCAGCTACACTAGCTTCAAAATTTACTATAACTTCGTTCCTTTCAGCTTCTTCAAATATTTCTTTTCCGTTAGTTGCTATGAGTAGCTTATTGGCAGTAACCACATGCTTTCTCTCTTTTATAGCCCTTAATATATAATCTTTTGCAGGCTCTAACCCACCCATAACTTCAACTATTATCTTAATGCTGTCATCATTAAAGATCTCCTCAGCATCAGTTGTAATAAGCTCTTGTGGCACTTCCACATCTCTTGCTTTATTTTTATCCCTAACTAATATCTTTGCAATCTCTATATCATATCCAGCTCTTTTTATAATAGCTTCTCTATTAGTGTTTAATATATTCCAAACACCTTTCCCTACATTACCTAGCCCTAATAATGCAATTCTCACTTTTTCCATTATAATTCTCCCTCTTCAATGTATTCTTAATTTAAGTCCCCAATTATCTACTGCAAACCAGATTACTTATTTAACAAAAGCACCATAAATAGCTCTATAAGCTTTTTCAAAATCTTCGTTTTCCACACCGATTATGACATTTATCTCACTTGACCCTTGGTTTATCATTCTTACATTTACCTCTGCTTCTGAAAGACTTTTAAATATATTAGTAGCAACACCTTTAGTTCTATTCATCCCCTTACCAACGGTAGCTATTAAAGCCATACTAGGATAAACATCTACAGTATCTGGATTACATTGTCTTTTTATCTCTTCAAGTATAATCTCAAGTTTATCTGCTACCTGGCTCTCTTCTATAACTAAAGATACAGAATCTATACCCGATGGCATGTTCTCAAAAGAAACTCCGTTACTTTCAAGTATTGTTAAAAGCTTTCTACAAAAACCTTGTTCAAGGTTCATAAGCATCTTTTGAATCGCGATTACAACAAAATCCTTCTTCCCTGCTATACCTGTAATTGTATCTCCATAGGTTTGAACTCTCTGTTCATCAACTATGAAGGTTCCTTTATCAGTAGGTTTATTAGTATTTCTTATATTTATAGGTATACCTACATCTCTAACTGGAAAAATACTCTCTTCATGAAGAACTTTTGCGCCCATATAAGATAGCTCTCTAAGCTCCTTGTAAGTCACATACTCTATAGACTTTGGATTTTCAACTATATTAGGATCTGCCATCAAAAATCCAGAAACATCCGTCCAGTTTTCATAAAGTTTAGCACTAGTACATCTTGCTATTATAGCTCCTGTAATATCTGAACCACCTCTAGAAAAGGTCTTTATTTTGCCATCTGGCATCGCTCCATAAAACCCAGGTATAACAGCTTTTTCTACATCTTTTAATCTTTCTCTTACAGCCACTTCAGTAGCGTTCATATCTAAAGTGCCGAAATGCTTAAACTTTATTATTTCTGCTGCATCAACAAATTCATAGTTTAAAAATGCTGCAAGTAATAATCCATTTAAATACTCCCCTCTGCTAGCAGTGTAATCTGCTGAAGCACCTTCTTCTATCTTTTGTTTTATCTCCTGAAGGTAATTTTCTATATTAATGTCAACCTTGAGGTCTAAGGCTAAAGTCTTATATCTATCTTCAATATGCCTGAATACATCTTCAAAGGATATTTGATTCTTTGCATGCTCATAGCAAAGATATAACAAATCAGTTATCTTGTAGTCCTTTTTAAATCTCTTTCCCGGTGCTGAAGGCACAATAAATCTTCTTTGTGCACCTTCAATAACAATATTTTTTACTTTATTAAACTGCTCACTGTCCGCTAGTGAGCTTCCTCCAAATTTAGCTACAACTATATCACTCATGCTTTCCCCCCTAATTATTTATAAACTCGAAACTATAGCCCCATCATTATCGATATCCACTTCCAATACCTGCCAGTTATTTTTAAGTGTATCTAAATAACCTTTTATATTGGTAGAAAAATCTTTGTCATCTTTTCTTAGCATAACCATAATAGTTGGTCCAGCTCCGCTTAGAAACACAGCTAAAGCATTTTGCTTACTGCATTCATTTTTTATATCATAAAAATTTTCTATAAGTCCGGCTCTATAATCCTCATGAAGTTTATCTTTGCAAGCAACCTTAAGAAGGTCTAAATCACCATTTGACAAAGCAGATATCATGAGAGCTACTCTGCCTATATTATAAACACCATGTTTATAATCAATACTCTTCGGAAGTACTGCTCTTGCTTTTTCTGTAGATAATTTAAAATCAGGCACTAATACACAAAGCTTAATTTCTTCTTTTATATTTATTTTGTTATATATAGTCCTACCCTCTTCTGTCACCGAAACAGTCATCCCACCATATAAAGCTGGAGTTATATTATCAGGATGTCCTTCCATCTCTGCGGATAATTCTAAAACCTCTTCTTTGCTCAAAGGACTTCCTGCAAGCTCGTTTGCAGCTAGGATTCCACCAACTACGCATGCTGCACTACTACCAAGCCCTCTTGATACTGGTATATCACTTTCAATCTTTATACTTAATCCTTTTGGTTTATATTTAATCCTATCAAAACACTTTTTCATAGCTACATATATTAAGTTATCTTCATTCTTAAATTCTTCATCGCAACCTTCAAACACAAGTCCTTCTTCTACCTCTTCTACAACAAATCTATTATATTTCTTTACTGCTATTCCAAGACAATCAAACCCTGGTCCTATATTTGCACTTGTTGCAGGAACTTTAACTTCTACCATATCATCACCTATAAACCCAAAAATTCTTTAATTACGTTTCTCATATTTTCTTTATTACATGTTGCCTTATGAATCACTGGTTTACTTTCCAAGTTCAATATACCTTTAGGTATCTTAATATCGAAATTTTTAGAAAGAGTCTCTACCATTTTAAAGTCTGAAGCTTGTTCTTGCTCAAAATTAAGAGCTTCATTAACACTTCTAGGAAATTTGAAAGGACTGGCTGTTGACGCTATCACCGTTACAGTATCATCTTTTGTTTCGTTTTTATATTTTTCAAAAACTTTGTAAGCAACAGCCGTATGAGTATCTATTACATATTTTGACGAATCATATACTTTTTTTATTGCATCAACAGTTTCTTCTTCTGTGGCAAAGTCCCCGTAAAACTCTTTAAGTCTATCTTTCATAGCTGCACTTACTTCATATCTTCCTTCAGTCTTTAATTTGCTCATGAGATCTCGTATAAACTCTGAATCCTTACCACTTATCTCATACAAAAATCTTTCAAGATTACTAGAGATTAATATATCCATTGAAGGAGAATTAGTAACTACAAACTCTCTATTTCTATCATAAACACCTGAACTTATAAAGTCAGTGAGCACCTTGTTCTCATTTGAAGCACATATAAATCTTTCTATAGGTAAGCCCATATTTTTAGCATAAAAAGCAGCAAGTATGTTACCAAAATTGCCTGTAGGTACTACAACATTTATTTTTTCTCCATCCTTAAGCTTTCCTTCTTTTAATAAACTTAAATATGAATATACATAGTAAACAACTTGAGGTATAAGTCTTCCTATATTTATGGAGTTTGCAGAAGATAGCATATATCCTTTAGCTTCTAGCTTCTTGTTGAAATCATCATCACCAAATATATCTTTCACTCCATTTTGAGCATCATCAAAGTTTCCTTCTATACCTACTACAAAGGTATTATCTCCTTCTTGAGTTACCATCTGTCTTC
This sequence comes from Clostridium yunnanense, assembly GCF_016595795.1. Classification (GTDB taxonomy): domain Bacteria; phylum Bacillota; class Clostridia; order Clostridiales; family Clostridiaceae; genus Clostridium_AR; species Clostridium_AR yunnanense. The sequence continues at coordinate 43,589 of NZ_JAENHN010000050.1, forward strand.
TTTGAATCTCACTTACTCCATCTTTTGGGTAAAAGACTATTATCTTAGTTCCCTCAACCTTTGCAAAGCCTTCAAGCGCAGCCTTACCAGTGTCCCCAGAAGTAGCAGTAAGAATAACTATATCCTTATCTATTCCTGTTTTATTTGCTGCCGTCTTCACAAGGTATGGAAGTATGCTTAAAGCCATATCTTTAAATGCTAAGGTTTTTCCATGAAAGAGCTCTAAAAAATATGCTCCGCCTGCATATTTTAATGGTGCTATTAAAGGATTTTCAAACTTTTCATCATATGCCCCGTCTATACACGTTTTAAGCTCCTCATCAGAAAAATCGTCTAGATATTTCTTTAATATATAAAACGCTAATTCCTTATAATTCATTTCTTTTAACTCATCAAAGGATTTATCTATCCTCGGAAAGTTTTCTGGAACAAACAATCCTCCATCTTCAGCTATGCCCCTAACTATAGCTTCTGAAGCTGTGACCAAATTTTCTTTTCCCCTTGTACTTTTATAAAGCATTATTTAGCCCCCTTTTAATAATCTAAAACTTTTAATTAGTCCCCAATATATAAACAAAAAGAGACTAGTATTAAACTTAGTCTCTGGAAATACGGCTTTTGATATTCAAATAACTGAAAAAAAGCTTAATAAGCTAAATAAAGTTAAACTGAATACAATATCAAAATCCCCTGTCCTTTTACCTGAGAGTTTCACCACATCTTTATGGCTTTCCCCTTCGGTGCTCCTTTGAGTCTCTCCAGAGGTTCGTCCAATAACGGTTTAATCCCGCTACCTTCATCCGAATCTATAAAATTATTGTAATTATATATCAAAATATTCTAACAAGTCAATGAAATAGTCAGAAATATATGAATTTAATAGATATACCATTTTATTAATTGTTTTCAATAGGATATTTGTAATCGAGGATGGAGGTTATTTATAAAATGGTATATCTAAGGATGTATCACTTCAATTCTAAAACTATTTTCAAAACTCCTCTGTGTTCTGAGAGGAGAATTTGAAAATATAAATTATATAATGAAGTGATACATCTACCTGAAGCATATAATCTAGTATATGTTTCACCTACAAAGATGTACCACTCATTAATAAAACTTATATTTCTAAAAATAAGCTTCTTGTCCAACTGGTGCAGTGGATCATGCAGCTTCACTATATTCATTCTTCTCTATTTAGATTTATAGCATTTCTTGTTGCTATAAGTAAGCTTCTAAATTCATCCTTTGGCACAATGAGTTTTAATGTCTTCGTCTTCTCCCTTTTTGTCTTAACAGTTATTTTTGCTACTCTATTTAATGAAGATTCAGAAGCATGCCCTTCTTCAATCTCTTCAACTCTATTCCAGGGTATGAGCTCTCCATCAGCTGCAAGTATACCTTCTCTACTTATTATGGTGCTTGTATTACTTTCTCTAATTTCAAAAAACAACGTAACTACTATCATAATTACCATTATAACAAACTGTATTGAGTATATTGACGTAGGATTTTCAAGGCTTTGAAACCATCCCCATACTGTATCAGTATCTTGGTGAGTATCCTTATTACTTCGAGATATTTCTACAAAAAACCAGATTACCAAAGGTACTAAAGCTAAATCCAAAACTAAAGCCCACTTACCTCTGCTCTTATATTCGAACCATTTTTCTCTTATAAGTCCAACATTCAAAACTCTGTCATTGTAGCTTTTTATTAATTTTATTACATTAAAAACATAGCTTAATAATATAAAAAGTACATATAAACTTATCATAACTCCTCCATAATAAATCAATAACCCTATTATACAATAAGCCACTTCATTTGTTAATATAATACTTTTATACATTATTTTTTTAATATAATAACAATATTTTATTATTTAATGTGATTTAACAGCAATCCTCTTACCTATTATTAACTTAATACGTATAATATTAGTGTATTACGATGCAGATAATAAAGTATTATTATCAAATACTTAAAAGGAGACTATTATGTTAAACAAAAATCTAAGAAAAAAGCTAGCTCTTTCTCTAATTTCTGCTTTTGCATTATCCCAGTTCTTTAACTTCTCACCTTTCCTTAATGCTCATAGGATTGTGACAGCGAAAGCCGATACTTTAACCTATAGCTGGAACAATACTATACCTGAAAAAATTCCTGCCGCAGGTTCAAGCAACGGAAAATTAGTACTCTTCGACAACTCCCATGATGAAACTGCCGGAGCCGCAGATTGGGTTTTAGATGGAGGTTTCTCTGACTTTGCAGACGCTCTTGTTTCAAAAGGCTATACTGTAAGAGAATATAGAGGAGTTGATAAAGATGGTGATGGTGCTATCCGTTATTATGATGACAGACAATCAGCTAATGTAGACAAAAATGAAGCAATTATAACCTATGACGCTATAAAGAACGCTGATGTTTTTGTTATGGCTGAAGCTAACAGGCCTCTAACTCAAGCTGAGTACTCAGCTCTTAAACAATTTGTTGATTCAGGAAAAGGATTGTTTTTTATAGCTGATCATTACAATGCTGATAGAAACACTAACACCTGGGATTCAACAGAAGTCTATAATGGTTACAATAGATCTACCGATACTCAATACAATCTGGGCGGAGTTTACGGTGATATGAGAAACCCTCAAAGTGCAACCTCAGGCTGGCTTGCACAAAACTTTGGAATCAGATATAGGTTTAATGCCATAGATTGCAAAAGCGGTGTTTCTGGAGTAAAAGCTTCCTCTTATTCAGAAGGAATAACTACTGGTGTATCTCCTATTCTTATGGCCGCCGGCTCAACTCTAGCAATAACAGATCCTAACAAAGCTAAAGGAATAGTTTATTTTTCATCTTCAGATACTCCTGTAAAATGGGGTAGTGCTGCTGATACTGGTCTTTATTTCGGAGGAGAAAATGAAGGACCTTATGTCGCTATCTCGAAGCCTAGTGCTGGTAAGGCTGCATTTATAGGCGATTCCTCACCTATAGAAGATGCTACTCCAAAATATCTAAGAGAAGATACAGGAAAAGCAAAATCAACTTACCCAGGTTGGACCGATACTGGAAATGCCGCTACTCTTTGCACTAACATAATTAACTGGTTATCTAATAGTGAAAGCTATATGGGCTTTGATGGAGTTAATCATGCTAAAGGCACTGCCACTCCAACACCTATGGCTGATATTGAAAAAACTCAAACTCAAGCTGAGCCTTGGACTACTCCAAGCTACAATCCTTGGAATACAGATAACTTTGCTAACGGTTCCTACGGAGCCCCTTATAGCGCTTCAGGTTCATCTGGCGGAGGTACGACTACTGGCTTAGTAAAGCTTTCATTATATCCTTCATATGTTTATGTAAATGAACCTTTCACTATCATAGATGGTGGTACAGCTTCAAATCCTCAGATTGGCGCTTATAACACTAGTACTGGAGCTCAAATAGGTCAGCTACTAGTAAACGGAAGTTGGACTTCTGCTGGATACAATACAATCTCAGGAACTGGCCCTTTAGCTGCAACTATTAGAGTGAACACTTTAGCTTCCTCCACTACCTTAAAGCTTAGAACTTCCGATTCCTCTACATCTGATAAGCAAGCCGTAACAGGTTTATCCTCTGGGTACGGATATCTTCAAGGAACAATTCCTAGCTCACAACCTACTGATGTAGTTGCAGCGGTTCAGAGTGGAACTATACTAGGAACCGCTCAAGTAGACTCAAATAACCAAGCTAAAATTGCAGTAAAATCAGGCTCCGGAATAACTCTTTCACTTTATTCCTCAACAGGAGCAAAGAAGGCAGATTTAACTGGAACTTATAATGTATCAAACAGTCAAACTACTGCAATAGGTACCTCTACCGTTGTTCCTGTTGCTTCAGTAACTCTTGATAAAACCACTTTGAGTTTGACTACTGGAACTTCTTCAACACTTACAGCTACTGTAGCGCCTTCTAATGCTACTAACAAAAACGTTTCTTGGACTAGCAGTAATTCTTCTGTTGCAACAGTTCAAAACGGAACTGTAACAGCTGTGTCTTCTGGTACTACAACCATAACAGTTACAACTCAAGATGGAAGTAAAACTGCTAATTGTACTGTTACAGTTACCACTGCTGCTTCTGGAGATACTTATGAACCTAACAATAGTACTACTAGTGCTTATACTATAACTTCCGGTTCTACTATAAGCTCATATATTTATAGTGCTTCAGATGTAGACTACTATAAGCTTAATGTAACAACAGCAAAATCCTTCACTATATCCCTTACAAATCTACCAAAAGATTACGATCTTACACTATATGATGCAAACGGCAAATATATAGATTACTCGGAGAATTCTGGTACAACCTCTGAGACCTTAACCAATACTCTGTCAGCTGGAACTTACTATATACAGGTTGTAGGTTATAACGGAGCATATAGTACTACAACACCTTACAAACTAACAGTTAACTAAGAATATCTAATTTACACTTTCTATATACAAAACAAAAACCGTGCATATGGGATTATAACTCCTTGTATGCATGGTTTTTTATACCCCAAACTTCAAGCCGTTTTTATTTACCCTTATTACTTCAAATTTTTCACCTTATAATAAACTATAAAACTTTTGTGCAGGTTAAATCAAATGACTTCAATTACTCTACAACTTATCTATGGATATTATAAAAGATCTAACACATCAATACATATTTTCATCCAAGCCCTTTTATGGTAGAATTTACATGGATACAAGCTGTTTGTTAATAGATATTTTCAAAATTAGTTAATTTTATTAACTTGAAGAATAGGCGGGTACATATTATGAACAAAAAGATAAGATTTAAAGAAAGATTTTTAGGAGCATTAGACATCCTTTTAACCGCAGGAATGGTATTGCTTGACTCAGTTATACTTTTATTTATCATTGCTTTTATTGATCAAGGAATTATTGCTGAAGAAGATATTGCAATATCAATAGTTACATCAATATTACTAGTAATACCACTGGCAATAGTATTTTTTCTACTCTCTAAAGCACTGTTCCCTATCTTCTTTCAAAAAGATGATAACACCGATATCTTTATTGTGAAAAGAGAAGATTTTCCAAAGCTATATGAAACCATAGATGAGGTTCGAAGCATCTGCAAATGTCCTAAAATACATGTAGTGGCTTTGGATTTTAACAATAATGCCTACATAAAGGAAGGCTCAAAGTTTTACCTAGCAAATTGGAAAAAACGATATCTAGTAATTGGAGTTCCACTTTTACTATCATTAAACGAAAGGGAACTTAAGGCAGTATTAGCACATGAGTGTGGTCACTTAAGTAAAGTCCATGGTAGAAGTACATATAGAATTTCTCAAAGAATAAATAAGTTGCTAAAGCGTTTAGATAAGCTAAAGAAGAAGGGAAAACCCAATTCTATAACTGCTAGATTGATAAAAAGATATATAATAGTACTTAATAATCTATACTTTCAAGTTAGAAAAAATAATGAGTTTGAAGCAGATATTATTGCTTCAAGAGCTGTAGGTAAGCAAGCTCTTATAAACTCATTGATTAAAATGGAGTTTTATGACGGAATTTTTAATAGGTATTTTTGGGATTACATAACGAAATTAAATAATACAAGCGAAAAAGTTCCCAAAGATATATATTTCCTGATGGAAAACGCTATGAAGGGTAATCTTGAAATACCTATAGAAGTATATAAAAACTTTTTAGATCAAATAAAAGTATATTATTCCTTACCAGGAAGTACTCATCCTTCTATTGCAGAAAGAGCTGAATCGTTAGATGCTACTGTACCTACAATTGATGGTAGTTTCAATGGAGATTTACTTTCAATATTTAGAGATGATTACGAAAGCGCATTAAGAACTCTATTTAGAAGCGAATCTAATAGTATCCTTAATAATATGAGCTTAAAATGGAAAGAACTTTTCGAAACACGATGGAAGGAAAATTATGAATACATATCAGATTTAAAAACATCCTTACATGATTTAGAATCTATAGAAAAAGAAAGTGGATTGACTCAAAAGCAACGTATTGACCAAGCCTTTTTAGTAGAAGAGCTTGAGGGCATTAACGCTTCCCTTAAGGTATTTAAAGAAGCAGTAAAAGAAGACAAGCTTAATATTAGTGCTAAATTTCACATAGCTCGAATATTTCTTTTGAAAGATATAGAAGCAGGTGTAGAGTTTTTTAATACTCTTATGAACGAAGATACGCAACTTATTCCTAATAGCTGCTATCACCTTATTAATTATTACCTACATAATGGCAATAGGTCTGAAGCAGTAAGATATTATAATTATGCTGTAAACTTTATGAAAACCAATAAAGAAGTGCTCGCTGAGAGATCTAACGTATACAAAAGTGACGATTTCTTACTACATGATTTATCTTCAAAAACACTGGATAAAATCAAGCATGAACTGGAGAAACATGAAGAAATAAAGAAAGCTTATATAGTAGTAAAGAAGTTAACTATCTCCAAGGACTTTCCTCTATACATAATTGCAATAAAATACAAAAAGTCCTGCAATAAAAACAAGATAAAATCTATTCAAGCTAAAATAATTAAAGGTATATATAATGAAGAAATATTACCTTGGGATTTTCAAATCATCCCGCTAACTAGTAAGAATATAAGTATTGAATACAATGTTGATAGTATATTTGGAGCGAGGATTCTATAAACGTTTAATAATTTATGCTCCCCAATCGGGGCATAGTTTGTCTTAGTATAAAATAGTGGTAGATGTTGAATATTTTCAACATCTACCACTATTTTATACTAAAAAAAGCAATTAATTAGCTATTTATTTTGTACTTATTCTACTGCATTATTAATAATATGCATTCACTTATTCTTATAAAACTTTTGGTTTTATTTGATCTTACGCTACGATTGTATTTTGCAGTAAGGCACACATAAGTTATGCATTAACCATGATATTTCTTCATTTCTTATCATATCAATAGCTACTGAAATTTGAGGATATTTATCTATTATATCCTTTTTCAATTAATATATCTCTTAAATCCACCCAGTCTTCATCATTGCTGAGTGTAGTTCTATTAATTCTAATACTTCTTGTTTATGTAATTGATTCATACTATACTTTCCGCCTAAATGTAGCTGTCATTCTAATGCTATTTACATTCTTCATCCAATTTGCTCTTGTTTTCTACTTCAATAATTAGATTATCGACTGGATTATATGGAGCACTCATTGAAATATGAAACAAACTATATTCTAATTTATCTACTGAAGCATTTAATACTTCGTTTGTAGTTACGCCCATATCAGCAAATGATGCTAATATTATCTTTAAATTAGTTATCCCCTCTTGTCTAATTATATCTTTAGTTATTTTTATGAAATCTGATATTAGCTTAGGCGGAGCATCATTTATATCTTTCCATTCATCTATTTCTCCAATAAAGTCATCATATTCCAACTCAACAAATATTTGTTTCCTATAGTTCTTAAAATACTCCTTCTTTATATTTCTTATATCTTTTTCTAGAATCACTTTGAATCCGATGTTTTCATATGATAATAGCTTTTTAATAACTTCATTTTCGGCTAATATGCTATCAAAAGTCAGGAACTGAGTACAATCAAAATTTTCTCCCATAAATAATCCGACTCTCCTTTTTAGTATTTAGATTTACATAGTTTTCAACAACCTCATAAAGACTAGTCTCTATGAGGTTATATATTATTTTTCTTAATGATTTTGAATCCAATTATCCTGCTAACGATACTTCCCATTATTTAAGTAATCGTATAGTTGTTTAACATCTTTTTCGCTTGGAGAAGTAACTCCATTGTCTATTGCCTTTCTTCCAACACCACCTTTAACTTATCCATTAGGTAATATATTTCTTACAGGTTGATGAACATGGGGTCAGTCTTTAATGATATTTCAATTTTAGCATTGTTTTCTACATAACCCTTTAATGTTCTTTCTTCTGGATTTACTTGTATTGGATTTCTATAATTTGAGGCTTCTCTAGCAGCCCTACTCTCTTCAATATTTCTTAGTACATTTTCTCTTATGCTAGGGTCTGCCGCCCCCTTGGGGCAGAGTCTGTCTTATTATCTTTTAGCGGTAGAGTCTACTATTTTCAACATCTACCACTATTTTATCACTGAAAAAAACAATGAACTAGCTTACTTATTTTTCAGCTAGTTCATTAAGTCTTTATCTTACTGCATTATTACAATTATGCAGTCTAGTTATTTCGTTGTCATATTGATAGTACTATACTCTTGTAGCTAACTATTTTATGCAGTCTACACTTCTGTTTTTTGAATTGAGTTCTACTTATATCATACTATTTATTCTGGATTTTAAACCATACCTTTTCAAAATCCTCTTTTGTAATCTCCATTGCCTTAAATTCAGGATTGTCGTTAATTTCATTCAGGTCTTCTGGAAACGGTATTTCTCCTAATCCAGTTTTACCAATATCAATATTCTCATATGCATAACCATATGTTCCATCCTTAAATAATTCGACCTTTCTAGTCTCATATCTCTCATCATCTATTTCAGAGTAAATTTTAACTGGTTCATCACTAAAATCATGAACCCATTCAACACACATATATTTCAATTTTATCACCTCAGTTCTTTGTAGACATACCATAATTAATTATTCTGTTAGTTATATCTATTGTCCTTCATTTATATCACATATCTTTTTTGTAATATTTAATCCACTAATATCACTCTCTAAATAATTATTTAATTTCTTTGCACCCATGACCTTCTTAAATATTTATGTAAAATAGCCATGAAAACAACCCCAGCATTGACACTTGTTGTGGCATGCTGGGTTGATTTATTTTTATATTAAATTAATTACATATTTTAACCTCTGGATTAAGTGGGTCTTCCAAATAAACTCCTTTAGTATTTAATGTAAGTGTTACTTCTCTACATTCTCCGCATCTATTGTAGGAGCCCATATGTAACACTATTTCATATTCACTTTCGTCATCAGTCAGCTTTGTAATTTCCCAATCATATAACTCATCATTTGGAATAATTCCTGGTGGATTAAAGCTAAATGTTTCTACATCAGTAAAAACTATTAATCCGTCTTCAATATTCTCATCATTATAGAAATTCCACAAACCATCATCACTTCGTATTCGTGATATTAAATTAATCTGTATCTTTAGTTCACTTTTTTGAGAATCTATAACAATTGATTTTATAAACCTGTCTCCTACATAGATAGTTTTTAAAAATTCTTCTAAGTTCATTGCTTAACTCTCCTTATTCTATTTTCTTGTCTTCCAATGTGCATCAGGCGACCAAAAGTCTACTATATTTCCATTTACATCAATACTAGGACCCGAACCACTTTTTCCTGGTCCTGTTCCTTCCAAATGACCATGTCCATGATTTTGTCCCGGCATATTTTTATGACCATTAGGGTTATTTCTTTGATATACCGACCCATTAGGATATGTTGTTTCTAAATCTAGCCCTTTATATCCAGATAGTTGTAGTGGTCTTCCGCATTTTGGACTAATCATAGCATTGCCTTTAGTGTCAACATATATTGTTTCAACTTCCCAACCAGTGTTTTTATCTATTGTTGTCCCTATATCTCCTTCAGCAGCTTTCTTTAATTTTGCTTCAGCATCTAGCCATCTTTGTGATTTAGGGTCATCCGCCCCCTTGGGGCAGAGTCTGTCTTATTGCATTTTAGTGATAGACTTTAGCATCTTCAATATCTACCACTATTTTATCACTCTAAAAAGCAATGAACTAGCCTACTTATTTTTCAGCTAGTTCATTTTGTCTCTTTCTCACTGCATTATTACAATTATGCAGTCAATCTTATTACACACTTTACCAAGTTATATATACTTACACATATTATCTTTTTATGCATCTATTCTATCATTAATTTTGTAGTAAGCGCTTAATTCTATTCTGTATCAATACCATCATAAGCATCACCATATGATATATAATCCTCTTTTAAGAAGTACCAATATTCACCTCTATTTTCTACTAGTTGCATTAATAGCTCAGTAAAAGATTTTGCAATTATTGTTGTACTTCCAACCTCTGGATAACTGTCCCAGAATGCTTTATAACATTGACCTAGACGTTCTTTATTTAAGTCTATAACTATATAATCTGAGTTATATAAGTCAGCTATTATAAACCAATCCTTTGATATTTCATTATCATAAGTTCCTTTTTCTATCTCTGCATTAATGATTTCTTCTCCTATTATTACAGGGTTAGCGCTAATAAACTCTTCTGGTGTTACAATCTTAACTGCATACGGAGCACCTTCGAATAAACTAATACCCCCACATATTTTATAGAACTCAACTAAATCATCTGGTGCTTCTAAACCATTTGGTAGACTAATCATGCCTGATGGTTGGTAAACAGTGCAGTTCTGTAGAGAACTTACTTTCTTTATTATCTCTTTAATATCCATTGAACACATCTCCTTTACTTTTCTAATCCATATGTATATTTATTAAATTCTCTATAATATTCAGCTCTAGCATCTTGCGGTACTTTAGCAGCATCAAACATTCTTTCTGAAAGCCCTTGAATTTCTCTTGGTGAAACATTTTCCCAATCTACTTTTCCTTTAAATCCATAGTTTTCATACTTCCACTTTCCGAATACAGACCTTGTTGCATTATGCTGTTCCTTTGTTAATGCTATCGCTGTTGAATCTGCTGGTCTAGGCTTATACCCTGGAATATTCTTCTGTGCCCACATATCCATTACACCATGGTGATTTTCTAATCCTGGGGTTTTATCACCATATTTTACAATATCGAATGGTTCAGCTTTAGTAACCCCCTTGGGGCAGAGTCTGTATTATTATCTTTTAGTGGTAGAGTTGAGTATCTTCAACGTCTACCACTATTTTATCACTATAAAAAGCAATGAACTAGCCTACTTGTTTTTCAGCTAGTTCATTTTGATTCTTGCTCACTGCATTATTAATATTATACAGTAATTTAATCTTGATATTTTATTAACATCACTCTACTATGTTAATTTAAATTGTTATAAAATGAGTTAATATCTAATTTTGCATTTAGTTATTCAACAATTTAATGTAAATCTAACTTTATTTTTTGTTCCTCAGCTAGTTTTCTATAAGGCTCCAACAAAGCTACAATTTTTTCAATAAATTCACAATCATCTATTAATCCATTGTTTTCATTTACCTCTTTAAATATTATATAGAAGTTTTGAATTTCATGTATAGATGAACTAGAACTTATATCATCTTCATCACTTAGTCTACTAATTAATTCATATAAGCTTATTCTCTTTTCTGTATATAACATATAGTAATATCCAACTACAACATCTTCTTGTAGAAATTCATTATTTTGATAATACGATTCTTCCATTCTTTTTTCATAGATAGCTTCGTATAATTCCTCTGTGTCTTTAGCTAATGAAACATTATATACCCATTCTTCAACATTATCATTATTTACTATTTCTTCATCAGCCCATTCTTGCCAATCTAACTTTGAATAATAACCGCTCATTACTGCTATATATATATAATTTGCTATTGTCATTTACTCACCTCTCTTATGGTGTATCCGGATGTAATCCTGGAACCCCGTCACCATGTTGTGCTGGATTATTATAAGGATTTGCGTGATGATGAGGATTTGTATGGGATGGAATATCAGGTCTACCATGGTCAGTATAATCATTATTACCTATTCTTCTTCCATACTTATCAAATATAGTTTCTCTTATATACGTTTCTCCAGTTTTACTATTAATCTTTACATCTTTAATACTTCTTTCTCCTGGTACTGTATATAATCGTTGCCTTGTGTTGATGTTTTTTCCATTCATCACTTTATATACAAATTCTCCATTTTCTTTTACTTTTTCAATTGACCCCGCACCTTGCTTCCAATATGCCTCATATCTAGCCGCTTCTGCTGGCTCCATCATATCAACAAAAGTTTTTTCAGGGTTACTTACCCCCTTGGGGCAGAGTCTGTCTTATTACTTATTTGCTATGAACCTTAGTGATTTCAATACCTAACACTATATTACCACTATAAATAATAATGAACTAGCCTACTTATTTTTCAGCTAGTTCACTTAGTCTTTCCTTCACTGCATTATTTAGATTATGCAGTGAATGCTATTACTGCTTTTACTGATTTTATATCATACTGCTATTTATTAATTTTATGCAGTCTCTCTATCTTTATTTATGCAGTAAGTGTATCTAACTATTCATAAATTTTTCCAACATAGAAAATAGTAGCAATAAAGTTCCAATCAACATTTTGTGGTACTTCAAGATTATTATTCTCATAATATCCTTCCATATCTTCAGTCCAAGATTGTATCGATAATAAATAATCTTCTACACTCTTATTCTCCCATTCCTCAGCATTACTTTTTCTATCATTTGCTAGCATTTCTAAAAATCTTAAAAAGTCCTCTTTAGTTTTAACATTTCTAATTTCTGTATATATATTCATTACCTAGTCTCCTTCTCTATTTTATAATCATACTTTCACCATTTCCTAGTTTTAATTTAATTGATGTTCCTCCATTTTTCGTTGTCATTTTCCACATTTGACTAGCTACTTCTTCTGGTGTAGCCCATTGTATAGGAATTTCATCTAATCCTGCCTGCTTAAAAGCACCTAATCGTCTATGGTCTAATGTCCATATCTTACCTGCATCATCTTTCCATACTTTTATATTAGGCAAGTCGCTCGGTTTTAATGTTCCATTCCTTAAAGCTTCTGCATTCTCAAGCACAGTATGACTTCCAGTCTGATTTTTTATTGAACTCTGCATAAAATGTACATCTTTAGGATTTAATGTTGATGGAAGTTCAGCTTGTGTAACCCCCTTGGGGCAGAGTCTGTCTTATTATGTTTAAGTGGTAGAGTCTACTGTTTTCAACACCTACCACCATTTTATCATTATAAAAAACAATGAACTAGCTTACTTGTTTTTCAGCTAGTTCATTAAGTCTTCATCTTACTGCATTATTAATATTATGCAGTGAATATCCTTACTACTTTTATTGATTTCTCTTATTTTCGATAAATATTTTAATTTTGTAGTAAGTTATATTTTAATTTTGAATCGAGTCTTAAATATTTCCCTCTACATCTTCAATTACATCAAGTAAAAAATCTTTAATCTCATCGTCCTCCTCAATACTTAGTTGGTTTTTCAATATAGTAATTACTCTATTATCTTGTATTTGTGACAATGAAGTTATTACTGACATTTTAATATCTTGATTTGAATCATTTAGCAACTCTACTAATGGATTAATTAATTTTACATCTGGAAATAGTGCACATATTTGAGCACACCAGTACTTAACTCCATTGTATTTACTTTTCAATGCTTCTAGTAAGCAATTCACAACTTTATCATGTTTAAATTTTAAAATTATGTCTTCAACTAATTGGTATACTCCCATGCCATCATATTCCCCAAAGGAATTTAAAAATAATGGTAGACATTCTTCATCTGGATTAGCTAAAAAGTATCTTCTGACTTCATCATACATACTTATTAAGCTTTCATCTAAATTCTTATCATTTGGCATTGGTTGATTTTCTTTTAAAAAACTTAATCCTTGTTCTTTATTCATCCTTAATTACCTCTTCATTTTTTTATAAAATTTCCTGTAGCTTCATTCTGCCTAATTAATTCTTTCAATTGTCTATTTATTGTACTTCTATCATAGCCTGCATCAGTTAATATCTTTTTTAGTTCGAATGCATCAGCAGCAAGATTTTTTCTTAAATCAGTAGGGTCAATATCCCTTGTTTTCTTAAATGTCCCTGTCAACTCATGTAAGTCTTTCCTGATATTAATTGTAATTCCTCTACCATGTGATGTTTCACTTATTGCATCTTGAACAGCATGATGCGGCGTATGTGTTTCATTTAATCCTGATTTTACATTAGCATATCTTGACTTGCTGTACGTACCAACATATAAATCTTCTCCTGGTTTTGCTAGTTGACTAGCTTCTCCTACCCCCTTAGTCCTGATTGCAGCATCATTCTCAAGATTGGATATTCCCTTTAAGAAGCTACCTTTATTATCTCCAGCAAAACTTCTCTCCGCAGCTTTAGGTGCTAAGCTACTAGTCATAGCTCCAATCTCATCAGTTGCAAATTTTGCTCCTGGAATTAACATAGATGCAGTAACAGCTGAATCTATCCAATGTTGTAACGAAAGTGGTTTATCAGGATTAATTGCTCCATTTATAGTACCTGCTATTCCAGCAGTCCAGTAGTTTATTCCATCGTATAAAGAATCATTTCTCTTCTCATATCTCTCAGTTACTCCTGGAAATACTACATTAAGAACTTTATTAAAACCAGTTCCTAGTTTTTCCGCGTCTAGTCCCTTTACATAATCAGCAACTTCTCCAGCCTTTACTGTTATACCTGTCTTTACTTCCTCTATCTTTTGTTTCGCATAGTTTGTCGCTACCGGTTTTACAACCTTATTATATACCGTCTTTACTGTTTTGTATGTGCTATTTATAGTTTTCCCCCAGCTATATACTGTATCTTTTGCATAATTAAATCCACTAGATATGGTAGATGGAAGGTTAATTACAGCATTATAAATATTACTTGCAGTTTCTTTTACATAACTTATTGCACTACTTACTACACTCTTTGCACTACTTACAAAGTTATCTATAAAACTTGGCCAATGTCCATTTTGATCATCATAAATCATTGGATTATTATTAACGTAAGTGTATAGATTTAAGCTTAGTGGATCATTTGCATTTCCTCTATAGGTATCTTCCTGCATGAATCTTGCTGATTCTGGATCATACATTCTATTTAACAGATAGTATTTTCCTATTTCCTCATCATATTGATATCCTGCATACCTATATGGGTTGCTGAAGGTTGATGTATTTTCTTGTACATTTCCAAAGGCATCATAATAGTAACTTCCTATTATTGCTCCCTTTCCATCTAATAAGTTTGTAACATCTCCATGTCCGTTGTACATGTAGTATGCTGTTGTATTCCCTGACTTTCTGCTTATTAGGTTGTTTCCATATACATTTCTTGCTTTTTCTGTTCCAG
>NZ_JAENHN010000050.1:58850-70886 GCF_016595795.1 Clostridium yunnanense
GTATAGAAGGTTTGTCTTTTGAGCTCCTTGCTCCTTACTTACTCTTAAGCCTTCTCCATTGTAAGTATTTTTTAATATTGTTCCTGCATCATTTTTTGCTTCTGTTAACTGATTAAAGCTGTCATAGCTATATTGTACTATCTTTTCATTAAACTGAGTATTGTCTGATGCTATAGAACTACTTATTAATGTAGTTACAGTGTTAGCTACAACCTTATCCTTTATCTCTGAGTTTACTATATCGTAAGTCTTTTCTGGACTGTTATAAATATCTGCAACTCTTGCGCTTACTGCTTGTGGTACTACGAAGTTTCTTTACACTAAAAATAGCCAATGCTTCTTCATTAGAAACATTGGCTATTATCCTTATTATAATATATATTCATTTTTTTCTTTTAGTTACAGCTCACTTCATTATTGAAATTATTCCGCTAGCTTAATTTTATTCTTCTTATAAACTGATTACACCTACTCAAATTAGTAACTTCAAAGTAAATTATGTAGTTAATTATATCACAATTTTGCAGTCACCCGATATATATCTAATTCTTATTCTTCTAATATATCACTATAATAGTATTTTAATGCCTGCGATTCCCAATACATTTCAGGTTCTATTCTTTTTTCAATTAAGAACTTTAACCCTTCTTCAGACTTTATTCTTCCTAGTGCAACTAATATATGACATGCTATACTATCCAATTCATCTTCTTGAATCCTTAATAAATCTTTTTCTATACTTTTTAGCAATGTAGTATCAAACTTTGAAATCCAGTATGCTGCTTCCATTCTCGCGTCTCCAGAATAATCATCAATAGCAACTTCAACTAGCATATTTAATAATTCACTACTATTAAGATTTTTAGTAAAGAAATCTTTTGCCTCAGTTTTTGAATGTACTGAATCAATTAACAAACCTCTTATTATATCCTTATTAATGTCCACTCTTCATCACTCTCCTATATCATACCAAGTATATCTCTTATGCTATCATTAACAAAATACTCTTTTTCATTTGGCAATGCTTTGATATCTATAGTCTTATTATGTCTCGCTTCCCTCAAAGTACCAACATCTTCAGTTATATCAGTAATCTTCTTAATCCACTCGTTAACATATTTATTAACCATTGATCCCTTAATTCCTAATTGTATCGCTCTTCTTTCTATAGAATCACCGTATATATCTCTATCTGGGTCCCATTGGCATCTCACTTGTGAAGCACCTAACTTATTCTTCCACTCATCATATGTGGAATAAACTTTTTCATTATACGTAGATAATACTGCATTTAGAATTATTTCCTCAAACCCCTCTCTCATTATATCTATAGCTAAAATTCTTTCTTGGTCAACTTTTGTTCCCCAGCCCGACCTGTACATCATCCAAAGAAAAGATGGTTTTATCCATGTCATTCTATCTACTTTGAATGATTTTCCAAACCTACCTAATTCCAATGCTTCATCAGCAATTCTATTATTATAGGCTTGATAAATTCTAATTGTAGTTTCATCATATGTTGCTAATATTCTTCTATCCTCATGGATTATTTCTTTTTTATATACTTGATTCATTTAAGTTAAACCTCGTTAAAATTAAATATTGTTCTTAGGTAAACCTAGATTGCATAGAGCTTTATCTAGAAAATTACTGTTTTACAATTCTCTTATTTAATATATTACTATTAAATAAATCAATTTGCTCTGGTGTAATACCATAGTTCTTATATGGTCCATCAACTTCTAACCCTTCATAATGATACTTTACATTTGGATTTCCTTTTGAACCATGTTGTGGAACAGCGCTTTCTTGCATATTCTTATAGTACTCTGGATTCATCTCAAACTCAACAATAACCTCTTCTGTTCCAGGCTGTACAATCTTATTATCAAATTCTCGAACCTTCTCCAAGCTTTCTGATGTCCATTTCGTAGGGTCTGCTCCACGTCTTGCAGGCTGTAATCCGTTTTCAAGAGTCTTTTCTGCTTCAGCAATGCTCATTTTTCTATAAAGTTTAGGATTATTTATCTCCTTCTTCTCAAACCATCCACCTAATTTTACATAACCTTTTTTCTTTGCTGAAAAAACCTTCGAAAATATACTAGATTCATCCGCTCTCTTAGCCTCGCTTGTGATGCCCTTTACAAAATTAGCTATTCCTTTTAAGCCTTTTCCTCCAGATACTTCTGCCCTTAAAGCAGACAATCCTAACTTAGCTATTCCTGCAAAGGCTTCTGTTCCAGCACTGCTTACTGTTGATACTGCCATTCCCGTTATATCATAAGCTGTTTCAGACATTCCGAGCTTTTGCTCTGCAAAATCTTTTATTGGATTTATATGCATTGTTGATTCTGCTACTTCCGCAGCTCCGTACACTATACTTGCTGCTCCTGCTCCTATTAAACCTATTCCCACTAATTGCAAACCTGGTACCAATCCAATACCAATTCCTGTAGTTATAGCTCCTGCCCCTGCTACTACAGACATTCCTCCAAATAATAGCTTCGGTACATCTATATTCTTTACATAATTAGCTACCTCTCCAGCCTTAACTGATATACCTGTCTTTACTTCTTCTATCTTTTGCTTCGCATAGTTCGTCACTATCGGTTTTACAACCTTATTATATACTGTCTTTATTGTTTTGTATGTGCTATTTATAGTTTTTCCCCAGCTATATACTGTATCTTTTACATAATTAAATCCACTAGATATGGTAGATGGAAGGTTAATTACAGTATTATAAATATTACTTGCAGTTTCTTTTGCACAACTTATTGCACTACTTAATACACTCTTTGCACTACTTACAAAGTTATCTATAAAACTTGGCCAATGTCCATTTTGATTGTCACAGATTATTGGATATTGCAAAAAAATGGTAGTAACAATTCTTAATTATTACCACCATTTCAAAACAACCACTTGCTAATTTAACATTTCCTTTTTTAATCGTTCTATAATACTGTTGAACCATTGTAGTGGAGTTAATTGTATTGCAGGAAAAAATATTTCAGCATTTGTTTCTATAAATTCATTTTTCTCTTCAAGTCCAATTTCGCTTTTCAAGAAAGTTTCTGCGCTATCAACAATATCTTGCAACCATTCTTTACCCACTTCACTAATATAATCATCAAGTGCATCTTCTGGTGAATCGATATCTTGATGAAATGTTCCTGCTAAAAAAGCTTCAAGTTTTTCCATATAACTATTATCCATTTTACCACTCCTTATTTACTTGGATATGCCGTAAGAATGTCAAACCCTCCAGCACCATTGCTCTTTAAGCTATCAATTTCTATTAAATTCAGTAGCTTTAGCCTTTATTCAACACTTTTAAAATTCAATGCCACTCTTATTCACAGTCTTTTAAATCTCTGTTTTCTGATGTATTGTCGTTGCTTTTTAATGTACTTCTTTTGAAGAATGAACTTATAGTATATGTTAACTGCTAAAAAAATAATGAACCAGCCTACTTAAATTCAGCTGATTCATTTCATCTTTTCACTGCATTATTAATATTATGCAGTATGTATCACTTGATTTTTCCATATATTATTTATCATATTTAAAGCTTTGGGGAATAAATCAGAAGCATATTAACTTTTGTAGCGAGATAGTTTAAACTTATGAAGTAAGTTTAAAAATTTACTATTTCTTTCTCATCGTTGTAAACTCAGGTGGATTAAACCCTTCAAAACATAGTCGTCTTGCTTCGCTTATACTGCTGTCATCTAAAGATTTATTATAATATAAACTACCCTCACAGACAGAAAATACTTGAGAAAAAATACAATCTGATTCAATCAAAGTTTTTACATTGTTACACCAATCATAATTATAATTTAATAGCAATGGTTTTGATGGTCTTTTTTGAGTTTCTCTCTTATATTCTAGCTTTAACCAGTCAACAATATTAATCATCACTACTCTTAGAGAACGAGGACCTACTATTTTTTCTGCATTAATCAATAAAGGCGCTATATTGCTTGTGTTAATACTTGTTAACATATTAGATATTAAATCAATCATTTTCTCACCTCTTTTTAATATACCTGTTTGTTATTTACCCTTTCTATGAATATTAAGTATTCTTTCTTTTTAGTCATTTGGGTTTCTCAATACTTCAGGATAATTATGTTTAATATGATATAACATCTGAGGTAGTGTCTTATAGTCAACTGGTCTACCTGAATTTATTTGAAATTGTCTTTCATAATAATATGCTCGCTTTTCCCATTGCCATGTTGTTTTAGTTTTACCAGCACCATAACCATTTAGGAAGTCTGTGCCATGGATTCCCTCATGTACTACATCACTGTAATAACTTTTTGAACTGGACCTTAAATATAGATGGTCACCCACTGCCCTCGCTTGTGCACCTTCACCAACCCACATATCAAATAATCTATCGCTTATAGTTGTAACTTTTAAATCCCCATTTTTGATTGCATTCGCAATTTCTGTTGATTTAGGCGTTACTCCATCAAGCTCCTTTATAATAGCCTCTTTAGTCAATAAATTACTTGGAAGTGCGGAACTTTCTCCGCCAATTTTCGCTAGAGAACTAGGATTACCCACCCCCTTGGGGCAGAGTCTGTCTTATTATTTATTGGTGGTAGAGCCTACTCTTTTCAATCTCTACCACTATTTTATCATGCTATCTTTTCAACTTCCATATCTGGTAAAATGTATTCAGTCTTATTCTTCATCATCCCATAGATGATGTTGTTAAGCCTTCTCATTACACACACTAATGCTTGTATCTTGGTCTTACCATCTGAAACTTTTCTCTTGTAGTATTCTAGGAAAACTGGATTTCTAGGAGTTCCTTTCTTAGAGACTTGTATCTGTTGAACTGCTAGGAAATAGAACACTCCGTAGAGTTCCCTATTACCTTGCTTACTCTTTTTATCCTTACCTTTACCAGCTGAACTGAAATTTACTGGTGCTATTCCAGAAAACTTAGCTAGCTTATCAGCATTACGGAATCTTTTAATGTCTCCTATGTGAGCAACAAGAGCTATTGCAGTTACAGTATCTATGCCTGGAATTGTTTCAAGCTTTAGGTCTAGTAGTTTTAGTAGTTTTTTCATTTCAGTTTCAACTTTCTTGATTTCCTCACTCTTAAAAGCAATGTCTCTTACAATGCTTTGAATGATGAAATCTCTAGACTCTTGGTACTCTCTTGTTGTATCCCCATCACTTTCTACAATGTCTAGTATCTCTTTAGCCTTTCTTATGGAACAGCTATTATGACTAGGCTTTCTTAGAAATTCTGCTAAAGCTTCATCAGTTACACCTCTTAGGTGCTTCGGTGATGGGTATTCCTCGTAGAATGCTAATGCAGTCTTACTGTTTACATCAGAAAAAAATTTCTTATAGCTTGGGTAGTTATAGTTTAACTGTTCATGAAGCTGGTTAGTTAGAGTTGTTATTGATTTTACAATTGCATCTCTTCTATTCACCATCATTTTTATTGTCCAGTATAAGTCTTGTGGATTGGCATCTGGTAGTGTATCTAGCTTTCTTAAAAGTACTGATGCAATGCACTTGGCATCCCAATCATCACTCTTTTTAGTTGTAGGGTAACTCATTCTTTCCATGAAGGAAAGTGCGGAGTTAACTTCTTTTACTATCATTCCTTTTTCTATTAGGAACACTGCTAAACTTCTACCATAGCCATGTACATCTTCAAGTCCATAGACTGGTGTAAGCTTACCTGCTATCTTATTTACCTTGTTCATTAGTTGTGTGAAATTAGAAGGCTTATTCTCGATGGTTATTGAGCCTATCTTCTCATCCCAACAATCTATTATAACAGCGGTATGGGTATCCTTGTGTAGGTCTAGTCCAACATATATATGATTTTGCTTCTTATGCATATCTACTCACTCCTATTCATCATTCCATGCAGGAACGCAGGCAACCTCAGTTTAAAGCATTCAATCAATCCTCTAGGAGAATTATTGTGCATGGGGGCGAAAGCCAATCCGTTCTTATTCTGCTAGAGGTAATGACCTTGCAGCTTTCAATGAAATCATTATTGAATCTTCTACAGTGAGATAACCCACTCCCGCATTAATTACAATTTCTTTTGATTCAGTATATATCCTAGCTTTATTTTAGTCACATGCTGAAATCACTGATTTTATCTATATTCATAGTATCCCTAGACTTCCTTAACTTGTCCTCCTTTTACAATTTCCAGTTAAGGACTTCCTAGGCTATAAACTGTCTATTTTAAGACTTTTTAACGCTTTTATTTTTAACATCTCCTATTTACTCTTTATTTCTTCTGCCTTCAGCCATTTTTATCTGTTATTCCTTTTAAACCTCTGTTTCTAATTTCCAGTTAACCTATTGTAACTGAAAATATCGTCATTATTGACATTACGATATTACGGTTACAACGATATTTACCTTTTATTATTGGACTCTTTTAGGACGCTTTTAGGGCGTAGTTAATTTTCTAAAGTTGTTGATTTTACTGGCTTAGGGCGTATGGGTGTATCATCTAGTGAATTCTTTTTTATTTTTACTTATTATTCAATTATTTTTTATTGAATTTTCATAGTTTAATGTCCCCATATGCCCAACACATTGATTTATCTAGGTTTTATATGACCTAAATCCGCCCAATATCTGCCCTATCTAAACCTTTTAGGTAGCTTATTCCACAATATTACTGCTGCTACACCACTAGCTTTAGCAACTTCCCCAACTGCTCCTGCTGATGACATTCCACTAAGTATTAACATTATTATTCTTGCAATTAATATCATTATTTCCACTATATTCTCCTCTCTCTGCTCCATAACCACTACTCCATAATGTATTCCATTAAGAATTCATCAAATTCTTTGCTGAACTTTCCTATGGGATAGTACACAGAAACACCAAAGGAATCATTGCATACCCAGATTATTTTTAGCATTTCAACATCTCCTACTATTACCCTTAGTGCGAATTCTGGTAGTGCTTGAGGTACGCTTTTATTTCCCTGCATTAATCCGTATTCATCTAGCACATCAACTGTATCATCATCTTCTAGTACAAGTATTGGTCCAACCTCATCAAGATTGTATGACCTCCAGTTTTCCCCTACAATTCCTTTAGCTATCTCTTTGAAGTATGATTGCAATTCTTCTTTCATTGCTTCGGAAATGTCTCTTAGCTCCTTGATTTCTTCTAAAGTGTAAATTGTTATCATTATTTTCTCCTCCTACAATAGGCTTACCGCCTTCATTTTCTCTTCTCTACTGCTGTTAATATAAAAGGTCATAGTAGTATCGACACTACTATGACCTGCTAGTTTACTTACAGTTGAAATTGGTACTCCTCTATTTATTAACCTTGTACAGAAAGTGTGGCGAAATGTGTGCGGTTTAAGCTTATTTATCATTCCTATCTCATCAGTTAACCTTTCAAGCATTGTATTTATTGCATCTCTTCTTAATGCTCCTCTCTGACCTATTATTAGATATTCAGCATCCTTAGCATTATAAT
Source organism: Clostridium yunnanense (assembly GCF_016595795.1). Classification (GTDB taxonomy): domain Bacteria; phylum Bacillota; class Clostridia; order Clostridiales; family Clostridiaceae; genus Clostridium_AR; species Clostridium_AR yunnanense. The sequence continues at coordinate 66,360 of NZ_JAENHN010000050.1, forward strand.
CTCTATCCTTAATGTATTCCTTGATTGCATCCGCTAAATCGAATTTCAATGGAACTTCTCTAAACTTACCTCCCTTTCCGTAAATTTTTATTGAGTAATTCAAGAAATCAATATCTCTAATCTTTATGCTACATAGCTCACTTACTCTAACTCCTGTATAAAGCAGTAACATTATGATTACCTTATTCCTTTTACTTACCTTGTCCTCGTTCTGAATGTAGAAGAGTATCTTATCAACCTCCTTCTCTGAATAGACTTCCACTTGTTTTTCTGAACCATAGGCAATCTTTACCCTGTCCTTAGAATTTTCTACAACTATTTCTTTCATCTCACCAGCAGCTATTAAGTATCTATTTAGAGCATGAATGCTATTTATCTTTTTATTGATTGTTGCTACCTCGTAGTTACTCTCTACCAGAAAATTCTTGTAGCTTACTACGTAGAATCGTTGAAGATTACCATTGAACTCAACTCCTTTAGCTGTTAAGAACTCTTTAAACGCATTAATGTCACCAACATAGCTTTCTATTGTTTTAGGACTCTTTCCATCCTCGATTAAACTTATCTTAAACTCTTCAATTAATTGACACATTGTTATTACTCCCTCCAATTTCTTTACATTAAAAAAGAGTTAATGCTCCCTGATTGGAAACATTAACTCTTTTATCATTGTTATAATATATATTTATCCCCTATTTTAAATTCAGCTGATTTAGCCATTCTTTACAGCTTTTCAATCTGAATGGTATTCTTATTCACATTCTCATAAATCTCTGTTTTCTGATGCGTTACCGTTGCTTTTTAATATAGTTCTACTGGCTGATGTATTGTATTTTCAGATTATTATTATTGAAATATTTATTACTTGGTTCATTTAATCCTCTGAATACAGTACAGATTAATCATTTACATTGATTAATCTTATTATATATTCCTGTATCAATTATATCTATTTTTCAATTGATTAATTCTTATTATTCTTAACTCTGATTATCTATAATTATATCAATTATTATTTCTTTATCTGTATTTATTATATTTTATATTGAAATATATTTATTATTTATTATTTATTTCAATCTTATATCTTCTTATCAGACATATGCCCCCCTACCCCCCGTTACAATTTCCTAGTCCCTAGTTCCTATTTCCAAGTCCCAAGTCCCAAGTCATTATAGTCAACTATATTATTTATATGTTTTATTTTATTAATTCTTTTTATTTTTTAGTGCTTTTATACTACATATTATATGTTCTCAATTCCATTAACTTTTAAGTGGAATTATTGAATCCAAGTCTTTCTAGCCTATCAGGTTACCTATCTCTTCTATACTGGTTTTACTGGCTCCTATAGATACCTGTTCTAATTATCCAGGAAATCCTTTATCAGATGCTATTATCTGTCCAAGCATTAAAGATTTTATCCTGTATATATATTATTGTTCCCAATTCCATTAACTTTCAAGTGGAATTATTAAACCTAGGTTTTCCTAGCCTATCAACTTACACATCTCTTCTATGCTCGTTTTACTGGCTCCTATAGATGCCTGTTCTAATTATCTAGGAAGTCCTTTATCAGATACTTTTATCTGTGCAAGCATTAAAGATTTTGTCCTGTATATATTATTGTTCCCTATTCCATTAACTTTCAAGTGGAATTATTGAATCTAAGTCTTCCTAGCCTATCAAGTTACATATCTCTTCTATACTGGTTTTACTGACTCCTAGATATACCTGTTCTAGTTATCCAGGAAATCCTCTATCAGATACATCTATCTTTTCAAGCATTAAAGATTTTATCCTGTATATATTATTGTTCTGAATTGCATTAACTTTCAAGTGGAATTATTGAACCTAGGATTTCCTGGCTTATCAAGGCACATATCTCTTCTATGCTCATTTTACTGGCTCCTAAGGATGACTGTTCTAATTATTCAGGAAATCCTTTATCATATACTTATACTTGTACAACTGCCGAAAAGATTTTAATTATTTATCAGTAGCTATTAAATTCAGTAGCTTTAGCCTTTATTCAACACTTTTACAGTTTAACGCCACTCTTGTTCACAGTCTTTAAAATCTCTGTTTTCTGATGTGTTATCGTTGCTTTTTAATATAGTTCTTTTGAATGATGTATTTATAGCATCTTTTAACTGCTAAAAAAATGAACCAGCCTACTTGATTTCAGCTGATTCATTTCATCTTTTCACTGCATTATTAATATTAATCAGTGAGCTTATTTTAATATTTCATATTTGGCATCTATGAAAGTCCTATACTTACGTTACCAATTTTTTTGCTAAATATTTTTGAAGTGACTTTCTCTACAATTTTGTAGTTACCTTCCTTTCTAATTAACAAATCTTTCAATTTTATTAATTATCTTAAAATGTTAATTATAATTATTCATCATGTTAATTTAGGCTCGAAATCTTCTAATCGTCCTTCTTTAAAAACAATTATACCTCCTCCACATTTCGTACACATTATAGGCTCTACTTCTTCTTCCTTTATGCATCTTTCAACATAACTCTTTCTCTTTTCTAAATTAAATGATGTTGTTAGTAAAAACTTTTCAAGTATCTTATCCCCATTAGTCCATAATTTAATTTCTTCAGAACTCGGTCTATCACTTGCATCGCTATTATTTCTTGTAATCATTTTATTTCTAGATTGTGGATAATCATGATACATTCGTTCTGTCTTATATAACAATTGCAACTCTTGCTTTAACTTTTCTAAGCAACAATAATCAATGATTTCCTCTAGTGGACTTTCATAGGGGTCTCCACCAAATTGTTCAATTGAAAACTCCGCTCGACAATTAGTACAATACAAAGGTGTATCTAATTTGTTTTCCATAATAATTTTAATCACCTCTAATACAATTTATTGCCTCATTTTAATTTTATTTTTTATTATAATAATTAAGTTGACTAGTAAAATTGTCAATTGTAGAGTTAGAATTTATATAAGCACTTGAATAATCGTTGATTCTTCCTTGTAGAAAATCTTTATATTCCTGGCTAAATCCTTTTCTCTCCGCTAAAGACATTTCATACTTATATGCATCTATTTCTACAATGTTTCTCATATCACGTTTAAGCCATCCCTTTTGTTGAAGAACTGATTTCCCAGTTTGGCTTAAGGATACAGAGTCATGGAACACATGACGACTTTCATGAAGCAAGTCTATATACCTAAATTCATTAGGATTAATTTCTATAGTTCCATTCTTTAAAACATTAGCTGGATTACCCGAAGGTAAATTATAATTTTCAACAACCTTGTAATTGCGTCCTTCGAGATTTGCTTTCCAACTGTTAAATTCATCAGTTCCATATGCTAATCTATCAAAACGCTCCACACCTGTTAATGGGATTTCGCCTGATTTTGAAAGCACGTTAGCATTACCCGCCCCCTTAGTCTCGCTTGTAATGCCCTTTACAAAATTGGTTATTCCTTTTAAGACTTTTCCTCCAGATACTTCTGCCCTTAATGCAGACCATCCTAACTTAGCTATTCCAGCAAAGGCTTCTGTTCCAGCACTGCTTACTGTTGATACTACCATTCCTGTTATATCATAAGCTGTTTCAGACATTCCTAGATTTCTCTCTGCAAAATCTTTTACCGGATTTATGCGTCCTGTCCATTCTATTACTTCTCCAGTTCCATAGGCTATACTTGCTGCTCCTGCTCCTATTAAACCTATTCCCACTAATTGCAAACCTGGTACCAATCCAATACCAATTCCTGTAGCTATAGCTCCTGCCCCTGCTACTACAGACATTCCTCCAAATAATAGCTTCGGTACATCTATATTCTTTACATAATTAGCTACCTCTCCAGCCTTAACTGATATACCTGTCTTTACTTCTTCTATCTTTTGCTTCGCATAGTTCGTCACTATCGGTTTTACAACCTTATTATATACTGTCTTTATTGTTTTGTATGTGCTATTTATAGTTTTCCCCCAGCTATATACTGTATCTTTTGCATAATTAAATCCACTAGATATGGTAGATGGAAGGTTAATTACAGCATTATAAATATTACTTGCAGTTTCTTTTACATAACTTATCGCACTACTTAATACACTCTTTGCACTACTTACAAAGTTATCTATAAAACTTGGCCAATGTCCATTTTGGTCATCATAGATCATTGGGTTGTTATTTACATAAGTATATAGATTTAAGCTTAATGGATCATTTGCATTTCCTCTATAGGTATCTTCCTGCATGAATCTTGCTGATTCTGGATCATACATTCTGTTTAGCAGATAGTACTTTCCTATTTCTTCATCATATTGATATCCTGCATATCTATATGGGTTGCTGAAGGTTGATGTATTTTCTTGTACATTTCCAAAGGCATCATAATAGTAACTTCCTATTATTCCTCCCTTTCCATCTAATAAGTTTGTAACATCTCCATGTCCGTTGTACATGTAGTATGCTGTTGTATTCCCTGACTTTCTGCTTATTAGGTTGTTTCCATATACATTTCTTGCTTTTTCTGTTCCAG
>NZ_JAENHN010000050.1:70993-97342 GCF_016595795.1 Clostridium yunnanense
ATACAGAAGGTTTGTCTTTTGAGCGCCTTGCTCCTTACTTACTCTTAAGCCTTCTCCATTGTAAGTATTTTTTAATATTGTTCCTGCATCATTTTTTGCTTCTGTTAACTGATTAAAGTTGTCATAGCTATATTGTACTATTTTTTCATTAAACTGAGTATTGTCTGATGCTATAGAACTACTTATTAATGTAGTTACAGTGTTAGCTACAACCTTATCCTTTATCTCTGAGTTTACTATATCGTAAGTCTTTTCTGGACTGTTATAAATATCTGACATTCTTGTACTTACTGCTTGTGGTACTACGAAGTTTGCAAGTCCTGCTACTTCTTTTGTAACATTTCCATTGTTGTCATAGAAGTACTTCTTATAACCTAATACTGTAGTATCTTGCATTTTAGTAGTTTGAATCAAGCGGTTTTGCTCATCATAGCTATAGGTTGTAATATTAGTAACATTGTTCTGAACTACTGTCTCAGTTTGTCTGTTACCACTTAGATCATAAGTATAGCTTGTGTTTTTTCCACCTGGTTCTTTTACTGAGGTTACTCTATTTAGTGCATCATACTCGTAATTAGTTTGTCCCTTTTTATCTGTCTTGGAAGAAATATTACCTGCTGCATCGTAAGTGTAGCTAAAGCTTTCTATCACAGTTGAATTACTATTTTTATTAACAAGAGTCTTTAGGGTATTATTCTTGTTATATTGATAGTCTTCTCTTGATCCATCTGGATATACTGTACTCTTCTTAGCTCCGTTGTCATAATACTCATAAGCTGTAGTACTAGTTCCATCGATAACTTTCACTAGTCTATCAGATTTATCGTATACCTTCTTAACAGAATTTGCTTTTGGATCATTTGAAACTTCAGCATAAAAGCCTAAGTCAACTCCATCTTTAACATCGTAAAGATATGTGCTCTTACCTATGTTTGGAACAGTTTTGGTTATAACTCTGTTCAGAGCATCATATTCTCTTAAAGTCACACCAGTAGAATCAGTCATCTTAGTCTGATTACCGTTCTTGTCATACTCAAAGGATATAGTAGCTGTTGGATTTATCTCAGAAGTTTCTCTTCCGAAAATATCATAGCTATATTGAGTAACTACTCCATTTTGATCCTTGTGAGTTTTAACATTACCATTTTCATAATAAGTGAATTCTTGAACCTTAGTTGCATCATAAGTTATTGTTGTTCCACTTATAGTTTTGCCCTTAGGTGCTATTATTTTTGAAACCTTGTTACCAACATTATACTCATAGATTGTCTTATTGCCCTTTGCATCTGTCTGCTCTAACATGTTTCCATTGTTATCATAAGTATAGGTAGTAGATTCACTCTTTGCATTTAATACAGATTTTAATCTGTTTAGTTCATCATAGCTATAAACAGTCTTATTGCCTTTTGCATCTGTTCTAGTATCTACATTTCCTACCTTATCATAAGTTTGACTTGATTTATTATTCTCCGCATCAGTTTTAGATATAAGTCTATTATCTTTATCATACTCAAAGCTTGTAACATTACCTAAAGCATCAGTTGACTTGCTTTGTGTGCCATTTTTGTTGTAATCAAGTTTTTCTACAAGTTTACCTGAACCATCGTATTTAGCTATAAGTCTGTCGAAAGCATCATAGCCTGATACTGATACATTTCCTAAGTAGTCAGTTTCCTTCACTACATTGTTGTTTGCATCATATTCATAAGAAGTTTTATGAGTTACTACAACTCCATTGACATTTTTAACATCAATACTTGTAGACTTAATTCTATTTAATTCATCATAATCGTAGGTTGTGACATTACCATTTCCGTCTTTTACGAAACGTTTATTTCCGTTCTTATCGTACTTAACCTCTTGGTTTATGCTGTTTGTACCTGCTGAATCTGTATTTGTTGTTATTAGTACCTTTCCTTGAGGATCTCTTTGATTCTTTGAAATAATACCCTTTGAGTTTTGGCTGAATACTTGGTTACCTAGTTTATCATATTGATATACTATACTATCTCCTAATATGCTTGAATCTCCAGGTAATATAGTCTGTTTTGGTTTATTTAAGCTGTTATAGGTTGTAGTAGTTTTATTACCATTTCCATCTACAGCTAAAGTTACATTGTCTAATAGGTCATATTCGTATCTTGCAAGCTCTTTAGTTCCACTAGCTGAAACAAGCTTCTTTGAGGTTACCTTACCAGCATTGTTATAATCATAAGTTATAGCATTATTGTTGGCATCAGTATCTTTAACCATTCTTAGTAGTCCATCATACTGATATTTATGAGTAAAGGTTAATCCTTTGTCCTTATTAGCTGCAGTATTTTCTGTAACTAACTTTCCACTAAGGTTATATTGATACTCTTTCCCATAACCTGAATTTATCTTTTCTTCAACAGAAGTTCCTGTTCCTGCGTTGTAGCCTAGAGCATCTAATTCTTTTATTTTATTTCCCTTGTTATCATACTTATAAGCCTTAGTTACAGTTATATCAGCAGTAGCATCATTGTTTGGATACACAACCTTTTGCTCTGCTATAACAAGTCCTCTGCTATTGTAAATCAATTTAGTTTGTGTTGGATATGCTGCTTGGATTGGGGTTTTCTTTGAAACCATAACTATATCAAATATATCTACTAACCCATCTTTATTTAAATCATATTTAACATTCCAGTTAGCATCACCGGTTTTACTTCCATAATATTTACTTATTTCATCTAAGGCTATATTAGGAACAATCATAACATCCTTTGCAGCAATCTTTGTAGTAATTCTTCCTAGTAAGTCATGCTGATAGGTTGTCTTATCACCTTTGGCATTAATTTCAGCAACTTGTACTCCCATTGCATCATACTGGTACTGAGTCTTATTACCCTTTGCATCTACAGTTTCTTTAGTTTGTCCATTCCATTCATAAGCCTTTGTAGTTGTGCTTACCACTTCTGTTCCTGTCTCATCTAAAGTCTTTTCTGTTGTAGATATCTGTCTGTCAAGATTATCATATACATAGCTTATTTCATGTCCATCAGGTGAAGTTTGTTTAATTAAGTTACCATTTAAATCATAGTTATAAGTAGTGTCTAAGCTAAGTACAGTTGTACTATCTATTGCATTTCCAAATATATCTCCTGCAACTACTTGATCTGATTTTTTGTATGGTTTGTTTAGATAGTTATTTGCATAAGTAATTATCTTCTTTCCACCATTTTTATCAGTGTATACAGTTTGCTTAGTTACATTACCATTACCATCGTACTCATATTCTGATTTTCTTGCTTCGTTATCCCACTGTGCTTTAAGCTTTCCATTCTTATAATAAGAAGATTCTTTTATAGCAAGGTTTGTAGTTACTGCATTATTCTTTACTAAATCCCTTCCTACGGACTCCTTTATCTTGTTGCCATTGTTATCATAATCATATTTTGAATAGCTATATAGAACTTCTCCAGTACTATTATCTACCGGCTTATATTCAGACACTAATCTATTAAGCCCATCATAGTTGTAATAATGATTCACATTATTTTCATCTGTTTCATAAGCCTTCATACCATTTTTCATGTATTCAGTTTTAGTAGTTGTCTGATCTTCATTTATAGCCTGTACTATTTGTTTGTTATAGTTATAGACTAAGCTACTAGTAGTAAAGTTCGTGGAGTCTATATATGCCTTTTTATTAACTCTTAGTGCATTGTTATTGTTTGAATTTGAATAGTTTATTTCATAGCTATATTCTTCTAAAACTACTTGACTAGCACTAGCATTATCCTTAAAGGATTTTTTAACCACTCTATTCATATTGTCATAATCATATATATAAATAGATCCATTTGGTGCAGTTTCATTTTTTACATTTCCATAAACGTCATAAGTATACTGTTTTAGATTACCTTCTTCATCCTTAGTAGTTTTTACTCTGCCATTTGGATAGTACGTAATCTCACTTCCACTAGTGTCTCCAGACTTACTATATAAATTTGGTGTTATATCTCTAAACTTTCTGCCCATGGCATCGTATATAGTCTTTCTTATAGAACCGTCATGGTAAGTTGTAGTTAAAATATCGCCAGTATTTGTATAAGTATTAAGTAGTCTTAAACTGATTTGGAGAAAGTTCTACTGTTTTAAAACCAAATTCATTGTAAGTAAATTGAGTAACATTACCTTCTTCATCCGTTATAGTGCTAGGGTTACCTGATTTATCATAGGTGTACTTAGTTATTCCACCATTAGCATCAGTTTTAGTCTTAAGAAGTCCCCCTATATTGCAACCTATAGCCTGCATTTCTTGCTTAGTATAGTACTCATATTTTTCTATAGCAAAGTTAGTATCATCTGTACCAGAATATACATCCTTTCCATTCAATGGCATGACCTTCTTAGTCATGTTACCATTGGCATCATAAACGTAGTAAGTAGCCTTATCACTTTCATCTACTTGTTTAGTGATATTATTGTTTGCATCATAAGTACTTACTTTACACCCACCATCAGGGTTAGTTTGCTTTGTTATATTGCCTAAGCTATCAAGTTCAAAATATCTAGTATTTCCTAGAGAATCTTTATTTTCAACAATATCTCCGTATTTGTTGATGTTATTATCATCTAACTTATACTTAGTTGTCTCTATTGTTCCATCTGGATTAACATTTAATATGTTAAACATACTGCTATCATAATATTGTTCTCTTATAGCTCCATTGCTATCAGTAGTTTTAACACTTCTATTTGTGTTGTTATACTCATAAGTATCTAGGTTTCCATCTGCGTTCTTGTAAGTTTTTATCTTATCTTTATTATCACCATCATCAAAATAAGTCACTTCTTCAACTACTTGACTGTCTTTTACAACCTGCTTTAATCTACTTTGAGTATCATAAGAATAAGTTTCAGTTATATGGCCATTCATATCTGTTACTGATTGAAGAAGATTGTTAGAGTAGTTATAAGTTATTGATCTTTTTACAACTCCTGCTATCTTTTCTGTTATTGTAGAAAGCTTTCCATTCGTATAGCTTAATACATAGGACCTTCCACTTTCATCACTAATTGTACTTATATTATTACTTGCATCATAACTTATGGATAGCTTATTGTCATTCTTATCTCTCATTTCAGTAAGAAGATTATTTGTAAATATATATTTATCATTTGTTCTTGAGGTTAATATATATTGATTATTCGTAAAAACAAGCTTGTTTCTTGAATCTAAGGCTGAATAAGTACCATCACTCTTAAGTTCAAAGCTTTGAACACTCCCATTTGGTAAAGTTATGGTTTTTCCTGTTATCTTTGCACTAGCATCTATATCTTTTATAGAGCTTTCATAAGAAAACCTCCAACCGTTTCCTATTATACTAGGCTTATCTTTAGCCTTGGAATTGTAAGTTCTATATACATCAATATCCATCCCTGGTGTCGATATCAACATATCCTTAGCGGTCTTACTATAATTTCCTGCAGCTAAGTTCACACCTTCTTCACCAAAGTGCCTCTGCGTTGCATAGTCAAGCTGAGTTATGAAGTTTACTATTTGATTATTATAATCTCCACCGGTAACTGTATCTAGCGGTATTGGTTGTGAAAGATAGTTAGAATAATCAACAGATCCATTGACATAAAGCCCTTTTTGAGAACTATACTTTGTATCTTGGTTAGGCCCATATGGAGATCCCCAGTAGTTGTATTGAGCATTCAAGGTCTTACTAGCACGGTTACTTAGTGCATTTGCTGTAGTTGAACTGTTTGTGAAAGAATTATACCTTATAGTATAATCAGTGCCATTAATATAATCTATTGCATTTAAAGAACAATTTTCAAATAAATTCTTTACTATATTTGCTTTTCCACCGCTAACTGTTAATCCTGTTTTTCCACCACTTATCTGTGTATTAGTTAGCGTAGCTGACCCATTTTGAACGTATACTGCATTATCACAATTACTTATTTTTCCACCATTGATGTAAAGATTACCAACATCGCCCCCTACAAGCGCTCCGACTGCAGTTTTTGAACCATGGGTAATATTACTTATATTACAGTTAACTAAGTTTGCTTCTCCGAAGTCAAGCACACCTATACCAGCAAAAGAATCAGTACTGCTAGGATTAGTCACATTACTAATTGTTGATTTATTTAAATTCAACTTACCATAAGATATTATACCTGTATACCTTGAGTTATTGAATGTACTGTTATTCAATACTACTTGTCCGTTATTATATAAACCATCAATTACACTATTTTTATATATGGAATTATCACTTGTAAAACTTCCTTGAGCAGCTACATATATAGCAGACGCTGCTGTATCTTTTACATCTCCATTATCTATATAGGTTAATCCATATCCTTTATCATTAACACTTGTTATAACAACAGGTTCCGTACTAGTTCCACTACAAAATAATTGTCCATTAACTAATATTGTTGGGTAGTATCCGTTGATAACCACCCATTGTGTTAGCCCACTATCACTAGATTGTTTGGTCCCTATAGCATTTATAACTACCCCCTGTTTTATCCTCAAAGTTCTGTTAGCATTTATTATCAACTCGCTATTTATTATTATATTGTTCTTACCTTTTTGTATGGTACAATCTGAATCTATAATCACTCCAGCTAATACTATTCCATCATAGTTATTTCCTGATAGCGTGTTAGCTTTCGCTGGATCTGAAGAATTTATAGTTGCTAATATATCTTCTTTGCTTTCACTAATTGTCCCGTGAAGAACTATTGGTCCTGTTACCAATCCAGCTGTCTTACTTATATTTGTTGCACTTATCTGATTTTTTTGTATATCTATATTAGATAAAGCTCCTGGCTCTATTAAAATACCAACTGCCTTGCTTGATTTTATTATATTGTTATAAACAGAAACTTTTCTGGATATCAAATTATTTACTCCACTTATATAGACACCAACATTATTGCCAGTAAAAGTATTATTCGATATATCAGTTAAATTAGTAGAGCTTATGCTTGTTGCAGTAGTAGCTCTTACTCCATTACCATTGCCGTTTATATTGTTGTTTGTAATCTTGCAAGTGCCAATTCCACTATAGATTATACCTTCAGCAAATCCGCTTATATCACACTTATCTACAGTAAGGTTACTAGAATTGTTAACCTGAAGTATTCCAGTAGCTTGATTAATCTTATTTGTAAGCTTGCTTGATGAAATAGATATGGTACCGCTACTGTCAAAAAGTCCATAATATCCTGTAACTCTAGCAGCAATATCTAGATTGCTTCCTTGGAACACACCTTTACTGGTTAATTTTATAGTTAAATCAGTATTATCATCTATGGCAGATATTTTTATTCTACTTGTATCTGTTCCTATTGCATTGATTTTACCTCTTACAATAAATCCTGATTGTAGGTTAGTTTTATTGAGAAATCTTATATCTGTTCCTGGAGCAATATTCAAAGTTACGTTCTCATTTATCTCTACAAATCCATCTATTGTTCTTACTCCATCACTAGGAGACCAGGTAGTATCTTTATCTATTACAACAGTGCTCTTATATAATTCCATATAAATACCACTTAGACCCACAGCATCAATAGCTTCGCTTCCAGAGGTATCACCATTATAAGTATCCGGATATACTATAGGGTTACTACCTGCACTCAACCCAAAATACTTTATTGAATATCCATAAGTACTTCCATCTATTTTAAACTTTACTGCTGTTATAGTTTTTCCTAGTTCACCCGCTTGATCTCCATTGTACTTCCAATCTTGCCAAGCTCTATTTTCCTTTATATAAACCTGGTATTTTATCTTCATATCTGTTGGAGCATTATTAAGAGAAAGCTTTATTGCATCTATCTTCCCTTCTAATGGACCATACATGCCATCTGTACATCCTTCTAGCCACCTATCACCTGTAGTACTGCCATGTGTTAACATGTTTAAAGTAATTGGTGTATCCGTAGCAGTAGCTGTCACAGCTGAAGTAGCATAAAGCATTTTTGGGGCAATTGAAAGTGCTTTACTTGCATCATTAATTGATGTAGTACTTTTAGAGTCTTCTTTTGAAGTTTCCTTATTATATTCTTTGACTTCACTCCATTCGCCAGTTTTCCCATTTACTACTGATCTGACTTTATAATCATACTTCTTGTTTTCCTTGGCCTTTGTATCCAAGTAGCTAGTTGCTTTTCCAAGTTTTATAGTAGTACCATTTATGTCTAATTCATATTCAGCATCTTGTCCAACGCTAGTCCAACCTATCTGAACCATACTTTTTGTAACTGTTTTAAAAGTCTGTATTTCTGGAGCTGTTATTACTTGTGTAATTTTAGAAAGCTCTTGTTTTTTCTTATCAATAGCATCCTCTAATTCTCTTGCTTTCTTTTGCTGTGGACTTTCTATTTTACTCAACTTCGAATCTATCAAAGAAGCCAAACTGCTCATCTGTGAAGCAGCTTTATCTATATTGCCAGATATATTGGTAGCCGCTAGAACTTCAGAGCTATTAGTTATTAACATAAATATAGTTAATAACGTAGCTAATAACTTTCTACTTTTCCCCCTCATTATGTTTCCTCCATTTATAATAAATTATTTTATAGTTAAGCTACTGCTAATAGATTGATATTGAAGCAGTTTGGCACTATCATCTGAAAACTTAACTCTAACATTATAATTTGAATTATCTAAAGCAGTATTTTTATAATCTGCTTTTAAAGACAAGGTTCCTGCCTTTAACGCCTTAGCCTTAATCGTAAATATAGTACTGTCAGTAAGACTTATACTACTATTTAACTTAACAGAATAAGAACTTAATAAACCTTGATTACTAGTATCTGTTGTCTTATAGGTATATGCATTAGGTAAGTCCCAAACCGTGCTTGGTACTATATCAGAAACACTTATTAAGGTATTGTCATACTTAAAATCTAGAGAGCCTGCTAATACTTTATCTAAGCCTTTAGCATTAACATATATCTCAAATTGGTCCCCTACATTGATAGTGTCTTTATTTGATTTAAAGTATACAACTTCTTTACTTGTAACTCTTGTTGCTGTCATTACCTTATTACTATTAGGCGCTACAACATAGTTACCATTCTTATCATAAGCATATACCTTTGCATAATACATAGTATTGTCCACATCTAAAATGAAGCTAGTACTTGTTGTAGTTACTTCTTTTGAATCAACTTTAACATTGTTGCTATTATTATATAGTTCAACTACATACTTGCTTATTCCAGTAGCCATAGTTTCAGGATCATCTGTTGATGGATCAAAACTACAATCTATCTGCCATTTAGCCAAATCACTTGTAAGCTTTGAACTAAGCTTTATGTTTGTAACAGCCTTAGGAGCAGTTGTGTCTGGAATTGATAATATTTTTGCATTTATGTTGTTTGTTGCAATTAGAGGGCTCAGTATCTTATTATCTCCAGCATTATAATATGCCTGCACTCTAAAGGCGTATATATAAGCATCTGCTGGGTTAGTTTGCTTATTTATTACATACACTGGATGAGGATTATCTGGTAGATACTCTGATCCATTGTTGTCACTTCCATGGATTGCACCATTTCCTGCTGCAATCTCCGTTGCTGTAGGCCAGAACTTTCTTTCCTTTGTTGACCAGCTTGTTCTATTCCCTACATCCTGCACCATTACATAGCTGCTTCCATTCCACACTTGAATCACATATCCATCAGCATCGCTTATAGGGCTCCAAGCTAAGTTTATATATCCCTTACTTTGGTTTATAAATTCACTTGCACTATTTGCTGTTGCAGATGTCATGGTTGGACTGTCTGGCACTTTATATGTAACTTCTAAAAATGGAGGATTAGAATTATTAGGTGAATTAAATTTCCTTATAGTAGGAGATGCACTATCATCTTTCTTCATGAATATTCCGTAATTAGGTACTGTCTTATCTGCCATCCTTTTAATTAAGGAAGTTAAGTCCCATACAAACCACCCTGTAGCATTAGTTACAGTTATTTTACTTTCTACCGCATCATCCCAAATCGGTCTCTTGTTCCACTTTACTGTAGTATAATCCCAGTCTGTAGTTATCCTATGCATCTCAACATTCATTGCACCAGTTCCAGTGTTATCAGAATATAGTCTCATCTTTGCTGAGATTATTTTACTTCCTGGCACAGCTGGTAAGCTTGTGAACTTAAGGTAAGAATACATTATTCCTGACGGATCAGAGCCTGTCCAGTTACCCGCTCGTAGGTATGGATCTGAGGCAAAATTATAGTCAGGATACTGACTTTTTATACAAGAACCTAAGGTATAGTGATTAGTTACTAAGGAGGTAACGTAAGGATCTATCACTACTGGATAAACTGTATCCTTATTTTCTAAATAGTCTTTATCTACAACTATTGAAATTTTGTATTGGTCGCCTTTTATGTTTTCTATATTAACCGAATTATTGTCAGTTTCTCTTTGCTCCTTTGAAGAATCATGAACAAAAGGAGGTGCTATAAAAGCTTTTTCTTCCTTTGTTTCTTTATCTCTTAATATGATTCCTCCATGTTCAACCTTCTCGGGATTTAATCCAGTTAGGTCCACAACAAAGTCAAAACTATTTTTGTTATTATATTTTTTTAAAACAATATTTTCTTTCACTCCGTCTGACATCGGTATGTATTGAAAGGAGATATCTTGTCCATCATTATACAAATCTTCATATTGTACTCCATATGTATCATCCTTGTTAGCATCAGAACCATATTTTTGTTTGTCATCCTTTAGCACAATGCCATTGTCTACATCTGATTTTGTTAAAGCTAATAAAGTAAATTTATTATTTTTATATTGTTCGTCAACCTTAGGAGAAAAAGCTACAGAGTATTTATCAAATTTCATATTCACTAGATTATCTGATTTTCTCTGAAGGTCTAGTATAACTTTCACACTGTTAGCTTTATTGACAAGTTTCTTCTCACCATTTATCTCTTGAGACTCTAATCTATTGTCAATCTCTTTATAGCCATCTCCATCCTTATAATTGATAGAGTTTTGGTATATCCTTTCAGTAATTGTACCATCTGAGTTCAGATATACATTCTTATTTTCTGTCTTTCTCTCTTGTAACTCAACACTAGTAATACTAGGCATCTTTACTTCTGACTTTTTGCTATTATATAACATTGCTCCCCCTACAGAGCATATTACAATAGCTGAAATAGCCAGCATTTTAACTCTCTTTTGCAAAATAACACCCCTTTTTTTAAGACCAAGTAATTTTCTAGACACACTAAATTAAATTAAGTATATTCTTTTTATTTATTGGCCTATTATTCCACTTTCTTTAAAGTTTTTAGTGAACAATTTCATAATACTACCATTTTACATTTTCTTCAATATTAACTTAATTAACCTTATCTAAATTATGAATATTACTATATATTTTTACTATTATGTAATATATTGTCGAAATATTTCTTATTTCTTTGATATATTTCAACATTTTTTTTTATTTAATAACTGTTATAATTTTAGACGTTAAGTTTGTTGCTTTATAATTTTTTTAATAAAGTATACATACAAAAATCAAAAAGGGGGAACATTCATGAAAAATTTTAAAAAATTCATATTAGGTGCACTACTAAGTGCTGCTATCGCAACTCCTGTAATAGCTCAGGCTCACATTGATGACGCTTATTTTTGGACAGATGTATATGCACATAATGTAGTACTTACATCTGCAAGCGCTACTACTGAAGATCCTGACTATATATGCCATGCCAAAATTACTGTAGGCGGATCTCAAAAAGAAGCTTGGGGGCGTAATAGAGCTGTAACTGCTACAGCTTCTTATGCAGGCTATAGAACTATCTATGCTTCATTCAGTTCTGATGCAGGATGGTACGTAGAGTAATCCTAAAAACAAGAATAACCAATAATTTGAGGTAATCATAAATATTTATGATTACCTCAAAGTTTGTAAACATAGGAGAAACAATGAAAAATAATATTTTTACAGCATTAATGTTTTTTATAGTGTCACTATTTATATGTATGTATTTAGGTTTAACCCATAATTTAGAACAAAATATAGCTGAGTCAAATAATTTTCTATCTTCTAACAGCACTAAATTTTACCTTAATAATAAAAGTGCTAATGTAGCTGTTAATGATATAAAAGTAGATGACTTAATTGGTAAGTTAAGTAATGATTCATTAATTATGACTAATTACATGTATGATATATATAATGGAAATGCATTATATATTAATAATAAATCTATAGATATTCCTGTGATAAAAGGACGTTTCTTAACTTCTGATGATGTGAAACAGAATAAAAGATACATAGTTATCGGAAAAAATATAAAGAAAGCCTTAGCTATTGATACTAATTATATAAATATAAACGGGAGTAACTTTGAAATTATAGGAATTTTAGGATATAACAATCGTTCAAGTTATTTAGATGATCAATTCTATATTTGCTTTACAGGATTATATGATAAAAACCTCAAGTTGCGTAATTTAGGCAATAGTTTTATAGTTGATTCTAACAAATCAACTATTGATAATTTAAAATCTTCTACTGCAAATCTATTTTCCAAGACAGAATTGGTACACCAAACCTTAACTGAAAATACTCAAGATTCTTCATCACGAATAACTTCAGCAGCTATGGTAACTTTAGTAATAATATGCATGCTGATTAATGTAATAAATTCCTCACTTTATTATGTTGAAAATAAGAAAAAAGAATTTGCCATAAGAAAGCTTTTAGGTGGTACCAACAAACAGATAGCAATTAAGATTTTATTTGAATACGAGATAATTGCAACTTTATCATTTATTGTTGCTCAGATAATTTATATTGCGATAGTCAAATCAGAAAAATTTCATAGTTTTATCGGAGATAGATTGTTTTTAAAAGTATCAATACTATCATTTTTAGTTATAGTGCTAATTTCAGCACTTCTGTCTTTGATATCTATAAGAAAAAGCCTAAAACTTCAACCAGCTGAAATATTGAGAGGTTAATTATATGCTAAATATAAAATATGCATTTAACAGTTTAAAAGAAAAAAAGCTATTCACCATTCTTACAATAATACAATTAATCGTATCCTTTATGTGTCTATATGGCTCCTTATATTATTATAATGAGGAAAAAACTAAAAGCGATAAAATATTATCTTTAATAGGAAACAAAGATATTTACTATTTTAAGGACATGAATGAATCTCTTTGGAATTATTCTTCCAATAAGAATAAAGATAGAGTAAAACTTGAAGACTTCGTGGGTTACATGGAAAATTCCAAGGATTTTAACTTTATTTATAATAATGATTATAATGTATCTCTGAAGACTTTCCCAGGTAGTAATAATATTATACGTAGCGATTTCAGTAAAGTTGAAAATAATACAAATTTTATAGATGTTAATTCTTTGATATTAAATTACAATTATAATAAACTCTTTCCATTACTCGTAGATAGCGGGAGATATTTTGAAGCTAAAGACTTTAACTTAGATTATTCAAAAGATACACTTCCCGTATTACTTGGAAGCAAGTTTAAGAAATATTTTTCCTTAGGTGATGAAACTCAAATAATGTATGGTTCAAAAATCATAACAACTATAAAAGTTATAGGTTTCTTAAAAGATGATCAGTATTACATAGGTAATGACTCCAGCATGGAAGGAATTAAGTATCTATCAAACTACATAATTATACCTAAGTTTAAAATGGCCAAAGAGCTATCAGCTAATGATGATAATTTATATGCTGACTATAGATTCTACTTAAGTTCCAATTTATATGGATCAACTTTAGTAATAAACAATCAAAACTCAACTAACAAGCAAAATATCCTGAATGACTTAAATAAAAGGCTGCAAGAAATAGGTTTATCAGTAAAATGTGCTCCTTTATCAGAAGAATTTAAGAACTCAGTTTCCTTATATAAAAATATAAGAAATATATTTACAGGCTTATTTGTTATAATCTTTGTTTTTTGCACAATTGGTATAGTATCTAACTTTTTATATACAATATCAAGAAAAAACAAGGAATTTGCAGTACATCTACTTAGTGGAGCATCTAATAAAGACATAGCAATAAGAATTTTATTGGAAGTAAGTATGCTTATCACTTTGTCTACAATTTTAAGCATCGATTTAATAAGTATTTTCGGCAAACTATTGAATATTAATTTTAATAATTCTTCTGCAATAAAGCTTATCATACTAAACTCCTTATTAATAATAATTATCTCAATAATTCCTATGAACAAAGTCAGAAAACTAGAATTAAGCTTGCTTATGAAGGAGGATTAACATGTCAATAATAGTTCTTAATGATATAGTGAAATATTATGAAAAAGGAAGTAAAACAAATATATTTTACGCATTACGTGGTATAGATTTAACCATAGATAAAGGTGAAATGGTAGCAATAATGGGAACCTCAGGTTCAGGAAAAACTACGCTTTTAAACATTTTAGGTATGTTGGACAATCCATGTGATGGCGAGTATGTATTAGACGGACAAACAATAAAAAATCTAAAAGGCAAAGATATATGCAAGCTACGAAATAAGAAATTAGGATTTGTAGTACAAAACTTTGCACTTTTAGATAATACTTCAGTCTACGACAATATAGCCATTCCTCTAGAATATGCTAAGGTAGATAAAAAGCAAAGAAGGATATTAATAACCTCTATGCTAAAAAAACTAGGCATAGAAGATAAAATATATGATAAACCTAAAAATCTTTCTGGCGGACAGTGTCAAAGAGTAGCTATAGCAAGAGCTCTAGTAAATAATCCAGATATAATATTAGCTGATGAACCTACAGGGGCTTTAGATAAAAATACCACTAAAGAGATACTTGAAATATTTAAAAATCTTAATTTAGAAGGTAAAACAATAATCATAGTAACTCATGATGAAAATGTAGCTAAAGAATGTGACCGAATTATTAGAATTGAAGATGGACTATTAATATAAATCTTTCAAACATTGCTTCGTCATACTTTTAATAAAAGATAAAGTATGAATAGCTTTGATTGAAAAAATACAGGAGCATACATAGATTTTGTGTAAATCAAAACTATGTATGCTCCCTTATACTAACCAAGCTATTTATACTACACTCAAAAAGTACTAGCAATATAAATAATAACTGATACTTTTTGTGCCTAATTATTTCCCTTCATTTATCTTCTCAGCAAGATCATTTAGATAAACCCATCTATCCATTTTCTCTTCTAGAAGCTTTTCTGTTTCTTCCTTTTCTGCTATAAGTTCTTGAAGAAGAGAATAGTTTGTGCTGGCTGCGTTTATCTTAGCTTCTAATTCACTTATCTTTTCTTCTATGCCTGCTATAACTTCATCTATTTCGTCATACTCTCTTTGTTCTTTAAAGGAGAATTTTAATGCTCTTTCTTTTTTCTTACCTTGATTACTATCCACAGTTTCTGATTTTTTATCAACAGTTTTCTTATTCTTTTCTTCTGAGTTGTTGATATCTTTTTGTCTATTATCTTCTTTGTAGTCAGTATAGTTACCTGTGTATTGAACTACCTTACCATCACCTTCAAAGGAGAATATCTTAGTTGCCATTCTGTCTAGGAAGTATCTATCATGGGATACTGATATAACCGCCCCAGGAAATTCATCTAAGTAATCTTCTAGTATTGTAAGAGTTTCTATATCTAAATCATTGGTAGGCTCATCTAATATAAGAACATTCGGAGCTTCCATCAAAACTCTAAGTAGATATAGTCTTCTCTTTTCTCCACCTGAAAGTTTTGCTATTGGAGTCCACTGATCTGCTGGTGGGAATTTAAATCTTTCAAGCATTTGTGATGCACTTAATTTATATCCCTCTTCATTAGATATAAATTCTGCACCTTCTCTTATATAATCAATAACTCTTAAGGAATCATCCATATGATAAGTTTCTTGAGAAAATGCACCTATCTTAACTGTTTCACCAACTTCAACATCTCCACTATCTGGCTTAAGTTTTCCACTTATTATATTTATCAAAGTGGATTTTCCCATTCCATTAGGGCCTATTATTCCTACTCTATCATCTCTAAGCAATATATAGCTAAAATCATCAATAAGCTTTCTATCTCCAAAAGACTTACTTATGCTATTTACTTCTATTACTTTCTTACCAAGACGAGTACTAGCAACGGATATTTCAACCTTAGAGTTATCTATATCTAATTTCTGCTCGCTTAGTTCTTCGAATCTATCTATTCTCGCCTTCTGCTTTGTACTTCTAGCCTTAGCCCCTCTTCTTATCCAAGCCAGTTCTTTTCTCAAAAGATTTTGTCTCTTCTTTTCGCTAGCAAATTCCATCTCTTCACGTTCTACTTTTTTCTCTAAAAAATCACTATAGTTTCCCTTATAAGTATAAAGATTACCCTTATCAAGTTCTATTATCTCGTTGACAACTCTATCTAAGAAATATCTATCATGAGTTATCATAAGTAGTGCACCTTTTCTTTTATTAAGGTACTGTTCAAGCCAGTCTATAGTATCGTTGTCTAAGTGATTTGTAGGCTCATCTAATATCAATAGATCACAAGGACTTATAAGAACAGCAGCTAGAGCAATTCTCTTTCTTTGTCCTCCTGAAAGATTACCTACCTTTGCATTAAAGTCTAAAACTCCAAGTTTATTAAGTATAGCCTTTGCATCACTCTCTATATTCCAAGCATTCATACTATCCATCTGACTTGTAAGCTTCATTATCTCTTCGCCAGTGGCAGTATGACTTTCCATTGCTTTTTCGTATTGTCTTATAAGCCTCATTAAAGGAGTATCTCCTCTAAATACTTGCTCTAGTACTGTTGACTCTGGATTAAAATCAGGACTTTGAGAAAGGTATTCTATTCTTACTGAGTTGCCCTTAACTACCTTTCCTTCATCAGGAACTTCTACTCCTGATACTACCTTTAGAAAAGTAGTTTTACCAGTACCATTTACACCAATGATACCAATCTTATCTCCTTCATTGATTCCAAAGCTTATATTATTAAATAGTTTCTTTTCACTATAACTTTTTGATACGTTCTCTATGGTTAAAAGATTCATCTATTAATTCCTTTCTTTGTGAATGATCTTATTATATAAAAGCATTAAGAGACACTATCTGTTTATCTATAATACGTCAAGCACTTCACACTATCTCTGATTATATCCTATGTATATGTGCTTTTCAAATGGGATTACCTTGAAAGGCGTATAAATCCTATATATATAAATATTTAACTATATAAATAGTTGCATAGTTAAATATTTATATAGTTATCTATTTACATAATTATATTGCAACCTATAAGAAAGTAACTGGTGTTCACTCGTACACTATCCTCTGTACTGCTTAGATTAAACAAAAATAAAAAGCGTACCGGTTAAGGTCCGCCTATGTTAAACTTCGTATTATAAATACTTACTTCAATTATAATAAATATAATTAGATATCTAAACTTCTGCCTCTTTACTGCTATCTACATTCTTATCCACACTAAAGTTATATATTACTCCTAAAATTATAAATAAAGCTCCGATAAACTTGCCCATAGAAAACTTGTGAAAACTAAAATAATCTATTACCATTCCCATTACGATTTGCCCAACAAAAATAAGCACCATAGAATATATCGCTGGAATCTTAGGAATAACCTTATTAGATAAAACTATTACTACAACTCCTAAAAGTCCCCCAAGGAAAGCATATATAGGTATATTACTCATATTAATTTCTGTAATAGGATCCGCTGTTCCAGTAGATCTTACTATTATATATAACAGTAAGGAAAAAGAAAGTCCTGTTATATAGTTTATAAGAGTTCCCTTAAGCCCTCCTATCTTTTCAGCTAGCTTTCCATTTATTATCATCGAGAGAGTAACAAAGGCTCCCCCTAAAACTGTCAATAAAATATTTAACATCTAAAATCCCCCTCTAATATAATGCCATAACTACTATTCCAAGAATTATAAAAGCAAAACCTATAAGCTTCTTTTTTTCAAAGCTATACTTTTTCATTCCAAGAAGACCAAAATGATCTATAACAGTAGCAGCAGCAAGCTGACCAACCATTCCTAAAGATATCGAAAGTGATGCTCCAACTTTAGAAAAAGTTAGATTGTTTATAAGAACCACCATAACTCCGATTAATCCTGCACTTAACAGATATAAAGGAACCTTATGAAGCTCCATAGAAAATTTTTCTTTCTTAACTACCATCACAATTATTACACTTATAAGTCCTACTAAATGAATTATTACTAACGAAAGATTGTTACCAACCTTACCTTGAAGCTCACTATTAAAACTAATCATTATAGTTATTACAAAACCTATAATGACGGTAAATAACTTATACATATTTTATTTATCCCCCTAGAATTATTTTTCTGATATTCGATATTTTACTTATATTTAACATTGTATAGAAATTAAGTGGTTATACAGGAGATGCTCTATGAGCAAGCTATTAGAATTAAATGATTTTTTCAGATGGAATGGCTCTAAAAAATCGCTAATTGCTCTTTATTAGTGATTTTTTTACGCATCTGCCTTTTCTGAACGCATGTGAGGAAATTCTGGCAGGCGATATATTCTCACTTTTTACTCTTTAGATAAACAACCTTTTTAGTTTCATAATATCTGAAATATGAAAGACTTATAAAAAGTATGGATTTGTAAAGAGTAAAACTGTACTGTCCGAACGAAGTGAGTTTACAGTTTTAGCCATGGAATATGACAAAATCATATTAATTCTTTACGTAAGCTCATTAAAGCATTGGATGAATAACCACTTAATTTAAACATAGTTTACATGTAATCTAATTTTATCGGTTATCCATAACTTAAGATATCAAAATAAAAGAATTTATCATATGACATATGTCACTTTTCTATTTTTTTATTTGTAGTTATTGTCTATAATATAGTTATAAATATGAAGCGATTCCTATTTAGATATACTACTTCATATTGAATCTATCAAAATAATACTTCGTAAAATCATCGAAAGCATTATTTTGAGTATAGGGATTGAAGTAATATATCTGTTCAGAGGAATAGATAATTTTATTTACACACCACGGGGGTGTTACATATAATTAAAATTAATAACAGGTCAACTATTGAAGCTTTTAAAGAGCTTCACAATATAGATTCTTATTTTAGCAGTGACATGACCTCACATATGGAGATACACATATATGAAAAAGGTGAACTTGTATATAGATCCAATGAGGAAATTGAATATTTCTATTTCCTAGTTAAGGGTAAATGTAAGGTGTATACTTTACTTCAAAATGGGAAGTCTCTTCTTCTGAGATTTTATAATCCTCTAATGGTCATGGGAGACTTAGAATTTATAAGTGAAGGAACTGCTAATTGCAATGTGGAAGCGGTACACAGTTGTACCTTTATAGGTATTCCACTGGATGTGATAAGGCAACATGCCAGAGAAGATGCCACATTTTTAAGACATATATGCAAAAGTCTTGCTGAAAAACTTGCTACTTCTGCAGTATCTAATTCCATAAATCTTCTTTATCCTTTAGAGAACAGGCTTGCGAGTTATATGCTTGCAATATCTAGTGAAGAAGATCTTTCAACTAGTCTAAAAGGGATCGTAGCTGAGCGTTTTACTGAAATTGCTGAACTCTTAGGCACAAGTTATAGACATTTACTTAGAATAATAAATAAATTATGCGATCAGAAAATTATAGCTAGGGAAGGAAATTCTCTAATTATATTAGATTATGAAAGATTAGAAAGTTTAGCTGGCGACTTATATCAATAGCTTTAAAGTATATATGGTAGACAACTTATAACAACTTCTACCTATAAACTGTAACAACTTATATTCATTTACTTATTGATAAAATTAAAATAAACGTTAACTTAAATTAGAAAGGACTACATATAAATGGACTTTAAGCAACTCACTTATTTCCTGGAAATAGTTAAGCAAGGTAATATAACTAAAGCCTCAAAAAAGCTTCATATCGCTCAGCCTCATCTAAGTCAGCAGCTAAAAATGCTTGAAGATGAGCTTGGGGTTAAATTAATAGAGAGAAGTACTAGAAAGTTTCAAATAACTAGTGCTGGACAAATACTTCAAAACCGCTGCGAGCAGATGATAGAACTAATGGATACTACCCTTAAAGAAATAAAGGATATAAAGGATGGCCTTAACGGAACTTTATCTATCGGAACAATTTCCTCTGAAGGAGATACTCTGCTGCTTAATAAAATAATGGGTTTTTACGACAAATATCCAGGTATAACCTTTGATATAAGAGAAGGAAATACAAAAGAAATATTAAAACTTCTTACTGATGGTTTTGTGGAGATAGGAATAATACGTACTCCGGTAAATTCAGAAGGCTTTGAATCCATCTATTTAGAAAGTGCTCCAATGGTTGCTGCGACCAAAGGGAATATATATTGGGATGAAGAAATAAAAGAAATCCCAATAACAGAACTTGCTAATAAGCCACTGCTTGTAAATAGGAGATTTGAAAAAAATATAATAGAAGCTTGTGAAAATTCCGGTTTTGAACCTAATATCTTCTGTAAGATAGAAGATACTAGATCCCTCTTAACTTGGGCAAATAAAGGCATGGGGGTAGCTATCGTACCAAAGGACTGGGTAGGCTTACTTAAAAACTCCAACTTGGTGTATAAAGATATAAATGAACCCTCACTTATTACAAAGACAGGCATCATATGGATGAAAGATAAGTACTTATCTGCTCCTGCAAAACATTTTTTACAGATATTCAACATTTAATATATTATATATTTATTGATATTAAATTAAGACGTCACTACAGAAAAGTATCGCAGTAGTGACGTCTTAATTTTACCAAAGTAGCTAAGAAGCTTGCTTTATATTATAGTGAGTGTACTGTATCAAGTGCTACTTCAATCATGTTTGTGAAAGTTGTTTGTCTTTCTTCTGCTGAAGTTATTTCATCATATATAAAATGATCGCTTACTGTTAGTAATGCTAATGCATCAACGCCATGTTTTGCTGCTAAAGTATAAAGTGCAGCAGCTTCCATTTCTACTCCTAAGCAGCCGAACTTAGCCCATATCTTCCACTCTTCTGTTGTATCTCCATAGAAGGTATCAGAACTAAATACATTACCAACCTTAGGATCAAAGCCTTTTTCTACAGCAAAATCATAAGCCTTTCTTAATAGCTTAAAGCTAGCTGTTGGAGCAAAATCTCTTCCATTAAATCTAATTTTGTTTATGTTTGAATCTGTTGATGCAGCCATAGCTATTATAAGATCTCTTACTTTTACAGATTCTTGATATCCACCACAAGTACCTACTCTTATAAGATTTTTAACTCCATAACTTTGTATAAGTTCACTTACATAAATTGATATGGATGGTATACCCATTCCTGTACCTTGAACTGAAACTCTCTTTCCTTTATAAGTTCCTGTGAATCCATACATTCCTCTTACTTCGTTATAACATATAACATCTTCAAGAAAGTTTTCAGCAATAAACTTTGCTCTTAGTGGATCTCCTGGTAACAATATACTTTCAGCTATTTGTCCTTCTTTCGCATTTATATGAATGCTCATCTACATACCTCCATTGAAGTACTTCTTAGGTACTTCTATATATTTTAATTTTATTTTTATCAATAATACATTTAGGTTTTAAATAACTTTCATCATAAATTTATAAAGCTTTAAATCAATAGTTGAGTTAATAACTCTATAAAATTATCTTACAACAAAAATTATAGCTTAAATTGGAATAATATTCTATACACTACAACTACGGTATATACTATTTAGTTCTTTTCACTCCAAAGCTTTTTATTTTTATTCTGCATCACTATTACTATTATTGATATTATCACTACCAAAACAGCCATCATCATATAAAGATTATTAAATATCTTTATATAGTTATATCCTAAAGCTTTATATTTATCTATATAGTTTCCCCAGAAGAAGGATAATACAAACCCACCTGCAAATCTTACTGCAGTGTAGAAAGATATCTTTTGTGAAGCATTAGTAACTATAGTCTTTGACAGATATATATTTAAAGTTGAGAAACCTATTCCAACAATCAAGCATATTGCTGATAGCGCTAAGATCGATAACGGTAATGAAATATGCTGTGATAATAAAATTGAACAAACTACAAAAATTCCAATTAAAGTGTTTCTTATAGACCTAAACGAAAAATGTTTAAGTAAAAACATTGGAGACATTGCCCCTGTAGCTATTAGTATTTGCTCAATTGATATAACTAATCCAGTAGAATTAGAAGCATTAAAAGATTCCATATAATAGGATAAATAAACCTGAGAAGCTGCAAAAGTTATTTGTGTCATAAATATCATGAAAAGCAAGCTTATATAATCAAACTTATTTTCTTTCACCTTCAGAAGTTCATTATTTGATTCATGAGCTTCTTCAATTTTTATTTCATTTATCGAAGAAAATACAAATATCCAAGTTAAAGCACCAATTACTATAGGAATAAGTAAGAAAGTTTTAGGTGTATCAAGGAAATGTCCAGCTACAACTGCAGCAACTAGTCCTCCAATAGCTGATCCTATCTCTACTAAACTCGAACCTAACTTCCCATCTCTTTCTTCCTTCATAACTATTTTATTCATAGAAAGTAATATAGGAAAAAAGGCAGCTTCCGCCAAAGCTTCTATTAACCTTCCGATACAAAATACGAAGAAACTTACAGTATTCAGTGCTATTATTTCTACTGCAATACCTATCATCCAAACAGCTATAAATAATAGCAGTGACTTTTTTGCCCCTATCTTAGTCATTATCCTTCCTGACACAGCAGGAAATAGTATCATACTAAGATATCCTATATTCGGCAGCCAAGCAATATCCGATACACTTACACCAAATATATTTTGAAGACTTTGAAACATAGGAAGAAACATAACCACTCCAAAAACAACTAAAAATGCTACAAAAAAATCTATTATAAAAAAGTTCCTTTTATTATTTAAAACCATCATTTTCTCCTTATTTATAGATACACTACTTAGAAAACTTATATTATAAACTCATCTTTTTCTATTTATAACAGTAAACTCATTATAAATAGCTTTTCCATAAGTGCAGTGCATCTTTCATTAAAATAATCTAGTATGGGAATCAATTCTTTTGCATAAGGAAGCGCTTACACATACCTTCATAAAAAACGTGAATTTAAGATTTTGAGTTTATAATCTTTTATCCACGCTTTTATCTTATATAATACGAACTTAAAATGTTCTTCTTTTTAGAACTTTTTCATTCATTACAATATAATAATTAAAATTATAGAAAACTATAGTTATTCAACTACCTGCTAATTTAACCATTATCTATCTTATTATATCATATATAAGAGGAATATTGTCTTCATAAGTTTCAGCAATCTTGTAATTAGCTATTATTCCAGCAGCAGCATTTTCCATTTTAGCTTCATCATCTGCATGTATATAAGCTAAAACATCTCCTTTAGCTACTTTATCGCCTCTTTTTTTATTTAAAACTATCCCTACAGCTAAGTCTATGTTATCTTCTTTAGTAGCTCTTCCAGCCCCTAACTCCATAGCCACAAGACCTATGTTTTCTGAATTTATTTTTGACACATAACCTTCTATGTCGCTCTTTACTTCATAAACAAACTTGGCTTTTGCAAGCAATTCTGGATTTGTAACTTGCTCTGCATTTCCACCTTGTGCAGCAACAAATTCTTTAAACTTCTCAATAGCTGATCCATCTTCTATAGTCTTTAAAAGCATAGCTTTAGCTTCTTCAACATTCTGAGCTTTACCCGCTAATACAACCATATTACTTCCTAAAGCTAAACATAATTCTAATAAATCCTTAGGTCCTTTACCACTTAAAGTATCTAAGGCTTCTCTTACTTCAAGAGCATTTCCTACAGCAAGCCCTAAAGGCTGATCCATGTCTGAAATGACAGCTACTGTATTTCTTCCAACATTTTTACCTATGCTAACCATTGCTTCTGCAAGCTTTTTAGCATCTTCATAAGATTTCATGAATGCACCGTCTCCAACCTTTACATCTAGAACGATAGCATCTGCACCTGCTGCAATTTTCTTACTCATTATACTAGAAGATATCAATGAAATATTATCAACAGTGCCTGTAACATCTCTAAGGGCATATAGCTTCTTATCTGCTGGAGCTAAATCAGCAGTCT
This sequence comes from Clostridium yunnanense, assembly GCF_016595795.1. Taxonomy (GTDB): domain Bacteria; phylum Bacillota; class Clostridia; order Clostridiales; family Clostridiaceae; genus Clostridium_AR; species Clostridium_AR yunnanense. The sequence goes on from NZ_JAENHN010000050.1 coordinate 95,226, forward strand.
GTCCCATTATAGCAATCTTCTTAGTATTTACGTTTTCTATAAATTGTTCTTCTGTTATTTCTACTGAAAATCCATCAAAAGATTCTAATTTATCTATAGTCCCTCCAGTATGTCCAAGTCCTCTTCCAGACATTTTAGCCACTGGAATACCTAAAGCTGCAACCATAGGAGTAAGAACTAAAGTAGTTGTATCACCTACACCACCAGTACTATGCTTATCTACTTTTATCCCATCTACTTTTGACAAATCAAGAATATCTCCTGAATGCACCATAGCCATTGTAAGGTCTGAAGTTTCTCTCATATTCATCTTTTGAAAATATATAGCCATCAAAAGTGATGAAACCTGATAGTCTGGAATTATTCCTTTTGTATATCCGTCAACAAAATAGTTTATTTCCTCAGTTGAAAGTTCTTCACCATTTCTTTTCTTTATTATCAAATCATACATTCTCATATAAAAATTCTCCCTTATTAAAAAATCACTATTTTTTATTTAAGTAATTATTTTCAGCTATCAAGCTTCATAAGGTTATATGCATAGAACTTGATAACTAGACTTTCTTTTCTGATCCTTTTATTATAACTGTTGGAGATATGGTTAATCTCTTCTTTTCCGATATATCTTTATTATCTATTACTTCTTTAAGCATGTACATAGCTGACTTTCCAAGTTCTTCTGGGCAATCTTCCATGTAAGTTATATTTATTCCAACCATATCTAAAAACTCAAGCTTATCAAAGCCTACTATAGCTATATCATTTGGAATCTTCTTATTCTCATCAAAGGTTGCTTTTACAGCTCCCATAGTCATCATGTTACTGCATACAACCAAAGCTGTTGGACCATCTTCCATATTTAATACACTCTTTGTTATATCGTATCCTGTACTAAGCTTAAAATCACCTTTAAAAATATAATCTTCTCTAATTGGAATATCATTCATGGCCAGTGCTTTTTTATAGCCCATAAGTCTATCCATTGCAGGTTCTGAACTTAAAAGTCCTGTTATTATACCAACCTTTTTATGCCCTTCTTTTATAAGAAGATTTGTGGCATCAAAGCCACCTTTTATATTATCAACAAAAACACCGTTAAAACTTGTATACTTAACATCTGCTACTACAAATATTATTGGTATATTTAAATTTTCTAGGGTGTTAACATAGTTACTATTAAATTCATTTTCACCGAACATCGGAGACATGATTACACCTTTCAATCTATGCTCTTTTATTACAGTTAATGCCTTAAGTTCTTTATCAAGATTATCATCAGTATTAAAAAGTACTATATTTAGATCTGAGGCTTCAGCCACCTCACTAATTCCTTTTATCAGCTCTCCAAAGTAAGAGTTTGTTATATCCGGTACTATCACTCCAATAGTATTAGTTTCATTTTTAGATAAACTTCTTGCTATTGCACTAGGAGTATAGTTCATCTCTTTTATTGTTTCTAATACTTTAATTCTTGTTTCTTCCTTAACGTATCCTGAGTTATTTAAAACCCTTGAAACTGTTGCTAGAGAAACTCCTGATTTTTTTGCAATATCACTGATTGTAGTGCCCATATATTATCCCCCTCACTTTTAACTGAAAAGACTGCATGGTTATTATACTACAAAGCGACAGCATTTTATATGGATTTATGCAGTTTATTAAGCAAAATTTACAAAAAAACGTATATTTATAAATTCAGTAAAGGATGCCTAAGACATTAGTTCAAGCATCCTTTACTTTTATAACTTACTTAAATTATTTTAAACTTTAATTATCTTTGGCCTTTTTCGTATGGCACACCATCAGCTGCTGGAGCTTGTGTCTTACCTACAAATCCTGCTAAAGCTATCATTGTTATTACATAAGGGAATACTGAGTATATTTCTGTTGGAAGGTTAAGTCCAAGTAACTGTGATTTTAACTGGAACGCATCTGCAAAGCTGAATAGTAAACATGCAAGTAGTGTTCCTTTTGGTTTCCAGTTACCGAATATAACAGCTGCTAGAGCTATAAATCCTCTTCCTGATACCATTCCGTCTCTATATAGTGGTGTACTTCCAAGTGATAATGCAGCTCCACCAATACCTGCAAGCATCCCTGATATCACAACACATACA
>NZ_JAENHN010000050.1:97352-98413 GCF_016595795.1 Clostridium yunnanense
CACGTTTATTCCTAGAGTATCTGCTGCCTTTGGATGTTCTCCAACGGCTCTTATTCTAAGTCCCCACGGAGTTTTATATAGTACAAAGTGTGCTATTACAACTGCCACTATTGCTGCATATACAAACCAGTTTAAGTCTCCTACAAGTTTACCTAGCACTGGCATATCTCTTAAAGCTTTTGGTATATTATATGCTAAACCATTAACACCATCCGTTTGTCCGCCTTTTCCGAAAAGCTTAAAGATAAGAAAGGCTGCTAACGCTTGAGCAAAAAGATTTATCGCTGTACCTGATATTACTTGGTCTGCTTTTAAGTTTATACTTAAAAAAGCATGAATTAATGCTATAAGTCCACCTGCTATTAAAGCAAATATTATTCCTACCATAGCACTTCCTGTAAGGAAGGACCCATATACTCCAAAGAAGGCTCCCATGATCATCATACCTTCAAGACCTATGTTTACAACTCCAGATCTTTCTGAAAATACTCCGCCAAGACCTGCAAATATTAAAGGAGTTGCAAGAGCTAAAGTTGAAGCTAAAAGTTCCATGATTATATTTATACTAGCCATTGATCAACACCTCTTTTTTCTTCTTCTTTTCTGCAAAGTATTTAACAATGTAGTCTGTTGCTACAAAAATTATTATTATTGATTGTATAAGATATACTATTTCCTTAGGTATACCATTTAATTGTAATACCTTTGAACTACTGTTTAAAGCTCCAAAAAGTACTGCTGCAAATATACATCCTACCGGATGGCTTTTCGCAAGAAGAGCTACTGCCATACCACTAAAACCGTAACCTGGAAGTGAACTAAAGTCATCAGTATAGTACTTACCACCAGCTAAGTGAACTGCTCCACCAAGACCTGCTATAGCTCCTGATATAACCATTGCTAGTATTATATTTTTTGATATATTTATTCCACCGTATTCTGCTCCCTGTGGGTTTAAACCAACAGCTCTAAGCTCATATCCTGTTGTAGTCTTCCATAAAAGCCATGTAACAAATATTGCTACTGCTATTCCTATAAACACACCATAGTTTGCTTGATAG
>NZ_JAENHN010000051.1 GCF_016595795.1 Clostridium yunnanense
TCTTAACTCCAGGTCATTTCCTATTCTTCTTGCTACCACTTCATTTTCGTTGATATCTCCCATCATAAGTACGTCTATATCTGAACTATAATCATTGGCTGTGGAGTTATTTATTGTATCAACTCCATAGCCTTTCTTAAAGATATAGGTATCTGCTCCATATCCTCCATTTAGGCTATCATTTCCAGCTCCTCCATCCAATACATCATTATTACTTGATCCACCAATGGAGTCTTCATTGTCAGTACCTTTCAAAAATTGACTTGCATTAACGATATTATAAAACGCTGCAGATGTATCCTTAGTTTTTTCTAAAAAGATGTTTAATGCAGTACTTGCCTTACTATCATTCTGGTAGTATTGCTTAAGCTTTCTAAATATAATTGCATAATTAGTACTATTAATATTATCTGAGAACATCTTCTCAAGCATAGCAGTATCACAAGTAAATGTACCACTAGCAACATCATATTTGTATTGTATTAAATCTAGGTATTCACCTAAATAAGTCTGAGAAAGGATGGTTTTAGTAAAGTTACTAATCAAATCTTCAAATATGTTGTTTAGTATGGGCGCTGATGCTGTATTGGGATTGGATCCGTCAACTCCTAGGAACTTTTGTCCTGTAAACATTTCTATGGTTACTAATTTTCTAGCATCTATGTTGGAACCTCTACTGCTTGGGTCAACAGTATAAGAGCCTGTCCATCTATAAAGAATTTCAGTTATCAAGGTTTTATCTTCAGTGTACTGTATGTTATTTATATATTTTATAACTGAGGCTTTAAGATTTTCATCCAAAGTCATCGCCTTTCTAAGTGAATATACGTTTCCTGTAGCATTTATTTCTGGCAATAGTTGTACATCAGCATTTATATCAATTAATTCATTATCTTTTGAATTCATATAATCAGCATTAAATAACAATTGGCTTAACTCAATTGTTTTATTTTCGCTATTAGTAAAACTACCAATAACTTGTTTGGTAGCATTAGATACGCTCTGAGTACTTAGTACTCCACTAGCAAGATTTATTGATGTTATACCTGCTTCCTCTAAAGTTTTTAATTCTCCTTGTTCAACTTGTCCATCTGAATTTGAATCTTGCCATATTCGTAGTTCTTTATAAACTGAATCATTTATATCAATTTTATTATCCTTATTGGCGTCTATGTCCTTTATGGCTTCTAATCCATCTTTAGCTGTGATTCCACTTGATAATAAGGTTCTGTCTCCGAATAATTCCCTCCCACTATCTATAAGACCGTTGCCATTAAGGTCTCTTGCTAAAAATCCATCATTAGGTCCAATCCATTGAGTTTTTTCTGCTAAGCCTGTGTCATCCAGATTGAAGTTAACTCCTTTTTCAACTGTACTTACACTTATCCCATCTCCATTTAGGTCTAAAACAACCGGGTCATATCTTCTTGCCACAGAAGCATTTTTTAATTGGTCAGTTATTTTCTTTCTAAAGTCTTCTAAAGCACTATCTGATAAAGGAGAATTTTTCTCTCCTGCTATTGCATCATAAGAATTTGAAAAAACTCTAGAAATATAGTCGCTATCTTGACTTATGGAAGCATCATCTTTATAAAATTCTTTAAGATATTTATCAAAGTACTCTTTATAAACAGTATCTCCTGTCTTCCTGTTAAGGTATAAGAAAAATGCTACAGTAACAGTGGCTAATCTCCTTTTTTCGACATCTCCTAGATCATCATTTTTAATACTGTTTAAAACACTTGATAATGAAGATTCAGATTTATCCTTATATATAGATACCAATGGCTGAAATATTTCTAATTCCTTTGGATCAATAAATTCACTTGCCGCACTCATATTACTGCCTATATAATCAATTACATTGATCCCTGCTGGTGAACATAAAATATCTGTAAAGGATTCTACATCTTCTACCTGCCACAGAACATCCATAAGTTGTCCATTATGCCTTCCAAAAATAGCTTTTGCAGCTTCTAATATTTTATCTGCTGCATAAAACTCTCCTTGTATATATAATTTAAGTGGCAGTGGAATTGGCATATCACCTGCAATATCAGCAAGATCACTAAATTTAAATTGTTGTATTCCATCAACATCCGCATAATTATCAATTTTTTCGATTAAATCAAAAACCTTATCAACTTTATCTAATCCTCCAGATAGTTTTTCTATCCATTCTTTTACTGGGGCAACTACTGCTATGGTATTCTTTAGCTTATTATACTGAGCTGAATCAACATTTTCGAAGTACTCATTTACTTTGGTAACTACATTGCCTAGTCCAAACTTCTTTGTCTCAACCCCAAAATCTATTTCTACTAAATCAAACAGTATTGTAGAAATCTTATCCTTTACTTCTATTGCATCTGATACACCTGCTAAAGCATAACCTAATGTATTTCCATACCCGTCAGATATTTTTACAACTCCATTGAAGAATTCAATATTAAATTCTCCATTTTTAAGCTTGGTTTGAAATTCAGTATCTTCTTTAATTTCTTCCCAGCTTTCTAATTTAAGTTCATCAAAATTAGTTTTTACAAAGTCGCTTACTGATATTTTTCCATCCTGCACAGCCTGCAGTTTACCCATTATAGAATCAATATTTTCCCATCCCATAGTTATCCTCCCTTAAAAAATAAAACTAATAGACTGTTATCTATTAGTTTTATTTTATCCTTATTTTTACTTTTGTGTCAAACATGTATTTTAATGTAATATTATGTTTGAATTTATAATTAAACCAACGGTTTTTACCCACTAAATGTTTCATCTATGGCCTTTTTAAATGGATCAAGGAAATACTCAATAATTCTTCTTTTTCCAACATTTATATCTACTTGTGCATTCATTCCTGGGAAAAGTTTAAACTCTTTACCTTCACTTTTTATACTTTGCTCCTTTAAAGTTATATTAATTTTATATACATTTCCAAGTGACTTATCTTCGTATGAGTTACTGCTTATCTGCGAAATTTCACCATTTACAACCCCAAAGCTTTGATAAGGATATGGTTCCATTTTTAATATTACTTGCTGCCCTACTCTTACCTTTCCTATATCCTTATTTTGCACAAAAGCTTCTATTATCATTTTTGTGTTTTCCGGAACAACGGTAGCTATAGGTTTGTCCGGCATTATTGATGACCCAACAGTATTATAATTTAGAGTACTAATATACCCATCAACTGGAGCTAGAATTTGGCTGTTTGTTTTTTGATTTTCAAGCACCTTCAATTGATACTCTAGTTCTTTAATTTGTTTTTCCTTACTTATTACCTCACTTAAAGTTTGATCTTTTCTTTGCTTATTTGCAGTATCTACACTTTCCTTGGCATCTTTTAAGCTATCTTTCAAGCCTTCAATTTTTTTAAACTGATTATTATATTCATTTTGTGCATATATTAAGTCAAGTTTTGCATCAGGGTTGTTTTGCACAGAATCAACCTTAGCTTTTAATTCTGCTAATTTACTTTGCTCATCGCTTATCTGTTTATTAATTTTTTCTATTTGTTTATTTCCATTCTGAATATCTCTTTCAGATAGACTTTTCTTGTTATTTTTATAATCATCATAATATTTCTTTATTTCATCACTTGCCTTGCTTAAATCAATACCATCATCAAGCCACTTTCCATCTAAATCATTTTTTATTATAGACAACTCAATTCTGTCGTTAACTAAATCATTTTCAAGTTTAGATATTTGTATTGAATTATCGGTAGAATCTAAATTAACAATTATATCTCCCTGTTTAACCTTTTGGCCCTCATTTACATTTATTTTAGAGATTTTACCTATAGCTGTAGATTGTACTATTTTAACATTGCCTTCTGGTATAACTTTACCACCAGCTTCAACAATCTTGTCTACTTTTACATAATATGTCCACAAAAAAATTATAGTAAAAATAATCCCAACAATAATTATAAAAAAGGAGCCTAAAGGTGACGGAGGAGTTTCAATGATTTCAATTACATCTGGCATAAATTCATAATCAAGATTTTTTCTATTTTTAAATATTTTCTTCATAGAAAATCACCTCCTATTTTGTTGGTTATATAAATGACTGTAAATGCCTTGTTTACTTATTAATTCATCATGGGTCCCAAATTCAGTTAGTATACCTTTATCTATACACATGATTCTGTCTGCATCCTGTAGGGTTGATAATCTATGAGCTATTATTATAACTGTTCTATTTTTACAGATTTCTTTAAGGTTGTCTTGGATAATCCTCTCTGATTCATAATCAAGTGCTGAAGTAGCTTCATCAAAAATCAAAATTTTAGGGTTAGTCAAAAGAGCTCTAGCTATTGCTACTCTTTGTCTTTGTCCGCCTGATAACCCTATACCATTTTCTCCAATACTTGTGTCATACCCATGTGGCAGCTTACATATAAACTCATGAGCACCAGCTATTTTGGATACAGAGACTACTTGCTCCATTGTAGCATTGGTCATATTTATACATATGTTTTCCCTTATTGTTCCACTAAACAGAAAATTTTCTTGTAAGACTGTTCCAATTTGTTGCCTTAACCAAGTTTGATCAATCATGTTTATATCTATATCATCAATAAGTATCCTTCCAGATTCAGCTATATATAATCTTTGAATCAATTTGGATACTGTACTTTTTCCAGATCCACTTCTACCTACAATACCTACAATCTCTCCAGCATTGATCGTAAAATCTATATTTTTTAAAACTGGTGCTTGTTCCATATTATATCTAAAAATAACATCCTCAAATCTTATATTACCATTCAATGTTTTTAGTCTTATCTTTTTACTCTTTATCGAGTCTTCAGTTGGAGTATTAAAAATATCTCCAATCTTTTTTAAGGATATTCCAGTTTGTTGAAAGTCCTGCCACATCTGAACTAGCCTAAGCACTGGATCGCTTACCCTTGATGATAACATTCTAAATGCAACTAATTGCCCTACGCTTATGTGATTTTCCATAGCCAGTCCAGCTCCCACCCACAAAACAACAATGTCAGAAACTTTTTGTATAAACTGTGCTATATTACTTGCATAACTTCCAAGCAATATAGTTTTAAAGCTGGCCTTAGTGTATCTAGATAAATACTCTTCCCACCTCTTTTGAAACTCATTTTCTAAGGCAAAAGCCTTAAGTGTTTGAGATGCATTTATCGATTCAACCAAAAATGATTGTTCCTCAGCTCCTCTATGAAATCTTTCATCTATCCTTTTTTTCAACACAGGCGTAACTACTATTGATAACACAATAAAGAAAGGTAGAGTAATTAGTACTATTAAACTCAATTTCTTACTATAAAAGAACATCAATATGAAGTATACAAATATAAACATAATATCTAATACTGATGTCAAAGGGGCACCTGTTAAAAATCTTCTAATATTATCTACTTCTCTTACTCTTGCAACTGTATCTCCTACTCTTCTTGTTTCAAAATACTTTAACGGCAGCCTAAACAAGTGGTTTACTAGCCTAGCGCCTAAAATCACATCAATTCTACTGGTTGTATGTGTAAAAACATAGGTTCTAGACATATTAAGTACTATATCTAATACGGTTACAATGACTAGTGCACCACACAATACATTTAGAGTAGATAATGTTCTATGCACCAATACCTTATCAATTATAACCTGCATAATCATTGGAAATGCAATTGAGAGTAATTGAATTAATAAAGATGCGAAAATAACCTCAAGTAGAGCCTTCTTGAATTTTAATATACTGGGTAAAAACCACTTTATATTAAACACTTCTTCCTTCAACACGTTATTGTTCTTTTTTAATAATATAATTTCTCCATTCCAAATTGATTTTACAGTCTCTAATGTCAGTTTCTCTATTGTTAGAGATTTAGTATTTAATATCATAATTGTATCATCAACAATTTTTAGCAGGACGTGATAAGAATTCTCCAACTTTAGAATAGCTGGTGTAACAGCTTTCTGCAGTTTATCTATTGAATACTTCTTTTTCTTTGCTTTTATATCATTATCTTTAAAAGCCTTCAATATTTTTACATCATCAAATTGTTCCAGTGGTTTTATATACCTTTGAATAAGATCATTTTTTGACTTTTCAATCCCTAAAAACGAAAAAATTATCATAACACTCTCTAAGCCTGTATCAACAAACCTATTGATCTCTATTTCCTTTTCCTCTATCCCCATCTCGTTCTCTCTTTCGTCTATTTTTTCTAGAATTAATTAAAATTCGTTATATATATAGTCATTACAACTTTTTATAAATCATAATACCAAATAACTGCCTATATATCGACATATTATCATAATATTTACAGAACAGTCAAACCTTTAATTATAAAGTTAGACCTTATTGTAACCCTCACTTATTTGTATAATTTTGATATTTAGCAATAATCGGCTTTTTAGATGTTTCATTTGTAACATATTCATAGCTAGAGTATACTATATGTAAAATATACTTTGAAATCATAGTGACTAGACATTACAAAAGAGAGGATAATGTTCATGGCGAATAAATATAATGATGCACAAAATCAACTTACGAAAGAAAGTATTTTTACTGCACTTATGGTTTTAATGGAACAAAAGAATTTTAAAGATATTTCAATCACTGAGATAACCACAAAAGCTGGTGTGTCAAGGATGGCATTTTATAGAAATTATAATTTTAAAGAAGATATAATTGCTACTTACATTGATGAACTTCTGATGAATTACTCTAATGAAATATTGAATAGAGGAAAAGAAGATCTTTATGAAAATATGCGAATGTATTTTTCTTACTTCAGAGAACATGAAAAATTAATCTCTAATCTTATCCGATCTGATTTGATTAACATGCTTCTAGAAAAGTGTATTGAGTTCCTTCATGCATTATCCAATTCTGTTGATTGCAATAAGGACTATCCAGAAGAGAAGCAGAAGTTTTGGATTGAATATATGGCAGGTGGTTTATTTAATGTGTTAATTAGATGGACCAAAGATGGAATGAAGCAAAGTGATGAAACCATGGCTAAGATCGTGACTGAATTTATAAATGATTAATTAAAAAAACATCAAAATAGTCTGTATGGAACTTAACAGCTCTCTACAGACTATTTATCATACTACTTCAAAAATATTTTATTGTTCACTATATAATTTCAATGTTCTTTTATAACCGAATTGGTATAATAAGGCTATTCCAAGTATTACTAGTACGAAATCATAAACTATAACACTATACCCTCTTGCACTATTGTCAATTATTAAATTGAATAAATATGTTATATTAAAATTAACTACAACATTTAGAGATAATGCTTGAAAAATCACTCCAGTTAATACCACATAAAATGCAGGGAATAAATAAGCCATTACTCTGCTGTCGGTGGCAGTAGTAATCCCTAACATAAAAATCGAAAATGCCACCGCAGATATAGTTAGTACTAATAGAATTATTAATATATACAGTAGTTTTGAGGAGTCATAGATACCTTCAAAAGCTCCATTATACATTCCTTTTTCAGAAGTTTGCTTTAGCCCATAGACAATTATAAAATACAACATCACAATTCCATGACTAAATGCAAAAACTAAAAAAGTCATCAGGCTGTTTATAGCCACTTTTGCTTTAAAATAAGTTTTTATATCTATTATTTTTAATAACTTCTCAAGAAATCCACTTCTTTTGTCCTTAATTATAGAAGTAGAATAAATTAATGCTGTTACTACAGGTGCAATATATCCTACATATGAAACCATTGATGCATTTATATAGAACTGTACTCCATCTAAATTTGGATTTAAATAAGGAAAGCGAATTCCTTTATATGGTATAACAAATTCTTTTAAATAAGGTATTACTAAAAGTGCCATGATTATTAGTGCAGAAATAATAGTTCTCCATGAAAATAATGTTCTTTTTAGCTCAAGCTTAAAATAAGTATTCAACACAGTTCCTCCTTTAATATTTATCAGCAGTAGCCCCAAGGGTAGCTGCCTTTATATAATTCTGATTTTTTAACTTCTTTAAGGAATCTGTGTCTCCACTTACAACTACTCCTATTATCTTTAGATTTTCTTTTTTGATCTCACCTTTACCCTCACTCAACTTATTAAATAATTCTTTATATATTGAGCTTGAATTTTTATCCTTACTGACTATAGTGATTGTATTAATAAAATCTCCTTCAGGGTTATCGATCTTATTTCCTTGTCCATCCAAGGCCTTTATACCGTACACATTATTTTCTTCAAATACTGAATTAATTTCAACACTTTTACCTTTTTCAATAGGAACGTCTTTAGTCAAATCCTTCTCATTATAAGTATCTACCCAATACCAATTTAAAGTAACCTCATTAGGAAACATTTCTTTTACTTTATCTAACGTATACGCTTTATCAAAAGATATTGCCAGCTCAACTAACTTATTACTGCCAACTTTATCAATAGCCACTAAATCATTTGGATATTTATCGTACTTTACTGAAGGATGATAAAACCTCATAACACGCTTTCCATCCTTATTGTAATTTATAGTTTCATCTAAATCTTGTTGTGTTTTATAGTTACTAGCATACAAGTGATTGCTTATATCACCATAAACTCCATTAATTAACGGAACATATTTATAATCTTTTTTATAATTTCCATCAACTACAGGCTTATTGCCTAAAAATCTATATCTTACATAATCTATTTCACCTGTCATAATTTTATCGTCAAACTGTACGTTTCCCATAAAAGCATTTGGTAAACCTATTGTATACCAATTTCTTAAATTCCTCTCTTTTTGGTTCGCTATTTTATTTAACATACTTGCGTTAGTAACTAAAAGTGTAAAGCTTAAAATAATTACTATCATTAGACTCAATATCACTGTTCTTAATATAGAAAAAACTTTAGCCTTCTTTATTGTTTTACCAAAATCAGTTGTTTCTTTAGTATTAAACAACTCATTTAACTTTTCATCATCACTTTTCAAATCTATCCCTCCAAACCTTCTTGAACTGTTCTCTAGCTCTAGACAAATAAGTTTTAACAGTATTCTCATTTATGTCCAAGAGCTCTGCTATCTCTTTATAAGATAAACCCATTTCGTACTTAAACACCAATAGATTCTTATGAATATCACTAATAGAATTCAAAACTTTAAGAATCTCTTCCTTTTGTTCTAAATCTAATATAAAATCCTCAACAAGTTTGCTGTCATGTAAAGTTTCTTTAAAAATATCTTCATCTATGCTCATGTGAATATGCCTATTGTTCTTTCTGCACAAATCATAATATTTATTAATTGCAACCTTGAAAAGCCACGAGGACATCTTATCAGCTTGTATTCCATCAATGTACTTTAGTGCTTTATAGAAGGTATCTTGCACTATATCTTCAGCATTATCTTGGCTGCAGCCAAGCTTTATCAGATACTTATGAATGAGCCTCATTTTTTGCTCAAACATTTCGTTAATTAATCCATAGCTCATTCTGTCCTCCCTCTATAAAGTAAATAGGTTTTACTAGACAACAGGATTACTACAGATATAGTTCTCATCCATATAGTCTTCGTTAAACATATCAATAATTTTATCTCTTTTGTATTGAAGCGCTTCGTAAAATAATGTCCGAATTTAAGCTCTATTAAATAATATCATAAGTTTAATATTTTAAAGCTTAGTATTCATAAGAGTGCTAAATTCGTTCATCTATTATTAAGACGTTTTAAGAATCCATATGTATACAATAATTTTACATAAAAAAATGGGACAATGAAAAAATAAAAATTTATTTTTCATTATCCCTACAATAACTAGTATAGCTTTTCCTATTTCCTGGAAAATATTTCAATTCACTTTGTAATATAGAGTTTTGTTAGAAGTAGTACATCTTTAGATATACCAGTTCGATTCTTTAAAAACTATATCAATAATCTATTTAACTATTATAATCAACTAATTTAATATAGATAAACTACTTCATATTAGAACTTATCCAAATAAAGCTTCGTAGAACCATCGAAAGCTTTATTTGGAGTTTAAGGACTGAAGTAGTTTATCTATAGATACATTTCACTCGGAACTGCTACGTTTTTATATCAATTCCTTCAATTCTTTCGCAGCTAAAGCTATATCATCCTTACCTAAAATATCCGATATTATAGCCACTCCTTCAATGTTTGCAGGTTTTAGAAGAGCTACATTTTTTGATGAAATACCTCCAATAGCTACTACTGGAATAGAAATACTTTCTTTAATTGCTTTAAGTAGTTCTATAGACACTGACTTTGCATCATCCTTTGAAATTGTTGGAAATATAGCTCCAACACCTATGTAATCTGCGCCGTCTTTTTCTGCTTTTTTAGCTTCTTCAATTGTTGAAGTAGATACACCGACGATCTTATCCTGTCCAACTATTTTTCTCACTATTTCACAAGGCATATCACTTTGTCCTACATGAATTCCTTCAGCATCAACCGCTAGTGCAATATCTATTCTATCATTTATTATAAGAGGCACCCCGTAGCTACTAGTAACTTCTTTTACCTTCAAGGCAACCTTATAGAAATCAGAAGTAGTTATATCTTTTTCTCTAAGCTGGACTACAGTCGCTCCACCCTTTATTGCGTCTTCCACGGCAACAGCTATATCTCTTCCTTTTAATATTCCTCTATCTGTAACAAGATAAAGTTTGTAATCTATATTACTCTTCATTTATTCTGCCTCTTTCAATTATTACATTCTCATTTAGATTGTAAATTCCATCTATTATTCTTGATTTTAATGTACCTGTACCTTCATTGTTTTTATCAAGGTTTTCATACGCAACTTCTCCAGCAATACTCATGGAAGTAATACCTGCAAGTGCTGCTATAAGTGCACTGTCTGCTGCTCCTAAGTATGAACCAATTAATGATGTACACATACAACCTGTACCTGTAATTTTAGCCATAATCTTATGTCCATTATGAGCCGTATATAATGTTTCTCCATCTGTTATAATATCCACTGCACCAGTTATAGCAACTACTGTGTTTAACTTCTTTGCAAAGTTTTTTGCTACTTCTTTTGCCATAGTGAACTCATCAGCATTTTCATCTATAGTTTCACCTGAGTCTACCCCTTTAGTTTGAGTTTCTATTCCATATAAAGTCTTTATCTCTGAAAGGTTACCTCTTACAACTGATAACTTAACTTCATCTAATATTCTCTTTGCTATCTCTGTCCTATATGCTGTTGCACCTGCACCAACTGGATCTAAAACTACAGGAATATTTAACTCGTTAGCTCTTTTTCCACCTTCAAGCATTGCTTCAACAGTTCTGCTATTTAAAGTTCCTATATTTATAACAAAAGCGGAAGCTAGTGATACCATGTCACGTACTTCATTTATATCATCAGCCATTACTGGTGATCCACCTATTGCTAACGTTATATTTGCGCAATCATTTACAGTTACATAGTTTGTTATATGATGTACTAAAGGAGTTTTCTCCCTTACACTGTTTAATGCTTCTGAAACCTTCTTATTTATTTCCATTTGTTAATCTACCTCCAGATTTATCTTAGTTTAATAAAATACAAATAGTTCACATTTAAAATATAAATTTTCAAAGAATCAAAGATTCGCTAAAGCGATCTTCTTTAGTGGATTTTTTGCGCATCTGCCTTTTCTGAACATATGTGAAGAAATTCTGGCAGGCGACATATTCTTGTTTTTTTATTCTTTAACTTACACTATGTCTTAAATCTGTTCGCATAATTATACTCAGATATAATTGATGCATAAAATCCTAAAGAATAAAAAAGCACAAATCCATAGGATTTGTGCTTAAATTAACATTTCAAATAAACAACTTCCTACGCTGGCATTACCCAGTTCAGGTTTTAGGGTCAAAGAATTGTGGTTCTTAATCTCAGTTGGCCTATATCCAACACCCCTGTGTTAAAACATACTACCTCAGCAAAAAAATATATTCTTAAAAACTTTCTATATAATATCATCAAAAAGTAAAATATTTATTCTATGTAGCAGTATATTCAAATATTCTTTTTTACAATTTCATGATATCATTATCTTCTCTTATAGTAAATAGTAAAATAGCCTAGCTCCATAAAATTATAATTACTAGAGTTAGGCTTTTAGATTTATTTAGTTGTTTTCTTTTCAGCTGCTTCTGCACTTGCTTTAGTCAAATGTACTGTTCCTTTCGGATGTTGAGGAGGTGCATAAATGGAATATAATTTAAGAGGTACGTTTCCTGTATTAATTACATTGTGCCATGTGCCAGCAGGTATCATTATTGCAAATTCATCTGCCACATTTGCTTGAAAATCCATCTTCTCTTTAGTTTTTCCCATTCTAACAATCCCTTGTCCTTGTTCAATTCTTAAAAACTGATCGACACTAGGGTGAATTTCAAGCCCTATACTATCGCCAACATTAATGCTCATTAAAGTAACTTGAAGATGTCTTCCTGTCCATAGAGCAGTACGGAAAGTATTATTTTGCTTTGTAGCTTCATTGATATTTACAGTATAAGGTTGTGGGCCATAGTCTTTTAGTACAACCTGGCTTCCACCTCCAATTGTTGTTGGTTGTGGTGTGTCAGCTCTAAAACCATATACTTCTTCATCAGCGAAAGGAGCATAATATGACTCAAACTCTCTATTTTGCTGATTGTGATATGGATTATGGTATTGATTTTGATATTGGTTATAATGTTGATGGTGATACATTGGTGTATTATATAGATAATTATTAGGATAGTTGTAATAACCATAGTACATATTGTATGGATTATACATTGGTATGTTATTATAGTAAGGATTTGGATAGGTCCAATAGTTATTATACATGTTATTCCTTCTTTTTATAATTTCACACAATTATATTATGTTATAATTCTGCAGATGTGCTTGTATACGTCATAAACATCACATGTCTTATCAATCTAGCTTATTCTAGACTTTTTCTGTAATTAAACTTTTATCCTATATAATAAAAATAAGAAGAACCCAAAAGCTATTGGACTCTTCTTATTTTATAAGTTATTTCTATAATCAATCTATTTTATTGCTTAAAATTCCTATTCTCTTTTTAAAAACCATAGTTGTCTTCAAGTAAATCCTTAAGACCATCAATTTCTTCTTTACTTTCTTCACCATCTGTATCTAAATCAATAATAACACTTCTTTTCTTATTTCTAGATAATTTTCTTTTGTTCTTGTCTTCTAAAGCCATCTTGATTAATTTTATAGATTCTGTAGGAGTTTCACAACCTCCAAGTACTACTATATTATTTTTGTTATTGTATGTTATATAGGTACTTCTATAAACTTCAAATAACTTAGAAACTTCATATGGATCATATCCATCAATTTTTAGGTTGATTCCTAGGTAATCACAGTCATATGTATCTGGTTGAACAAACACGCTATTTTGTATAGCTAAATCAACAGCAGTTTTAGCATCCTTCAAACCATCATATAGTTTTAATACTAAACCTGATCCCTCTGCAGTATTTATTCTAAAGGAATCTTTGTTATCTATGCTTCCATCAGCATGAATTCCTATTATGTTGTATGCTAGGTCTAAACTTTCAATAACTTCATTATTAATTTCTTTGTAGGTATTTCTCTTATTATTATCTACAAATTTAACATCATTAATTGAGTCCATTATACTATTTATATCATTCCAACATTCTAAAGTATTCTTAAATGCTAGCTCATCTTCCTTTAAACTAGGTAAAATAGCAACTACATTCACCTTAGCATTTGGTAGCACTTTCTTTACTATTTGAATAAAGGTTTTTATTGCCCCAGAACCTGTTCCACCAGCCATTGTTGTAAATACAACAACTACTTCCGTTAAAGGATATTTGCTTAGTAATGTTCCTATTGGATTAATATTATCCTTTATCATTTCTTTAGATTTATTTCTATCTCTTCCTGAGCCATCTGTTCCTGGATATACATATACATTCTTAGACATATCCGCATTTTTTAATGGTTTGACATCAAACAAGCTGCTATTTAAAAACAATCCATTATATCTAGAATTTCTACTTAACAATCCATCTACTATATTTCCAGCCCCTTGTCCTAATGACACTAATAACATTTTTCCTTTTTCCATAATAACTCTCCTTACCATGTTCTATACATATATTATCGGAGAAAATTGTTCCAACATTAGATATTTAATGTTTTTTTAAAAATAATTAAACATTTTGCTTAAGCTTACCTATTATTTGCTCGAAAAATAAATAGGGGGATTGATTACTATGGATAATAAAGCTAAATATATAGATGCGCAAAAATTTGATTATAAAATTCAAAACAAGAAAAGAGGCGAAATATTATACTATTCTATTGACCAGGTTGCTGATTTATTGAACGAAGATATTGGTAACATTAAATATTATACAAATATATTTGATGATATTTTAAAAATAGAAATAGTTCACAAAGAATTACGCTATACAAATAATGATGTTGACAAATTAGAGCTTCTTATAAAATTAAAAAACAGAGGTATGACGCTTAAAGAAATCGAAGATTATTATAGTAAATTACCTTTAGATGATACCGAAGTTAGATATTCAGAAAGCAATCTAATATCAGTTGAGGATCTCGTTGATTCAATTAAACGAGAACAGCAAATTCAACTTGATAATTTTAAGACTGAATTCATTAAAGATATACAAAATACCAACTCACTAATTCTTCAAAATATTACTTCATCAATCATTGATGCTCAAACTAAAAGTCTTAATGAATTTAAACAAAACCTCCAAACGGAGATTGAAGAATATCTTGATTCAAA
The DNA here is from genome assembly GCF_016595795.1 of Clostridium yunnanense. Classification (GTDB taxonomy): domain Bacteria; phylum Bacillota; class Clostridia; order Clostridiales; family Clostridiaceae; genus Clostridium_AR; species Clostridium_AR yunnanense. Next base: position 14,805 of record NZ_JAENHN010000051.1, read on the forward strand.
GTTCGAGAAATTTAGTGAGGTTAACAGAGAGTTACAAAACAATCTTCTTACAAATATTTCAGATGTTATTTCTGAAAAGATTCACCTTAAAAATAATGAGTTAAAACTTCATTTGCAAAGCAACTTTGATAAATTTTCTAAATCCTCTTTGGATGGTAATGAGAGTTTAATAAAAGAAGTTAAGGATTTTAAAAGAGTAATGCAAGACGCATATTATACTCAATATGAAATAGAAATGACTGAAAATAACGAAACAGGTTTTTTAGGAAAATTACTTCAGTCAATTAAGGCTAAATGAAATTTCAAGAAGTAAATTAATGTTCACCCTATAGAATTAGCTCTTACTAATAGCTTTAGTAAGAGCTAATTTAATATATGTATTAAAAATATTATATTGCTATTCAATGTTTTCTATTTTTGTACTATAGAATTTATTAATTTATATAGTTCTTGCTTATTTTTAGGTATGCTCTCAGAAGAATTCATTTTCCCCGACTTACATAAGTTTTGATAAATTTCAAAAATCATAGGCTTTTCCAAATAACATTCATCTATTAATTTATCATCTGAAAAAATTTCAGCTGGTTTTCCTTCTTTAACTATTTGTCCATCCTTCATTACAAAAATATAATCCGACCAAGAATATGCAAGTTCCACATCATGAGTTGATAAAATAACTGTTATTCCTTTTTCATTTAATTCATCAAATATTTTTACAATCTGCTTTGAATGCTTAGGGTCAAGGCTTGAAGTAGGTTCATCAAAAACTATTATTTGTGGTTCCATTACAAGTATATCTGCAATGGATACTCTTTTCTTCTGTCCATAGCTTAAAAAATGTACAGCCTTATCCTTATAATCATACATTCCAACATTTTTTAGAGCCTTATCTACTCTATTCTTTACTTCTGCTTTATCCAATTTTAAATTCATAGCGCCAAAAGAAACCTCTTGATATACACTGGCTGAAAACAGTTGATTCTCAGGATCTTGAAATACAATTCCTACATTTTTTCTTAGTTCCATCAAGGAATTTCTATTATATTTAATCTCTTTTTTGTCGTATATTAGGTTTCCTTCCGTAGGCTTTAATACACCATTAAAATTCAAAAATAAAGTTGATTTACCTGATCCATTAACGCCAAGAAAGGATATTTTCTTGCCCTTCTCTATTTTTAAATTTATATTATTCAAAGCCTTAGTCCCATCAGGATATTTAAAACTTAAGTTTTTAGTTTCAAGTATGTATTCACTCACTCTACATTTCCTCCTATAATCTTAGTTGCACAACATATTCGCCATAAGCTATCAGTACCAGTGTTATTTCAGTAATAATTATTAATAGAATTCTTTTAGAGGAGCTTGGGTAACTTTCTTCAAGCAAATTAATATCACCATCATAACATCTTGATTCCATAGCTGTATAAATATCCTGCGAACGTTTATATGAGCTTATAAATAAGGAAGAGATTAATTTAGCTAATGAGTTATAACTAAGTTTAAGTGTTGAATATCCAAGTCTTGAATTTTGAGAAATATAGATCATATTTACTGTGTCTAACAATACAAAAATAAATCTATATATAAGCCCCATTAATTCGATAAATAATTTCGGTACTCTTAACTTTTTTAATACAGATAAAACCTCAAAAACTGGCGTACTTAATGTTAAAAAATATAAACACGAAACTGATGCCAATGATTTAAAGAATAGTCTAGTGGCTGTTTCAAGACTCTCTGTGGTACAACCTAATCTAATGTTTAATATGCTAAATCCAAATATTAAATTATCAGAGCTATGAACCATATTTATTGCTATAGTAATAATTCCAACTATCAAAAAAGCTAAAGGTAATGACATTAACTTAATATAAGTTCCAAATGGAATTTCCCCTTTAAAAACTGTTATTGCTGACATGAGCAGTAATACTGTTATTGAAACAATTGTATTGTTTAGCGCTATACATATAAACATTGTAAATATAGCAAAAATAAATTTTTCCGTAGGATTTACCTTTCTTAACTGAGATATATATGCTAATTTATCAATAGAAAACATATTTATTTTTCTACCTTTCTAGACTTTCCTTTTTGGTATCCAAAATAGTAGCATACCACCCCTGTACCTATTGCTGCTTGCAATGCAAAAAGTAAGCTTTCCACTTCCCCGCTTGGTGGTTCCCATATAGGTGAAAACCAAGGTTTATAATCTTTGTTTATATCAATTATGGCTTTTTCAGCTTGATCGTCAGAACCCGAAAATTCACCATTTTTAATAAATATAAGTGGTGCAACAGCTATTACTATAACTAATAAAGCTAATATTGAGTTTTTTATTAAAAGGCTCTTATTGTTTAACTTCATAACTATTGTTCCTCCCCTGATATTACTTTAAGATCTATTAATTCCTGTTTATTGTAGTTCTTTAATAAATTAAATATAATTACAGTTAATATTCCTTCACTTATGGCAAGAGGTATTTGAGTTACAGCAAAGATTCCTAAAAACTTAGCTGCTGAAACAAAAAAGCCACCCTCTTGATCCGGAAAAGCCAAAGAAAGTTGCATTGCTGTTATAACATATGTCATTAAATCTCCAAGCATAGCAGATAAAAATACAGATATGCTTTGTGTTACTTTAAATTTCTTTAATAACTTGTACAGAAAATATGAAACAAAAGGACCTGCGATAGCCATAGAGAAAGTATTAGCACCTAAGGTTGTAATTCCTCCATGAGCTAAAAGCAAAGCTTGAAATATTAGAACTATCACTCCTAAGGCACTCATCACAGTAGGTCCAAAGAGTATCGCTCCAAGTCCCACACCAGTAGGATGAGAACAACTACCTGTAACCGAAGGTATTTTTAAGGCTGATAATACAAAAGCAAACGCCCCCACCATAGCTATAAGCATTTTAGTTCTAGGATTTTCATTTACTTTTTCTTTTATTGTAAAAAACCCCACTACTACAAATGGAATTGCTAAAACTCCCCAAGCAATACACCACTTTGCTGGCAAGAAGCCCTCCATTATATGCATCGCATATACAGTTCTTGGGATACATAGTAACGCAATAAAAATTCCTAATGCAATTTGATATTTCTTTTTCATATAGACACTCCTATTTTTAGTTTTTTTACACATATACCTTCATAAACAAATTAGAGCAAAATCTGGCAGTACAACAAGTTTTTTTGACTTCCTACTTCATAGCCATAAAAAACTTCTAAATCCATTAAAAGGTTTAGCTAGTTTGAAAACCTTATAGATTCCTATAAAATAAAAAAGTCCTCTTAACAAAAATGTTAAAAGGACACAGAAACAAAACATACTTAATCATATAAAATAAGTAAGCAACTTTTCATTCTACCGCCCCTCTCTATCACTCGTAGAGTTATTGATGTATCACTTCATAATAAAACGTATATTTTTAAATTCTCTCAGCAGAACCCATGAAAGTTTTAAAAATTTGATTTCGGTTCGAAGTGGTACCTCTATAATTGGTGCAAAATATAGGCAGGTCTTCTGACTTAAGAATCATCATTTAAATACGCCTTCCCTGTTTCCAAGTGACATCTTGTATTTAAACTCCTCTAATACAGCTACGGGATAGTTCAGGATTCTTACCTGATTCCCTTTTAATTAATCCATTGGATTAAACCTATATTTTATTATTCGATTCAGACTTAAGTATACTCTCATATGCAATTAATGTAAACTTTAAATATCTATATACTTAAAAATTATACATATTTATTTCCAAGACATTTTCCATAAGTCCATGCTTACTCTTTTTAATAAAATCAAATCCCTCATGCTAATATAATATTTTTTGATGGTTACTATTATTCATAATAAAAGCTACTTCGAGGGATTTATTTACTATAAAATAGTTTGTCCAATTGAGACAAAGATTCTTGAGCACCTGAATTATATCCAACATGTATACACTCAAAATCCAATAAAATCCTATTGTCTACAGGATAGCTGTTTCTAAAGTCAGTATCATCCCACCAAGAGTTATTGGAGTCTTCAGGATATTTTTCAAAGTTTGAAGAATGGAACATTTGGTAATAACCAGTAAAATGAGGTTCCCCGCCTTCAAATATATAAGGAAGATCGTTCCAATTTCCAGTCTTGTAACTTTCCCATTGTTCTTCAATAGTATCAAGCTCTGATTCAAACAACCCCGTATCAACAAAGTGTCTTAAGGCACTCATATGTATTTTCTCTATGTCCGGGGAGTTTTCATTACCTTTTCTAGCTGCAATGAATTCTTCATGAATCTTATTAAGATTTTGTATATTTTTAGTGCAACGATAATCTATATACTTACTTTCTTCTTTGCCAAGTCCCAATCCCCTTCTAGCAATGGGTGAAAAAAGTGACTTTAAGTTTTTTTCTGTTTTCGAAATTTCACTTATAACATCCCTTACGTTTGGTGGTAAAATTATGTCGCAATCCATAAGTAATATCCAATCCTCTTTATTTAAAGCGTTAATTCCTTCATTTATTGCTTTACCTTTTGCGAATTCAGCACCATTTTCATGGATTCTCTCAGAAAAAATATAGTTGATTGAATTTTCATTACAAAGATTTATAGTATCAATATCATTTTTCTCTGTAACTATAATCCAATTGTCAAGATATTTCTTATTATCAAGACAATACTTAAGCACATGTGAATAATTAATACATACGGTAACTGCTTCTATCTTCATCATATATTCTCCTCTTCATTTTATAAACTCCAATATAAGAGTCCATTATTTTCAGCTTCACTTTTGTGATAATTCCCTTTAATATCAATAAGAATGCCATTTCCATCCTTAAACACTTTCTTCAATTTTTCTAAAGGTGTGTCTCTGTATTGCTGATGTGGAACTGCATATATTACAGCATCAATATTATTTGCTTTTTCAAAATCACTTATCTTGAGTCCATACTCTTCAAATACTTCATCTTGGTCTACTATATAGTCTGCAACCTGAATTTCCGCTCCGTACTCCCTTAACTCATTAATGATATCAACTACCTTCGTGTTTCTGATATCAGGAACATCTTCCTTATAAGAAAATCCAACCACTAAGATTTTGCAACCTCTGATTTGCTTCTGTGCTTTTATTAGTTGTTTAATAGTATTTTCTGCAATAAATTTGCTAGTACCATCATTAATCCTTCTACCTGCAAGTATTAGCTGTGGATGATATCCTATTTCCTCTGCCTTATATGCTAAATAATAAGGATCTACACCAATACAATGTCCTCCGACAATCCCAGGATTCATAGATATAAAGTTCCACTTGGTAGCAGCTGCTCTTAACACTGCTTTTGTGTCTATTTCCATCTTATTAAATATTATCGACAATTCATTCATTAACGCAATTATCAAATCTCTTTGTGTGTTTTCTGTCACTTTTGCAGCTTCTGCCACTTTTATACTTTCAGCTCTATAAATATTTTCATCCGCGATAATTATGTTGTAAACCTTAGCGATTAAATCAAGTGCTTCCTCATCAATTCCAGATATAATCTTCACCACGTTAATTATTGAATGGGATTTGTCTCCAGGGGTTATTCTTTCAGGTGAATATCCCACTTTAAAATCTACTCCACACTTAAGACCAGATTCTCTTTCAAGAATCGGTATACATACTTCCTCTACCAAACCTGGATATACAGTTGACTCATAAACTATCACTGAACCCTCATTAAGATTTCTTGCTACTGCCTCAGTTGCAGATTTCATTGGTACTAAATCCGGTGTTTTATCTCTGTTAACCGGTGTCGGTACAGCAACTATATGAAACTTAGCCTTTTGTAAGAGAGTCTCATCATTAGTAAATAATATATTTGCTTTACCTAGATCTTCTTTATGTACTTCATTTGTTGGGTCTATACCTTTTTTGTAATCTTGTATCTTTTTATTGTTTATATCAAAACCAATTACACTAACCTTTTTACCAAATTCAACAGCAAGTTGAATACCAACATAGCCTAATCCAACAACTGATATCTTCTCCTTGCCTGCAATTATATCTTTATATAAATTCATGATTTCCTCCTTTTTAAGTTATTTATATAATTTAAAATCAAGTTTACTAAGCTTAGGTTTAATATTTTTTCATTGCAATAAATATCTCTTATTTTACTTCTTACATCTTTATGGATTGATACAATTTATAATTAAATTATCTACTCAGAAACCAGTGAAGCTTCAAAGATAGATTTAGCTTCTAGGTTATATGTTTTTATAAAATACTGGACTACATTATTTATTATTTCATCAATATCTAAAAAACTATATTCACCTATAATACTTAAGATCTTATCAGCACTAGGAATTCTAACTTTAGGATCCTCAAAATCACTTCCAAAAACCTCTCTTGAAGGAATAAAAGTAATTTCAGATAAACTGTTTGTTATAGCTTTAATTCTGTTTGCTAAATCAATTATTGAAATACTATTACTAGATCCAACATTAAAGATTTCCTTGTTTGTTTCAGTATTCTCAATAATCAAACATAATATATTGACTAAGTCGCTCACATGTGTAAAGGTACGTATCTGGGTTCCATCATCATATACGGTCATCGGTTCATTTCGAAGCGCTTGTCCTACTAACCTAGGCAAAACCATTCCATAATTTCCAACTTGTCTTGGGCCAACAATATTAAAACATCTAATAACAACATAATCTAGGTCCATTTCTTTACCATAAGCGTAACAATAATATTCAGCAACTGCTTTACCAATTGAATAACTCCACCTAAAGGAATTCCCTATTATTCGGTCATCATTTTCTCGTAATTCTGGAGATTTATTTTTTCCATAGATTTCGGATGTAGAGAACACCACTATCCTCTTTTTCAGATCTGCGGCAATTTTAATGATAGAAATGGAACTTAAGATATTTGAATTCAAGCTTTTGACTGGATTGTCCATAATATATTTAACACCGACTGAGGAAGCCAAATGAAAAATAAGATTGCACTTTGAGCATAGGTCATATAATACATCATAATTACAAATATCTTCCTGTACGAAATGGAAATGATTATTTTCTAAATTATGTCTAATATTCTCTAGAGAACCAGTAGATAAGTTATCAATAACATACACTTCATGATCCTCATCCAGCAATTTATCAACTAGATGGGACCCAATAAAACCTGCACCACCTGTAATAAGTATTTTCATAATACCCTCCTAAAAATTCATTTTTTAAAAATAGTTAATCAATAATCAACCTTTTTATCTCATAAGCTTCAGCAGCTTCAACAGATACTTCCTTACCACGATACTTTGCCATACTAATCACTCCGTTCTTACTTACTGCATAATCCTCATCTCCCATTTGAGATTCATACATCCCAAGCATTTCAACTTTTTTATGAAGCTGTTTGGATATATCCACATAAAGATTCGGTTTAAACATTTGTACGTTTGTAATCCAATTTACCTGTGGATACTCATAAACTATGACAATTTCAGGCATAAAAAATTTCTTTTTTCTACTACGAAGTGCCGTCATACAACAGTTATAAACTATAGCATGATCTTGATTGAAGGATGGAAAAGGTATGGCAACGACCTGTGGTCTTACTCTTTCAATAACACTCTCTACTTTATTAACAAGCTCAAACATAGGAATAAGATCAAGCTTTAAGTGATACTGGTCATCATATAGTATTTCAAAGTTTTCTATCTGGCAAAGCTCCATTATTTTTTCAAATTCTTTTTTCCTTACATCACTGCCAATAGTAAATTCTACTATGTGCACATTGGTGCTTTTCAGCTTACTTATTAACCCACCACAGCCCAAAGTCTCATCATCAGCATGTGGTGAAAGAACTAATAATTTTTCATTCTCATCAAATATTTTATACATAATAACACCTCATCAATTCTTTATTTAGAGCTAAGGTTCCCATCTAACTTTCTCCTTTAAAATCCTTGCTGGATTCCCACCAATTATGATATTATCACCTTTGATTTCATTATTTATAAAAGAGTTTGCTCCCACTATACAGGAGTTTCCAACCTTAGCACCTTTAATAAAAGTGCTTCTACAACCAATCCAGACTTTATCTCCAAAAATTATTTCTTTTGGCTCATTTATGATTTCATCAGTTTCCAAACTATAAATTTTATGATAATCAGTATCTAGAAACAAATTTTCCCATGATACTATACACCCATCGCCAAATTTTATTTTTTTACAGCATATAATGGTCGAACCTCCACCACAGCTAAAATTGCTTCCTATATGAAGTTCTCCTTCACCATTTACGTCCACAACTGAGCCTGCTCCTATGTACACATTTTCTCCAAACACAACCTTACCAGTTACATTCCATCGAGAGATATCTTGAGGCAGTGCACTTATATATGGAAATCCTATTGCTACTGAACGAAATTTAGGTTTTGACGTTAGAACTATGCTTCCCTCGGTATCACATAATTTAACTTTATAATGTATATGAACCGGAAACTTTATTGCATCACGAAATTTGAAATAATTGAAATTAAAGTACACAGTTTTGGGAATACTCAAGGAAATATTTTTCAGCATAAAAATGAACCATCTTATATTATCTATATGCTTTTTTAACATTCTCTCCCTCCTCGATATAGCCTGTACAGCTTTAATAGTTAAGATTTAGGTTTTTGAATGATATGAATTTGTTTTACTACCACTCACAAATTTTACCATGTACTCCTTTACACCGCAACAATATACTTCAAATTTTGATCATAAATACAATTTTTACTCTTGTTTTTGTGACTAAAAACAAAATAAAACGTCGATTTATTCCTTTTATTATAAATAAAGTATTTCTATATTGATCTATTAGTTTATACTATAAAATTGCGGATTGCTTGTCTAAACTTACATAATACTGGGAAACACTAATAAAGTAGTGCTATAATTAAAGCTGAAACTACTTTTAAACGTTGGGGTGGAGGCTTCAGACTGGGAATGTCTAAGTACTTTGTATGCGAAGCAGATGAATTCAATAATAATTTCTTACATTACAGCCCTTCAATTGCTTTAATAAATAATATAGAAATGGATCATCCTGAATTTTTTAAGGATATATCTGATGTTAAGAATTCTTCTAAAAATTTTATAAAAAAACTTACTGGTCCTAAAATTCTAATTATTAATGAAGATAGTACTGCTATTAGAGAAATATTAAGTGATTTAAAAGACTGGTTAAAGGAAGAAAATGTGAAAGTTATTGGTTATTATATAGATAATAAGCTTGATTTTCCTTTTGACATGGAGTATAAAGCAGAATTAATCTCAAATACCCCAGATTATTCATCCTTTAAACTAATAAATGGAGCTAAAGAAAACATCTTCAAGCTTGGACTTATAGGTAAACATAATGTTATGAATTCTTTAGGAGTATTACTTACTGCCTTGGAGTTAGGTGTCGATGTGAATTCAATAAAGAATTCCTTTGAAAATTTTAAGGTTATAGGAAGAAGACTAGAATTGATAGCAGACATTGAAGATATTAAGATTTTTGATGATTTTGCTCACCATCCTACAGCAGTGGCAACTACTTTAGACTCAATTAACCTCAGTTATCCGGGTAAAAAGGTTTTTGCTATTTTCGAACCTCATCAACTTTCTAGAGCAAAACTATTTTTTAATGAGTTCGCTATAGCATTAAAGAAAGCAGATAGAGTTATTATTACCAAACCTTTTTTGGGACGAGAAGCAAAGAGTGGAGATTTAATAATAGTTTTTGGAGCTGGTGACTCATACAAGTTATCTAGAAAAATTCTCAACGCCTTAAGTGACAAGTCTATTTCTACATAATGTAATTCATCACTGCCTAAAAAATCTTCACCACACTAGATATTATTTTTACTTTGGATTTAAAAAGTTAATAAATCTACCGAAACATCTATAGTAGCTCTAGAAAAACTTCCAGAGCTACTATATTTAAAATTTATATAATGAATATCTTTATTTTTTTTATTGTAAAACACCTTAAACTCTTCTAACATTCCATCTTATAAATCCTACTACTGCAATACTAAATATAAAAGTCAGTATCAGTATATTGAACATACTTAAATTAAAATCAATTAATTGTCCATATATTATTTGCCCCGGGGCAATACTTACGGTAGCAACAGCTGTAGAAAATGCACTAACTTTTCCCAGCATATCTCCTCTAACTTCTTGTTGTATATATGTTAAAGAAATAATATTTGACAATGCTAGTGATAGCATTATGCCAAGCCCCCCTATCGAATAAAGCCCTAGAATTACAAACTTGTTTTCTGTACTTATAGCAGCAGAAACTGCCATAATTAACATAGCTATTATCATAGGATACATTGTTTTATGTAATATGTTCATTTTAAACAAGTTAGGTCTTAATGTTATTAACATCCCACCTATTATCATTCCTAAAACAAATACTGCTTCTATGTATCCATAAATACTTGAAGGCATGCTCAGTTTTACGTTTATAAAATATGGAGATACAACACTTAACACTGGAACTACAAAAATATTAGTGAGTGCATATGAAAATATAATTCCTAATACAATATTCTTTTTTTCTTTTAAGTATAGAAAACTCTTTTTCATTTCTCTAATAGATTGTAACAGTGGATTTTTAAACTTTTCTTTTACTTCTAAGTCAGGAATATCTAAAAACAATTCTAATATCGCTGCAGCTAAAAAACTAACGGCGTTTAATACCACTACCGTCTTCATTCCCATAAACCCATACATTAATCCTGCAACAATTGGCCCAGCTAAATTAACCACATAACCAATCTGCTGAATTATACTATTGGCTGAAGCAAGTTTTTCTTTTTCAACAATTTGTGGAATACAAGCTGTGACAGCTGGACTATATAAGGTATAAATGGTAGAAAGCATAAACATTACAATTGCTATTATTATGGTGTTATCTTTACCACTAAATACTATAATTGAGTACACTCCCATTAAAACTGCACTTATAAAATCAAGATAAATCATTATCTTTTTCCTGTTTACCGTATCTGCTAAAAAGCCTGCAATTGGTGCAAACAATATATACGGAATAGTTGAAATTGCTAGAATTACTGAAAAAGTCCCTGCGCTTCCTGTTAAATTCAAGATATATAGTGACATACAAAATCTCTGAATAGCATTGCCAAACAAAGAAATTATTTGTCCAATGACTACAATAATAAAGTTTTTATTTTTCATTTTCATTTCTACCTTTGCAATAATCTTTTGTTTTATATGATATTAATTCTCAACAAAGGTAAGTGTACATAAGATTAGCTTTTATTTCAACTGATACACCTTATTTAATTATTTTTACACCTAGTATGATTATTTTCATGTATAATTTGTTATAATCTAACTTATATACTTTTTAACAAACTAAGATTTCAAACTTTATTTCAAGTTAACACACTAATGAAGGAGATTGTTTTATGAAAGTGACTTCAAGTGAAGAATTTAAAGCAGCTGTTCTAAAAAAATTAGATTTTAGTAAATTCGAAAATAAAAACTATATCTTGTATACAAACAAGAACAAACCTTCCCTCGGCTATCTGATTAGCTATTCAAGGGAAGGTTATTATGATTTAGATATGGCAGACTATACTATACCTAATGATTTTTCCTTATATTTTGACAACACTGAACTCTTAATGCGTTTTGGAATAGTTTATAAGGGAGTTACAGAATTTAAAATTGCAGATAATCCTGTAGATTCTTTTTCTCCTTCCTCCTTCTTTGTTATTGAAAAAGATCTAAAGGGACATCAAAATTGGAAGAAAGGTCAGCATTATCACGGAACTGAAATAACTATATATGAAAAATACTTCACAGAGATAATTAAGCCTAACTTCCCAAATATAATAGATTTACAAACTTTTATTACAAACTACACTTATATTTATCTACCTATAGAAATTGTAAGAATTATAAACCAGCTACAAAGCTTAGCAAATGAAGATTCTTTAAATAGCATTTACTTGGAAGCTAAAGTGTTAGAGTGCATTGGTATTTTAATTAACGAGGTTACTAAATCTCCTGAAAATGCCTTTACTAATCAAATTGACTACGGAAATATTAATATTGGAAGTGATAGACTGATAAAACTTACCTCTTCAGATATTCGAGCTATTCAAAAAGCCCATGATATTTTATCAGAAGGATATAATAATCCTCCTAGTATAGAAGCTTTAAGTAAGATGGTATTTTTAAATGAACAAAAGCTAAAGGCAGGATTTTCAAAACAATATCATATGTCCATTGGGGAGTATACAAATCATCTTAGAATGAATACAGCTGCAAATCTATTATCTACAACTGATTTAACTATCAAAGATATAGCAAAGAAAGTTGGCTACAATTATTCCGCAAATTTCTCTAAGATGTTTAAAAAGACTTATGGAAAAACTCCTCTGCAATTTAGAAAAACAAAATAGAGGCTTTTTAAAAGCCTCTATCATTCCTATAGCTTATAAGGATTTTCATTCATCAGATAAGCTAATAACATAGATTTATTTTCACTTTCATCTATCCATTTTTTTGTCTGCTTTAGCCTTTCATAATCCTCAGCACCAAACTTATTTGTATAATGCTTTTCTAAGAATTCTCTTCTTTCATCTTCTCTAATCTTTTTTTGCCATTCTTCAGTAAAAAAGTTTTGAATTTTATGATGTAAATCAATGCTCTTAATTGACTCCCATTCGTTCTTATCAAACCATATTCCATTGCATAACCCACAATGCTCTAGCATAAAATCAAATTTACTCGATACTTTATATGGAGTAAGTATAGTTTCACAATCAGGACAAAACTTAGGATTTGTGGAGTCTTTAACAGATATGTATTTATCCTCTAGTACAGGTTCGCTCTGATTTTTATTGCTATTGTGCCAAGTAAAATAGTCTCCAAAACGCATCCATTTTCCTTCACACTCCTTACAAGTATAAACCCTTAACCCATTTTCTAAATACTGCTCTTCTAATTCGTTTGTTTTACATACTAAGCATCTCATATTTTTCTCCCCTTACAAGCTATATTAATTCATAACTAAAGATGAAATACTTCAATCATAAACCTATTTTCAAAACTCCTCTGAATTCTGAGAGGAGAGTTTGAAAATATAAATTTAAGTATGAAGTGGTTCATCTATAGATAAACTAGTTCCAAATAGAATCTATCTTTTATAAACCTATTACTATTAATAGTTAACATAAGTATCAATTAGTTTTATTAAATGGAACTGGATTATCTATTCCGCTGAACTGATAAACTACTTCAGTCATTAAACACCAAATAAAGATTTCGATGGTTATGCGAATCTTTATTTGGATAAGTTCTAATATGAAGTAGTTTATCTATAAAACCTAACATAATTATAACGTTTTCACCATATTTTGTATATAAACATTAATACTTGAAAAACCTTTTATCTCTTATTATGCTTTGTTCATCTTATATTTTTATACATAACTATTGATTATACTAATTCACTTTAAAATTTTCGTATTTTATTTTTTAGGTATATATTAAAATAATTCTTTGTAAACTCATACATTTTTCTTAAATCCATTCTTAAATTTCAATAATACTCTTAAACAAAGACCAAAATAAAAACAGACAAGTATACACCTGTCTGCCTCACTTTTACCCTTTTAGTCCATTGGCCTGTCTCTCCATATTTTCTATAACAACATCATGAATATCACCTAAAGAAGCACAATATTCAAGAACCTTCCATGGAGTATTAGTGTGGAAATGTATTTTTATAAGTTCATCATCTCCAACTGCAAGTAAGCAATCGCCTTCAATGTTCTTTGTTATATATTCATTTATTTCATCTTCTGAAAGATTTTCTCCCTCAATTAATAACTGTGTATCAAATCTGTATTCAATCATAATTACGCTCCCTTTATACTTTACAAATTCCTATTTATATTATTATGTTAAAATTAACAAAATAGTTTTTTTCTCATTATAATTCAAGTTTTTTGTAAAAGCAACAGAAGCATATTACATTATTTGGTTGTTAGATATATTTTCTATTTATATTTAAGGACTGCTATCCCCTGATATTTTTCAAGATTTTCTTTATTAAGTTCTAACTCCGAATAGTTCATCGACTTAATTCCTGAAGTATCAATAAACTTATCTACTTTAGCAAAAGCCAAGCCCATTGGTCCTAATGCTTTTGTCCTGTAGTGCATAGGTATAATAACTGTAGGTTTCAACTGCTCTACAACTTCTAAAGCATCTGTAGCGTCAATTGTGAATCCTCCCCCTACAGGTATTAGGAGCACATCTACATTTCCTATTTCCTCTATCTGCTTTGAATCTAGTATATGTCCCAGGTCACCACAATGGCAAATATTTACACCATCAACTTTAAAATTGTATATAGTGTTTCTTCCCTTTTTAGCTCCTGAAAGCTTATCATGAAAGGTGTCAACACCTTTTATTTCTATTCCATGCTCCAAAAACATGCCTAATCCACTTATATGTTGAAAATTCCCTTTAACTGCATCTATATTATTATGATCCTTGTGCTCATGGCTAGTTGTCACTATGTTAGCTTCAAGTTCTGGTAGCATATATCCTAACATATTTACATAAGGATCTATTAATATTTTAGTACCTATTTCAGAAGTTATCATAAAACACGAATGCCCAAACCATTTAATTTTCATTGTAATTCTCCAATCTTTTAATATTTATCTTACTATGCACGAAATCAGTAATATATAATTATTTATATAATATTTTGCCAAATTATATCCTATCAAGTTTTCTATATACTTTATAATAAACCCACACTGCATTTAGAAGCAATAATGTGCTTGTAACAAAGAATACATAACTAATACCAAACCTACCGGCTATTTGCCCACCTAAAACCGACCCTCCAAACACACCTAAATACCCTGCTGATATAGTAAATCCAAAAATTCTACCTGTAATACAATTGGGGGTAATTTTTTTTACTAAGGTATTTATTGAAGGATTTAATCCACCAAATGTAAGTCCTAATAAAAAACGTAATCCCATTAGCTGCCAAGGATTTTTTACAAATGCTTGAGGTATATAAATGAGGCCAGATGCTAAAAGCGCCACTAATA
The DNA here is from genome assembly GCF_016595795.1 of Clostridium yunnanense. Taxonomy (GTDB): domain Bacteria; phylum Bacillota; class Clostridia; order Clostridiales; family Clostridiaceae; genus Clostridium_AR; species Clostridium_AR yunnanense. The sequence goes on from NZ_JAENHN010000051.1 coordinate 29,945, forward strand.
TAATCTTATGTGCTCCTATTTTATCGGAGAGCTTACCTAATCTTGGAGCAGCAATTACATTAGCTAGTCCAGAAGCTGAAAAAGCTAATCCTGACACTAGAGCAACATGACTGGTATCACTGCTTAATTGTGTAACATATACTGTTATAATTGGTTCAATAGTATATAATGCTAAAGTTATGATAAGAAGAGTCACAGATAAAGTAATAGTTAAACTTTTTTCAGGCACACTATCCCATACTTCTTTTGCACTTAGTGTCTTTTTATCACTACGTACAAACTCTTCTTTTACAAATAAAAGTGTGGCTATAAAAGCAATTAGTATCAACGCCCCAGTTATAAAAAAAACTGGCTGTAATCCAAAGGCATCCCCTACTAAACCTCCTATGGTTGGCCCGATAAGTGATCCTGCTATACTAGCAGTTGAAAGCGTTCCTAATGCATACCCTGCATTTTCCTTATCTGTCTGAGTAGCTATAAGTGTAGTGCAAGCTGTACTATACCCTGTTATTGCCCCTTGTAACAATCTTAGCCCAATAAGTACATATACATTTGGTGCAAATCCCATCAAAGATATTATCACAGCCATTCCAAGACTAGCCCTTAAAAGCATAGGCTTTCTACCATACTTATCTGCAGCATTCCCCCAAATAGGTGAAAAAATAGCTGAAATTATAAAAGTTATTCCAAAAGCTATTCCTGAAAGCTTTGCAATTGAAGAACCATCAGAAATTCCAAGATGCTTTATATACATAGGCATCACTGGTGCTATTTGACTCATTCCTATCCCTGTTACAAACATCCCAAACCAGCAAACAATTAAATTCTTTTTCCACAGTTTCATAAGCGCACCTCATTTTTAAGAATTTTACATTTTCTTCTACAGTAAAAATCATCTAGATTATTATAACTTTTAATGACTCAATTACTTAATTACTTAATTACTTAATTGCTTTCTGCTATTTATCACTTCATAATAAAATCTATATTTTTAAAATGTACAGTAATAACATGTATGCTATTTCGCATTAACTTTCATATGATAATTATAAACTTCATTTTAAAGTTTGTAAATTACACTTTAAAGTTTATAAGCTTTATTGTGTAGTTTACAACCATGTTTTATAATGGTAAACTATCTTTAGAAAGTAGAAATATAAGGAGTGATATCCAATGCAAAAAAGGAATTTAACCAAAGAAAAAATAATTGAGGTAGCTTTCTCATTGGCTGATGAAATAGGACTTTACCAAGTTACTTTTCAAAAAATAGCTGAAAAACTAGATATTAAATATCAGTCTTTATATAACCATTTTGATAATATGGATGATCTTAAATCCAAAATGACGGTACACCTCTTTAGTGAATTAAATTCTAAGTTAATGAATAAATTAATCGGAAAAAGCTCTGAGGTGGCTATTAGAGAGTTTGCTTTTGTATATAAAGATTTTGCTTTCGAAAATAGAACTGCTTACGAACTTTTTATTACTATTCCAACTTTAGCTAATGAAGAAGCAGACCGTTTAGCTAAGGAAACAAACAACATCATTCGCCAAGTTTTATATGCTTATACAAGTGACGAAACACAGGTTATACATAAAAGCAGGGAATTAAGAAGTATTTTACATGGTTTTGTTTCCATGGTCTTTCTTGGATACTTCCATGGTGATGCAAATATAGACGACAGCTTTGATTTAATGATAGATGATTTTATATTGTCCTTTTCAAGATGATTTTCATAAATCGTTGAATACTATAGATATCTTTTAATTATATAAAAATCCTATGTTCTTAGAGTTACTTTTCAAAGCTTCACTAAAAGCATAGGATTTTAAATGTGTTAAATCATTAGTGCTCATTCATAACTTCTTTTATTGATTTTATTCCCTCTTCAAACTGGTTTTTCCCTCCCTGTGCAGGGTGCCTTACTTTTATTGAGTTAATCCCTAGTTTACTTAGACTTTCCTCTGCTTTGTTTCCCATAGCAACTACCTGATCTATATTAAACATTTCAATAATTTTTACAAGAGCCTTCTCGCCTATTTGCAATTCTCTTTTTATGGGAGTCCTATTACTTTCCTCATTCCCTGCTTTATAAGGATGGAACGGAAAAGCATTCCATGCTAACATAACTAGATCATATTTTACAAGTGTACTCCATATTATTGTTGCTGTTGCTTCCTTAAGCAATTTATCCTTTTCTGATAATAATCTATATCCTTTTTCCTTTCCAAATAGATCCAACCCCTTCATATTATTAACAAGTAAATCTTCACTAGTAAAAGGTACTCCTGTAAGACGGCTACCTCTGTAACCTACCGCTTCTCCGACAAGTATTATTTTAGGTTTTATTTTACTCATCTGTTGTAAATATATTGATAGGTTATCTCTTCTTATAGCGCTTTCTTTAAAAGCATATGAATATTGATTGTATACATTTGGTGTAACTTCAGTGTTTGCTAACTCTTCAACAAAGTCTCTCAATTTATCTATCATTTCTTCAATCCTTCTTTTTATTAAAAATACTATATGTCATTTATAGTATTTCTCATTGTAAAGTATTTACGTGTACTTTTTCACATTTTTACGCGCAGTAAGTTCTAAGCTTATTCTTATACTCTTTTGGTTTGACAAAAAAATCTTTTGTTATTGCCTTAAGCATATAAAGTTAGATAGAATATATAGTATGTAAATGGAAATAAGGAGCGGTTTAAACATGATAGATCTACATATTCACACCACAACATCAGATGGCTCAGATGAACCTAAAGATATACTTATTAAAGCACAACAATTAGGATTAAAATACATATCTATTACAGACCATGATTCGATAGGCGCTTATAACAAACTCAGAGAAATCAATATTCATGATTACTATGATGGTAATCTTATTCCAGGATGCGAATTTTCAGCTGTACATAATGGGAAACCCATAGAAATATTAGGTTATGGCATAGATTTTGATGTAATAAATTCAACAGGAATTGTTTCAGATGATAAATTTTTCGAAAGAGAAAATACTTATCTAAAAAAGATGATGGAGGTATGCCGAAACCTTAATCTTAAATTTAGTGCTGATTTATCAATTAAAGGAAAATACTTTGCAACTCAGATAATGCACGCAGATCTAAAGAAATATACTGAAAACGAAAAACTTGTAGATAAAGCTGTATGGGAAAGTCTAAATTCATTTTATAGAACTTGCGTAAATAATCCTGATAGTCCATTTTTCCTAGACCAAATGAAAGATTATCTCACTGTTCCAGAGGCTGCTGCTCTAATTAAAAAGGCTGGTGGTAAATCATTTCTCGCACACCTTTACGGATATTTTGTAGAAGATCATGAAGTTTTTTTAGATTCCATAGTATCCTTAAATGTCTTGGATGGTATTGAGTGTTATCACTCACTACATTCAATTGAAAGAACAGAAGCTTTGCTCGATTATTGTAAAAATAACAATATTTACTCCTCCGGTGGTAGCGACTACCACGGGAAACTGAAGCCTAATGTTAAGCTTGGGGAAAGTATATCCGGCGTAGAAATCCCTTATGATATCTTAAAACCTTGGCTTCCAAGTAATGTGCTTTAGAGAAAGTTTCAAAACAATAAATTCTAATATGAAGTAGTTTATCTATAGATGTACCACTTCGTAATAAAATTTATTATTCTTTACTATGTCATTAAGTTAATCTTCACAGGATTTTCATAGTAAAAGTGGCACTTATCCTCTAAGAAGAATATTATACACTAAAGTAATTATACTAAGAGGAACTCGTGGATTTTAATGGATGGAGCAACTTCGAAGATTTTGCAAGAGCTTGTGGCTATACTTCCTCAAGCAATGGTGGAAATAATAGCTCAAGTAACAATGGTACAACAAATGAATCTAATAGTTGGGCATGCCATGACATTCCAAATGGATTTCAAGGTTTAGATCCTCAACTATTCGTTACAATCGGAACAATACTTGGAGAAATAATGGCAGGCAATATGCCTTTTAATGTTCAAAATGCACTAGGAAATTGGTTTGAATTACTTGGTCAAGTGATATTAACATATAATGCCCAACAGCAGTATTTTCAAGGAGGTCCAGGATTGTATTACAATCCTAAAAATTATAATATAAATAATCAATATTGTCCTACATCACAGAGCAATTCTTCAAATACGACGAATCAAGGCTTGTAAGTGGTCTTATTTTTATCTCTAACCACACCAGTTATAAAGAACTAAATCATTTAAAAAAACAAATGCGCCATAAGTTTTTAACTTATGGCGCATTTGTTTTTTTATATTTTTATATGCCTACGGAATTTTTACTAATTTATTCCAAGTTCAAACTTTGGCAAAAAATACATTTATTTCTACAAAGACTTCTAGCTATAGGATAACACAAGGAAAATTATAAGTCTAGTAAATTATTGAAGTAATGTTAAAATATTAATTAACTCGCGAGGTTATTCAATATTACGTGATATCTAAGATACATTCACAAATTAAATAAATGGTTTCTAAAATAAGACCTCATCTATAAAAATAACTATGCATAATAAGGAGAGACAAAATGAACGAAATAATCTCAGTAAAGAATGTAAGTAAAGTCTATGATATTTTAAAGAAAGATCCAGGACTATTTGGTAGCATTAAAACCTTGATTGCAAGAAAATATGTAAAAAAAATTGCTGTGGATAACATAAGCTTTTCTATCGATGAAGGAGACTTTATTGGTTTTATTGGTCCAAACGGAGCAGGCAAGACAACCACTATAAAGATGTTGTCTGGAATAATTCATCCCTCAGCTGGAGATATAAAGGTTATGGGATTCACTCCAAAAAAATTACAGAATTCATTTAAGAAACAATTTGCTATTACAATGGGACAAAAGAATCAGCTATGGTGGGACATTCCTGCTCTAGACTCCTTTCATTTATTAAAAGAAATATATGAAATCTCTGACCAAGACTTTAATAATATACTGGAGGAGCTAATAGATTTGCTAGATGCTAAACATATATTAAATGTCCCCCTTCGTAATTTATCTCTTGGTGAAAGAATGAAAATGGAGTTAATAGGCTCCTTACTTCATAGCCCCAGAGTATTATTTTTAGACGAACCTACTATTGGACTTGATGCACCATCAAGACGTAAAATACGTGAATTCCTCAAATATATAAATAATGATAAAAAAATAACTATAATACTTACTAGTCATTACCTTGAAGATATAGAAGCACTGTGTAACAAAATCATTGCTATTAATAAAGGAAGAGTCATTTATAATGGTGCATTAAAAGCAATACCTACTGACGCATTAAACTATAAGCAAGTTTCAGTTTCTTTTGATAATAAAAATGCTATTAAAACCTTGGAGAGTTATGGAAAATGTATAGAAGAAACGAGTAGCAGTGCAAAATTCTTAATCAATAAGGATGATTTAAAAAACTTTGGCAAGGAAGTATTTACAAGTAATAATTTTTATGACATAAATATCGAGGAAGTACCGATAGATGACACCTTTGAAAATTTATTTAGAAATGAAAGGAGTTAGGCATGAGGAAATACGCTGAAGTAATGAAGATGACCATTCAAATTTCGTTAGCTTATAAGTGGAATTTGATATTATCATCATTAATGGATATTTTCCGCATTGTAGCTGAAGTAGCATTCTGGAAGATATTATTTGAAACAACCTCAGGTGATGCAATTAGTGGATATGATTTTAACTCAATGATAACTTATTATATTTTTATGTTTATTATAGGCACTTCAATGAATGTCAGTAATATAGGCAATAAAATTGCAAATGATATTAAGAATGGTACAATGAATAATTTAATAATAAGACCTATCAATTATATAGGATATTATTTCTCAGAAGCCCTCTCTGAAAAATTTATTCAAGCTTTGATTGTGTTACTTACCTTTTTTCCTATATTCATAATAGACTCCTCAAATATAACTCTAAATATAAACTTAGAACAATTATTACTTTTCCCTATAATACTTGTATTGTCTTTCCTTCTGAACTTTTTAATAAATATAATTATTAGCTTGCTAGTATTTTGGATCACTGAAGTGACCTCTTTCTTTTTCCTAAAGGATATCTTTCTTGATTTCTTATCAGGAAGGGTCTTCCCTATGGATCTATTACCTAAATTCATACTAAATACTTTTGGAATATTACCATTTATGTATTGTACATTCTTTCCCATAACTATATTAACCAAAGGTATTTCGAATGAAAGCTTTTTTAAAGGCTTCTTTATGCAGCTAATTTGGCTTGCATTATTATACTTCACATTTAAAATTCTTTGGAGGATAGGAATAAAGAAATACTCAGGGACTGGAGCTTAATGAACCATTATAAATAAAAAGGAGTTTTTTTATATGAGATATATCAGACTATATAGAGAGTTTTTAAAACAAAGTCTTATGAAATTAATGACATATAGAGTGAATTTTTTTCTTATCTTCATCACAAACTTTGCTTACTTTGCTGTTCAAATTGTATTTCTCCAAGTGATTTTTTCTAATGTAACCTCATTGGCAGGTTGGACAAAATATGAAATGATCTTTTATATAGGAACCTTTAATATAATTGACTCCTTGTGGGTTTTTGGCCCATATTTTAATCTACTTAGTCTTCCTGAACTTATTCGAAATGGAATGCTCGATTATTATATTACTAAGCCAGTGAATTCTCAATTTTTCATAAGCCTTAGAAATGTAGAAATTGGATCATTAATTAGTGTGCTAGCAGGGGGTGCTATAACCTTATATGCCCTAGCAGCAGGAAACATTTCAATTACTTTTGCTAAAGTTATCTTATATATTATTGCTATTTTTCATGCACTATTAGTTGAGTATGCGGTATATTTCATAATGACTTGTTTATCATTTTGGACAATTAAAACTGATTTTGTAGAAAAGATTCATGGTATCGTATGCTACTTTTCCACTAGGCCAGTAGATATTTACAAGGGCTTTATACGATTTATTCTCTGTTATATATTGCCTTATGGATTTGTTATGACAATAGCATCTAAGTCTGCAGTAAAAAGTATTAATGCAGATGTGTATATTACCTTTATAATATTAAGTTGGTGCTTTTTCGGTGCTTCAATATTGTTTTGGAGATTTTCATTAAGAAGGTATAGTTCAGCAAGTTCATAACTTCCATGAGACCTTACCAGTTAGATTGCACCCATGCTGTATGCATGCAAAAAACCCCTCGAATAGATATCTATTCAAGGGGTGAATTATACACTTATTAAATTACTCTAATTTAGATAGAAGTAATATTTTCTGCTTGAGGTCCTTTAGGTCCTTTAGCAACATCAAAAGAAACCTTTTGACCTTCTTCAAGTGACTTATAACCTTCTGATTTTATTTGAGAAAAATGTGCAAAAACATCTTTTCCATCTTCTCCTGTAATAAATCCAAAACCTTTTTCTGAATTAAACCATTTTACTGTACCAGTCATCTAACTGTACCTCCGAAATTTTATTATTCTTAAACTCATTGTATTAATTCACTAATAAAATTTCTGTATCACCATACTATACTTAGAAAGTACTAACTGAAACATATTTTGTTGAATTTTAACTATCAATTTAAGTTCTTACTAAGAATAACATAGTCTACTAATTAAAGCAAATTATATTTCTAAATTAAATTATTTTTATAAATCAATAGTATAATACTTTAAAGTAGTATATGATTAAAGGATATGGCAGCCAGAAAGTTCTAATTGAGCTTCCATTGAGAGGAAGAAACAATATGAAACTAATTCAGCCAATAAAGGATACTAAGTTAATTGATACACTAAAATCAGAACTACTTAAGGTCGGATATAAAAATTACTTGCTATTTGATATAGCAATAAATACAGGCTTAAAGATTATAGATATAATAAATCTTACAGTTTGGGATGTAAAGAACAAATCTCAAATTGAAGTAAAGGAAGTTAAAACCGGCAAGAGGTTAAAATATGCCGTGTCTCCTGAAATTAACAAAGAAATTCAGGAATTTATACTTGGAATGTCTCCAGGGCAACTTCTTTTTCCAAATAAAAAAGGTGGAAAAAATCCTATAACTAACAAGTACGCTCATAATTGTCTCAATGAAATAAGCGAAAAACTTGGTCTAGATAATATAGGCACCCATACACTGAGAAAAACCTTTGGTTATCATCATTATATAAAGCATAACGATATCACCTTGCTGCAGAACTTATTTAATCACTCTACCCCTGATATGACACTTAGATATATAGGTATTACTGATATTGAAGCCATCAACATTGAAGACTTTTTTCAGTAATAAATAATATAGCTTTTTGCATAAATATTAAGTATCAGCTCAATTACATTAATATTAACATTTCTATATTGCTTTCTTTTGGTAGTTTTGTTCCCCATTGAATGATTTCATTTATTTTACTTTCAACAATTCTTTTGATATCTTCAATGTTTCCACATACTATTTCATTGTGCATCAATGTACTCCTATAAATATGAGAGCCTTGCTATTATTTCATAGCTACAAGAATTAAGCTAATAATTAAACCTGCAAGTATAAAATAACTTCCACTAATAACACCATATAAAATTGGGCGAGGCATATTAGGGTTTATTGCAGTATTGACCGTTGTTGAAGCCAATAAGCCAACTCCAACAATCCCTCCAAAGATAATTGCATCACTCAGTGATTCAATGTTGAAAGCGTAAATCAAAATAGCCATAGCCACTGTTGTTATTAAACCACACACCAAAGGACCAAAAATAAATATTGGAGCTGGTTTTTCACTTTTACCTCTCTCTTTTCCTAGTGCACTAAAATAAGCCTTCCCCCAAATTGCCGTAAACCAAAATCCACCTAGCAATGAGTTCGCTATTGTAGCTAGCAAAACTGCAATCCAATTAATTTCACTTATCATATTAAACATAATTTTTCCTCCTATTTTTTAGATTTTTTACTTGCTTACCTTAGTTAATAAGGCGACCATTATCATTCCATGAACCATACATCTTGTTTTGTTTGGTATTCTTTATAAACTTATCTAACCTCTTCATAAATAATTCTTGTTGATCTTTCACCTGTTGGATTGTATCTATTCGTACTCTCCTATACAACTCAGGAAAATTCATAAAGTTTTCATACACCAAACTATCTTCTTTTAACCTGTTCTCTATAAATTCATCAATTGTAAAAGAATTACTACTCATATCAGGTAGCACTTTTCTTCCTTCATCAGTCATAAGTCCAAGCTTTTCAAGACGTCGTACACGTTCTTTATTAAGTTCGGTCCATGAACTTTTCTTATTCCTAGGGGATAGTCGCTGAACAAGCTGGTTTTCTGAATCTTTCTTTTTAACGCCATCAATCCACCCAAAACACAAAGCCTCTTCAACTACGTCCAGATATAATAATGTATCGGCTTTCGGTACAATACTTATCACTACCCAGCAACATTTCTCAATAGCGCAGTTAGCTTGTAACCAACTCCGTAACTCTTCCCTTGTTGTTACATTAAGTAAATTTTGGGTATCTATACTTAATTCACACCTTTCCTAGTTATTAATCGCAGTTATTTTCATTAATTAATTCCGCGACTTGATTACTTATTGTTAGTATATCAGTGAAACCCTGTCACCTAATGTCATGATTTAAAATTAATCTCTTCATGCCTATCTTTTTTTGGTATAATGCTTATAATGCCAAAATATGAGGTGAAATTTATGAAATCAAATAGACTATTTGAAATATTAATGCTATTACTTGATAAAAGAAAAGTAACTTCAACGGAATTAGCAAAAAAGTTTGAAGTATCCGTTCGTACTATTTATAGAGATGTTGAAGCACTGTCAAGTGCAGGTATCCCAATCTATACCACTACAGGAAAAAATGGTGGTATTCATTTGATGGATAACTATGTATTAGATAAATCCGTAATTTCAAATCAAGAACAAGACGATATTCTCTTTGCTATACAATCTTTAGGTACTGTTCCAAATCTAAGTAGAAATGATATCTATAATAAGCTATCTGTTTTATTTAGTCCAAATATAAAAAATCAAGAAAGTAATTGGCTAGAAGTTGATTTTTCTGGATGGCATAGTTCATCTAATAAAGAAACGGAATTATTTCTTCAATTGAAAAAGGCAATAACCACCCAAAGGGTAATTCAGCTCCAATATATCAGTGACATTGGGGTTGAAAGCACACGTACTGTTGATCCACTTAGGTTGCTATTTAAATACAAGGATTGGTATTTGTACGGCTATTGCAAAATCAGACGTGATTTTAGATTATTTAAGTTGTTTAGAATAAATCACTGTGAAATTCTACCACAAAAAGCAGATAGCTATAATCGTATTCCTAAACCTTACATAAATGATTATATTAATCAAGAGGCTTTGATACACATGGAATTGTTGTTTAATATACGTGCAGCTGGTAAAGTCTATGAAAACTTCAACCATCAACTTATTTATCGGGAAGATGAAAATCAGTTAAGAGTTTCTGGAAAACTTGAGAAGAATCATTGGTTTTTAAGTTTATTATTATCTTTTGGTCCAGATGTATTTGTTGAAAAACCACTAAGTATTAGAGAAGATTTGATTAAGCTTCATATGAAAGCTATCAATCATTTTTTGGATTAATGGACTCTTTGGTCCATCTGCATCATACAAAACTCAAATTAATACCCAAAAATATAGTGTTTGTACCTTGAACCATACGTAGTATTTACCAAAAAAATAGTAGCTATCCTAAATTAGATAACTACTATTTTATAAATAATAAAATCAAATACTTGCATCAGTAAAAAGCCCTATGCTTACAACTGCTTACTAACTATAAAGGTCATTTCCTTTAAATTGTGAATACCATCGTGAGAAGTGCCAGGATAATGCATAGGCATTTCCCCTGTTCTGGTTATAATGCTTACACCTAACATGGACATCTTTTCAATAAACTCCTGATTTGATCCACTATACCCCATTGTCTGTAGATATTGCTTAAGATTATTTTCAACATATTCAAGTACCTCATTCTTATCGCTATATGGACAAATAAATACAAATCTATTGAAACACCTGTCTATATCCTCCTTGTCAGGCATCCTATTATTTAAGATAACAGTGTAATCTGCATTATATGAAGAATGAACTTCTATATTTTGCTTTTCCTTAACTCCATACTTAAACATGCAGTATTGTCTATCCTGCAACATCCTTATAGAACTCAAAGGATTTAAATATGATTTAGGTAACAATAAAGTGAGTCTTTCAATTTGCTCTGCAACACTTTTAGCAAATAAATTAGTATCTATTTTACTATTTACAAAAACTATTCTAGGTGATAAGCAGGCCTTTTGCTCCCAACAGATAACATCTTTTGCCACACCTTCACAAATCTCATTAATATCTTCCAATTCATCTATAACTTCAAAACTAATTTTAGCTCCATGCATTATTAAGTGTTTATTGTACTTAGCGCAAAGTTCTCCCATTATTCTACCTGAATATTCTCCTCCCCAATGTATAACAGAATCTGTCTTTTTTACTATAGTCTCATATATATCTGAGCGTTCACTATTAAAATATACTATTGATAGCCTTTCCTTTATATCTGGATCAATCATGCACAAACTATCATAAAATACACGAGCAAAATATGGCTCATCAGCGGACACCTTAACTAAATTACAGTTCTTTGATAAAAGCCCCATTGAAATACTCATAGGAACTACTACAAAAGCATTTCCTGAGATATTATGGAATATAACCCCTCTTGGTTGTCTATGAACCTGTCCATAGCTTGTCTCAATCCAATTATCTAATACATCAATATGCTGAAGCTCTTCTTGAATTGTTTTTTCAAGATTTTCTCTCAAAAGCATATGCATAGAATTCTCAAGTTCATAAGTTATGAGTTCTTCGCTTTGATTTAATATATGAGCTAATACCTCTATATGTTTTTTAGAATAATCCCTATTAAGCCATAACCTTCCACACTTATCTAAAATTTCTATTGTATCTTCCACAGACATATCGTGGACCTTACTTTTATTTGCATTAAGTTTATCTATTACACTAACAATCTGATCAATATCAGAAGAAACCAGTTCAAGGTTAATATCATTAACATTTCTAGATACTACAGTATTTCCACATGTATATTCGATTTTCATTATTGTTCACTCCTTACATTAAGCGTAGCTCCACAGCCTTTTGCTTCCGCACCTTTTACTCTACCCACAATCCTTATTGTCATAAGTTTTTCTTTGCAATCAGGACATTCGTCTATTGAAACTATTTCTCCAATATCATCTACCATTATTGATGCTCCAGCAAAAGCAGAAGTTCCATATGCATTTAACATCTGCATAAAACCTCTATCTCCAGGATTACATAGTGGCTCTAAAGTTTTAATATCCCTAATTATAACCTTTCCCCAGCTTGGTATATGAAATAGATAATCTTTATATTCTTTTGAATAATGTCCGATAATAAAAAAAGTGTTTTCTGTGAAGGAATAAGAGTCAAGGAAGTTTTCTTCTGGTACTCCAAGGAAGCTTGCAACAGTTTCAACAAACTCCTGCTTACTAATCGCTGTTCCATTACTTATAGTTCCTTTTTTTCCATCCCAACCTCCTCCTCCAGTTTGAATTAATACATTCTTTCCAAGATTAAATGGAGGTATTTTTTCTTTTAGTTCATTTATTGTGTTATAAAGTAAAAGTGCAGAACCTCTTATGGAAATATGTTTATCTAAGTTATTATTGTTCTCTAAAAACTTTATAAACTCCTCAACTTCAACAACTAAGCTATCTCCTTCTTGCTTTATAAGAAATATAGTATTATCTTTAAAATCAAATACATCTAAAATATTTCCAATATATGACTCTGTTCTCTTTCCGTATACCATTTCACTTTTATAGTTTTTCATAGTATCAGGGTCAGGATAAAAAACACATTCTTGCTCAGTATCTGGCCTTAAGGTTCCAATTGAAAGTTTGTTAAACTCCTTTATTTGCATAATATCACTCATAGTTCTTCCTACCATACTTGGATCTCCACTTGTACTACTTGATACAGTCCACTTATCGATTGTGCTTACAGGTACCTTAAGTAAGTTAGTAAATATCTCAGCTGACTTTTTGAACACTGTAGTTGTTATGAACGGAACCTTCTCCACGTCTTTTTCAGTGTTTAGATCTATAGCAGGATTAAAGCCTTGATTATCACATAATAGTTTATACGCCGGACATTTAAGATACTGATCAACTAAATTTATCTTTAAGTCTTCATAAAATTTTTTCATATTCTTGTTCCCTCTATTCTTTCATTTTACTGACCGGTCAGTATAGTTATACACTTGTATTTTAACTTTTTCAAAATTTATATATATCCATTAACGCTTCTATGGACGTCTTACTGTGATGTTATTTAACCTTTTCTTCCATCTACTTACTTTTACACAAGATAGCTTTATATGTTACATATAGTATCATTTTTAGATTTTTTCTTGACTTTCTTCAGTGAGCTTTTTTTAATCATCTGCCTTCCCTATTAGCAGGCGAATAAGTTTTATTTCTTACTGTATAACTATAAAAGACTTCTACAGCCATTGAAATATCTAGGTTTAGCTTACTCAAAATTTTCATACTTCCCTTTACAGTAAAAAAGCTGTCTCCAATGCAAGCTATGCATTATGAGACAGCTACCTTTTTTAACTATATACTAATTGTATCTATTTATTGTGCTTGCCATAAAGCAGGTACAGCACTTGGTTCCCAACCTACTAATGAGGTGTGAGCCTGAATACATTTATAATTTTTACCATTGTAAGTTACAATATCTCCAACACTATACGCATGATTCGCAACCCATGCATTGCTAGTTGAGGTATCTGGTACAACTACTGTAATCTTATTTGAAGTTACTGAACTTGTACTATCGTTTAAAACCACAGTGTAGTCATAGCTTCCTTTAGCCTTATTAGTAACATTATATAAAATATTTACTTGGCTTGATCCTGGAGTTAAAGTTCCAGTTGAAATAACTGTTGTTCCTTCATAAATCTTATATCCTGTTGCAGTGTTGTTAGCTGGTACTGTAGCAGTTAATGTATAAGCTCCATTATTTACAGAACTAGCAGATAATGTTGCTGCTTGTAATGTATTAGTTCCTGCCTTTGGTACTGTAACTGATACTTGATTTGAAGTAACTGTTGCACTTCCATCACTTAATTCAGCTTTGTAGGTATATGTGCCTGCAGCCTTTGAAGCTACATTATAATTAATTGTCTTAGCTGGCTGTCCAGCTGTTAAGCTTCCTGAGGATACTACAGTTGTTCCTTCGTAAATCTTATAAGAAGTTGCTGTATTATAAGCTGGAACTACTGCAGATACTGTATAACTTCCATTAGTAACTGCTGAAGCACTTACTGTTGCAGCAGCAAGCTTATTTACTGGTGGAGTTAATCTGTTAAAATAGTTTCTAAAATAATTTGACCAATCATAGTTTGCATATTTGTCCCAATTTATTGACCAAGTCATTAGACCTCTTAGATTTGGATATTTGTTTTTAACAGTATAACCTCCAACTGTTCCTCCATTAATTAAACCATCTAAAGCCTTTTGCACTTCAGCATTAGAAACATAGCCGTTTCCAGCATTATTGCAGCTTGGAACTCCTATAACCACTTGGTCCTGTCTTAGTGCTGGGAAGAAGTAATTTGAATCATTATTTACAGTAAAGCCTGTTAAAAGCATATCAGCTAGAGATGCATAAAACTCGCCACTTCCCATAGATTGAGCCTTACCATTTATATCATTGATTGAACCTGAATTGTAATATTGAACTTGAAGCCAGTTTAGTTGATCTCTAAGTCCATATATTACTGGCAAAAATGATCCTGCTCTACTATCAACATAGGAATTTAATCCACCATAGTATGTGTGTCCCAATTGAACAAAGAAGGTTTCTGGTGCCATTGTTAACACAAAATTACTTCCATACTTAGTCTTTAATTGTTTTAAAGCACTTATTGTATTAACTATAACAGGAGTAGTTGGATTCTTAAAATCTTTATCTCCTTGATTCAAGTAAAGAGAATGGCCTTCAAAATCTACATCTAGTCCATCCAAGCCATACTTGTCAATAATTGTACTAACAGAATTAACGAAAGTGGTTACAGCAGCACTAGTTGTGAGTTGAACCTCCCCATTTTGCCCACCAATAGATAAAAGAACTTTCTTTCCTTTGCTTTGAAGATACTGAACATCGCTTTTAAACTCAGTGTCTGTAGCATTATATGGAGTGAACCTTATATCCCCTGAAGTAACAGAGGTTGGCTCTCCAAATGAAAGATTAACCACATCAAAGTTTGATGAAGCATCCCTTAGTTTAATGTCTCCTGATCCATTGTTGAAATTATGCCAGTATCCTACTAATACATGACTTGGGATACTATTGGTGGTTACAGCTGATGCACTATTTGATTTACTTAATGCTATTCCTGTAACCAAAACGCTTGTCATAGCCATGACTGAAACTAATTTTTTAAAAAACTTGTTTTTAAACATTACTTTCTCTCCTTTTTAATTTTTTTGCTGAATCACTCAGTATAAAAACAATAAATAAAAGCTCTCTCATCAGAGTATGTGAGAGTTTTAAATGTAGCTTTAGAACTTAAGTGTTCATATTTATTAGTTTTAGGGAATTTTTATAGATTACTTTTTCACCTCCAATACCTACATACTTTGAGCTCAGTAAATAAATATTTTAGTTTAACTTGTTGTACTTAGGAATTTTTTAATTGGTACTTAGAAATATAAGAAAATAAGAATTACTTAAAATTATAAGTATAGAAGTCTAGACATTACGCTATATGAAATCTGAAATTTATTTAATTTTTTATATTTTACTATAAGGATAAAAAGCAAGAACTCTATCTAAAATAATTTAAAATTAGATTAAAATTTAGCAAAGAAGATATATTCATAGAAATGTTGTGTCTGTTTTTATATATAATGTTGAGATTTTGGTATGTTTTATTTAAGATATAATGTAATTGAATTATATTATTCTATACACATTTACATTTTCCTCCTTATATTTGTGTTTTTATTATAAAAAAGTTTTCTTTTAAATTTCACCATTGTTACTTTAACTATTTAATGCATACTCTAATCTTCATAATATTTATAAATCTAAAAAAGAAACCAGATGAAATCAAAAGACTTTAGTTGCTGATTTAAATACTGTATTAGAAAAGTTACTATCAAATAAATAAAATCTTAGTTAAATAAAAATAAGAGAACTCTTAAAGGATTCCTAACTTAAGTTTCGGTATAGGAATCCTTTAGTACAGTTCTCTTAAAAATTATCTATTATCAACACTGTTCTTAGATACAGTTTAATCTATTTAAAAATCTTTAACTTATCCGAAATCACTAGTATTATCTTGATAATGAGTATTCCAAATAATAACCCAACATTTCTCAATGCCTTCTCTTTTCATAGCTTCCATTCTATGATTCCCATCGTTTACCTTGAGGTCTTTTCCTTCATGTTGTGCTATCAAAGGTGGCATATTCCAGCCATCTTTAATAAGCCTCCTAAATTTATTAATTTCAACTTCCCATTCTTCCGATGGATTGAAATACTCCATATTAGCTTCTGGCCCGCAACATCTTCTTAGTTTATCAAGACTTATAAGTAAAGGACCTGTCCAATACCTTTTCTCTAACTTTAAGCCCACTGAAAAAGGAACATTATCTCCTACAGAATTTAAAAATAAATGAACCCAGTCTTCAATCCTACCTTCTTTTGAAAACTCTATTGCTTCTTCCACTGTAAATATCATATCGTTCATATTGATCCTCCTTAAAATTATGTTATTGTAGTATCATATTTATTTAAAATCATTAAAATATTATCTAGAATAGACTTATATGTATCCTCTCTTCCTAACCTTGCCCAAAATCTCATTCCATCTAATGAATTGCAAATAGCTGCGCAAAGAAATCTCTCTTTAAAATTAGATGTATCAAAGTTACGTTCTTTATAGAAAGTATAAAATTCTTCTAAAAAATTATAATTTGGAAATTCTAAGATAAGCGTTGCAATATCAAAAATGTAATCACAATAACTTACTTTTCCCCAGTCAATTATTCCTGCAATCTTCGAATTATTAATAATGATATTATTATAATGAAAGTCTGAGTGTATTAAATATTTTCGTCCTTCACAGTATTTTGCTAGTTCAATCATTTTTCCGTATAATTCATTAAAAACATTATAATCTACAAAGCTTTCCTTAAAAAGTTCATACCATCCCTTCCAAAATCCTTCTTGATCTTTTGAAAAGAAGCTTTGCAAAAATTCAGTGAATGTATTAAAAGTTCCTTTCATGTTATAATCCATCCAGCCATAACCTTCATAAGCTTTTATGTCTACTGAATGAAGCTTGATTAGATTGTCCATAACGCTTGGCATGGAAGCCTTCAATTCTTCTTCCTTTAATTTATGAATTGGCTTTCCTTCAACCTTTTCAGAAATAGCATAGTAAAAGCTATTGTATACTCCACTATACAGAAACTTGGGTAAAGGAAATTTTTCACCTCTCAACGTTTCCTTCAAATACTTTTCAATTTTAAACTCCATATCATTATCCGAAAAACGAATTACATACCACTTATCGTTGTATTGAAAGAAATAGACTTTCTTTACTTTGCCCGTAGTGGCTTCTTCTATCTTCTCAACTGGATCTTCAAAAATCCCTTTTAGAAGTTTTATCACTTCGTCACTCTTCACTTGTGGCTTAACTAGTACCTCTACCATTCTCAACACCTCCATGCAAACTTTCCACCCTATGCCTTATTTTACTTGAGGTTTCGAGCAATTTATATGCATTTTTCATCTATAATCATTTAATACATAAAAGCTGTTCAAGAAATTTTTCTTTTTCCTGAACAGCTTTTTATCACTTTTTATATACAATTTTTTTAATGGTTTCAATCGCAAGACAATACTCTTCTGCCAATTGATCAATTTTAAGTCCTCTTGAGAACTTCTCTTTAATCTCACAATTTCTTAGTCGTATTTCTTCCTTTACTCCAGATACTTCTCCCCATTCCTTACGCATATTTTTCACCTGTGGAATGTAAACCAAACTGCCACTAATGTATTTTTGTATCTCAGCTATTAATTCCTGAGGAAGTACCTCTATACCATTTCTATAATCCATTCTAATCCGCTCCTTAAAATTAAAGATTAATCTAAGGATGCAATATCTGCCTATAACTTAATTCTGTTCTTATTAGAATGAACCTGGTGACTATATTATTATATAAAGATATCACCCTGCGTTATCTTACAGACATTGCATGGAGTGATGGTTTTGCAGTGGTAATTAAGAATAAGTTTCTCATTTATAAATATCCCCCTAATCCCTTTAATACATTTTAAATAAAGACTTATATGCCTTATTCATTATCATACCATATTTAACCATACATAAATATCCTTAATACGTTATTTTTTTATAATGTATAAATATCTAACTCATGATCATGCTTATGTTTTTACTTTCCTCAACAAGCGATTTTATACGTGAAATATACCCGTATGATTCATTTGGAGCAAATTCTATTGAAGCCAAGAAAACTGCTAACTCAAAATCAAATAAAAACGCAGTAGCATCAAATTCTTCCTTTGTAATCGCATATTTTTTCATTATATCCACTGAATTAAAATTCCAACCGCCATATTCTCTTACCCCATATTCAAAATAATAGAAAGGCACTGACAAAGAAAGACCAAAATCAATTATTGCACCAACTTTATTCACCCCATCTGAATCAACTGCAATTACATTATGTTTTCCCAAATCTCTATGATCAAAAGAAGCTTTAATATTTGTAGAAAGCTTTGAAGAGCAAAATTCAATAACATCCGAAATAAGTACAAGATCCTCTTCAGTAAGAATATTAAGCTTACTAGCATCTTCAATTAATATTTTACCTATTGATAAATATGCTTCTCTCCAAGTAGTATGTGTACCTATGATTCCATTTTCATAAACCTCTCCATAGTATGGAAGATTTATATTTCTCATCTTCTCAACGATTTCCTCTATCTCGTTAGATATATGTTGCTTTTCATTTATAGCTAAACCATCCCATATTTCATAGAGGAGCTTTCCTTCAATAAATTCTTCCAATACATATCTTGTACCTATCTCTTGTTTAGTAGAATCATATTGTATTAGGTTTTTGCAAGGTATTCCTGCCTTGTGCATCAATTTAATGCTTTCTACTTCACGTTCTATTTGACCACTTCGTGTTCTTGGTATTATATTATCATTCTCACATTTTAAGAAAAACTTATTGTCAGGATTTTTAGTGACAATATAATAACAGGTATTATGTGCACCTCCGCCACAAGGTTCTATAACTTCCAAAGTACATTTCTCCCCTTGTGATTTTTTAAGCATCTGTTCAACTCTGTTTGTAAATTCTTTTGATATAGTTAAACTCATAAAACAACTCCTTATAACAAATTTAATAATTATATATTAATTCATTTATTTCAGTAAAATTTGACAATTATTGCTGTGTTTTATAAAATTAATAATATCAATTTTGTAAAATAGAAAATAAATAAAGGATGAACTAAGTGAGTATAGCAAAGCAATTAATTGAACAATCCCTTAATTACATTGAGGACAATATTAAGAATAACTTTACCTTAGATGATATTTCTGAAAATATAGGAATATCAAAATTTCACCTTCATAGATTATTCAAATCCCTTACGGGAACTAATTTAATGAATTACGTTACTACAAGAAAAATATCATCAAGCATAGATGATTTAATAAATTCAAACTTAAGAATAATTGATATAGCCCTTGAATACGGTTTCGAATACGAAGAAACCTATATACGTTCCTTTAAAAGGGTACTCGGTAAGACTCCTTTAAAGGTTAGAAAGTCTGGTGATTCAATTCCTATAGTAGAAATGATAAATGTGGACGATATAATTGAAGCGGGCGAAGCTGCAGTCTATAAACCCTTTTTTATGATAAAACCTAAATTTCAGATAACAGGAATAGAACATACTATATCTTTTACTGAGAATAACTTTGTAGCTAATGAATATGCTAAACAATTTCTTTACACAGAAAATAAACTTACAACTAATTCTCTACATAATAATATTTATATTGGATATACAAATTGGAAAGATGCCCTAAGGGGTTACACTCTATATATGCCATCAATGATAACGGATAAAAGCAAAAATCCCCCCTCAGGAATGGTATCTTTAACTATTCCCAGTCATAAGTATGTTGTTTTTCGATTTGCAGGTTTTTTTAATCTTGAGGAAGTAAATACAACTCATCTACTTCCAGTCCTTGAGTACATGTTTACAAAGTGGATATTTAAAGGCGGTTATGAATTTGCGGATACATTTAGATTTGAATATGTAAATCTAAATATTTCCAATAGTTCCTATTGTGAGATTGATTTATATCAACCAATAAAAAGAAAATAGTGCTTTTATGGTTGAATATGCTAAGTACACATCTAATAGACTTATTTCTAAGAATCTATTAGATGCTACATTTATAGTTTAATTCTAATTATAACCTAGAATGTAATCTTAAATAAGATAAGCAATACCTATTCAGAATGATTTATCTACAAATAAATCTATGAACATAAAACAAAGAAACGATTATTCATATTGAACAATCGTTTCTTTGTTTATAATATCTTGTTGTTATTACACAAGATACTTATTTCAATATATAGAAGAATAACGATATCGCCATCCTATACTTGTTAAGTATTCCTCATTAGTAGTTATAGTATGGATAATAAGGATATGGTGGTGCAATGTAATGATAAGGTAATAAGGCTAATGCAGCTAAAGCATTAAGTGGAAAGGCTCTGCGTCTAAAGCGTCTATATCTTCTTCTAGGACGGCCATAATTGTAATATTGTCGTTGCTGATCATACTGGTTTTCATCGTCTTGCTCCATTACATCCTCACCAATCAGCACACTGACGCGATTCATATCTACATCTTCAATCATTCCATCAAAGGTACTTCCATCTGTCATTGTAAAAACAGCATGAAAATACATGGACTTTTTGCATTGATCATGTAGAGACTGCAAGTCTCTGTAGTACTCATTTCCTTCTAAATTCATTTTTTAAATCATCTCCTTTTCAGTACCATGATATTCATTTATAAAGGATATCGTACCAGCCTTAATGGATAATTAAGGCTAAACATCTCGACAACAAATCTAAATTACATGCTTTATTTCTACCCTGCAATCTCCGCGGAACTAAACTCCCCATTAATATTTCCATTGACTATAATACAATGTCCCCAAAACATATCTCCATCGAAGTAAAATATCTCAAATTCACCATCAGGGTGTACACATATGCTGTCTATTCCCATAGTTTCAGTAAATATTTCTCTTGTAATCTCATCTATTTCAGCCTCGTCATTATCCTTGAGCCAGTCATTTGCAAGTTCTAATAATTCATCAGCCGCGTAATTTTTAATTCTTTGACTCCACTGGTCTTGATTCTTAACAAGCTCCTGTGCAGTCTGCACTGAAGACTTCATATTTTTTTCTTCATCTAAATCAAAACTCAAATGTGCTACTTCACCTGCCCAAGATACACTTCTTTCAAAGCTATTAAACCTCTTATCAAGTTCGAACTGTCCAAGTAGCTGATCGTCGTAAAAAACTGGTTTCATAGCTTCAGTCAAAATATCTTGAAGCTCATCATCTTTGTATTCTGAATCAAGAACCTTAATAAGCATCATTGAATAGTCTCTTTTCATGCGAACCTGTAACCGTACAAGCATATTAGCCTTTAATATCTCATACCAATTTTTCAGTTCTTCATCGTCAGCTAACCACATAAGCCTTGTCACTATCTTCACTACATCCTCATTAGAATCTAACTTCTTCCATGCAACCAAATTAATCGATGCTCCCCATAATTCTTCTTTTGGCGCTTTACCAGCACCTACACCAGAAGCCCCTGTAATCGCTGCTATTTCAAACACTTCGTCTTCAAATCTGTTCGCAAAACTATTTATTTCACTTGATCTACTCATTTTTTCCTCCCATTATACACCATTTAATAATGAAACTTTTATTTTATAATCCTCTCACTAGACCTCATAAGAGTTTTGAGGATCTATTTTAAACTTAACTTGTTCTATTATTATACCATTAAAATACAATTATAATATATTTAGACATCATCAATCTACCATTCTATTATCAATACAAAGAACTAAAGTACAATAATCTTCTTAATATCCCATATACCTCAGAAATTGAAGATAAATAAAAAAGCTACAACCTTTTTAGATTATAGCTTTCTAATCAACTAACTAGATTCATATTCTTATCTATAACAACAAGCTTTTTTTAATCTCTAATAAGTAATTTTTTCTTATAATAACGAAGTAAATAATTTGAGCAATCAACATAGTTCCTATCACCTGTAAAGCCGGTACAGTTATCTTAATGTCAAAAGCGTATTTCAAAGAACTAATGGCAAAGGAAAAATGTATCACTGCAACTACATACGGAAGTAAAAATAATACACCTATCTCAATATTCAATACTTTTTTTATTTCTGAATAGGTCAATCCAATTTTATTTAACTGTTTATATTTCTTTTTATCCTCAATAACATCCATGTAACACTTGTTATATAGAAAACTTCCTGTTGTTACAAAGAAAATAAGTCCAATAAAAATCGCACTAAACAATATTACCCCATAAGCAAATTTAGTACTTTCTAGTATATTTGCTTTTAAAAAATTCCTATAGTATTTATTTCCGTCATCTAAAGTAAATGCATTATTATAACTTTTACATATGCTTAAAGTACCTTTATAATTTTTGACATTTAAAGCTCCAAAATAGATATTTACCCCCTGTATTCTTTCATAAACTGCATCTTTAACTACATACACAGCTTCAAAGACTGCTGGAAGTACTTTTTTTTCACTCTTTTCTGTAACCTTTAATTGTATATTATTAAAACTAATACTTTTTCTTTTGTCTCCAATTAAAGATACGTCTTTTAATGCCTCGTTTTCATTAAAGGAATTAACATCTAAAGCTAGTGTTGATGCTAACTTTTTGTAATTATCTTCACTGATTATAACTACTTCATCTTTTCCATCATCAGGCATAACAAATTTCAGTTCACCACTAACTTTATTGAAGTGTATATTTTCATTTTTTAATAACTTTTCTATAAAATCAGTTTTCATATCTACCTTAGCTTTATTATCATAAACATTGGAATAAAAGAAGGCTTGTGGAAAAGAGCTGTCCACCTGACTCTCCTTGTCTCTCCAGTAAGCATATACAGATCCTACGGCTGATAGAGCAACGGTTGAAGTTATGGTGATTAAGAAAAACATTCTTGTATTGTCTTTTATTCTATATAGCAAGTTTGATACCCATAAAATTGTAGTTTTCTTCATATATAAGCTTCTATTTTTCTTTAGTAACTTAATTATAAATACACTTAATTGAGAAAATAGCAGATAAGTTGCTACCACAACCATCATTGTTACAGGAATTATCCTATATGTGATCGTCTTTTCACTGCATGTAATTGATAAGAAATATCCTACCGTCAATAATGCTATACAAATAGTTACAAGAATAACTGAAGCTTTTGGTTCAGGCCTTGGCTTCTTAGTTCCCTTAAGTAAACTTAAAACCTTATCTTCCTTTATAATGAAAGAGCAAGATGCTGAAATTACTATTCCTATAATTATGAAAGCAGCGAAAGTAATAGCCATAGCCTTCCCTGGAATGTAAAATCCTAATGCATCATATCCTAAAAGCTTTCCACTAGCAGCTAGTAGTATTTTTGAAAAAATCACCCCAAGCAATATACCAGCCACTGCTGATGAGGAAATTATGAGCATATTTTCAACACGTATCATATTTTGTACTTGCCTTTTTGAAGAACCTAGAATATAAAGTATACCAAATTCTTTATACCTGCTTTTAAGAAAAACACTTATAGAATAAAAAACAAAGAAACTTAAGAATAAGTATGCAATTATAGTTGTCATGTACAGTGAGTTTTTCAGATACTTAGGCAGTATACTTACTTTAAAACTTGGATGTAGTATAATCATGGTAAAAGAAAATAGCAAAGCCGCCGATATGGTACTGCTTAAAAAATAGGCAAAATATGCTTTTGCATTTCTCTGAACATTTTTAGTGGCAAATTCTCTGAAATTCACTAATTTCCACCTCCAAGTAATGCAAGCACGTCAATGATTTCTTGATAGAACTGCGGTCTACTGTCTCCTCTATAAATTTCATTATATATAGTTCCGTCTTTTATAAATAAAATTCTACTGCAATAGCTAGCAGACAAAGCATCATGAGTTACCATAATAGTAGTCACTTTTTCCTGTTGATTTATCTTTTCAAATAACTCCATTACAGCTTTGGCTGCCTTAGAATCTAGATTACCAGTGGGTTCGTCTGCTAGCAGTAAAGTAGGTTTATGTACTAATGCTCTAGCAATAGCTGTCCTTTGAGCTTGCCCACCGGATATCTCAAAGGTTCTTTTGTTTATCAAATCCTCTATTCCAAGGATTTTTGATATTCTATTTAGTTCATCATCTTGAAGCTTAACTGCTACTCCATCCAAAGTAAGAGGAAGTACAATGTTTTCCCCCACTGTTAAAGTATCTAATAAATTGAAATCTTGAAACACAAAGCCTAGTTCTCTTCTTCTAAATAAGGCAAGTTCCTCACCCTTAAGCTTTAAAGGATTTTTATCTCTTATTTTTATTTCGCCTGAGGTAGGTTTATCTATTGTTGAGATTACATTGAGCAGAGTGGTTTTACCACTTCCTGATGGTCCCATAATTCCTACAAATTCACCTTCTTCTATAGTAAAACTTACTTTTTTCAAGGCACTAAATAATACTTTATTGCCGTATATCTTACTTAAATTACTTACCTCTAAAATGCCCATCCTACTCACCTCTATTATGTTAAACTTATAACCTTAGTTACTACTAATACTCCAAGTAAAATACCAACCACAACTCTATATACTGCAAAGACCTTTAACGGCTTCTGTTTTAGATAATACACAAATTTTTTCATGACAACTAAAGCCACTAAGAAAGCCACAATAAATCCTGCTATCAATGAAATCCACAAAGTTTTTGTCATTATAGAATAATCAAATTCAAATAAATCTTTGCCGGAGGATCCTAACATTGCTGGTATTGCTATAAAAAACGAGAATTCTGCTGCTATTGGTGTCGATAATCCTGCAATCCATCCCCCCATTATGGTAGAAGCACTTCTTGACATTCCTGGCCAAACAGCAAGAAGTTGTAATACCCCCACCATAAATGCTTGTAATGGTGTTATCTTGTCAATGTTTTCTACTTTATGCCCCTTATTTCTATAGAACTTTTCTAATATTATTAATAATATTCCTCCTACAATAAACCCAACTATAACTGCTTCAGGCATAAACTTTGATTTTATTTTATCGTAAAATAATACTCCCGCAATCCCCATTGGAATTGATGCTGCAATAACATTTATCCCAAATCTAAAGCCTATCAAGCCTTCCCTTCCTCTAGTAAATATGTATTTAAAGAATTCAATTATGCTTTCTTTTATCTTCTTCCAATACAAAACTACAACTGCCAGTATAGCTCCCAGTTGAATTACAACTTCAAACATCTTTGCAAATTCCCCGTTAAAGCCAATTGCCCATCCAACTAATATCATATGACCAGTAGATGATACTGGAATAAATTCAGTTATCCCTTCTACTATAGCAATCATGACAGCCTTCAATATAAATATTATATCCATCTCTTATCGCTCCTTAATGATTAATGTTTTACTGTAAACAGCTTATAATAACATTACATATATTGCTATCTGGAAACCTTACGTAAATGTGACATGCATGTAAGGTTTAGCTATCGTAACATTTTATACTTTCCTTGTACAGTAAAAATAGCAAATAAATAGTTATACTATCCATTTGCTATTAATCAGCTCTGATTGTTAAATTTTATGGTCACTTTTGTTCCTACATTAGCAAAAGATTCTATCTCTACTTCATGGCCTAAATTTTTGCACACCTCTTTGGTTATATATAATCCCATGCCAGTAGATTCACCATATTTACGTCCATTTTCACCGGTAAAGAAAGAATCAAATACCCTTTTTATATCCTTTGTAGGAATTCCTATTCCTTCATCAAGTATATCTAATTTAATTTCTTTTTCATCTTCATAAGCTTTTATAACTAATTCTTTTCCCTTGCCTTGTGAATATTTTACCCCATTAATAATGACTTGAGTTAATATAAACTTTAGCCACTTAGCATCGCTATAAACTTCAATACTTTCATCTATCTCAATCTTAGGAATTATTTTATTTTTTATAAAAAGCTTTTTTTCTTCATTCACTGTATCCCTAGCTAGCTTCTTTAAAGAAACTTTTTCTACCAAAAAATCTTTTTCAAAGGAATCTAACCTTGCAAAATGCATTGCCATATTTAGACCTTCCTTTAGCTTATTAACCTCTTCCTGCATATTATCGTACTCTTCTTCTCCCTCATACTGCTGGAGCTGAAGCTGCATTACTGAAAGTGGTGTTTTCATTTGATGCACCCATTGATTAATAAACCTAAAATGCTCTTTATGAAGCTTATCAGCTTTTAGGATTTCAGCTTTATATAAGTTATGTAATTCTTTCAATACCTTAGAAACATTTTCACTTAATTCTCCACTGCCAAGTTCTAAAAAAACTTCCTTTAGATCAGTAAATCCACTCATGAAAAGTCCATATAGTTTCCTATTTTGATAGTATCTAAAGGCTAGAAAAATAAGCAATATAAATGTATTAAACATAACTATATAAACATTCTCACTTAGTTCTATAAATCCATTAAGATTACAGTACATTAAGGTAAGTGCTAAACTAAAAAAATACGTGATGATATATCCTTTATTATCCTTTAAAAACAATTTCATATTATATCCTTTTACCAGGTTTTGTTTAACCTATAACCCGTTCCCCTTATAGTTTCTATCCCTTTATCTATCCCTACAATCTGAAGTCTCTTTCGCACCCTGCTTATATTTACGCTTAAAGTATTTTCCTCCACAAACTCTAGATCATCCCATATTTTCTCCAAAAGCAAATCTCTAGTAACAACTTTAGGATACTTTTTCATAAGACACTCAAGAAGTATCCCTTCCCTCTTAGTTATAATCAGCTTTTCACCTTTAAACTCAATCTCATATCTTTCAGGATAAAACTTAAGTCCTTCGAGCTCAACTATTCTTTCCTCTCCTTTAGCTGCGTAGTCACCAAAGGCTCTTCTTATTTGACTTTTTATCTTAGCAATGGCTACATCGTAATAAAAGGGTTTAGTTATATAATCATCAGCACCACTTTCTAAGGCCATCACTTGATCCATTCCACTATCTCTTGCTGATATGAATATTATAGGAAGCTTCGATTTTTGTCTTATCTTTTTACACCAATAAAATCCATCAAATTTAGGCAGATTAACATCTAGGAGCACTAAGTCTGGATTGTACTCATTAAAATCTATCATTATATCCTCAAAGTTTTCAGCTATTCTTCCTTCAAAACCATATTTATTTATATATTCTTGCAATAGCCTGCTTATTGAGGAATCATCTTCTACTATATATACTTTATATTTCATATTAATCCCCTTCATAATTCACATATAACATAAACACTTGGCATTCAATACATTATTTTTCCAACCTAATTATACTATTCTTCTTACATCAATTAAATCATCTATACAATATCAGTATCTCTCATTTCTATTTCAATTTCCTCTGGAGCTCTTTGATATGACCTTCAAAGCTTCTTCAAAACGCTCAGTTTTAATATTAGCTAAGAATTGATTCATGTGGACTATCCCATACTTAAGTTTGTTTTCATCATTGGCTAAATCAATTTCGCCCTCCCACATACGTTTATGAAAATCTTCAAAGCTTACATTTTCACCTTCTATATTAATATCTACAGTTTTAGATGAATAAAGCATGAAGATTGACATATAGAATATGTGAAGTAGTTGCTGCATTAGAAAGAAACGTGCTCTAATATAATCATTAGGAGCTTCTCCAAAATAATTCTCAAGATATTCAAGCTCATCGTCTTCGTTATTAACAGCAAAATTCCCCACTACAGCCAAATCTAAATAGCGATCATTTAGAAAAGCAGCTTCCCAATCAACCAGCCAAGCTTTTTCGCCATCAAATATATAGTTTTCTGGCTTTAAATCGTTATGGCATGATACTAAATCTTCAGAATGACAAGGATATATCTCTTTAATACGGATATAGTTTTTCATTATTTCTTCACTCAAATTATCTGAAAGAAACTTCGCTCCAAAAAATCTTTGAACAATTCCATCCATTGCATCAGAATAATTAACTCCCTTATGAAATGGCGGAAGCTTGTGGAGTTTATCAAGAAGTTTTGGCATTATCTCCTTTGCTTTGTCTATGGGAAAAGGTTTAGCTTCAATAAAATCTGTTATTGAAATTTTATCCTCTGTGCTTAAATACCAGACATGTGGAGCTATACCTGCATCTGATCCAGCTTTCATATATTCATAATAATTTGCTGGAGCACTTAATTCGTCCGTGCGTGCAATCTTCATTAAATAAGTTTTATTTTTCACAGCAATTCTAAATGTTAGCGCATTTGAAAGACCTATAGTTATTTCTTCTATATCTTCATAGCTGTCTACCCCAAAAGCTGTTTGTAATGCTTTTTTTACAATGGTTTTCTTATTCTCTGGAATCATACTATCCTCCTAAATATTTTTTATAGTGTATCTCTTTAGGTTTGTTGTTTAGATATAAGCATTTTATATTATATACTTAATTATCTAAAAACTAATGTAAAACTCATACCCTCTTTCTCACATTCTGCAAAAATTTCTCCATCCATCTTTTTCATTATCCCCTTACAGATGTAAAGTCCCAGACCATTTCCCTGCTTTCCTTCCGAATTACTAGCTCTATAAAAGCTATCAAAAATATGATTAAATTCGTTTTGACTTACTATACCTCCAGTATTAAATATCTTAATAAGTTGACAGTAATCTTCTTCATAAAAGGAAACTTTTATTTCCTTACCATCACCATATTTAAAGGCATTTTCAAGTATATTACCTATAACTTCAAAAGCTCTATCTAAATCTCCTTTTACTAACTTGTTATTATAATCTTCAACGATGAAATCTATCATTTTCAGATTGCACTTTTCTTTATAAGTTAATACTATTTTATCCATTAAATCTTTTAAATAAAATTCACCATCTACAACTTCAATATCAAGAACATCTTCAGTGGAAGTTTTTATTAATTCTCTTACGAAGCTTTCTATTTCTAATGATTTTTCTTGTATCTGTTTTGCTGCCAGTATCTTCTTTTCATTGGTATCGTAAACCTCTTCCGCTATAGCCTTAGCATAAAGCTTTATGGTGTTTAGCGGTGTCTGTATATCATGAGAAATTGAAATTAGTAGAAGTTTCTTCTCCTTTTGAAGCCTAAGCTCTTTTACCTTATGGTGATCTAGGCTTTCTCGCAGTATATTGATCCCCCAAATAAATTTACCAAAATATCTATCCTTACTTTCTTTTATATCCTCTTTAAAGTTTCCCTTTGATAATTCATAAGGCATTTCACTTAAAGTATTAAAGGGCTTAAGAATTGAATTTCTTATATATAAAAGTATTGATATCATACTTACTGCAAACATAAATAATACAAGTTCTACTTTTAGTAAGAAGCTATTATGGACTTTTCTGTTTATATAATTAAATCTCAAATAACCTAGCAAATTATCTCCATCATACCAAGGTTTAATTTCATATTCCATTCCATTTGAACTTTTATAAAACTTATCAAGTTCTTCATTGCTTGGTCTCGAAATCTCTGGTAAAAAGGCCACAGATTTTATATATTCATAGGAACTTAAATTAGGCTCAGTAAAAGTGCTACCTTTTACCAAGCCTAAATATATTCTGTTTATCTCTACTTTATATTCACTGCTTTCTTCATTATTGATACTTTGAAATAATATAGGCAGCACAAGTGATATTAATACATATACTGAAAGAACAACAGCTATTAGTTTATCAAACTTCTTCATACTTGTATCCTACTCCCCATATTGTCACAATCCTTTTTGGCTTCTTAGGGTCTTGTTCGATTTTATCTCTAAGCATCTTTATGTGAACTGTTAAAGTTTGGTTTTCACTAAAGCTTTCTGCTCCCCATATCTTGTTAAAAAGATATTCCTTGTTTAAGGTTTTACTTGGATTTTCAACTAGTAGTAGTAATAATTCAAACTCTTTTGAAGTCATATTTATCAGCTTTCCATCAAGATAAACTTCATTAGCATTTTTATTAATTGAAATAGAACCTGAATTTATAATGGTACGTTCTACTTTAAGCTCATAGTTTCTTTTCATAAGTGCCGAAACCTTTGCACTTAGGACATCAACATCTACTGGCTTTTCTATATAATCATCTGCCCCAAGGGTAAAGCCATTTATCTTATCAGTTTTATCAACCTTTGCACTCATTATGATAATTGGCACATTCTGATTTTTCCTAACTTCTGAACAAACTGTAAAACCATCTATGCCAGGCAACATTATATCTAAAAGCATAATTTTCGCAACATCCCTCTGAAAAAATTTCAATGCTTTTTCACCACTATCAACACTTATAATGCTGAAGCCATCTTTTCTTAAAAAAGTACAAATTAAATCTGCAAGTTCTAAATTATCTTCTACTAGAAGTAAATCTACCATATTACCATCCCATCTCCATTAGCCAATTATTGACCTTCCGTTCTCTATCTTTAAAATTATTATCTTCAACAAATTTTCCTAGCTGAATTTCACCTTTTATTGCTCCATCCTCTATATACATTATCCTATCGCACTTAGCTGCAACCTTCATATCATGGGTAACAAGCATAATAGTGGTACCATCTTCATTGATTTTATTAAGCTCTCGCATAACTTCCCTTGAATTTTGCTGATTTAATGCACCTGTAGGCTCATCTGCAAATATCATCTTTGGTGAGTTGATTAAACTTCTGCAAATACAGGCTCTTTGAAGTTGTCCACCTGAAACTTGATTTATATCATTTTCTGCAATCTCGCTTATTCCAAGTTTATTCATAAGCTCTTTTGCTCTGCTATTAACTTCCTTTTTGCTTTTTCCATTCTTTGACTGATATGCAGGTAATATAATATTATCATATATAGAGAGATTTTTTAACATATGCATTTGTTGAAATATAAATCCCATTTCATTAAGACGCAAATCACTGATTTCATTTGCACTAAAAGTACTTATTTCTTTACCAAAATAATCTACCTTTCCTGCAGTTAATTTATCCATCCCACTAACTACATATAGAAGAGTTGATTTACCAGAGCCGCTTGGCCCCATAATAGCAACCATTTCACCTTCAGTAATCTCAAAATTTATATTCCTTAACACATTATTTTGTATTTTATTTATAATATAAGTTTTACATAAATCTCTAACCTTTAATGAACTCATTTTAATCCCTACCTTATTCCATATTATTTATTTCTTTTAAATCTACTTTTTTAACAGCTCCGGCGCTCAAATAAGCTATAACTGTAGTAACTACTAAAATCATAATAGGATATATCCCATATACTTCTAATGGATTTACCTTTAATATAATGTTATGAACCCCAAGTACAGCAAACACTTGACCTATTGCTAAAGGCCCAAGGAAATCTGACAGTATAATACCTAAAGTAATTGCCACAATGAGTACTATACTTATTCTTGCTGCCTGCCAAAATCTAATAGAGCTATTTCTAAAGCCAATACTTTTAAGCATTGCAATCTCACCTTTTTCCTTAGTTATAAAAGTTTTCATCATTAAAACTGTAATTAAACCATTTATGCATACAACTATTAATGCTATTAGATTTTTCATTGTATCAAGCTGACTCATAGTTCCTCCTATATATTTCGAAATATATTCCTTAGAATTTTGAAAAGTGTAGTTTGGATATTTAATTTTTAATTTGTCCATTGACAATTCAGGCTTTTCCTTCCCTATGAAATCTCCTTGAAAAGGACCAACCCCCACTAAATAATTAAAATCTATATCTATTTTAGGATTCAATCTTACTGACTCACCCATGTTATTCATATTTTCATATAATCCAGTTATAATAAATTCTTTTTTCTCTTTACCTATTTGTGTATAAATCGTATCTCCAACAGAAGCCTTGAGTTTCTTAGCCACAGTCTCGGTTACTGCTAATTCATTTTTTAATTCTGGCATCTTACCTTTCAAAAGATTAATATTATCTTCATCATTTTTTATAGTCTGAAAGGACATTAATGACGAAGTATCATTTTTATCTTCAACATAGAATTTAAGTCTATAGATTAAACTTCCATAAAGCTTTGTATCTATACCGTTATCTTTAAAGGATTTTGTAAGACTATCCATATCACTTATATACTCTGCTTTGCTTGCTCCCATGGTATACTTATCCATTTTATCAGTTTGGATAAATACATCACTGCGATTGAACCCAAATAACCTAATAATATTATCATCCTTAAAAGTATTTATTGTATTTAAAGGGATAATGATTAAAACAGTTCCTATGCAGAAGGTTAAAATCAAAACCACAAATCTCTTAATATTACATAGAATATCATTTAAGGCAATAAACATAGGTACTTTAACTTTTTTGAAGCTTTTAAATTTTAATCTTGTTTTCCCCTTAAAGCTTTCACCATTACTTCCATTTCTGATTGCATCTATTGCTGATAATTTATTTAACCTTCTTGTGCATAAATAGCAGAATAAAATAACTATAAAAACTATTAGAACAGAACAACCAATATTGACAAAGATATTTCCAGCGGAAGACTCCATTAATATGTTTCCCTTAAATTGATTTAGAAAAATATTTCCAAATGGGAAGCTTGCTGCAAATCCAATTAATACACCAACTACTGTTATTGCAATATACTTTATTAAATATATCTTCTTTATGTCGAAGCCCCTCAGACCTATGGCCTTCATCACCCCTATCTCTTTTAAGTCATCTTGCATGGTAAAAATTATTGTAAATCTTAAAATCAAAAATGCTATTAATATAAGGCAAAGGCTTACTATAATTAAAACTCCAGATGGTATCATATCTAGAATAAAGGTCGTATTTAGAAGAGCTTTATCAAAGCTAATGATTGTATTGCACTCTATATTTTTAAATTCTTTTTCAAGAGCATTTGTATCCTTTGAAATAATGTAATAATTGTTTATAGCACCTGCTTCTTTATACTCTTTGAATATCTGATAGTCCTCATCACTTATGAGTATCCTCTTCATATCAACCATGCTTGAGCCAAATATAGCGTCTTTTATAAACGTCTTTACTAAGAATTCTTTTTTTATATTACCTAGGGTAATAATTATTGTATCTCCAATTTCTAAATTATTTTTTCTTTTGTCACCCAAGGAAAAAGCAATTTCACCAGCTTTTAAATTGATTTCATCTCCATTATCATCTAACATTTTCCCATAATTTTGTGGTTGTGCCTGAAATAGAATTTGTCCATAAGGATTAAATTCTTTAAGAGTGTCCCCTGTTTTTATCTTAATATTATCTTTAGAAAGTATAGTAGTTTTATCAATATCATGCGACTCTATATACTTAGAAGAATTAAGCCATTTATATAACTCTTCATTTTCTCCCTTATCATAAGCAGAAATAATATAATCAGGAGTTTTGGCTTTATTCATGAAATAATCAACTGACCTTGACACCGCTATTAGATTATTTACACTGCTAGCTAAAAACGTTGTTGCCATTATGATAAATAATAAAAGAATAATATTCATTGATTTCTTTCGTTTGAAGTCTTTTTTTAATATTCTAAAAAACATTTCATTTCCTCCATAAATCTTTTACATTGACATACACTTTATCCAAAGCCTACTCTCAGAACTCAAAGTATTTTTTATTACTCTAAGATAAAAATGATACATCAATAACTATGAATTTATTATAATTTACCAATTATTAAATAATCCTTAAATAAAAATAAGAATACACCAACAATTAATTTTGTAAGTGCATTCTTATTTTTATAGTTTTCTATAACATTTCATTTTTAACTTTAGCTCTGTAAAAACACCCCGTTTAAATGAAGCAATTAGCCCTCCTAAACTTTAATGAGTTTACGCATGTGATAAAGTTGGGAATATTAATTTCTTGGTTTCAATACACTCTAAATCTTTTCCAAGAATAAATACTGTACAATCATCTTCGTGATATTCATTAATGATATACCCAGTTACATCATAAGGCGTGAATCCAAGCCTAACTTTTTTAATACTATCACCAAAAGAACTAATCACTTCTTCTAGATCCACTTTATGACTTGATATTATTTGCTTAATATAAAGATTGTCGTCCTTTACATCTGCAATTATATAAACCTCTTGCTCAGCTAAATAATATACACAATCGCTCCACCTTGTCCAAAATGCAATCAATCCTGGATTGTTCATTGTGAACCTGTCGTTGCTTACACTATTCATTACAGTTTTAAAAAAATCTTTCCATTTAACCTCATCAGACATATTAACCTGTTGTATTTTCTTTACATTATTTATTGAATAAATATCTTTACTATACTGATATTGTTTACTACTTTTAAATCCAAATTTAGGATAAAAATTTATAACGCTATCATTTGCAAATAAATATATTCCATCTGAAGTTTCTTTATACTCACCAATTACCCTCTGCATAAGGTAACGACTCAAGCCTTGTCCACGATAATATTTATCTGTCATAACTGTACCAATTTGAATATAATGTTTCTCTATGCCATCCAAATCGAAATCCATTATATTAACAGAAACATTAGCTATAACCTTATCACCATCTACCAAAGAATGTGGAATGAACTTATCTTCCCAAAAACCATTCGAATACCAATTTTCAAAGTTAAAGGAAAAAGTTTTTTCCGTTAATTCATTTAGGCTTTTACGCAGTTCATCATTATCTTTATAAGATTTAATATAAGTATATTTCATTGTCCTCAACCTCTCAAAATCACTCTTAATACCCATCAATAATAACATCAATAGATTTGTTCAAACAACCTCATACTTAGTTCATAAATGAAAATGAGCCACCTAAAGTAAATTAGGTAGCACACTCTATGTTACAGCATTTTTTCTTTTCAGAAACAATCCTTTGTATACTCTTAGGTGACAAATAATACTTCTCAGAAAGTAATTGTGTAGACATCCCTTTAAGATAATCTTCATATATATTTGTATTCCTCTTCAAAAGTTCATTTTTACTCTTAGTTAGTTCGCCCCATGCAATTTTATTTTCATCTTTCCTCGGTATATAAATATATTCACCATCTACATAATTTTGAATAATCTCTAATACTTCACTAGGAAAAATATCTTTCCCATTTGAATAGCTCATTTTATGCTCCTCCTAAATATAATTTCATTTTAGGACTCACAAAGGCTACTTTATATTTTTAATATTTAAATATTATGCAATAGCCTTTGCTATGCATAAATAACATATGTTTTCATAAAAACTATACCCCTTTCGAACCTATAACTATGTACTTTCCATCAAAGTTATATCATAATAATTAATCTAAAACTCATTACCTTATATATCCAATTATATTATATTACTCCAGCTAACGTCTACAAATTTAGAATTATTTTATTATATTACTTAAGCAAAAATATCTTTAGGCCACTCTTTTTAGATTATTACACCTTCAAAATGATCCATTTCATGTTGAATTATTTGTGCTGTAAATCCAGTAAACACTTGCTTTTGTTTCTTAAGATTTCTATCTAGATATTCCACCTCAATCATTTCATATCTCTTTGTTTTTCTAAATCCAATTAAAGATAAACAACTCTCTTCTGTTTCATAAAGCTTTTCTTTTTTTAATATAACTGGATTTATCATAGGCACAATAAGGTTGCCAACAGCAAATACCAATATACGCTTTTTTACCCCAATCATATTACCAGCTAGACCAACACAATTTTCTAAGTTTGCTCTTAATGTATCTATTAAATCATCAACAACTACTATATCATCTTTAGTTGCCTCTTCTGATTTTTGTCCTAAAAACAATATATCTTTTACAATTGGTTTTATCATTAATTTATACCTCTTTTTTATTAGATTTTTATGAAAATAAGATAAGATTTTAAAATATACCATATAAAAAACCCTATTAAATAGCTTTACTATACTATTTGCATTGCTATAATCAGCTATGAATTTTTCACATAATGAGCATCTTTAACTCAAAAAAAATTATAACATAAACCAATGACAGATTTAATATACTTGGCTTACTTTTTATTTTTGGGGATGTTTAATCACCGTGTTGAAATTAAACACAATAATGTTCTACCTTCTTTAAAGTTTATTGAAATATGCGTCCTTAGTGTCTGTGCGTTAGCAGAAAACCTTTTAAAAACATATAAAATCTTACTTGAAGGTAGTAAAATTTATCGCTATAATGGAAATATATGGTAACAAATTTTTAGATAAATTTATGATTTTATAAGGGGGAGATAAGTAAAATGAAACCAAAAACAAAACTAAAACGGTACATTGCATCTCTGATTATGCTTTTTTTCACATTAAGTAATGTATGCATGACCAAAGCATTTGCAGCAGAGCAGCCAAATCTGAGCACCGGAATTAAAGTATCTTCTGTAGAAGCGAAAACAGGCATCATCATAGGGAATATCAGAGTACAGGTTCTCTCTTCATCTCTTGTAAGACTAGAGGTAAAGGGAGCAAAAGGGTTTGAAGATCGTAAAACCTATTTTGTTGTGAACCGTTCTTGGTCAGGTACTGAGTGTACAAGATCAACAGCTAACGGTTACGAATATATAACTACCTCCCAATTTGCTGTGAAAGTACCACAGGGAGCAACCTCTCTAAGTGGCATCGATATCACAAAACCAGATGGAACTAAGATCTGGACCTACACTTCACTACCAAGCGAAAAGGTTTGGCTTCCAGCAACAAGCGAAAAGACCATGGCTTGGGCAATTGCGGACAATCCTAGAATGGTACCTGCAGAGTGGGGCTATAATCCAGCTCCTACTGAAACAGCTAACAATGGCTGGGATTTAGACAACAATGCTCCCGATATGTATGTGTTTCTACCAAATGGAGATAGTCAAAAACTTCGCAAGGAATTTTTAGACCTTACAGGACATACGGACATGGTTCCACTTAGCGCACTAGGATACTGGGATAGCCGTTGGTATAAGTATACTGATGCTTCTGCACTAAAACAAATAGACGACTACAGGGCTCATGACATTCCACTTGACAATCTTGTTATTGATACTGATTGGCGTGTAAACGGTTCAACTGGATATGATATAGCTAAAGATTGCTTTCCTGATATGACCAAGTTTTTAAGTTCTGCACACGAAAAGAATGTGAAAGTTATGTTTAATGACCATCCTGAACCAGTTGCTGGTGGATTGGATTCTAAGGAGGTTGCATTCCGTAATACCGGACTTCGGGGACTTTTAGATAAAGGACTAGATACCTGGTGGTACGACAGGAACTGGAGCGTTGCATTAACTCCACCAGCTGGGCTTATAAAAGAGACCTGGGGTATGTACATGTATAACTGGATTACTGCCGATGCTGATAAAAATAAGCGTCCCATGATTATGGCTAATGTAGATGGAATAGACAATGGATACCGCAACACAGCTCCATCAATTGCATCTCATCGTTATCCAATTCAGTGGACAGGTGATATCCAACCAGACTTTTCATCCCTGCAGAGAGAGGTTGATAATGCTGTTTACAACGGTATGCATGCAGCTTATCCATATACCAGTGCTGATTTAGGAGGACATACATCCAATCCAACCACTGAAGGTTATATTAGGTGGCTTCAGTATGGTGCTTTATCTCCTATAACAAGACCTCACTGTACATTAAACTACACAAGAATGCCGTGGACCTTTGGAGAAAATGCTGAAAACATAACACGAGATTTTGTTAAGATGCGATATCGCTTACTTCCACTATTCTATTCATTGTCTAGGGAAAGCTATGACAATGGAACACCTATGCTAAGGCGCTGCGATTTTTATTACCCAAATTATAAAGAAGCAAGCAGCAATACCCAATACCTTTTAGGAGATGGAATACTTGTAGCACCAGTACTAGAAGAAACTAGCGGTTATAACGTTGTACCATCTGACTGGTTAAAAACTAGCGATGGCAAAGCAGGACTAAAGGGTGAATATTATGCAAATAACAATTTGTCGGGCAACCCAGCTTTGACCAGAACTGATAGTTCAGTGAATTTTAACTGGGGTACCAATAGCCCTGGAAATGGAGTACCAGCAGATAACTTTAGTGCCAGATGGACAGGAAATATTACTGTAGGAGACCAAGATGCAATTTTAGCTACCACTATTGACGATGGAATCCGTATGTATATAGATGACAAGCTTGTAATAGACGCATGGGGACCTCATGATTCATCAACACTCGATGCAAATATTACATTAGCCAAAGGTACAACTCATTCTATAAGGCTTGAATATAATGAAGGAGCTAGAGATGCACTGATCAGCCTGAAGTGGAAGTCTGCAGCACCAAGCAAAGACGCTTCTAGAACCTTATGGATTCCTGAAGGAAACTGGATTGATGCTTGGAGCGGAAACATAATAACCGGTCCAAAGACTATCACTACTAACGTATCTATTGATAAGATGCCAATATATATAAAGGCTGGAACCATGGTGCCTCTTGCACCTGAAATGTCATATACCGGAGAAAAGCCATGGGATCCTGTTACTTTAGACCTATATCCAAGTGTTGTCAATGAAGCAAAAGCACATCTATATGAAGACGACACAGAGAGCAATAACTATAAAAATAGTGCCTTCAGAACTACTGAAATGAACGCAAAAGTTGATAATACAAGCAAGAAAATCACTGTAAATATAGATCCAGCCAAAGGAACCTTCGATGGCGCCATAAGCGAACGTTCCTGGGTGGTAAGACTTCATAAAACTGCAGAATGGAAAAATCCTGTTCCAAGATCTGTTACAGTGAATGGTGTAAAAGCGGAATTTTCAATCAAAAACAAAAGTGATAGTGTAATGCCTTTCGTAAACAATGGCAGCTCAAGAGATGGCGATATTGTTGAAGTTGTAGTACCAAAGGCTTCTGTATCAAGTAAAAGAGTAATAGAAGTAACCTACTCTGTTGAAGCCAACAATGCTGATAAATCTAGCTTAATATCAGTACTTAGTCAAGCTGAAAAAATATTACAATCAGCTAAAGAATCAGATTATACCAAAGATTCTTGGAATGCATTTATGACTGCACGTACTACTGCAATATCTGTGAAGGATAGCTTAGACCCATCACAAATACAAGTGGATGCCGCAACAACTGTATTGAAAATCTCTTTAGATAAGCTTACCCTTGTGAATCCCAAAATTGATGTTAAGGATCTCAAAGGGAAAATATTTAAAGAAGCTGTTAATCTAACTGAAGAAGGAAAAATCGCCTGGGCTCAATATGGTCTCGGAAATGCAACTGGTTTCAACCACAAAAACGGAAATGAGCAGATCAGTGAGCTTAAGGTCATTGGAAACTCAGGACTTGAACAAGTATTGGATTCTAGAATCACCATGTCATGGACTGATGGTGCTCCGGTGAAGAAAGCTGACGGAGTGATAAATGCATCCTTTATCCGCTATCCTGGTAATGCTTCAGAGTTTTCCGTAGATCTTATCTCTCAAGAAACACAGAGATTGAAGGTTTATACCACTACTTGGAAGGCAAAAGGTAAGCTAGAAGTACTGAAAGAGGATGAAAACGGCCTTAAACAGCCTGTTAACTATATTGATAAGGATGGAGTAGCAAAGCCTGCAGTTTCATATTACGACTCTCCTGCTGGCAATGAATATGTTATGTGGACATTAAATTTAAAGCCAGATAACAGTAAGATCGGAAAGCAAAGATTATATATTAGATATACTACTGATAGTACCTATATAAATGGAGGTAACACCTCTATACAGGGAGTGACTCTTTCAACTGTAGACCCTAATCAAAAGGATTATATTACAGGCTATGGAGAAGCCTTTACTGGAAAAATTAACTTATCCCAGGAAGGAACCTCCTCTTGGGCTCATTATGGCTTAAATGATGCAAATTCCTATAATTATAAGAGCAGCGCTCAGCTTATTGGAGACCTTGTAAGCTCTGCAGGAAAGAATCGTTTAGGAGATTCACAGATAAATATGTCTTGGAATGATGGAGCTCCTGTACAAAGTGCAGATAATGCAACTCAAGCAGTATATGTGTGGGGAGCAAATAAAGGTTCCGAAATCAAAGTAAAAATTGACAAGCCAAGTAGATTAAAGGTATATACAACCACTTGGAAAAATGACGGAAAATTCGAGGTTATCTCGGAAGACGGCAAATCAAAACCTGTTGTTGAATATTTCAGTTCACCAGACAGTAACGGTTATACTTGCTGGACAGTAGATTTCATATCAGGCAGCGGTTTTAAAGCACAGACCGTAACAGTAAGATATACAAATGATATGGAAGGCGGAAATACTTCTATTCAAGGAGCTACCCTATCACCGTTAAAAAATCTCCTTGAAAAAATCCAGCCAGCCACTGATATACAAATAGAAACGGGTACCAGTATGGAGGGAGCTCTTTCAGCCCTGGCTAAAACCACTACTATTACTGACAACTGGGGAAAAATTTATGAAGTACCTCTAAGCTGGACCATAGCAAACTTTGACGGCAGCAAAGCAGGCCAATTGACTGCAACAGGCACCTTCACATTGCCAGAAGATGTGGAGCAAGGGGCTACTCCAATTGATTTAAAAGTGACTGCAAAAGTCACTGTAAAATATGCACCACCACTAGGTAAAATCACACTCAGCGCAGATAAATCTGTTTTAAAACCAGGAGACACAGCACAATTATCAGTAAAGGGATTTTTAACTGATGGTACACAGAGTGACTTAAGCCGCGGCACAGTAATATACCATAGTGATAATGAAAAGATAGCAGCAGTAGATAAAAATGGAACTATTACAGGAATAGGTGAAGGAAAAACAAATATTACGGTATCTGTAACCCTCCGTGGAGTAACCAAAACTAGCGCTATCAGTGTTTTGGTAGATAAAACACCTCCTGCATACAGCTTTACCTTAAATGGAAAGGTAATAAATAAAACTGCAGTATTTGACGACAATCTTCCTCTGACCTTCAGTATTTGGGATAACCTCTCAGGTATTGCTTCAGCTGAGCTTGTCATAGGAGATAAGACCTATCCCATTAATACTAAAACACAATCTAAATTAACACTAGACTTCGCAGGTAAAACTGGTAGCTACACAGCAGTCATAACAGCTAAGGACAATGCAGGCAATATACTTAAGGATAACTTCTCCTTTACTGTTACCACAAGTATCTCTTCAATGAGAAGTCTCATAGATGGCTATATTAAAAACTGTGAACTAAGTTTACCAATAATCCCTCAGCTTATCAACAGTCTTAATCAAGCACAACATGAGCTTGATAAAGGAAGAAAAGACAAGGCGATTGAGCACTTACAAAACTTCAAAAAACACCTTAACAACGATCCTTTTAAAAAATGCACAGGAGAAAATGCTAGAAAAGTCCTAAATGCTGATGCAGATGATATTATTAAAATCTGGTCCAATAAATGTGAGTAAAGCTCATTAATCTTATATGGTCAGATACAAGCAATTAATGTTTTATAGATGACTTTTAATGCATTATATCTATGCAAAATAAAGGTGCCGTAAAACCTAGGTTTTACGGCACCTTTTAAAATACAATTAAAGATTTCTAATTGCTAATAACACAAAGTTTAAAATAAATAGTCCAGTGAATAGATAAATAACTGGATGTATGCCCTTTGTTTCCTTCTTAACAATAGCAATTATAACATAGCTTATAAATCCAAATGCGATACCAGTTGTGATGCTATAAGCAAACGGCATAAGTGCGATTGTTAGGAATGCAACTGATGCAACACTTAAATCCTTCCAGTCGATTTCTCCAATAGAAGACATCATTAGGATACCAACAACCACAAGCGCAGGAGCTGTAGCAACTGATGGTATAACTCCTATAACTGGAGCAAAGATTAAGCATACTAAAAACATAATTGAAGTTACAACAGATGATAATCCAGTTCTACCACCAGCAGCGATACCAGCTGAACTTTCAACATAAGTAGTAGTATTAGATGTTCCGAAAAATGCTCCAACAATTGTAGCACTTAAGTCTGCAAATAAAGCTTTATCTAAACGAGATTTAACACCCTTACCTTCAAGCATAAGCTTTTCGTCTTCTGCATCAAAGATTCCTGCACGACGTCCAGTACCTATGAATGTTCCTAGTGCATCAAAAATATCTGTAAGTATAAATGCTATCATAGCAGTGATTGCAAGAAGAAACTTACCGCCATCAGCAAAAAGCCCAGCAAAGTCCATCTTGAAAGCAGTGTATTTAACTGCTCCTATAGATTCTCCTATACCACTTAGTGATATATTAGCTGAAGAGAAAAACTCTTGTGCATTTTTTGCATGGAAACCAAAAACGCCCGGATTAACACCACAAGCAATTTCAATGAAAGTTAAGGCAGTCACCGTTGTAATACCAATTAAAATAGCTGCTTTAACTCTTAAAATCATAAGAACAAGTATTAAAATAATTCCTAGTAGTGCTAACTGTACTGAAGGACTTGAGAAGTTAACAAGTGCTGGAACAGCTGATGAATTTGTTACTACAGTTGCATCTGCTGGAGTTTTTCCTAGGAACAGATATGTCCCAGGATCAGCAGTGAATTTTAAAAGTCCACTATCTTTTATACCTATATATGCTATAAATAGACCAATACCACCGCCTATTGCCTTTTGTAAAACCGATGGTAAAGAACGTATAATTATCTTACGAAGTCCTGTAACTGTTATAATTATGTTTACAACACCACAGATAAATACCATTGCTAAAGCTTGTTGCCATGTAAAGCCCATAGTTCCACAAACTGTGAATGTAAAGAATGCATTTAATCCCATACCAGGAGCTAATGCATAAGGCACGTTAGCAAAAAGACCCATAACAAGTGTACCAACCACTGCAGATATAATTGTTGCAACAAATATACCTTGTGGATTAAAAGG
The DNA here is from genome assembly GCF_016595795.1 of Clostridium yunnanense. GTDB lineage: Bacteria > Bacillota > Clostridia > Clostridiales > Clostridiaceae > Clostridium_AR > Clostridium_AR yunnanense. The sequence goes on from NZ_JAENHN010000051.1 coordinate 73,413, forward strand.
GTTGTCCGCAGTTCCTGCTAATTGCAGAATGCTTGGATTAACAAAAATAATGTACGCCATAGTAAAGAAAGTAGTAAGACCAGCTATGATTTCAGTTCGTACATTTGTACCATATTGCTTAAGCTTGAAAAATTTTTCCATCTCTATAACTCCCTAAAAATATTTTTTTGAGAAAATCTAATGTTTAAATAATTCGATAAGATCACTTTCATTAGTATTGTTACCACCTATGCCATTTCTAAACTTATTTTAGAAAATCAATGGGCACCTCATTTTTTACTCTTATTGATAAAACTTATTAAATCTAATATAATTCCTAAACTATCAAAATATTAATTTTATTATTGATATAAAGAGCAAAAAAAATAGATTGAAACATTGTTTCAACCTATCGAAAATACTTAATTACGAGTTATGTAATAAAAATTCCAAACTCTTCATCAACTTTTCGATAGTCGGGTAATTAACGGTCACCCGGTAGAAACTGCCAACCCATATATGTCGGCGATATATCGAAGCTATTTAATTTTACAAAATAATTTCCTCTTAAATTATAGTGTAATTTGTCGAATTTTACAAGAGGTAATAATGTTTTTTTGAACAAATACTTCATTTATTCTCATTGATTACAATTTTCACTATTATGATATTTATTAAAACTTGAATATATTCATAAAAAGCCTACTAATCCTAATTTTTCCTAATCTAAGTTGCAAGAAAGATTTTTTATATTTTAATATCTACTAATATTATATCAGCCTCTCAGCTTTTTACCTTCTGTAAGTAAGGCTACTGACTTATTGATACGATCGAGTCTAGTTTCTTCACGTTTAGCTGAAGTGATCCAAGTTACGTATTCTTTCCTCCCTGTATATGAAAGAGAGTTGAAGGTATTTATAGCAGCTTCATTATCGTTCATTGCAGCTTGAAAATCTTCTGGAACCTCAACCATACGTTCTTCTTCATCTTTTTCTATAGTAACAAGTATTTCGTCGCCAAAGCTTTTGCCAATTTTATTTCTAATATCTTTTGTTAATCCAAGCATATAGCAGCCGCCCATGTTTACCACAGAGCCTCTATACTCTACACCATCAAAGGTTGCCTTAACTTTCACACGTTTTGAACCAAAAACCTCTTGAACATCAAATGGCGGTTCAACAAAACCCGCATCTTTATTTTCAACCTGCTTTATAATTGCTTTAAACTCTTGTTTCAATTAATTCACTCCCTTTTCCATTGTTTAAATTTATATCAAAAATCAAGAAGTGGTGTAGGCTTATCTGAATAGTATACATTTAAAACATGAAGAGCTCTTGTACAAGCTGTATAAAGTAGAAGTCTTTCCTCTTCATCTTTATAATTATCATTTCCTACATTATATATAAGTGCGACATCAAATTCCAATCCCTTAGCTAAATATGCTGGAATCACCAAAATACCACTTACATATTCGTCATCATCCTTCATTATACCTTTCACTGTAACCTTATCTTTTAAAAAACCAAATACATCTTGTGCTTCTTTTTTAGTCCTCGTTATTATTCCAATAGATTTGTGTCCTTTTTCTTTATAAATTCTTATGTCACTAAGAATTCTTTCCCTTATTTCTTCATCGTTAGAAAAACCAACGAATAGAGGCTCTTCTCCACTTCTTTCAACATAACCATCATTAATTTGTTTATTTAGTAGTCTTCTTGAGAATCTTGTAATTTCCATGGTAGATCTATAGCTTTTACTTAAATTTATTATACAAGTATTATCCTCAGGGAATATGTTTTCGATATTTTTATACTCACCTACGTTCATAAATGGGTTTATAGATTGATTAAGGTCCCCAAGTATAGTCATATCTGCATGACTAAAAAGCTGCTTTAGTATTTCATACTGTAAAGGTGTATAATCCTGTGCCTCGTCTATAATAACATATTTAATTGATGAAGTCTTAGGAAAATCTCCTAAAACGCCCTTTAGATATAAAAGAGGTGATTGATCTTCATAATTTAATAATTTACCTCTTAAATTTTCTAAAGTATATCGTTTAATCTCATATATCTTTTGCTCACTGTACTCTGAGTCTGAACTTTTTGCAAAAGACTCTAAGTTCTGGAAAAGCTTTTTATAAATATCTACTAAATCAAACTCTGTCATTTTATCAATTGAATAGTATAGCTCCCTCATTTCAGCTTTTATAAGAGCTTTACTTTTCTCATTTATTTCATTTTTATCTATATATGAATCAGCCTCTTTTAGCTCATGAGACACTTCTTCTATCCAAAGCTTTTCATAAGGTTCTATAAGGAAAAGGATTCTGTCTCTTATCTTTTGAAGCCTTCTTTTTAGCGGTAAATTAGAATAATCCTCAAAAAATAACTTGTTTATTTCCTCAGAAGTTACTATTACCTGTCCTCTTAAATTAATGTCTCTAAAATCTCTATCAAGATTTTCAACATAAACAACATATCGCTTTAGCACGTCTATAAATTCCATTGAAGCTTTATATTTAATACTATTTATTCTTTCTCCATAACTAGGTTCATCCTTTGAAGCCAAAATATATTCCATCATCTCGCAGTAATTTTCCTTTTTAAAGCCACTACCTAAAGCATTATGCATATATTCCTTAAAGGTTGTTTGGTTCATGTTGTCTTCCCCAAGTTCAGGCAAAACATTAGAAATATAATCATTAAAGATTTCATTTGGGGAAAATATCACTATGTTTTGAGCTGTTATTTTATCTCTATGCTTATACAATAGATACGCAATTCTATGAAGAGCAACCGAAGTCTTTCCGCTTCCAGCAGGCCCTTGAACAATTAAATTTTTATACTGTTCATTACGAATTACTTTATTTTGTTCTCTTTGAATAGTTGTTATTATGGTCTTCATCTTATTATCAGTATTCTTGCTTAAGATATCTTGAAGTATTTCATCATCTATTTTAATATTGCTATCAAACATATAGTCAATTTTTCCGTTATTAATTTTGTACTGTCTCTTTAGAGTAAGCTCACCTTCCACTATCCCTTCAGGGCATTCAAACATAGCCTCTCCAATCTCATAGTCATAAAACATGCTTGAAACTGGAGCTCTCCAGTCATAAACAAGAAAATCATAATTATCATCAGTAAGGTTGGAGATTCCAATATAAAACTTCTCTTCTCTTTCCTCTCCCTTTTCTAAAAAATCGATTCTTCCGAAATAAGGAGATTCAACTATTCTTTCATACTTCTCTTGAAATTTTCTAGTTAACTCATGTTTTCTCTTTTGGATTTTCATAGCATCTATAAATTCCATAAACTCTACAATCTGATCCATTCCATTAGCTATAGAAACTGAGCCTAAATCTTGCCATAGTTGTCTTTGAGTTTCAATTGCATCTTTCTTAAATTTTTCTTTAAAATTCACCTTTTCATTGAACTGCTTTTTAGCTTCCCTAAGCACCGCTTCTAACCACTGATCTTCAAGTTTACATTCTAAGTCGTTCCTTTTCATGAATACCCCTCCAATACCTCAATTATAGATGCACCAAGCCTTAACCTAATCATAACTTAAAGACTATCGCTATAACATCTTAGCAAAATGGGATAAAAAGAAACAGTCTATATTTAGTTTTTTAAATATGGTATAATATAAGTGGGGGGAGAAATATACTATATTTCTCCCCATTTTGATTATTATTAAAATTGTATACAACACCTATTTTTATAGATCCATCATATCATCTTTTTATCTCTTCAATCATCCATTCATACTGTAAATCTCCAAGCCCGTACTGAGGAAATAATGAAAGCAGCTCTTTTATAAGATTATCTTTACTAAAATTATTTTTGATATAACGTTTAATATCACTATTTTCTTCCCTATAGGTAAGATATAAATTCATTGCCTGATAAGTAACAGGTATCAATTTTATATCACATTTTTTTCTATAACACAAAATGGTTTTATAGATTTCTTCATAATTCTCTATATCAATCTCAAATGCATCTGGCAACATTGTATCAGTTTGCTCTTCTGCCATACAAAAAAGCACGTCACCCTTAAAATGAATTTGTTCCAAAAATGCAAGTATCGTAACTAAATTCATCTGACAGAACATGTCATCACCAAACCATAAAACAATAATATCAAACTTTTCGTCAAACAGAGGGCTTAACGGCTCCATAACAATCTTTTTATATTCTTCAATCGTTGATTTTAAAGAACAAACCCTTTTTTCTATAAAATCCTTTGAGAAAATTTTTTCTGCAGTTTCTCCCCAGCACATAGCCTCATTAAATGGTACATAAACTTCATTTTCATGGATTAAGTGATTTTTTCGAAAAAAATCAAGCATACTGAGTCCACTTAGGATATGTAAGGTTTTAAATGGAAAATCTCTTTTGATTTGATTTTGTACATTTTTAATAGTTTCATTTTTCATAGCTGCGTTCTCCTTGTTTTTTATTGGAGGATGACTATTTTTTTGATAAGTAGCAAGAGGCTTAGGATTTTGCCGAAATCTTTTAGGTGATACTCCAAACATCAAAGAAAATGCTCTTGAAAACGCCTCTTGTGATGAATATCCGTATTTTATTGCAATATCAACAATTCTGTTATTTGTATTTTTAAGCTCATTTGCGGCGCAAACTAGTCGGCGCTTTTGCACATAACTTTTCATGGTTTCACCAAAAAACTTATGAAAAACAACAGAACAATAATAAGGTGAAAAATTGCAATTAGTTGCCAAGTCATTTAAAGAAAAATCTTCATCTAGATTTTGTTCCACATACTCTAGTAATTTTTTCATATCGCTATTTATCATTCATCGTTCCTCCTTTTACAAAATAGTAACACAGCTACAAGATTTTCTTTTGATATTAGTTGTGGTATTAAAGGATTCCTATATCGAAACTTAAGTTATACTTGTTCGATAATCCCGGCTTCTGGGGATTATCGAACAAGTATAACTTAATAGTTGAGTCAGGAATCCTATATAGGGTTCCATTACACTTATAGTTAAAATTAATTATAACAGTTTTATTAAATATAAAAAAACTTCTATATAGAAAAACTCCTACCTATCAATTTAGGCAAGAGTATCATAGATTAAATTATTTACTTAGTAGCTTACTTATAAACGCTTAGACAATCATTTGTAATACCACTTTCTATGCTATATAACTTATTAACTTTGTCCTAATAAACACTGGTTAATATATACAACCCCTTGCTTAATATTTCTATGACTTAGTGATTTCACATCAAATTTAAATATTTTATAAACCATTTGGACACAATACCCTACTGCAAAGGCAGTTATAAAGGTTCCCACTCCAGCATAACCTCCTAAGGTCCAACCAATCATTAATGCTCCCATTTCTATGAAAAATCTTATAAGACTTATGGGTTTACCAGTAAGCTTTACTAATGCAATCATAAGTCCATCCCTAGGTCCGCACCCCATGCCACATCCTATGTATAAATAACTACCTATGGCACTTACAAACAAACTACCTATCATCATCATGGTTCCTGCAACCAAATTATTGCAAGCAGGTATGATTTTAGTGTATATTATCAAATCAATAAAGCATCCAATTACTATCATATTCGCAATGGTTCCGAGTCCAACTTTAATTCCCAATATACTTGCTATTATTACTACAACTATTCCAACTAAAATGCTAGCCTGTCCAATAGTTATCCCAATTACATTCGTGAGTCCCTGATGGAATACATCCCACGGACTTAACCCCAGCTTAGAATTCAAAGCCATAACAGTTCCCGCTGCACAGCAGAAAAATCCTAAAGTTAATCTTAATATCATACCTAATAACTTTTTCATTGTACCTCCACTATCTTTCGTTCTTTATTTTATCCAATATTCTTCTATATTTTCACTCATTCTTTTTATTAGTTCAGTAGCTAACTCTTTTTCATCCTCGCTAAAACCTTTGAAGGATATTTCAAGTTGTTTTTTTTCTTCCTTAAGTATAAATGTATATACCTCCAAACCCTTGTTAGTAGGATTTAATTTATATTCCCGCTTATCTTTTTCATCTTGTTCTTTATTTAAATAACCTATATCAATAAGCTTATGCACTGCTTTTGTAGTTGTAGTTTTATCCACCTTTAACATGTTTGATAATTCCACAAAATTAATTCCTGGATTTTCACAAATCCTAGTCAAAAACATATATTGACCCTTTTGTAGATCAAGTTGCTTATATTTAAAATCAGCTTTGGAATTTGTAGCTCTATATATAGTTCCTAAAAATCGCAATACCCTAGAATCTAATTCTTTCATTATACTTCCTCACTGCAGTTAATTATTGTGTTTCTATCTTAACTATAGATAACCCATTTCCATTATTTAGAAAACATATTAATAATACATTTAACTATTATAGTCAATTAATTTGATAGATACATTTCATTTGGAACTGGTTTATCTATATTAATTTATACATACTAAAAGTCATAGGTTCATAATTTTCTAGAAGTTATAAATTAGGTTTCAACATAGGAACTCTTTATTAGTTGAACTTTCAACTAATAATATATCCTAATTTAGTTGAAAGTTCAACTTATGTTTTCATATATACTTTTTTTAATGCTATGATTAAGATTACTGTTGAAATTAATTCTTTGCGCAAGCTCATTAAAACATTGGATGAATAACCACTTAATTTCAACACGGTGCTTTAACAACACCTTTTTTAATAGTTCGGAAATTCAGTAAAGTAAAAAATAAGAGAACCTTGTCCACTTAGGACTTGTTCCCCTTACTTTTTACTGTTTCATTTAAAAGAATTCTTTTAAATACTTATTACTAAAATCTGATAACTTATTTACATCTACTGCAATATTTTTCATGATTTCTTTAGCTTCCGTATAAGCCATATCAAAATCCTGCTGTGTAATCTCGCCTTCATTAAGTGCATCCTTAAGTTCATTTTCATCAAGTAGAAGCATATTGGAATCAGGTAATACAACAACATCTAAAAACATATCTTCGAAAAATGGGATCCCCTCATCAGTAAGCCCTTTTTTTCTAGTAATATCAAAATACCACTGTACTATTTTTTTATTTCTATCATACATAGTTGTCAAGCAATAATTGCCTTTGAAAGGCAATGTCTCAAGCCATATATACCCATCATCCACTAAGCAATAGTCTTTTCCCAGTATGTTTTTTATCAAAGGTTCTCTTACTTTTTCTATGCGAGTTACCGATACATATCCTTCGAAATCTTCATTTTTAAAATATCTTGTGGTAAATTTTCTTTTTAAGACTCTTGTCCAATCTGATTTATTGGCATACTTCTTCTTAATCAAAACCACACACTTCCTTAATCTTAATTTGAACATAAAAATATTAATATTTTTAATAAAACCATATGCTATATTATATATCATCCAATTTTGTTTATGAGTGCTCAATACACATTTTTCCACATTTATAGTAAAAACTTATTAAAGATACTTGGAGATATATTTAGAAAATCCTAATAACTTTATATTTGGAACATAAATAAGTTTTACTTTTAACTATATAGACATAAGAAACTTCTAAAATCATTATTTTTTACTGTTTAGCCTAAATATCTGTTCTAACCACTTTATATTGCTAGGTTTAGACAGAAAAAAAGCATCTTCCAATATAGGAAAATGCCTTTTTTATTTTTTGATGACACTTAATATCAAGTGCCATCAAATATATTATATATTTATTTTTTCTATATAGTGACAATTAGCGTCTATATGATTAAGGAATAATAATAATCTTTCGTAAAGTGGGTGAACTGCATCACCGTACTTTGCTTCTAGACTTTCCCCAATATCTTTTACACTTTTCTTGCCATCTATCTGCAAAAATACCCAACTTCCATATTCATCAAGTGAAAGCTTTCTATACTCAGGAATTCTGAATTTAAGTTTTCTAAAGAAATTTTGTACCTTATGATCTTGCTTTATCATTATAGTTACAACGCCTTCTTCATCTACCTCATATTCTATGTTGTCAGATATTTTATATATTATATTTAGGACGTCCTCATTACTTTTTAGCATTTTCTACCTTGCTCTTTAATATAGGTATTATAGTAGCTATTACTAAAGCAGCTAGTAATATAAATGCCATTCCATTAGTAGCAGAGAAACCAGTTGGTTCAATTCCCTTTACTATACCAGTTACTTGGCATATTATACCTACAAGTCCTAATATAGAACCTCCAGCAACAAGTCCTGAAGATAAGCTTATACCATTAGAAACCTTAGCTTCCTTATCTTTTTCAGACTTAGAAGTCTTTTCTACGAATAATCTAACTAATGCTCCTATTAAGATTATAGTAGTTGTAGATATTGGTAAATAGAAACCTATAGCTATTGCCATTATAGGAAGGTTTAAAAGGAATAAGAATAATCCCATAACAACTCCCACAAATATCATAACCCATGGTAATTGACCTGACATTATACCAGCAGTTAATGTTGACATTAAGTTTGCTTGTGGCAACGCAAATGGAACATTATCTCCAGTCATTGAAAGTTGACCTGAAAGAAGTAGTATTGTACCAACAACTACTGCAACACCAAGAACTCCAGCTATAGCAAAGTACTTGTCCATTTCCTTTTTGTCCCCACCTATTATGTAAGTAACCTTTTGTGATTGTGAGTAACCACCAGCAACAGATATAGCCGTAACTATAAATGTACCAAATAAAAGTAAAGCTTTATTACTAGCAACATCTTTCCAGCCCATTGCAACAAATAGTGATGTTACAACAACTATAGAAGCTATAGTCATACCTGATACCGGAAGATTTGAAGTTCCTATAGTACCAGTTAAACGACCAGAAACTATAATAAATAGTAATGATAAGAATAATGATAAAACAGCACCAAGTAATGCCATTGCTACATTACCACCAGATGCTAGGAATCCTGCTACAAAGCCTAATACTATTCCACCAAGTAACAGTATGTTAGCAACAGATGAACCATTATCACCCTTTGAACCCTTAGCGTTAAGAGTTTCTCTTATAGAAGAAACTATAGTAGGAATAAGCTTTATAGCACCTATTATACCACCAGAAAGCATCATACCAGCTCCGATGTATTTTACATAGCTACCAGCTATATTCTTAACTTGCATAGCGTTTATAGCAACTCCATGGTTATTCCATACGTTTACGCCATCTTTTCCAAGTTCTGCAAAGTAACCTATTAAAGGCATAATACCAAAGTTAGATAATAATGCTCCTGCAAACATTGTTATAGAAACTTCCATACCAACTATGAATCCAATACCTAATAATAGAGGATTAACCTCAATTTCAAACTTCCACTTGTAGAATGTTTCATTTACATAACTTACAACGTTGTTAACTAAATTCAAGAATGAACTAGTTATAACAGTTATAATTCCACCTATTCCAAAACCAATCCCCATGAACTTCATTGAATCCCCAGCACCTTCTGAAGCAACAAGTGTTTCAGATATAGCCATTGATTCTGGATACATTAACCTACCGTGTTCTTCAACTATTAAGTAGTTGTAAACAAGTGAAGCTATTCCAATACCGAATAAAACTCCAGCTGCTCCTACTGCAAAACCTTCAATGAAACTAACTTTAGCTCCTATTAAAAGAATTGCAGGTAATACGAAAATAACACCACTAGCAACTGATTCCCCACCACTTGCCATACCTTGTACTAAGTTTTTACCTAGTATACCTTTTTTCTTAGCAAATGCAGCTATAAAACCAGAACCTATTATAGATCCAGGTATACCTGCAGCAACCGTAAGACCTGATTTCATACCTGAATAGGCAGTTGATGCTGCGAATAAAACTGCTAATATAATACCGATTGTTAATACTACAACGTTTCCACCAGACTTAGATCCCGTAGAAATATAAGGAACATAGTCTTTACCAGCTACGCCACCATATGCATCCTTTGATAACTTTTTATCCATAAGATGTGCCTCCTTTAATTTTGCCCCCAAATGATTATAACACGGTTTCAAAATAGTTGTATCTTCATGAATTTTTAAGGAGGAATTAATTCACTAATTAATTTGAGACAATTGCAAAAACTATACATTTACTTTTTCAATTATCAAATTTTTAATACAAAATATTATGTAAATTTCAAATCAACATATATAAAATAGACTATTCTAATAATAATTTGTATCAATTATTTAGATTAAATCTCACAAAAAATATAAGCAATTGATACTAAAACAGTATTAATTGCCTAAAAATTGAAATATTCCATTCATCAGCCATGCATTTTGCAAGAAATCGTTAAGTCATTGGCAGCCTCCATTCCACTTTTCAATGCCCCTTGCATCCATCTGTGAACTGCAGAAATATGCTCTCCGGCAAAAAACACTCTATTGTTATACTCTGGAAGAGTCATACTATACGAAAACAGTCTCTTTTGTTCAGGTTCAAAAAAGGTTAGTGCTCCTCTAAAAGACGGTTCTTTATCCCAATCGATTGTCTTATGTTCCTGGATTATATTATCAAGATACCCCACAGGTAGACCATGTACCATTTCAAGCTCTCGCTTAAGCTCTATAAATAATTTTTCTTCAGGTAGATTACTCAATCGAATTGCATCTAACCCGAAATTATATGAACCTAAAAGCACTCCTGGTTCGTTGGATGGCAAATTATTAAGTTGTTTTCCAATGCTTTTAGAACTACTAATGTACTTAGCATGATCTGAAGGATACCAAACTGATGCGATTGGTAAATCAGTATATGAGCCACCACCCACAATACCTTGCTTCTCCCAGAACCTCTCCTTACATAACAGCAAAGTTCTTTGAGATGAAGTATAATGTACCTCTCTAATTGCACGCATTTTCAGATGACTAAATAAAGGATCAATATTTATATTTCTCAGAGATGAAAAGGGGATAGCACATACTACATAATCAAATTCTTCCTTCAAATTCTCTTTAGCTTTTATATCTTCATAATTTAAAATTACTTTTTGACTTAAATTATCAAACCCTATATCTTTTACCCAGTAGCCTGCTTTATACTTTATCTGACCGAGATCTGCTTTATCTATATCAGGATAATTCTTCGTTGTATCTGGGTCATTAAAAGATTTGATAAATGCCTTTGGAAGATTCACCATACCACCTGGTATCTCATATAAGTATGCTAGATCCGCTGGATAACTTTCTTCAATAAAATCAATATAACTATTATATAGATTTCCATATAATAATGGAAAAAAGTTTGAAACTAGTGATATTGCTTCTTGACTTAATCCAGTGGACTCCATCAGCCTCATACTAGAGTTATCACTCCACATTAGGGTTCTTTCATTGTAATAAGGCTTAACTTGTATAGTTTCCGCTCTTACTTCAGGTGAGGCAAAAAGCAAGTGGCTATCTAACGCAATTTCCTGTAATCTCTGCCAGTTTGTATTTCGTTCATTTTCTTTCAGGTCATATCTTGGATAAATATTTTTCATAACATTAAAGCCGTTTCGATCATTTCTTGCTCTTGCTTTTCTATAGTATATAAAGCTATTTTCGTTATATTGTATAAAAGGTCTGGTTGGCAGCTTGAATAAATTTAAATAATGCCATACAGTTTCATGGGTAACAGGTATTCTCATTGGTCCAAATTCATGATGTAACTTCTCCTGATCATCAAAGTAGTATGTATATACTCTTCCACCAACTCTGTTTTCTAAGGCTTCATAAATTGTAATGTCAAAACCTATTTTCCTTAATTCAAATGCTGTTGCAAGACCTGCTAGTCCACCACCTATCACTGCAACTTTTACATTTTTAAATTCACCTGGTTTAGCATAGTTCGTTATCTGTGCCGGGGGAGACATAATTCTCTTAACAAAATCAAAATCCACAGCCCTTCCTCTTTCTCCCAAAGCATATTGAGATAAAAAATTTCTATCGTTGTCATTAGGATTGTCCGGCTGTGGTGGATAAAATAAAGATTGACTATTTAGATTCATTTAATTATCTACTCCTATAAAAAATTGCTAATTTGATTTCTTTACTCCATAATATGTAAACTCATTGCAACTGATACCAAGTAAATTTATACATACACTTTTAATAAACAAAAAAAACGATTATCCTTGGTGAATAATCGTTTTTATATCACTAGCCTAATATTCATTCTAAGAAAAGTCTAACTAGACTTATGTATGATTAAGTCTAACCATCTCCACAAATAACTCTCATGAAACTATTCAATAGCTTATTGTTAGTTAGTATTGTTCTGGTCTTACAGTATGTTTTTCAATCAAAATAAATATTGCTATAAATATCTCATAAAGAATTAACGTGTAGACCAAATTCCACCCATTTCCTATAATCAATATACCCATTTTTGCAAATATGCATTGAGCCATAATCGAAATTATAAATGGTAGCACACTCCAATACCACTTTTTTAGTATACAAGTGAACAATACTAAAAGAAAAGCTTCAATTAAATGATAGAAAAATATAATTATAATGCTTGATAAATATAGATCACCAAAAAAATTATTTACGAACCCTATATGATAGTATTGTTTTCCCATAAGCAGTAAAATTGGAGCCGGAATATGTACTATTATCATAGCCACAAAAAAGAAGGTTATAGCTCTATTTAATCCGTAACATTTTTTATTTATCTTAGGGAACCACTTATTGTCAAATAGTAAAATACCTACAACTGTAATAATGGTCATATAGTATCTCCACCAATGCTGCTCATATAATCTTAACTTCACAAATACATACTCTATTGCTGTAAAAAAAACTGCAACAAAGGAAATCCACCCGTAATGAAAGGAAAAAACCACCATAACTAATGCTGCAGCTGGATAAAGAGTAGTATTTAGTATTAAATGTCCTAACAGATTTTGAGCCCAGACATTTTGAAACACACCAGTTTTATATGCGTATGAGTTGAACAGACCAAGTACTAGAAATTCACCGCACCATGCAATACTAGCTGCAAATAAATAAAATACCAAAAGAGTAGTTACTTTGTAAATATGTTTTTTCTTATATACAGCATAGATAGCACTAAGTATGCCAATGATAGCTAGACCAATAAACCAAACTATATTTTGCATAATATACCTCTTAAAGTTTAATTCGTAAGACATTGTTTACAATGTTCTTAATAAAATATATTATTTGCTTTAACATTATCAAATATCCAACATGTTAGCCACTTTAATAAGTATACTTATGTTTTTATATGACTTTTTCATTGCGTCACTTATAATTTTGGAAGCTATAGCAGACTATAAATCTAAAATCCAAGCACATACCGAACGCTACTAAATATCAATTTTATTTGTAATGACTATTCTATTGCTACCCAGATATCTAAAGCTAAAGAACGTATTTCAACATTTGAATGATTTCTATACGCTCTCAAACGCTCTATACAATCCGAATTCCAAAACAAACCTTTCCCAACAACTTCAAGCAAAGAAAGAGCAATAAATTGATCTTGATGACTTCCCTTAAGCCATATTGTATCAACAATTTTTAATAAGATTTCTTGCTTCCAATAGCCCTTGCTTTCTTCAATTTTCCTTGCAACTGCATCATAAGCATTACTTAAAAGACGAGGCTGATTTTCTATACATTTTACTAAGCTATTTATATATGAAATTGCTTCCTCTACATTATCCCAATTAATTGAGGCTATATAAAATTTAATAGAAATACTTCTTAAGGTCTCGTCGAAATCAATACAATCAATAATATCCTTATACAAAGGCGTGAGTTTTAATCTAGTAAGTGTATTCAAAGATGTAAGTCTGTCGGTTAGCCTCATCAGACGCTGTCTACTTGGCAAATCCCTCTGCTTATTTGCATTCCACTTATCACTTAGCTTAACGCCTGCTAGAGTTTTATAAGTGTCTAATACAAACCTATTAACTTTTCCATCATGACATACATATATTAATACCTCCATGGCAGATTTCCATTTAACACTATCATTCAAGTCAAGTATGGTCTCTAAAGCAACTGAAGCAATTATTTCTTCGTTTCCATTTGTCCAATATCTTATACAATTATAAGCTTCTCGCCCAACTTCATCATCTATGTGATTTACGAGCTTAATAACTAACTTTAGATATCGCTCTCTATATTTTCTAGGAAGCTCATTAGGTTGTTGATTTAGTAAGCTTTTAGCAATATCACTTTCTTGTGAAGATGCAATTTCACCCAAAATATTCCATGCTTGCTCATAATCTAGTAACTTTCTAGCCGCATGTCCTATTGCAATTATTACATCCTTGTGTAGGTTTACCTTTTTAAATTCATTGATCAGTATCATGATGCTATCACTATTCTTGTACGCACCTAATAATCTTATTACTTCTTTTCTAACGGTTATTTTAAGCTTATCTCTACTCAAAAGCTCTTTTAGTATTTTAGTTAATAAATCAGGGTTAACCTTTCGTATACATCTAGGGATTGAATACATAGCAATCCGTGCTCTATCCCCATCTAAATTTTCTAATAATATAGTAAGCGCTATTTCAGGTTCCTCAATTAATGATAATGCATAAAGTGCAGTCTCTATTATATATATATCGCTATTTTTTAAAAGTTCTAACATATCTTTCATGGGAGAATCAGGCATTTTAGCCATTTTTCTTATAGATTCTGAACGTTCCCATAGATTACGCTTAGAATCAAATGAAATCTTTTCTAGCAGCAAACTAAAAGATTTTTGCTGACGAGGTAACCATCTATTAAAACCATTGCATGCTGGTACAAGATAAATTGTTTTTCCAGTTAGGAACCTTCCCTTAATAACTCTCCCATAAATAAAAGGATCCAACCACTCTTGTCGTTTTATATGCAAATGTGAAAATACTTCATTTATTGTAATAAAAGATTTATCTAATAATAATAATTCTTTAACTCTCTCATCACGAGTCTTTTTTGGCGCAAGCCAATGTTTTACTGCTTGAACCACGGTGTCATCACAACTTGCATTTATTGCTTCATGTAATAAGTTTTGGAGTTCTACTATATCTTCACCCCTTTTACCTAAAGAATCGGCTAAATCAATCACAAATTTATAGTTTTCTTTTTTGTTTTCCTCAACAACTAACGGATAAATTTCAGCAAATATCTTCTTTTCTATACCTCTAGGTAAATTCTCTTCAAGCGATGGCAAGTTAAGCTGACCATTTTGTTTTGCTAATTTTATTATTGTTCTTATAGAAAACCTAAACATTTCGCTTTTGGTATTAAATGCATTATATTTCATTATGGACAGTGCTAGTTTCTGTGTTACAAACTGGGTAGCATAAGATGTGTCTCTCGCTTCTATAATACTATCTACGAGAAAATCAAGGTCTTTTACATTCTCTTCTGAAAAAATAGTTGGCGAACAATTTGAAAGTGCACCAATCACCGCATTCCTTACAATATCCTGGTCATTTTTAATACGACGTAAAAACGTCAAAGTCTCTTGAACTCCACTCCTTGATAATCCCGTACCCTTAACTAACTGAGCAAGTGCAAAAGCTCTTTCTTCAGCATTTGACGCTTTTGATGCATTTTCAAAAAACATCCTTGAATTTTTAATAGAAAGATAGGCAGTAATTCTAGTAACTTTTCCTTTATTCTCGCTTATTTCACGAAGTTTAAGCATTCTAGCTGCTTCTCTTTCTCTCAGTACATGAGGTAATTCACCCAACAATCTTTCAGTAAAAACATGATTCTTACATTCATTTTTTTCATACACTGCTTCAAAAATCTCTTCTCTCTCTGAAGGAGCATTATGATTAAGTATTTCTGCTATATGCACAGGATTATCCCTAAGTAATTTAGCTAATTCAATCCATTGTTCTTTAGATAAACGAGTTCTTCTTTTTAAAACTCCTCTAGGCAAACCATTTGAAAGTAGATCTCCTCTAGATTCATTTCTGATCAATAATTCATACACAGTGTCCGGACTAATGCAAACTAAAATCCCAAGTTGTTTCTTTAACACTGGATGTATAATGTCCATAGGACCTAATTTGATTGCACATTCTAAAATAAGCTCTCCCTTTAAATTAGCCAAAACATCAATTGCAGATGAAAATCTCCACCAAACATATCCCCTCAAGCTCGGTGATGTATCTTGTAAAGTCATTTTAAAATGTTTAGCGACAGCATCGGGATGATTATATGCTAATTTTTTCCAATTAACAACTATGTACCCAATATCTAAAAGCCACTTTTTAACACTTTCCTCACTGCAAGCAGGGAGTAAAATTGCTGCTTCCTTTGCTCCCCAGTTATTATATACAAGAGTTATTAATTCTTCTGCCAATTGTTGACGATTGGACTTAGAAATACTTCGCAATAGTTTCAAGCGACATTCATAGGATAACCTTGATATAATATCTTTTATATCATAATCTGATGCAACTTTTACTAAAAGTCCTGTTGCCTTATTTCTAACACTAGCTTTAGGATGTTTTAATGCTGCTAATACGACCTTTTCATCTTTTGTTACTGCCGCTCCCACTAATGCTAACTTACCTTCGTATTCTCCATCTTTAAGTAATGAAAGAAGTAATTTTGAGTATTTATCCAATCCTTTATTATTACGCCCTAGTATTGCAATCTTCTTTGCTCGAGCTGAATATCCAAGTATATCTAATTCCTTAAGTAAATTTGCTTTGTTCATATCGTTTTTATTAAAAATAATAAACACCTCTTTAACAGTTCATTTGGTTCAATTTATATTCAATTAATTATACCATATAAGTATATATATGGTTCTTGTCTAATCTCCATAAAGTTCTTTTAAGCCTTCACTATAAAAAATATAGCCAACATCATTATTGATGTTGGCTATTTATGGTTATTTAATTCACAATTCAAATTTTATTTAAAACTTCTATTCTAAAATAATTTCTAACTGGTATGTTATTATAATCTCATTAGCTTTCCTAAACTACTGTATTTGTAGCTTAATGTTACCATCCTTATTTAAAGCGCTAACATAACAGCTTGTTGAATAAGAATCACCTTTATCCGTCTTTATTACTAACTTAAATGTAATATCTATTGCATACTTAGGATTTCCACCTACAGCTTTTTCCCAAGTATAAGAATCAACGCTGATATCTTGAATATTATCTTTTATTTGATTTTTCATTGATTGATAGTTTAAATCCAACTGAGTTTTTTCTTTATCAGTTAGTGGAACTGCAAACCATTTGTCAGCATCTTCTTTTGAATCATCGTATTCCATTGACACAAGTTTATTACTTACTGCATTAATACCTTTTAGATAATAGTCTTTAACAATTGAAAGCGCTTCGTCAACTTCTTTATATTTTCCATTTTCATATTTCAGATCAGTATATTCACTTTCTTTAATTACAGTAAAACCGCTATTACCTGTTGAACTTGTACTTGTATTAGAAGAACTGTTAGTGCTTGTACTATTATCGCTAGTACTTTTCTCTGTATCGTTAGACTTAGATTTACTATCATCCTTATTAGTTACAGTTGTTACTTTTGCATCTTCTTTAGTATCTTTTTTTGTACTATTAGTACATCCCACAAAGGACAACATCATTACTACGCATAATGATATTAAAATTGATTGTCTTTTCATGTGTTAATCCCTCTCCCTCTTGTTAATTGCCAGATCTTATTAAATTATCAACAGTATATGTTTTAATGAAAATTATAATTATATTAATTATTATAACCATAATTAGTTTTCTTTTTAATTATATTAGCAAATACTGTCAAAATCAATACTTTTTCTGTATTTTTTGTATTTCATATATCAATAATGTCTTTTAATAGATACTTTTAAAAACATTTATATCTCCTTTTATCAAAACATAAAAGCCTGATATAATCATAATTTTAAAAATTTATTTCGTCCCTTGCAGACTTGTCCATTGAACAATATACTATTATTAGATAAAATATTAATTACCATATATTTTCCAGTTTTACTTATTAAAAGTTTTTATCGTCCATAGGATACATTAGGAGAGCTTAAAGATATAAGATTTATTATTAAATAGCGCCTATGTAAATATAAAGTTCTTAAACTTAAGTATTAGATTACAATTATTTAGTTTGATACCTAATTACTAAAATAAAATTTCAGCAAAAGAAAGGGATTATTATGAACAAAAAAGATATATTAGAATTAAAAAGACGTTTAAAAAAGGATGATTGTACATTTACCAAAATGTGTGGCTGCTATGTTAATGGCGAAAAAAATATTGTATTAAAATTTAGAGAAACCTTTTTAAATCTAAGAGATGAAGAGTTTTTTAAATATTTAGAGATTGCAAAAAAAACCTTATCAGGAACCGTTGGTAATAATATTCTTGAGCTTAACTTTCCGGTTGAAGAAGGAAATAATATAAGCAGTAGACAACTTTCCCTAATGGAGCTAAAAAGAAGTGCCTTAAAAAACGATGTACTACTTGATGAATTTTACGACTTAATTATCGATAGTTATGAATACGCAGGTAACTTTTTAATACTTGTTTTCCATGATGCTTACGATGTTATTATAAAAACTACTGACAATGGAAAGTTAGATGAGTCTGAAGAAGTATATGAATATATATTATGTGCAATATGTCCAGTTGAACTTACAGAACCAGGACTTGGATACTTTGAAGATGAAAATAGAATCGGTGCTCGTATTAGAGATTGGGTAGTTGGTGCACCAGATCTTGGATTTGTCTTTCCAGCTTTTACAGACCGTAGTGCTGATATTCATTCTATTATGTACTACACAAAAAATGCAAAGAATCCACATCCAGAATTTATGGAAGAAGCTTTAGGCTGTGGTTCAAAACAAACTGCTACTGAACAGAAAGAAACTTTCAATACTATCATTCAGAAAGCACTTGGCAGTGATGATAAAAAATCAGAGCGTATCATCATGGAAATTCAAGATACCCTTAATACTATGGTAGAGGACAACAATGCTATTAACGGTAAGGATGCTGAGCCTATAACTCTAACTATGGAAAATATCCAAGATGTTCTGATTGAAAACGGAATTCCTGACGAAATCACTAAAAAAATCGAAAAATCCTACACAGAAGAATTCGGCGATGCCCCTCCTGTAGTAGAGCACTTAATAGATAAAAAAGTGCTTGCTGCAAATGAACAGAGAAAAAAAGAAGAAAGGCTTGAAAAGAAAGTACGTATCCTAGAGGAAAGACTCGAACAAACAAAGCAAATAGCTGAATTAGTGTCAGAAAAAGAAATAGCTTTGGACACAGACTCTGATACTCTATCAGAAACAGATTCAAACTCTGATCTAGAAGTAACTTCCGATACTAATTTAGAAGTAGATTCTGAGGTTACTTCAGAACAAAATACTGACGCAGAAATAGAATTAGATAGAACTCCAGTGGAAGACTATGATATTGTACTTCAGGTAAAACCTGAAAAAGTAACTCAAATAAAATCACAAATAATTGATGGGAAGAAGTGCATAGTTATTCCTATTGAAGAAGACGAACAAGCTAATGTAAATGGTGTTAGTACTGTACTTTAATTTTAATCAATCCTTCTTAGTTATGCACATGCAGAAAGAATGAAATTCAATTTATTAATCATACTAGCAAACTTTTTTAACAAACTATTGAATAATGCAATGTTCATCGATAAAAATACTCGAAAGTAATTAATAAAGCAAGAAAACCCTGCATTATATAGGAACTAGTTCTCTATTTATGCAGGGTTTTATTATAATTTAGTGCTTTTATACAACAGCCTTTTTCAACAATGTAATATTAACTTCTATATGCTAGCAATTAATACAATCATAGCAAGTATTGCCAAACCGCCTTGTTTTATTATTATTTTTTTATTAGCAGTAATTGAACCATATAAAGCCGCTATAATAACACATGTTAAAAAGAAAATTCTTAAAGGTATTACCATTACTTCTGGTACAAAAAAGCTCCAAAACAAACCTGCTGCCAGAAAACCATTATATAGTCCTTGATTTGCAAACAAAACTCGTACTTCTTTTCTTTCAAGTAGCTTACTATCTACTCCAAAAGTTCTTCTAGCCACTGGTGATTTTATATAAAACATCTCAAGTAGCATTATAAAAATATGTTCTGCTGCTACTAGAAAAACCAAAATTACTATTATATAGTGTAACATACTCTACTCCTTTTTATAATTTCATAACCTTCTTCTCTTCTAAACTTACTAGAGCTTCTGGAGTATGAGTAGAAAGATATACTGTAGGATTACTAATAATAAATTTTCTTACCTTTTCAAGGGTAATTTTTGCAGCTTCCTTATCTTCAAATACTACTGATAACTGATTTTCTACTAATGCCGCATCAGTATAAGTTACATCTCCGTGAAGCATATAGAATACTCCTTCATTTTCAACTATTACAATACTATTTCCAACAGTATGACCTGGAGCTGGTATTAAATATACCCCTTCTGCAATTTTCTCACTGCTATCAAAATTATGATATACTCCGTCTTTAAACTCAGCTCTTACAATGTTTTCACCACTCAACTTTAAAGCATCTGCTTCTGCTGGTGAAAGATATATTTTAGCATTTGGGAAGCTTCTTAACTCACCTGAGTGATCGGGGTGTTTATGAGTTAATAATATTTTTGTTACTTGTTCAGGCTTATAACCAAGAGAACTTAATGCTGTTAAGTAATCTTCTATCTTATATCCTTGATAAATTTTTTGTCCTTCTCTAGGTGGCATATCTGGAGTCTCTGCCGGAACCCCTGTATCAACTAAAATTACTTCCTTTCCTGTATCAATAACGAAATTTTGAAGGCTTGATGGGTATGTTTTACTTGCATCAAGTGTACTCTTGTCTGCACTTCCTCCAAACGCAAAGTCTTGTGTCATAAATCCACCTTCATATAATCTAACTGCTTTAATCTCCATAATTATTGACTCCTCCTAAAAATTTATAATATTAAAATTTTATAAAAATTAAACTTCATGAATAAAATTACAAAAAATTTATTGATCAATTTGTGATTGGTTGTTTAATCGATGTTTTAATTGTATACAATTAAATTGCATGTGTCAACATATTCTCACAATATTATCTATTTATATTCTAACTCGATTCTAATATTAATTTACCTAGTTATAGTAAAGATCTCAATTACTTATGATTTCGTAACTGTATTAATATAGAGTAGGCTCTTTGTTATTTATTTACTTTATGCTTTCAGCTTTCTTCATGTATATACATATGTTTCTTTGAACAAAGCTACATGTTATCTAAGAATTGTAAACCAAACCATTGCCTATAAAAGACTTTAATTCAAAACCCATGGCAAAATGCCATGGGTTAAATAATATTTACCTTTCCCAATCCTCTACTTCATAAAGCAAACTAGTACTCGCCATAAGCTTTCTATTATAAGAGGTAGATTGAATAAACACCTTGTACCTATCCATTAATACTGGTTTCAAGGTTTCCAGTACTCCTTTTACATTTTCCTGAGGACGGAGTCTTAGCATATCCCTAACCTGTGCACCATTAAATATCTTACCTGTTTCTTTTTCATATAATAATATTTCCTTATTTATGCCTACCTTTTCTGTTTTTGTTAGTTCATAAAACCCTCTGCCTGCCTTAAAGGATATTCCTTGCTCCAAGATAAATTCTTTTATGCTTTGATTGTTGTCTACATTTAATACCTGAAAACGTCCGTCAGGTACAGGGTTTAGCCCGTCCTCACTTACATAATCATCTATTTCCTTATGACTTAGTTTTTGTATAGAGCTTTTAATATTGTAATTCATTCTACCTTTTGATTTTAGCTCTTCAGCAAAAGACATAAGACTGTCTTCTCCATCTTGTTTGTAACATATGGCCATTATTAAATCTGGTATGTTTGCAAATTGATCTAGAGTTAAATAAAAACCACCTGTTTTATTTGCTATCTCCTCATAAAAAGGTTTAGAATGTTTTCTTACTCCTGGCATAGCGTGAATCCCATAAACATTTATTCCACCCTCCAAGAGAAGTCCTAATTCATTTCTCCAGTCAATTTTATTTATATTTGCTGGATAATTATGTCCATGCGGTACATCATCCCCAATTATAACTAATACCTTGGAGGTTCCTGACTTCCAGGAAAGGCTCGTCCTTGCTTTATTTAATACTAACTCATAACACTCAGGCGCATCTCCCCCATATGTTGGTTCCACTTTTGTAATAAAGTCAATTAATTCCTTTTCATCACTTGAGAAATCCTTAATTTTTATTACATAAGGCTTTTCCGCATCACAGTAATCTCCATGTGCTATTATAGATATTCTTAAGCTAGGAATATCAGAAAATAATTTAGTAACTATTTGTTTTATAGTTCTTCTAACCTGTGTTAAACATGGATACATCGAACCTGTAGTATCAAAGCTGATACATACATCTATGCTGTTTTCCATAAGCTCCCATCCCAATATATTAATACTTAATAAATATTATATTATTTAAATATTTTATTTATTCTTTAAAGGACTGTTTACAGATTCCGACAGTGTAATTTGGTAGTACCAATAAGGATACTATTCTGAAGGAAAATTTAAAGTAGCTATTAATTACTAGGAAATGCTAATATTATGCTAGAAATCTTTATACTTTACAATAAAAAAATAAGGAACCTCCTTGCTTCTTGTGGAAGCACCGCTCCTTATTTTTATTTTAGGCTATATTTATAAAATTATTTTAATCTATTATTAATAGTAACTTATTACTAGTCATCATATTATAATTTTTTAGCTATTACTACTAAATCAAAAATATCAACTATACCATCTTTGTTAAAATCAAATCTTGAATCCCAATTTACATCTGTATTTTTGACATCGTAGTTCTTCGCAACTAATGCCAAATCTAACACGCTTATCGTTCCGTCCTTGTCTATATCACAAATGTCTACCCACTTTGCATAAAGTACTGTGTTCGATATTACTTTATCTGTTGCAAAGTTCCATGCATTTATACATTCTGCTTCTTTATACCATCCACCAAAAGTATATCCTTCTCTAATTGATGTTATCGGTTCTGTTATTATAGTATTATAATCTACTTTCTTACTCTCTACTACACTTGAACCTTGGCTATCAAAGTTTACATTATAACTATTTATGGTCCATTTTGCATACAGTATTGTATCTGTTGTTACTGTATCGCTTTCAAAGTTCCATGCATTTATACATTCTTCTTCTTTATACCATCCATCAAAAGTATATCCTACTCTGATAGATGTTATAGGTTCTGTTATTGTAGTATTATAGTCTGTTGTCTTACTTCCTACTTCACTTCCACCTTGACTGTTAAATGTTACTTTATGACTTATTGAAGGAGGCTCTTGAAATGTTATAGCGTTGTTAAATGCATAAATCTGTGCATAAGATCCTATAACCCCTTTAATTTTAAAATTTGTATTACAACTATTGAATGTTAAAAAGCCAATACTAGTAACACTTTTAGGAATTGTTATTTCTGTTAGCGATGTACAATAGTAAAATGCATAATCACCAATACTTGTAACACTGTCTGGAATTATTATATTTGTAAAAGCATAACAGTGAGCAAATGCATTAAAATCTATTGTTTTAACAGTATCTGGGATTGTCATATTTGCGAGAACTCTGCACATAATGAAAGCTCGGTATCCAATTCTTGCTACGCCATTTGGTATTGTTATATTAGTAAGAGCTGAACAATTTTCAAATGCGCTGTTTCCAATATTCGTAAGACTACCTGGGAGTGTAACTCCTGTAAGAGAGAAACAATTGTAAAATATAAAATCACCAGTATTGGTAAGATTATTTGACAATCTTACACTTGACAAAGCTTGACAGTTATAAAACAAGTAATTCCCTACACTTTTTACACTATCAGTCATTACCGCAGTTTTAAGAGCCTTGCAGTCCTTAAATGCACCTTCGCCAATATGTATTACACTATCTGGAATTGTTATGCTAGTAAGAGAAATACACTCTAAAAACGCATAATTCCCAATACTTGTAACACTATTTGGAATTGTTATTTCTCTAAATGCTTTGCAATCTTGAAAAATAGAATTTCCTATGCTACTTAGATTAGTTGGAAGGGTTATATTAGGTAGCGATATGCAGTATGCAAATGCACTATCTCCTATACTTGTTACACTATTTGGTATGGATACACTTACAAGTGAGGAGCAATAATAAAATGCAAAACTACCTATACTTGTAACCGTATTTGGAATTGTTACACTGGTCAATGCTTTATTTTTAAAAGCATTACTTCCTATACTCGTAACTGTATGTCCATCTATTGAACTTGGTATTGTAATATTTGTATTACTACCATTATACCCAGTTATTGAATACGTTACTCCATCATCAGACAGCCAAGTAAAACCATTTTCATCTGTACCTGTTGTAGTTGCAGCAACAGACATAACATTAAAGCTTACGATTAAACTTATAAAAACAAGTATTCCATATAGCATATTTAGTTTTCTATTTTTCATATCTTTTCTCCTATCAAAAATAAAATTTTTATACTATATCTATTATCGTAATTTTAATTTTTCCATTTAATTTTTAATATTGGTAAGTAATAGTTTATAAAATAAATTTCGCCCATATTCACAAGAAACATGGACGAATACATATAAAATACGACAGTTAAAATTAAATCTCAGTTATATTAATCATTTAAACTTCCTTACTCTTCAATAAGTCTCTAATCTCTTGAAGCAACAACACCTCTTCAGATTGTTTAACTTCTACTTTAACAACTTCAGCTTTCTTTTCTTTTTTGAATTTATTTATCAATCTTACAAATAAGAAGATGGAAAATGAAACTATCAAGAAATCAATAATATTTTGAATAAAGTTTCCATAATTAACAGTAAGTGCTTCTTTGCTTCCATTGGATCCCTTAATTACAAATTTTAAATATTTGAAATCAACTCCACCCGTTAAAGCACCTATTATTGGCATAATAATATCATTTACTAAAGACGTAACTATTTTGCCAAAGGCACCACCTATAACAACACCAACAGCTAAATCTATTACGTTTCCCTTTACTGCAAATTCTTTGAATTCTTTGAACATAATTATATAGATGTATCACTTCATATTGAAACTTATTATTTTTAAACTCTCTCACCAGAACCCGTGAGAGCTTTAAAAATAGATTTCGGATTGAAGTGATACATCTTCACCTCACTTTCCATGAATTTTAAGTATCTATAAATTTATACTATAGATTGTAGCAGACTTACATTTTAAGATTTGTTTAGTAAAGCTTTTTATTATTATCTCACAATAGTTTGGCAATAATTTAAATATTAGACAGTATAACTACTGCAAATCACTTTTAATATAAGTTATTTTGCTCAATTTATTTATTTTTAGCATAAACTTTAAAGGCTTCCCCCATAAACTTAGCAGCACCACTTCCATACTTCTTATCCATAGCTTTTTCATAAATCGGGTTTGATATATACTGCTCAGCTCTATATCCCCAATAATTTTCTCCCATATCCATTTTTAAAAAGTCACTGCTCTTTTTAGTCTCTGATGCTATTTCTTCAACAATTTGTTGAATTTCTCTTGAAGAAGGATCTTTACTTAAATCTGCTGTAAGGTTTTTATACAGTTTCACTGATTTCGGAAGCTTATCTTCCAAATAAAACTTTAAGGCCTCTCCTATAAGTTTAGCTGCTCCACTTCCATACTTTTCATCTATTGATTCTATCCACTCTGGATATACTAAATAGAGTTGTACATTAGAATACCACAAATCATCTCCTATTTCTGTGCTGAAGACTTCATAATCTTTTTTAGCAATTGTTGTTATTTCTCCAGCTATTTCTTGAATCTCTTTAGAAGTAGGATCTTCATTCAAGTCTTTAGTAATCTTACCAAACAATTCCTTTAGCCTAAGATGTTTCCCCTCCAAACAATCTTTTTTAAACTTATCAATCTGCTCTGAAATTATAAACATATCACTATCAAAATTTTTCTTTATAGCTTCAGCAAACTTTTCAATACTTCCATGTTCCTTTATAGCCATTTTAGCTATTTCATCTTCCTTAGTTTTGATTTTTTCAATACTTTCGTTATATTTTTCTAAACTACCATACATTTTAATTACTTTATCTTCATTTTCTATCTTAAAATCTTCCAAAACCTTATAATATTCACTCATATCAAATTCTTTAAAACTCATTTCTCCTTCTCCTTTTAAAGTCTTATTTATAAGATTTATCAAGTCATCCAATCTCTTACGTTTTACCAAAAGTAGCTTTTTCTGATTTTTTAAAGCTTCCATTTTATCAAAGTACGGGCTCCCCATTATGTCTTTAACATCTTTTAATGGAATATCAAGCTCTTTAAAAAACAAGATTTGCTGCAAGGTTTTAAGTGCTTCATCGTCATAAAGCCTATACCCAGCTTCTGTCATTTCACTTGGTTTTAATAATCCTATTTCGTCATAATAATGTAGAGAACGTACACTTATTCCTGTCAAATCCGAAACTTGTTTTACTGTTTTCATTACTTCACCTCAAGGTTTAATATTACCTCCATAAATAACAACTATTTTGCCGGCTATTTTTTGTTATTGATTAGAAGCATGTTTTATTAATAAACCAATTCTTTATTAAATGCTCAGTTAAGTACTATGTTGAATTTAAGCTTATAACTATATAGTTCAGTAAATACAATATATTTCTAAATTATATATTATTTAGAATGGGTTTATTTATATATTACACTATGACGTGGTGTTAGGGTCAACACTTTAGGACCGGTTATCTGTAAAATTATTTTAAAGTTCGGGGCTTTAATTGTATAAGGATAATATTTACACAATTTTCAACTAGCGATATAATATGGTATATAATTACATTAAATACAATTTATAATTACACGTAAACATGGACTGGAGGTGAAACATTTTGAGACTTATTGATGCAAGAAGATTAGATTGGCCTGAAGCTAAAGCTAAAGGAAAGAGACGCTTTATATTTATGCGAGGAATAATACCATTTGTCATGGCAGATTTACTAGCCCTTACAATTAGTCAGTTATCATATAATAAACCCTTGTCACAAATTTCTTTGAATACTATGATGATATATTTGTCTAGCTTAATATTTATTATCTTTGCTGGATTTTTCTATGCAAACACGATTTGGAAATCTAATGTTAAAAATTTTGATAAATAGTTCATATAGAGTTCCTAACTCAACTATTAACTTATACGTGCCCGAAAATCCCCAAAAGTCGGGATTTTTTATCTATAGAACTATTTAAAATTTTAACTAAGTAACTATTTAAATATTAAAATATTTAAATAGTTACTCTTAAAATAAGGCTTTGAGAGAATTTTAGTATTTTAAGCCATATAAAATTTAAAAAGCTGCCACACATTATATGAGTGGCAGCTTGAACCTATTTCTTCGTAGTAATCCTGCGCTTATACCGAGATTTTCACTGTACTTACTTTATTTCTACCATTTTGTTTTGAAAGATACAGGGCTTGGTCAGCTTTTTCAATCAGCTGTGAGATTTTAAAAGTATTTTCGCTTGTATTGGCTACACCAATACTGATAGTACTTTTGATAAAGTTATCTTTATCTATTTCTATGTTCATATTTTCAATTTTTTCTCTTAATTTTTCTGCTAAATAAATGGCTGTATCTAAATTGGTATCTTTAAGTAAAACTAAAAATTCCTCTCCACCATATCTTCCTATAATGCAATCTTCAGTGAGCTCCATTTTTATGGTTGAAACAAGCTGCTGCAAAGTCTTGTCTCCTATCAAGTGTCCATAAGTATCATTTATTTTTTTAAAATAATCTATATCTAACATTATTAAAGATACACACTTATTAGAGTTTCTATGCTCTTCTATTATAGATTCAGACATGTTGAAAAAATGAGTACGCGTATATGCTCCTGTTAATCCATCAGTAGTAGCCAGTTTTTCCACCTGGTTGAATAATCTTGCATTTTCAATTGCAATCCCTACTTGTCCAGTAAAATTATAAAGCACTTCATACTGTGCACCATTGGAATCGTCTATGGTATCATCATATAGGACAATAATCCCTACATTTTTCTTATGATAAGTAATAGGAAATTCAATAAAAGCTTTAAAACTTCTGTCAATACCATATGCATGCATTACAACATCGTTTAATATAATTGAATGATTTTCTTTTATAGTCTTTTGAAAATATAAATCTTGTTCTACTTGAAATAAAATTTTGTTTTTCAATTGCTCTGCTTTGTATCCTAGCGTAGCTTTTACAACATAGCCCTGATCTTCCTTTAGAACTATCATGCCGTTATGAAACTTAGTTATCTTACATATTCTTTGCAGTAAAAAAGTTACCATTGTACCTATATCATTAGTGGATGTAATAGTTTTAGTTATATCATGCAAGTTTTCAAGTAATATCCTCTGCTTCTCTTCTATAACCTTTTCCTGTCTCATTATATTGAATCTATCTCCTAGTGACAGTGAAAGCAGCACAATATTTATCACGGCTCCTATCCTTGGAGAATATAGAGTAATAAAGCTTAACGGTAGTATTTTATAAGCTGTCAGGATATTCAGACTTGAACCCAAAAATAAAGCAATCCATGAAACAACATACAGCTGAACAGCTCTTTCCTTAACTCCCACAAGTTTTATACTCGCAAAGCAAATCGCCGAGCTTGCTGTTATAATAAAAACAGACATTTCAGTAGCAATTGCTACAGGTATCAAAATTGCAGCTATTACTGCTATAAGCTCTGTAAACAACATACAGGACATCAATTTATCATAAAATCTAGATCTTTCCTTCACCCTTAAAAAGCTTCTTGTGAACTGAAGCGAGAACATTGCGCTCAAGATTATAAAAACCGGATTTGCTTTAGTGTTCCAGAATACAAGCTTAGGCCAAAGGTATTGAAAGGCTAGACCATCCCAAATGAGCTGCATTATTGAAAACGCAAAGATAAAACAGCAATAATAAATATATGTTTCATCCTTCAAAGAAAAATAGAGTATTAAGTTATATAAAAGCATTATAAGCATTATTCCATAATAAAAACCTAGAACCATGTTACTATGTTCTTCTTTTTCTATAAAATGTTTTTCTGTATACAACTTAACTGGTAGCTGTAAGTAGCTCTTTGCTTCTACTCTCAAAATTATGGTTTGTGTTTCTTTTGATGGCAAATGCAAATCAAACACAAAATTTCTGTTATTTATCTCTCTATTAGAAAAAGGATAATCACTTCCAGTGTCTACCTCTTCAATTAATCGTTGCCCATCAAACCTATAAAACTTCAAGTTACTAAGCTGAGGCTTACTTATTTCTAAAAACATATTTGCTGCTTGATCTTGATCATTTTGAACTACCACCCTAACCCAATATGCAGCACTAGAAATTTCTCCACTTAAATTACTTTCTTTATAGGATTTAAATTTATCTCTTATTTCTGGATAAAATATAGAATCAATAGTAAATACCCTCTTAGTATCTTGTAAGATTTGTAGGTGATCTGTTAAATCGTATTCTTCCTCACCATTATTAACTTTTACCACCGAGGAGATATTTTCAGAAGCTAAAGCCACTGTATTACTTAACCCTATAGTTAAAAACACAAACAATAAATATGTAAATAGCCTCAATACGTTCTTTTTTCTAATTTCATATTTCATAATTTTACGCCTTTTGTGAAAATCCTCTCACTATTTGTTGATATCTATAGCAATTTCCTCAAGAAGTGTTCCTTTTAAAAGCTTTAAGGAGCCATCAGAGGAAAAGTCTTTTGGCATATAGGAGTTTATAACTCTTTTATTCTCTAACAGACCCATTTTAATTAGTGATTCTGCTACAAGTTCGCTGCATGTATAATTATCTAATTTAGACGGAATATTAAGTAACTTTCCTTCCACTACTTCCAATATCATTTTCCATTCGTCAGGATTAGGCAATCCGTGTAAAGAAGTAAATAATGCATTTAACGAATTAATCATTTCATCAGTTCTTTCTACCTCTAAACGTCTCACAGCATAAATCGGAGGAGTATATGGCTTTAAATCACTTCCATAAGTTTTTAATCTTTCTTCAAGGTTAACAATCTTAGGACCAGTCTTGTTATCCTTATAAAGTTCATCAGAAAGATTAGTTAATGCCGATGATTCCCAAAGCAAAGGATATTCTATATTAGGTATTCTTACAACCATTGCAGCATGTGACCACATACTATGTTCAAGCTTTTCTACAAGTTTGCTAATTGAGTATTTTCCACTAAACAAAATCAAATCTCCCGTTTTCAAGTCATCTTTAAGTTCAGAAAATGCTATTGTCTTCATAAGTACATCACCTCATAGTTTTAATAATAGGAATTATTATAGTAAAATTTAAAACTCAAATAGTTAATTAACATATCTTTCATCACTTAACTTCAATAATAATCCTATGTACAACTATTCGACACACTTTGATTTTTTTCCTGCCAGCTATTACATAAACTTAATAATAATTCCACATAAATAAGACTTTTAAAATAAACTCAAAATAGATGCTACGAAGTTTTATTTCGATCACTTTGAATATGGAGTAGTTTATCTATAGCGTTACTAACCTTTAACAAAGCATGATCATTGTATACAAAAGAAAAAGAGGCGGTATCACCGTCCCTTTAATATATGCCTTGTTTAATTTTTCTTTTATTTATAGCACTGCCTAAGAGATAAGCAGCTGCGATCCAGATAAATAAGTAAATAAGCTGGCTAGTGAATTGAGATAAGCTTTTCCCTTTTTCTATTCCTTGTATCATCGTCATATATGCTTTCTGCGGCAGCGCACTGCATAGTATATCTAAAAACTTATTACCATCGGTAAAAGATATATAACAGCCTGATACTAAACTAGTAAGCATATAAATTCCTGTGGAGGCTAAAGAGTAGTCTGAGCCGAGTACTGAAGCTATAAAAAGTGCTAGTGAGGTTGAAAGTGCAGAAATTATTGCAACTAATATAAACAACATTCCATAGCTAAACCCCATATCTACTTTAAAAACAATTTTGGTAACCGCTAAGGTTAAATACGATGGTATAAAGATGCCGGAAAATGTGAAGAGTTCTTGTGTAAAAAGATATATTCTTTCATTTGCTGGAGACATCAGTATTCTTCTTAAGGTTTTTTTATCTCTATCCTCAGTATACAGTGTTATAAGGGCTACACCTTGCATTAATAAAATCATAAGAATAAAGCCTAAGATATTTGTTCCTTCGCCTTTTTTTGAGGTATCCTCATTATTGTCTGGCAGTTTGCCTGTTTTAAAATAAGCTTCTATGATTCTTTTATCCTTCTGATTTTTCAAGGTTGTTACTATATAATCATCATTACGTTTTTCCACTATAGCCACATACTTTCCAATAAGCAGAGACGAAACAGCTGGCTTTTCTTTTAAAATCTCAATATCCACCCTATTATCTTTGGGAATACTAATATTTGTAGCTGATACATAAGCAATTTTTCCTTTTATAACTACTTTTTCTGAAAATAACACTGCAGCTCCAATCATAATTGGTATAAGAATTAAAGCAATTATTATAGTAGCTTTTTGTGCTAAGGTCCTACTTAGATTATTTTTAAAAATATTTAATATATTCATTATACATACTCCTCCGGCTTAAAGGTTATATGAGTTATAATAATGCAAACTATACAGAATGCTAAAATTACACTAAGTGTAGACATATACATACTAAAGTCATTATCATAAATGATTTTAAAAACACATTCTGTGATCCATCTTATGGGTGATATAACTGATATTTTAGTTATTAGCTTTCCTAAGTTTTCTACAGGAAAAAAACTTCCTCCTAAAAATACAAATATTAATATAGGAATCTGCATTATGGAATTTGCCAGTTGCTCTTTTTTAAAAATGCTGCAAAACATTGTACCAAGACAGCAGCCAAATAAGGAAAGTACATTTATAAGAAGTACCACGTATAAAACATTTTCTCCTCCAAAATTCATATTCAGTATATACTGAGCTAAAAGTATTATAAAGCTGTAGCAAACTGTACCTACAATATATGTGGCAATTAATTTTGAAAGATATATCTCAGTCTTGGAAACCGGTGCATATATAATACGGGTATTACCCTTCTTGACCTTCTCTTCCATAAAAGTATTTGTAGCTGTCATTGCCAGCATAATTGCCGTAAAAATCATCAAGGTGACTCCATAATAATCATAAGAATTAATACTTAAGGAACCATAGCCGCCTTTTGTAATAAACCCAATAACTCCAATAAGTATCAGTGGAAAGATAGTATTTGCAATTACTAAAGTTGGATTTCTAATTATATTAACAATATCAAATTTTACTATTTTTATTAAATTCATATGATAAACCTCCTTACACTAATCCCTCAAGTTTCTTCCTGTAAGCTCCAAAAAAGTAGTTTCCAATGATGCTTCCTTGCTATTCATGCTTTTAATTGTGCAATTTGTTTTTAGAAAGGTGGCTATTATTTCATTAAGATTGTCCTTTGATTTTAATGAGGTTAAGTTTACTTCATTTTCAAGGATCTTGACCTGTTTTATTCCTTCTATAGAATAAAGCTCTTCATCAATCAGTTTCTCTGTATTATTAACACTAAAAGAATAGGATATCTCCTCATTAACCATCTGCTTCAGTTCTTCATTTGTGCCTTCAGCTATTATCTTACCTTCATTCATTATTATGATCCTGTCTGCAATAGCTTCTACCTCCTCCATATAGTGAGTAGAATAAATTATTGCTGCCCCTCTAGATTTCAGTGTTTTAATAGAATCTAATATATGATTTCTGGACTGAGGATCAATACCTACAGTAGGTTCATCCATTATTATGATCTTTGGCTTATGTGCAATAGCACAAGCTATATTTAATCTTCTTTTCATCCCTCCTGAGAAGGTCTTTGGTTTATCCGACTTTTTATCATAAAGCCCCACTAGTTCTAATGCTTCTTTAACCTGTTGCTTGAGTTCATTTCCTTTTAGTCCATAAAGACTTGCAAAAAAGCTTACATTTTTTTCAGCACTTATTTCTTCATAAATAGCTATATCTTGAGGAACTATGCCTATAGACTTCTTTATAATTTTTGCATCCTCCTTCAAATTGTGTCCTAAAACCTCTATTTCTCCCTCATCAGCCTTCAGTATGGTAGATAAAATGTTAAGAGTTGTGCTTTTACCTGCACCATTAGGTCCAAGGAGTCCTAAAATTTCTCCATTCTTTAATGAAAAATCAATACAATCAACTGCCTTTTTTGAGCCATAATTTTTTTCAAGGTTTTTTACTGTAATAATATCCTTCACTATTCTCTCTCCCCCTAGACATTATACTGTCTATTTATATATTTTTTAAATCGCATCTTATAAGTTTACTTTGCAAAAATTCATCCTTGTTCTAAAATCCTGGTTTCAGGCAATTTTATAACATGTATAAATTAATGATTGAAGCTAGAACCCTCTACTGCTTTATGATAAGTTGCGATTTATGTTTTACTTAATTAAGTTATGGATGTACCACTTCGTAATGAAATTTATTACTGTGTCTTTATATTGTTCACTCTTTTAGTTAGACATTATATTGTCTAATATAATAATACTACCCTTCATATATTTAGTCAATATACTGTCTAATTTTTTCTAAGATTTTCTTATTTCTAAAAAATAAAATTGATATATTTATTTAATCTAATACTTATATATTTTTTATATAGCAAAAAAGGAATCATAACTAAAGTTATAACTCCTTTTTTAAGATTCTTCGTTTTCCAAATTCTTTTAATACTTTCTGCTCAAATTCACTTGGATCTACCCCTAAGTCTAAAAATCCTTCTGATTCAAAGCCATCTTGCTCTTCACCATCAAAGTGATATAGCTTTTTTAATAGCTTCCAAAGCGTTTCTATTTCATTTGAAGAAAAATCTTTAAATAGGTCTGCAAATAGATAAATTCCATTTTCAGTGCACTTTACGATTACCTTTGTTCCTTCTTCGGTAATCACAACATTAACCGCTCTTTTGTCCTTAGTACTAGGTACAGTTTTTATATATCCTTTTTTCTCCATTATATCTATAAGCTGTTTCACGCTTTGCTTAGTAGTCCCTAACTTCCTAGCTATATTATTTATAGTTCTTTCATCCTCATCTAGATGAGCCATTGCAACTACTGCCATATACTGTCTTGAAGTTAGCCCTTCAAGATATTTATCACCTACCATTTGCACTTTATTGGTAAGTGAAAATAATGTAGCATATGCTTGCTGCATTAAAAACAGTTCTTTAAAAACATCCATTAAAATCACCCTTCTTCTCTTTAGCCTATATTTGAATTAGTTTCTTAATCTAATGATAGCAAAACATTGAAAATTCATCAATATACTGTCTAAATTTCTATAAACATAGTGATTTCAACGGATTATTACCTTGTGAATAAACGGTGATGTTTTAAAAGAACTGATAATACTAATAATTAACCCTAAAATAATGAATTCTCCGTTGTACTTTTTTATTGAACTTTAGAATGTCTAATACAAAACAGAAGCTAAACTATGGTATTGCCTTAACAAATTCTATCTGATATGATAAATTTTATGAGAAAACTATAAAAATATAATATAAAAATGAGGGAAGATAATGGATCTAGATAACACATTGGATGAGAAAACTCCCAAGCACCAACGCCGTACTCGTTATAAAGGTACTCACCCTAAGAATTTTAAAGAAAAATATAAAGAACTAAACCCAGAAAAATACGCTGATGATATTGCAAAGATTATTCAGAAGGGTAATACACCTGCAGGCATGCATATTTCAATTTGCGTTAAAGAAATATTGGAATTTCTCCAAATTGCGCCAGGACAAACCGGTTTAGATGCCACACTAGGTTATGGCGGTCATACTTTAGAGATGCTTAAATGTTTAGATCAAAAAGGTCGCTTATATGCACTTGATGTAGATCCTATTGAACTGCCACGGACCAAAAATCGTTTAGAACAATTGGGTTACGGTCCTGAAATTTTAGAGATTAAGCAAATGAATTTTTCTCAAATAGATGAGGTTACTCCAAAATCAGAGTCCTTTAACTTTGTATTGGCAGACTTAGGTGTTTCTTCGATGCAAATAGATAATCCTGATAGAGGTTTTACCTTTAAGTTCGAGGGTCCATTAGACCTAAGACTTAATCCGAATTTAGGTATCTCAGCAGCAGAGCTTTTAAAAGAAATGACTCTATTTGAAATAGAAGATATGTTGATTGAAAATTCCGACGAGCCTCATGCTGCAGTAATCGCTCGTGCTATTCTTTCCAGTATAAAAAAAGGAGTTGATATAGCTACAACAACACAACTCCGAAATATCATCAAAGACGCTTTGAAATATGTTCCAAAAATCAAAGACAATGATATAAAAAAATCCTGTCAGCGAACCTTTCAAGCGTTACGAATTAATGTCAATCATGAGTTTGAAGTGCTAGATGAGTTTTTAGAAAAACTTCCTAATGTTCTAGCTAAAGGTGGTCGTGTTGCCATACTTACATTTCATTCAGGAGAAGATCGTCGCGTTAAAAAATCCTTTCAACACTTCTTCCGCGAAGGTATTTATTCCGAAATAGCAACAGAACCTATTCGTCCATCAGCAGAAGAATGCCGTGCCAATGGTCGTGCAAGTTGTGCCAAATTACGTTGGGCAATCAAAGCATAATATCTAATTTTAGATCTTATATATGCCTAAAAGGGCAAAAAACTGGATTCCGAGTTTTACAGAATCCAGTTTTTTTCATTCAATAATTTAGCATATAGCCTACTCCTTATTTCACAGAATAAATCTTTCAATTTCCAAAGCTACACCATCATTATGCACAGTATCAGTAACTTTTTTAGCATAGCTTTTAACGAAGTCATCAGCATTTCCCATAGCTATTCCGCAACCAACTGTAGACAACATTTCGATATCGTTTTTTCCATCTCCAAAGGCATAACTATTTTCTACAGGTATATCTAAAAATTCCAATACCTTTAGAATTCCTGAGGCTTTAGAATGTGTTTTAGAATATAATTCGAAAGATCCATCTGGATTGTCAAGATATGAAAATCTATCTTTTCCTAAGGAAGCACAAAAATCTATTCCTTTTTGGTCCTTGCATAACATTTCAAGTTTGTAAGCTTCAATCTCTTCTAGATCAAATTCACCAGTTAAATATTTTTTAGATATATTATAATTATCATAAAAGGAATGGAGAGACTTATGATCATCCTTGATGTATGAGTATTCTTCCCCTTGCAGTATATATTCAATGTTAAGTTCTTCAAACTTATCAACTAATTCTCTAACAACTTCTTTTTCAATAGCCTCCTTATGGATGCATTTATCTCCAACTTTTACATATGCTCCATTAGCAAGTACAAAACCATCAAATCCAAAATTAATTAATGCCTCATTTAAAAAAGCATAGGGTCTTCCTGTAGCAATAAAAACATGATTTCCCTTTGTCTGCAATTCACGTATAGCTCTTTTAACTCTAGGAGTAATATCTGTTAATCCATTTAAACAATCAATTAATGTACCATCAATATCAAAAAACACTGCCTTCTTCATATTACTTCTTATCCTCCTAAACACGTTGTTATTTTTCACTTTTTTTCACAACTACCATTCATTATCATTTTATTTCGTTAATTCCCATTTGTCAATATTTCAATTGCATTTCCATAATTTCATTGATAAAATAGAATTAAATGAGAATAACTTGGAGGAAACTTATGTTTATTGAAGAAAGGCATAAACAAATATTAGATATATTAGAAAGCGAAGGAAAAGTATTAGTAAAGGATTTAAGTGTGCAATTTGGAGTTAGTGAAAGCATGATTCGAAAGGATCTTCAGGTTTTAGAAAAAAATAGCCTATTACAGCGTACCTATGGTGGTGCTATTAATATAAAAAGAACTATTGTTAGTGGGGAAAGCTTCTCAAAACGTGTTGAAAAGGATACTGATTTAAAGGAAATTATTGCAGAGAAAGCCTATGAACTAATAAAGGATAGCGATACGATCTTCTTGGATGCCTCAAGTATATCCTATCTTCTTGCTAAACTAATTACTGAAAATAATAGGAATATAACTTTGATTACAAATATGGTTGAGATTTCATCAATGATTAGAACAGATTCTAAGGTCCATACTATCTTTATAGGTGGAGACTATGATCCTGTTATTGGTGGAAATGTTGGTTCTCACTCAAATGAGCAAATTAAACTCTATCGTTGCAATAAAGCTTTTATGGGTTGTGGCGGCATTGATCTTGGTGATGGAAGTGTAAGTTCTTGTGAATCCGAGGATGCTGGTACTAAAAAAGCAATTATGGGAATCTCCAAGGAATTATTTTTAATGGCTCCAAATGAGCGTTTTAACCTAGATGGAATCTATAACTTTGCAAACATATCTGATTTTCATGGAATTATTACTGAAACTCCCCCTAGTGATCCTATTCTTACTTTACTTCAACAATATGACATCAATTTGATGTGATATTATAACTATTATTTTTTATAAAAAACCTCACTGAAAATTACTTCTTAAGTGAGGTTTTGGAATTCTTATATTATATATCTTTAAGTCGTTTTCCTTTAATCCAAATCTCCTTAATTGATAGAGTATCTGATATATTAGTGGTTGGATCACCATCAACTAATAATAAGTCTGCACGTGCTCCAGCTACTATGTGTCCCCTATCAGTAAGACTAAAGCGTCTAGCTGGAACAGAAGTTGCTGCTTTAAGGGCTTCAATCGGTGTAAAGCCCGCCTCTACTAGTAATTGTAGTTCATGATGTACACTAGCACCATGAGCAAGTCCTCCAAGGGTTGGAACTGGAACAGATACATCTGTACCTACTAAAATATCTACTCCAGCCTTGTGAAGATCCATCACATTATGATAATTATTCTTCATACTTCCTTGTGGAAATGTATTAAAGCTTGAATTCAATGTATCTATCCATTCCTCACTCAGTCTTGAACTAACACGTGGATCATTTGCTAAATTAGAAGCAGCATTACCAATAATAGAAGAGTTAAGCACTAAGCATGGTGTTACAAAAGCCCCGCTATCAGCAATGATCTTTATCAATTCTGGAGTCCAGGCTGGGCGATCAATAAATATATGTGCCAATCCATTCACTCCAAAATCAATAGCTTTTTTTGAAGACTCTGCTGTTAATACATGAGCAAGGACTATTTTATCAAATTTATGTGCTTCATCTACTGCTGCTTTGTAAATTTCATCACTTAAAACAGGCAAACCTGGACAATTCATTACAGTTCCTTCTTCAATTAGAATTTTAATATAGTCAGCGCCTTGGGAGACTTGTTCTCTTACATGCTCTATTGCTCCTTGAATGGTTGTTACCGAAGGTGCTTCTTCTTCATGCTTATGCTGCTGCTCATGAGCTGCTATAAATGCAGCCTTTTCTTCCTCTGTCATCCTCTCCATTTCCTTAAGGACAAAATCAGGAATACCATCCCCACCCATTAATTCATCGGGATGTCCACCAGGAGGTGTTACTCCCATTCCAGCAGACCTTACATCTGCAATATCATCAATTCCCTTTAACTGTATTTCACGACCACTTTTTGTATAACCTCCCATCATCTCTAATTCAGTTGTAACTCCAAATTTCAATGCATGTCGTAGACCATCTTCTGAGGTATGCACATGGGAATCAATAAGACCAGGTAGTAATGTGGAACCTTTTGCATCGATAATTACTGCCCCTTTTGGTACTTCTCCACCAATAGCAATTATATTCTTACCATCAATTATTACAGAACTTTCATCAATGACTTTTTCTCCATTAAAAATGCGAGCATTAACAATAGCAGTGAATCTTCCATTCTTTAATTCTTGATTTTCTATTTTACTCATTTCATTTTCCTCCTTCTTTATCCATGAGAATGATCATGGTTTTAAAATTTTTATTTCCTATCCACTCTTTCATGAATTCCAAACTTATCTTCATAAAATCTAAGGATAATATCCTTTATTCTTAAGTTAATCTCATTATATTTTCAACAGTTGATTTTGTCAACAGTTGATTTTGAAGATTGTTGCTAATATCTACTTTTTTACTTGCATACTACAATATCCTTCTATATAATAAAAATAAAACAAATCCTATTTGTTAGAGCTATTTTAACTTCAATGAAGGAGAATCAGATAAATGGAAGAGCTATATTTCCTCAATTATTTTGGTGCTATATATCGAAAATCGCAACTTTATATAAAAGCAGCCTTAGCTGATAGAAATATGAGTTTCTCTGAAGCTATGGTTTTAATATATGTTAGTGCTAATCCTGGAACAATCCAAGATGACATCGGTACCAACTTATCCATTGACAAATCAGTTGTAACACGTTCTATTAAAAACTTAGTAGCCTTAGGTTTATTGACAAGAACTGAGGATTCCACCAACCAACGTGTTAAAAAGGTTTATGCTACCGAAGCTGCCAAAGAATTTAGGATATACTGGAATAAACTCATAAAGCAATGGAATGAAACCCTGTTAGCTGACCTTACTCCAGAAGAACGAAGCATAGTAGTTAGCGCTAGCTATAAAATCAAGACTTCAGCTATCACAGCTGATATTCAAGAAGAAGTGAAAAAAATAAAATAATTAAAAAGCAATGTTTTATACAAAAAACTAAGAAACCCTGCAGACAATATCTCTACAAGGTTTCTTATTTATGTTTTATTATAATCATTTTTTCACTCTTAAATTGCTTATCTATCTTTTATGCTCACTGAACTTAAGTAAATTATAACTTTAAATTTATCTATATATTATTCCTTAACCAAAGCTCTAACTGCTCCAAATATCTTCTTTCGGTAAAATAGTGCTCTGCTCCATCCAAAACACTTAGATTAACTAGATGTTTATCGGCGAATTCATCTACAACTTCTTTTGGAGTTAAATTATCTTTTGATGGATATAAAATATATGTTTGACACTTCCATTGATCAACAGCATGCTCCTTTGAATATGTTAAGTAATCCCAGCTCAAGGTCTCACCAATTGGTGTCCCTATCTCTTTTTCCACTCTTAATTGTTCCTCTGTTACATTAAACCACTGCATCATATCAAAAATTAATCTCTCCATGTTTAGCACAGGACATTGAAATAAAGCCTTCTTTATATCCATATCTTTATAAGCTAAAAGACTAAAATATACCCCTAAACTGCAAGCATATAGATTTACACTTACCCACTGCTTCATTGCATAATCACTTATGCACTGTAAGTCCTTCACCGCATTCCATGGCATAATAGGATAATCTTCATTTTTTCTTTCTCCATGCTCAGGCAAATCAAAGCTAATCACTTGATAGCCTTTCTCTATGGCAATTTCAGCGAAGTGTTCAGCATTTTCTTTACATCCCATTTTACCATGAACATATATATATACTTTATCTGAGGTTGGTCCCCATATAATAGCTAGTATATTATTTATCAATTCTTTTCTATTAGTTATCATATATTCCCCCATAACTTATACTTAATCAAAGTAACCTTATTTTAATCTTAATTTCAATTCTAATTACTGCATATTTTGGCAATTATATATATAATATAACTCAGAAGAATAATTTTCTTTTTTAACACTCCTATTACCTAAGAGAAGTTAAAACATGAATTTTATTACTAGGCTATAAAAGTAAAAAGAGGTGAGTAAATTGAAACTAAATTATTTAATTTCATTAATTATGTTTTTAGTAGGACTTATCTTTTATTTTATTCCTAAGAACTGGCTTATCAGCGATTTGGGCTTAAAGATACCATTTTCTTTGGAAAAACATAGCAGAGTGGATACTACTAATAAATTTTTTGGCAAGATCCTGCTTTACGGAGCAGTAATATCAGCAATAATATGCTTCCTAATTGGCATAAGCCCATTAAAAGAAAGAATTACTGATAGTGTTTATGTTAGCATTGATGTATTTGTTACTGAAGTAAGCTTAAGATTTCAGAAAAATTCTTAAACCAATATGAGGACTATGTTAAACCTACATGGCTACATATTAAAAGCCATTTTTTATAGTACGATTGAAAATTTCTACTCTAACTTGATAGTGTATTAATAAACATTTAGTACGGTACTTAGAAAATGTCTTATACTTATTTTCTTCCATATGAAATAAGTAATCCTTGTACTTTTAAGAACGACTTCTTACTTTTAGTATCTTTAAAATATCTTGCTATCTTAGATTGCATTTTTATGTAGTCCTCTGCCTCAGATCTATCAATTCCTCTACTCATAAACAACTCAATTACATTTTCTTCATAGAATTTATCAAAGTCTTTATTCCAGCCATTGATTTCAATAAAATCCTGTACTTTTTCCTCGTAATCCTGTATATCAGTATTTACATAAACTACCTTATCGTTTATACGGACATCAATATCCCTCAAACCTAGCTGTTTCATACAAAATGGCAATTTCATTCCAATTGCGTAGTCTCTTCCTTCACATTCCAATTCTTTCTTCCAAATCTCATGAAAATCAAAAGCTGTGCAAAGATAATCATAACTAATATCATCGAGATATAACCCATCATTCTCAAATTCTCTGTTTACATCTATACAAGCAACAATACCATTTTTCTTAACCGAATCAACCATCTTTTTCAGTACTTCCATAGGTTTATTCATATGTCTCAGGCCGGCCTGGCAGATAGCCATGTCATATTTTTTATCAATTTCAAGAGAATATATGTCTGATACCATGAAACTTACATCAAAGTCCGTGTTACTAAAATAAACCTCTGCCTTAGCAATAAAGTGCTCATTATCTACTCCTGTGTAAGAGCTTCCTTTAGGTAAAAAATCAAGCAACTGTTTTCCAAAATACCCATCTCCACACCTAAATTCAATAATATCAACTGGCGATTCTATCCTCCAAACATTATTAACAATAAAACTTAAATAGTCATCGTTCCAAAAGTATCTTCTATTTTTGTAAAGTTTATCAGTTTGTGCATTACAATTACTACGATTATCTGTATTCCTTGGTATATATACTTGATTTTCTAGTGGTTGTAGTCCTATTAATTGATCTACAGAAACATTAAAATACTCAGCTATATCGGGCAAAAGCGTGATATCAGGCATAGTTACACCTGTTTCCCATTTGCTAACTGACTGAAATGATACACCTAATGTACTTGCTAAATCATGCTGCCCTACCCCTTTCGCTTTCCTCAATTCTGCAATTTTAAGTTTAACTGTTGCCATATAAAAACCTCCCTAAATATAATAATTTAATGCTACCACCCTCACTTAAGCAAACCTATAACGCAGCAAGTGAATTAAATCGCATATTAGTTGAAAGTTAGTATTACTTTTGATTTTTATATAACTACATAAGAAAATTTGGCATTATATATGCTCACACTAGGCATTCCAATTGACAGTCAAAAGGCTCTTGATCTACATGTTCCTGATTGTACTCCTCAGCTTCAACACATCCCATTTCTCTGTAGAATGCTTGAGTCTCTACTGCTGAATGTGATGAAATATACAACTTCTTTGCACCATGCTCTTTTGCCCAAATTTTCGCCTGAAGAAATAAATCTTTTCCGATACCTTTCCCTCTCATATCTTCAGAAACATGAATGCT
Organism: Clostridium yunnanense; assembly: GCF_016595795.1. GTDB lineage: Bacteria > Bacillota > Clostridia > Clostridiales > Clostridiaceae > Clostridium_AR > Clostridium_AR yunnanense. The sequence goes on from NZ_JAENHN010000051.1 coordinate 116,168, forward strand.
AGATAAATCTAAATACTCTTTGTTCTTTCCAAATAAACTAGGCTCTACCGATGCGAATCCTTTGAGCTCTTTGTTATAGAAGGCTCCAAGTACCATTCCACCTGTTACTATGGTATTTTTTAAGTAACCAATCAATTGTTCATATTCTTTTTCCGTCCACTCATCTGTAAAAGCAATTTCTTTGATACACCACTTTCCATCAATTTTTCTCCAACATTTTGTCACCTTTTGATGCCGCTTAAAGTTAACAAATAGTGTTATATTAAGACTTTCTCTATCTAACATGATATATTCCATAAAAACCTCCAAAACAAATAATATTCTTATAAAATAATCAGCATACCAATTTTCTACTAATTAGTATACTGATCACAAATAAATATTATATTTACTTTAATCTCTTTCTATAATATTTATTTAAAATCAGATGACTTTTCTTATGTAATCCTTTAAAGAAATCATATCATGATTTTAAATAAACTTTAAATTTTATTTTACCTATAGCCACTCTTCAATAAGATTTCCTCTGAACTGGTTTCAATCAATTCCTTTGGGGTAATATCTGGATAGATTTTTCTAAAACTATCAATAATTCTATATCCAAAGAAGTATCCAGTACACCAAGGTATACCTAGTTCCTCATTTCCAAACATATAAGTTCCATAATCAAAATTAGTTTCATTTAATAATTTTGAGTAATGGTTATTCCATAATTCCTTCTCTTGATTTTCAGAGATTTGAGAAATCCATTTTGGATTTAGTGTAGGGTTAATACTTTTAGCGAAGGAATCTGCTTGTCCATCTATAAGCAATGCTTCAATAAGGCTTCCTGTGCTTCCTCCATGAACTACATGCCAATAATTTCCCCATACAGAGTGGTGATACTCATGGGCAAATACATATGGAATCCACTTAGAATACTCTTTAGCGAATGGATTAACCTGTATCAACATATTTCCGAATACACTAACCCCTTGAACACCATTCTGTTGCTCCTTAATATTAGTTTCTTCATCATCAAGAGGATAAATTGCAATTACTATTTTGTCATCATCGTAATTAGGTAGTGCTTTTGCAGCGCCTAAAAACTCATTCTTAATCTCATCAAGATTCATTTCTTTCAATAGTTTTATCTGCTGTTTTAATTTGTTTACATCTTTTATTGGCTTTGGCTTTCTGTCAGACATATCAAAAGGTGCCCATTGACTAAGTTTTTCCCAGTAAGGCATTATAGCATATTTATCCCATAGCTCCTTATAATCTGCATTGTCTTTTTCCATCTCCAAAAGATAACCATCCAAATTTTCATAAACCGCAATAATTTCTAAATTCATTCGTTCTCCTTCCGATCTTAAAATACTTTTAAAATGTGAATTAATGTAACTTCATCTATATAGAAATTATAGCATATTTTTACATGTGGTAAATGTACAAAAAAAAGTTTGTAATTTATTACTTTTAGTTCTTCTCTTTTTAACTTTTATTTTGTAAAATACTCTAAATTCAGATAAAGGTGTTGTTAAAATACCTGTTGAAATTAAACATAGCCAAATAAAAACCCGCAACAACATAAATCTATGTCATCGCGGGTTTTTATGGTGAAGTGAACTATTATTTTTAAACTTCAACATTAACCTAATTTAATTATATACTAACATGATGTCTTCCTCTTGGTACTATGAACGGTGAAGAAGACACAGGATCTTGTATAACTACGCAATCTAAATCAAACACATTATGTATCAGTTCAGAGGTAATAATCTCTGAAGGTGCACCTTGATCAATTAATTTTCCTTTGCGAAGAGCAAAGATATAATCTGCATACCTTGCAGATAAGTTTATATCATGAAGTACCATAACAATAGTAGTACCTCTTCTGCGGTTTAAATCTGTTAATAAATCAAGAATCTCAACTTGATATGCAATGTCAAGATAAGTGGTTGGTTCGTCTAATAGAAGTATATCTGTTTGCTGAGCAAGTGCCATAGCAATCCATACCCTTTGACGTTGTCCTCCTGATAGCTCATCCACACTACGATTTGCAAGTTCTGTTATTCCCATTATTTCAAGAGCCTCTTCTACTGCTTCAAAATCAGTTTTATCCATACCCTTTAAAAATGATTGATATGGAAATCTACCTCTTGAAACCAAATCCCAAACAGTTATACCTTCAGGAACTACTGGTGATTGAGGAAGTAAACCTAAAACTTGTGCTAGTTGTTTTGAAGGCATAGAAGTAATTTTCTTCCCATCAATTACAACCTCTCCTGAAACAGGTTTAATAAGTCTTGCCAGAGTTTTCAGCAAAGTTGATTTACCACATGCATTGGCTCCTATAATAACACTAATTTTATTACTTGGAATAGCTATATCAATTCCATCTATTATTATCTTTTTATCATATCCAGTTACTATTTCCTTTGCCTCAAATAATGGTTGTTTTTTACTCATTACGCTTGACCCCTCCTATTTATAACTATCAATAGAAATAGCATATATGGCGCTCCTAGAATTCCCGTAACTACCCCTACAGGGAATCTTGTACTAAATGCAAACTGACCAATCATGTCTGCTCCAAGTACTAACAAAGCTCCAACTAAACCTGATGATAAAACATTTGGTGCTCCTAGTCCAACAAGTCTAGATGCTATTGGTCCAGATAAAAATGCAACAAAGGCTATAGGTCCTGTAACTGAAGTTGCAAAAGCAATTAAAAATACCGAACTTATGATTAGTAGAATCCTTATTAGATTTATCTTAACCCCTAGAGTTGTAGAAAACTCATCCCCTAGTTCTAATATTTGAAGCTGCTTCGTTAGACCTAATATAATAACTCCAAATATAACTACAACTACAGAAAGAATTGGTACACTTTCTATACTTGCTCCGTTCAAGCTTCCACTTAGCCATCTAAGTGCATTGGAAACATCATACTGAGAAGCCTTAGTAATCAAATATGATATAAGTGCATTTATCATAGCCTGAACACCAATTCCTATAAGTATCAGTCTACCGCCTGAAAATCCAGATCCCTTAGATAATACATATATGAAAATTGATACTATAATTCCAGAAAGCACAGCAGCTATAGAAACTCCGCTTCCACTCATATGTAGAACTAATATACAAAAAACTGCTGCAATGCTAGAACCTGAACTTATACCTATAATATCTGGACTAGCTAAAGGATTTCTCAGCATAGTCTGAAAAGTATTGCCTGCTATACCAAAAGCTAGTCCTGCTAAAAGACCACAGAGCATTCTTGGCAGACGTAGGGTTTCAATAGCAAAGTTAGCACCTTGTATCTCTTCACCGCTTAAAACTCTAATGACTGTATCTAAGGAATAGATAGTTTTCCCATATATGAGCATCGCTCCACAAATACACAGTGTTAGAATAATTAGAAGTATATTCACACTAATTAAGCGAATTTTTCTTTTGGTGTAACCTTGCCTGATCATAGTTTGAGTACTCTGCATCATATAGCTCTCACCTTCGCTTTCTTAGCTATGATAATAAGAATTGGTGCACCTAAAAATGCAGTAACAATCCCTACCTGAAGTTCACCTGGACTTCCAATTAATCTTCCCAGTACATCTGAAATTAATAAAAGCGCTGCTCCTCCAATAGCTGATAAAGGAACTATTCCCCTTAAGTTTGATCCCATAATAAGACGTATGCTATGAGGTATCATTAGACCTATAAAGCCAATTGGGCCTGCAATTGCAGTGGTTGCACCAGATAGTATAACTCCCGCTACTGCACATATAACTCTTATAACTCCTATATTTACCCCAAGTCCTGTTGCAACATCATCTCCTAAAGCTAAAACATTAAGTGCTGGCGTTGCTGCTATGCTTATTATTAAACCAATTGCTATAAAAGGAAGTATTAATCTAATACTCTCCCAGGTTGCTCCACTTACGCTTCCAACCTGCCAGAATCTAAATGCATCCATAACTTCACTTCTCGGAAGTATAACCGCACTTACTAAAGAGGATAAAACTGCACTGGTTGCGGAACCTGCTAAAGCAAGCTTTATTGGTGTCATGCCTCCATTTCCAATAGAAGCTATACCATAAACAAGTACTGAAGTTATCGCAGCTCCAGCAAGTGCAATCCAAATGTATTGATTTGGTGAATTTATATTAAAGAATGCTATCCCTACTACTACAAATAAAGACGCACCTGTATTAACTCCTAGGATGCTTGGGTCTGCTATAGGGTTTCTAGTTATTGATTGCATAAGGGCTCCTGATATTCCAAGAGAAGCCCCTGCCATTATACTAAAAATAGTTCTTGGGATACGTTCACGAACTACTATTGCAGAAAATGACGTATCGCTACTATTTAGTAAAGCATTTATTGCTTGACCAATTTCTATATTTTTTGAACCCCATGCTAAAGATGCTAGTACACATATACCCAGGAGAATAATGCCTACTAAATATATTCCTACTGTTTTTGTATGCTTCATTGTACTTTATCTGCTGCCTCTCCAATTATCTTTAAATATTCATCTATTGTTGCTGGAATAGATAAAGCGCTAGGAGTACAAGATGCTGCAAGTGATGATCCATCTTCTATAACAGCTACAGAACCTCTTTTTATTGCTGGAACTGTTCCTAATAACTTATCTGCTTGAAGTTGTTTTAACAATGTACCACTTCCATAAGTCACCATAACATCTATATCTGATAATTTATCAATATTTTCCGAACTAATTTCAAGGGCAAAGCTCTTTGAAGTTTCTCCAAGCTTCTTAACACTATCAGGCACTTCTAAGCCTAAATCAGTTAAGTATGCAGCACGAGGATCTGTTGTAAGATATACATAGAACTTACCTAAATCTGCTGGGTTAAAGTAGCAAAATGCAACCTTTTTACCCTTTATATTATTATACTTACTAGTTTTTTCAGCTATTAACTTTTCTAAATCTGAGACTAGCTTGTCCCCTTCATTCTTTTTACCAATTGCAGTAGCATTTGTAGTTATTTGGTCACGCCAATATGTCTGCCATGCAAGTTTAGGATATGCTACAACAGGAGCTATTTTACTTAAAAGATTATATTCTTCTTGTGTAATCCCTGAGTATGCAGCCAATATAACATCTGGTTTAGCATTGCTTATGGCCTCATAGTCAAGACCATCCACATCATTAAAAGTAACAGGCTTTTCTACACCTAATTCCTTATATTTTGCTGCTGTCCATGGTAATAGACCATTTGCATCTGCCTTACCGTAGTTTGCCTTAGATACACCAGCTGGTACAACACCTAAAGCTAAAGGCACATCTTGATTTCCCCAAGAAATTGTAACTACCTTTTCTGGTTGTTTCTTAATTTCAGTTTCACCAAATGCATGTTTAACTTTAATTGGGTAAGTGACAGAAGCACTTTTCCCTTCGCTAGGTTTATCTTGACTTTTTTCTGCTGTGCTTGAGCATCCTGTTATTAATAATGCACATGCAAGGACAATAGAACTTAATGCTTTTAGTTTCATAATTTCCCTCCTGATTATTAGGCTAATTTTGTTGAATCATTTTTATCTTAAGCTTTGTCGAGCAAATGATATTGAAATTAATTATCAATTGCTCACCGGTATCATTATATAGTGGTGAGCAAAATTTGTCAATGTTGCATTTAAAAACTTTCTAAAGAATTTTGTAGCACATTGATTAAAAATATCCTATTGATGAAAGATAAGTGAACTCAATCTTAAGATCTTCTTATAAACTCAGCTTCACTATTTCTCAAATATCAATTATAATTTTTATAACTTATATAACTCTTAACTCAACTAGTAATACATACCCTAAACCACAAAGAGGATTAATTTTAAATGAGTATAAAATAAGTGTTATGCAAAAAATTAAGTGATACATTTCTTTAGGAAAGGAAGATAAAACTTTGAGAGTCTACATTGCCATAGATTTTGAGGAAAACATTAAAAATTATTTTGATAATATAACATCACATATAAAAAATCACTGTAGTGAAGGAAGTTTTACAGAGAAGTACAATTTTCACATGACAATTAGATTTATAGGAGAAGCTGATGATTTGCAAATTGCAAAGATTAAAGAGGTGCTAGATGAAGTATCTTTGAAGATAAATTCCTTCGAATTATCAGTAAACAAACTAGGTATTTTTAAAAGAAAGAAAACAAATATTCTATGGGCTGGAGTAGAAGAAAATCCTATTATATCTGAGCTTCATAAAGATATTACCACCCTATTAAAAGAATATAAACTACCATTTTATGATAAGGTTTTTATGCCTCACATAACCTTAGGACGAAGAGTTGAACTTATGGAACACTGTACAGACTTGGATAATTTAATTCAATTCGAAAGAATCAATATTCCAGTAAAAGCACTAAGCTTAATGGCAAGTAAAGAGATAGACGGAAAACTAAATGGTGTACCAATATATAAAGTTAATTTCAAATAATTGCGTAAAAAAGCTTATCTAAATACAAATATAATCATCTTTATATAACAAAATCCCCTCCACGCAGTTGTAGAAGGGGATCTTATCACCGTATAAATCTATTAATTAGCTATCTTACCTGAATGCATCTATGAAAATAATTCTATCAAAATAAACAACTCTACTTGAATTTGACTGAAAGTATTTTTCTTGTCTCCCAAAGCCCTTTTAATAACGTCCACCAAACTCCTTCTCCTTTTCTAGCTTTAATCATCACATATGCAACTTTAATAGGCGAAAGTGATGCCTCATGAGCAATATATCTGGAATTCCATAGTGAAGGTGCAAACTTTTTTTTATAATCATGGAGTTTCTTAAAGTCATAATCCTTATTAAAATTCTTATACATATAATTCATTCCTTTTTCAAGGGTTGTACAATTTCCTTCATTAACTTCTATTCCTGCAAGAGCAGCTAGTCCTAAGCTAACTACTTTAACACCTTCATCTTTCATCTTCATAATAGCATCAATTATAGACTTTTCCATTACTCCAGGTACAGCATCAAAATTTCTTCTCATTACATCGAGAAAATAACCTTCTCCCTGCTCAAAAGGAGAAAACATCAATATTGTATGTAAATTTTCCATCTCATCAACTGCTACAAAATATCTTCTACCTAGAGGTTCATCAAAATTTAAATCCCCTAAGCTAAATCCCATCTTACCATTTTTATTAGAAATCCACTTCTCAGATATAAGATTTATCTTTTCCTCAAGCTCATAATCTTTACAGCTCTTTGGATTATATTCTATTACCGAAATTCCAGACTTATCAGCCCTTCTCAATTTTTGTCTTAATTTTGAAGTACTACTTCCTTTCAATTCGTAAGTACTTAAATCAATTAAAGCCTCTTCTCCATATTTAGATATGGAAAGTCCATACTGATTTAGAAACATTGAAATTTCTTTACTTATTGAACAAAAACACACTTTATATCTTTTCTTTTTTAAGAAATCCATAAATTCCTTATATAATATATCCAAAGTACCTTCTTCATAGATTGGATTTCCCATGCAGATAGCAATATTATCAATAACCTTATAGGCTATAAATCCCTCAGTATTTGATGCAAAAAAATATTCTTTATCTTGTTCTAAAGTAAGGTAAGCCAGCGAATCTTTTCCATAACGTTCTACCAATTTAGCTGCATAACTTCTAGTAAGATTATTGCTACCCGTGAAATCATTTATTTCGTATCCTTTGCTTCCATTCAAAAACTGTTCCATTATCCCAATCCCCTCTATTAACCAGTGTGTTATCAAATATCGCAGTTTTGTATGTATCACTTCATAATAAAATTTATATTTTCAAATTCTCCTCTCAGAACCCAGAAGAGTTCTGAAAATAACTTACGGATTAAAGTGGTACATCTTTATATGTCACCAGTTTAGCATAAATGTTTTTTTATAAGTAGCTGCAATTAATTACTTATTAGGAATACTTTTTACCACTAGCCAAATTAACCATATATACTCATAAAAAAATACTGCTTTTAAGCTTATTTCTAAATCAATATTGCAAATTCAGGTAATCCACCCACAAGAATTACATACCAAAGGAACTTAAAAGAAAGAAGTTCTAAGCTATTCTCAATAGGAACAACTTAGAACTTTTATGTGTAAACTTATATTACAAACTATAGTCGATCTTATATTTTTAACTTTCTTAGCTTTTTTGTAGCAGGTTTTTAAAGAATTTTATTGCACTCGGCAATAATGGGATTAGTACTATGATTAGCAAAGCAAAAGTAAAATTCCTCTCAACAAAAGGAATATTGCCCAAAAAGAATCCACCAATAATATATATGGTTAACCAAGGCAATGCACCTAACATATTAAAAGCTATAAATCTCCAATAGCTCATTCCGGCCATTCCTGCTACAAAAGGTATAAAGGTTCTAATTATCGGAAGAGTTCGTCCAATAATTACTGTCTTATTCCCCTTATTATTGTAATACTCTTGAGCTTTATATATATGCTTCTTTTTTATAAGCATAGATTCTTTTCTATTCAAGATATTCAACCCTACTTTTCTGCCTATAAAATAATTAACTGAATCCCCTATTAAGGTAGCAATTATTACTACGAACATAACCATCCATATATCAATTTTATCTAAAGCACTAAGTGAACCTACTATAAATAGCAAGGATTCCTCTGGTAGAATTATAGCCATGAATAGCCCTGTTTCACAAAATATCACAAGAAACAAGAGGATATATGACCATATCCCAAAAATATTTATAATCTCAATAAGATGCTTATCAAAATGCAAAATAAAATCAACTATCTGAAATAATATTGGCATCTTCCCCCTACTTTTTATTTAACTTCTCTTGCCTATAAACTCAATTGTACTTAGGATAATATTAGATGTCTATGACTTATATTTTCCATCTACTTTTTTACTTTTTATTCTTGCTATAACTAGCATTCTTATCTTTTCAGGCATGAATATTAGTACTTTGTTAGCAATACCCGGAATAATAATCTCCTTGTTTTTCATAAATTTCTCATATGCATATCCAGCAACTTTCTCGGCAGTCATAGCACCTTGTGGAACCTTTACTCCTTCACGATCAAAGAACTCTGTTTTTGTTGCACCAGGGCATAAAGTACAAACTTGCACTCCTCTTTTCCTTGCTTCATAACGGATTGCCCTACCATAACTGAGCACAAAAGCTTTGCTGCCATAATAAGTGCTAGTATACGGTCCTGGTTGGAAAGCACCTGTAGAAGCTACATTTAAAATCTTGCCACTTCCATTCTTATACATATCAGCAATATATAATTTACAAAGCTCTACAAGATTGATAACATTCAATATAATCATACTCTCATCCTGCAATAAATTGATTTCATCTGTAGGCCCAACAAGTCCTATTCCTGCATTATTTACAAGTATTGAAATATCTTTTTTATCCTCTTTTATGTTAAGGTATAATTGTTCTGCCGCCCCTATCTTTCCCATATCCTGCTGATACGTCAATACCTCTACCTTAAATTCGCTTTCTAATTTTCTTTTGGCCTTTTCCAATCTGTCCTTACTAGATGATGTTATAATAACTTCATAGCCACCTCTTATAAAATTCCTAGCAAGCTCAAAACCAATTCCGCTTGTCCCACCAGTAATTAGTGCATATTTCATATAGAAAACTCCCTTTCTTTTTAACTAAATTATAATAAAAAGGGATGTTGTCGTAATTCACATATGTTAATTGAGGGAAGTATTTTTAAATCCTTTTCTTATTCTGCTCAAGGATGCAGCCCTAATACCTATGTATGATGCAATATATTTTAATTCAACTCTTTCATGTAGACGCGGATATTGATTACAAAAATCAATATATCGCTCTTCCGCATTCATCAAAGCTAGGCTCTTGGATCTATTCTCTAGCCTTCCTACTTCCTGAAGGTAATACTTAATAAACAAGTTATTTAGGTTTTCATCTTCTTTTGTAATTTTATTTATCAGTTTATATGGAAGTTTTATACAATAGCAACTTTCCAGGCATTCAATTGTAAATGATGAGGCAATTCCTGTTCGTAAGCCTTCAGAAGAAAAAAATTCATTTTCACTGCTAAAGCACTTTGTTATATCATTTCCAGCTTCATCAATATAGTATCCTCTGACTATACCGCGGATTATAAAATAAATATTTGATGATTTACTACCTTCATGTAAAGCAATTTGTTTTGCCTGAAAATTCACAAATGAAGCTTCAGCATTGATAATATCGACAGTACGTTCATCTATTTTTATTGCTAATCCTTGTTCCAAATAATCGCTGACTTTCATCACTTCAATCAAATCCTTCTATCAATATAAATTCCATTCGTTTTTGTAATAATTTCATTCTAAACTATTTCACTATGGCTTCCGTTTTATAGCAATTTTAAATCTCCTGTTACCTCATCTATATCCTTATCCCATGCTGGACCTATAGCTAGACATGTCTTAGTAGGTACCCCTTTAAACATAGTAACACCTGCATCCTCTATCATTAAAACTGGAAGCCCTTTTTCTTCTGCTTTGTTATAAATATCAATCAATTCATCTTCTGAATTAACATATACACATACTTTTTTAAAGCCTTCTTTAAACCAATTATCAATAGCTGAATTATCCTCAACCTTTAAGTTTAAAGAATATGCCCCTGCTTTTGACGTATTCCCTTCTTCATTGATTATATTAGATACTTCCATCATCTCAAGTATCATTCCTAAAGAGGCATGACTTCCTTGTGCTATCATCTTGCCTTTAGTCATCTGCAAATCTTTTCTCATAACTATAACCTGCTTTGTTCTTCTATCCATAATATTTCACCTAACCTCATAATGTCTTTTTCCCTTAATACTTATTAGTTTGTCTTTTTATAAGCTTCCTAGCTCAACTATTAAGTTATAGGAATCCTTTATTAATATACCAGTTCATAATAGAGTTTACATCTTCAAATAGAAGTGGTACATCTTTATATATAATAACTTAGTAAATATTTCTGTTTCTCCATTATACAATTCCATAATCTTCTTGCCAATAAGTATCGTGATATTATTAGTCTAAGTTTAATATCGTTTAAGTTTTATTAGTTTTGATAACTCAACACTTGTCTTATACAATTTTTTTCTATTTTCTTCAATACATTTATAATCTAAACCTATATTATAATATTCTATATGGCACTTTTTGGATTGAAACCTGCAAAATATAAGCACTATGATAGAAAATTAAGAAAGGAATTGACTTATGGCGCTACATTTACATGATAATATGAGTGAGATTTTTTCATTTTATTCTGGTGTATATATGCTACATATAACTTAAAACAAAAATTCATTTTCCCAATCAAAATCACCAGACTCTTCATAAGATGATGGCCAATGACTGCACCACTTAGGAACATTAGGTTTTTCTACTCTATCTATACTTGGAGTATACGGTTTTATATCTAAAACACTGCTATTGTTTATTGCATCAATATAAGTAATATAGATTCTACCATTATCATAATCAATATATGTTATTTCAATTATAGATAATGCTATTGGATTTGGCCTTTCAGGTGACCTAGTTGAAAATACTCCTAACTTTTCAGGAGCTTTTTTATAAGGCTTCTTTATTTCAATAACTCCTCTACTTTCATTATTATCACACTTATCAAACCACCAAAATACGTCAATGTGAGAAAAACCTTCTAATCCTTGAAGTCCCTTTACATACTCTTTATTGATTTGAAGAAACATCGCTTCTCCTTCCACATTAATTCTACCAATTTCTTTTAATTTCATAATATTTACCTCCTAGATATTTATATTATATAAAAATAATAGACCCTCACATAATGTGAGAGTCAATAAGTTTTATTTTAATGGAATCTGTATTTCCGTAAGATATTCTTCTGGATTCTTAGCATCATCTGCACCTATATGACATATCTGTCTAGAAGGACTTTCAGCCATTTGTTCATTATGACTTTCAAGATAATATGCAAGCATTTCATATGCCTTTGCTAAATTTTCATATGGCCCATACACCATTGCATATGCCATTTTCTCAACTTCCTCTACTTCTCTATATATAAACTTGCCTTTATTTTCTCCTAATTTATCTACAATAATCCCTACTTCAACATCTACATTTTCATCTTTATGTTCAATATCATGATACATAGCCACATTATTATACACATCATGCTTTACAGAAATATTTTCTTTCTTAATAAAATCAAATATCCTATTCCATAAAATCCCCTCATGAAAATAATTTGGAATTATATCTCTAGTAGATAATATCAGTATATTGTCTACTTTCTTAAAACTTATATTACAATGTATTTTAAAATTCTTTTTTATACTTTCATTTATTGCATTATCTATTTTTTCTATCCTCTTTTTTTCAATTTCTATCTCTTTATTAATTTGAATCTTCTTTTTTTGTAATTCATCCACTATATTTAATTCTTTATCACCTAGTATGATATCTTTTATTTCTGCAGTTGAAAATTTTGTATCTCTTAATAAGATTATTTTTTGAAGCACTGATATCTGATCAGCAGAATACATTCTATATCCTGTAAACAAATCAACGTTTGCAGGTTTTAATATTCCAATTTCATCATAATACCTTAACATTCTGATAGAAACCTGAGTCAATTTTGAAAACTCCCCAATTTTAAACATATTATCCCCTCACATTAACTATTTTCCAATATGCATTATAATTGTAACATATTAGAGAGCTGTTTAACTTCTTCATTTGCTTTCTGAAGTTCAATCTGATTTAGCTTGTTCATTAAACTCATTTATTTGTGGTACGGTTCATTGTTGATAATCATAACTACATTATACAAACATTATTAAAGCACACCATTCTCATTAGGAGAATCCTGTGTCACCTCTTGAGATATATCCCACATCTCTGCTATCTTTTCTCCTTCAAGAAAAGCTTTAGCTATTTCTTTTTGGTTGCTTTCCATAATTTCTACTCCTTTCTAACTTGTTTTTATTATTTTTCCATAACAGTGACTAGTCAACTATATATACTTTTCTAATAATACCTAATCCTCCGCTTTGCAGGTGTTTTTCTTTAAATTCTAAAAATAAAAGAAAAACCATGCCTTAGCACAGTCTTCTCTCTTATACTTCCTATGATTTTTGTATATTACATCTTAATAAACTAAAAATATACTAATACTAATTATATTTTATGAATTTATCTTTGACATCTCTTTCAGATAATCGTCTAAGGGTATATGTCCTCCAGCAAACTGGCCTTCTAATATTGTAAGTTTTTCAGTCTTGGTTAATGTTCTATCACTATCTATATTTACAGCATTTTCTTCACCTTCTATAGGCTCCAATATATGCTGCAGTTTATCATAGGCTTCAAAATATCTAAGTCCAAATACCCTCTGTGAAGCTGCATTAATATGAATACCATCTGGATTTGGTGTTAAGCCCGATGCTGTTACGAAATAACAATTCTTATTAGCTTTAGCAAATTCCATTATTACTTGAGTTACTTCAGAATGTTCAGGAAAATAACTGCCTAGAAAACCACTATCCAAATACTCCCCTATTCCACCCATAATAATAGGTATATTTGGTTCATCAAGTTCTCTACGAAAGGCTTCCAGTACTTTTAGAAACTTATCATAGTAAAGTTTATATCGTCCTGGAGCACATTCATTTTCACCTTGATGCCACAGAATTCCATCAAGCTTACTATTTTCTTTTGCTAACTTTGCTTGAAGTATAGCATGTTTAAATAGAGCACCATCTTCTGACCAATCATCTATACTTGTTGAACCTTCTGCACAAGGTATTAAGCCTATTTCGTCATTTTGGTTTTTCTTGCACCATGCAGCAGCAAAAGAAGCTGCAGGACCAACACCTGAATAAGGTCTATCAAAATTAATTGGTTCAGTCATGATCTGCCAGCGCCCATTGCGAAGCATTTTTATACGTTCATTGCAAATCATAGGAACTTCTTTTAAAAATCCACGGCCAGCCATATTTGATTGACCGACCATTAAAAAAGAATGTATCATTATATTTTTCCTCCTTTGTTTTATATTCAGTACATTTAATTCTGCTATGTAATAGTTTATCCATATACATATTTAGTACCCTCAACATGTATTTTTATTTTATCGCTAAACAATGCATTTTCCTAGCTCGAAAATGATATAGAGTTATTTTTGAGCTAAAAGAAATATATAAATATACTTATTAGAGACTTTTAATAAATGAAATTATTGCTTTATTAATTTCCTCTGGTCTTTCTTGTTGAGCCCAATGTCCGCAGTCTTCAAGAAAAATATTTTCTCGAAGGTTTGGAACTAGATTATGCATATCTGAAATTATCTGTTCCATTCCTGGTATACTTAATCCAACATCTCTGCTTCCAATTATGAACTGAGCTGGAATTGTTACTTTCAGGTCATTAAAACAGCTTAGTAATTCTCTATTTCTATCTAAGTTTCTATAATAATTTAATCCACCTCTAAAACCTGTTTTCTTAAATGCTCCTTCATAAACCTTTAAGTCTTCTTCTTTAAGCCATGAAGTCATTTTAGGTTCTGGAAGCGATGCCAGCAAGCCCTTATCTCTTAATACCATGCTAAATGGATTAGGAGTTCCATCATTGCCTTTACGTGGACCAGCATCTCCAGATGCCCAGTATAACAAATTATGAATTGTAAAATATATATCTTTTTCAAATTCTTTTTCTGCTATACCTGGGGTTTGGAAATATAGTGTGTAAAATAATTCTTTTTCGTTCTTAGGAAATACGGTAGTCGGAGGAATTGGTGGTTGAGGCATCATTGGTACTGTTAATGCTACTATTCCTCGGAATCTATCAGGTCTTAGAAGTGCTGCATTCCATGCAAGTGTTGCTCCCCAATCATTTCCTACTATAACAGCTGTTTCTTCATTTAAAGCATCCAATAATCCAACTATATCTCCAACTAAATGAAGAAGAGTATATTGATCCACATCCTTTGGCTGCTCAGTATTTCCAAATCCTCTTAAATCAGGTGCAACAACATGAAAACCTTCCTTAGCCAATGCTGGAATTTGATATCTCCATGAATACCATACTTCTGGAAAACCGTGAAGTAATAATACAATTGGACCTTCACCCTGTTCTGCTATATGCATTTTAATACCATTTGTTTCAATAATTCTATGTTTTAACTCATTCATCTTACTTACTCCTTATATAATTATTAATTAAAATAAGTATAACTATTTTCTTTTTTAACACGTGTTGCTCGGCCGATTTGTGCATGCTATGATTATAATGCACTAAAATTAGCTATTCAACCAACAAAAATGCTATACTGTTGCTTATTAAGGAGGCTCTATGTCAAAATCTCTTGGAAATGATAAACAAGTATTTAATACTGATAATTTAATTAAAGAAGCATTTATCTCATTAAGTAACGAAAAATCCTTTGAGGATATAACTGTTAAAGATATTGCTGAAAGAACACCAGTAAATCGTTCAACCTTTTATTCTCATTTTGAAGATAAATTCGATTTATTAAATGCTTTTATTTATGATACATTAATGACTGTTATATCAGATACGATTAATTCCGATACTAAGCTAACAGAAAAAACCTTGCAGGATCTAATCTTAATAATGTATGATTACCATCAGTACATAGAAACTAACTTTAAAAAATTGTATAAATCCGCTAGTGTGTTAATTGATATAAGAGTTCAGCTTAAATTACAGGATATCATACTAGAAATGCTCAATAATATTAAATCTTTCTCAACAGATGAACAAGAAAAACTAGAATTGGTTACAGTTATGCTTAGTAGTGGTATATACTGCTCAACTAAACGTTGGTATAGTAAAGGTTCCTCAAAAGATCCTTCTTCTCTACTTAAAGAGGTTCTACCTTTCATGACTTCTGGGTTAAAATCTGTAATCAATGACTTAAAATAATTAGAAAATATATATTTATAAAGGATAAATCAACCCCCGACAAAACTGCCGTGGATTGATTTATCTATGAATATTGATTTCTATTCACCTATTCAGGCCTGAACCTCTATATGGGAAAAGGTCTTAAACTCGAACAAGCCTTCATCTGTTAGTTTGATTTCTGGAATTACTGGAAGAGTTAAAAAGGATAAAGTTAAAAAAGGATTAAAGTCTTTGTGAGCGCCTATTACGCCAAGAGCTTGATTTAAAGTACGAAGCTGTTCCTGAACTTCTAGATAGCTATTTTCAGACATTAATCCTCCTATTGCAAGTGGAAGTGATGCTACAACTTCTTTTCCTGAAGCAACTGCAATTCCTCCCCCCATCTCTTTAAGACGATTCACTGCTAAAAACATTTCTTCATCAGAGGTTCCTACAACTACGATGTTATGAGAATCATGGGCAACTGTTGTTGCAATAGCTCCATTCTTTATACCAAAGCCTTTAACAATTCCAAGTCCAATATTTCCTGTTGCGTTATGCCTTTCTATTACAGCCATCTTTAATTGATCCTTTATAATAGAAGGATTAAACTTTCCTTTATCTATATCCACCTTTTCAACTCTATGATAGGTAATTAAGCTATTAGGTACTATCTCTATTACATTGCATATATCAGAGGATAAAGGTATTTCAAAATCATTTTCTTTTAAAGCCTTCATATTTATCTTAGGTAGCATTAATGCTAAATTTTCACTAATATCTTCAGCTTTAAAAGCGCTCTTATTTATTTCTCCGCTATCTACAACACATTTTCCTTTTTTAATAACCTTATCTATCAAAATACTTTCTAAGTCATCTAGTATTAATAGATCCGCCTGATACCCAGGTGCTACTGCTCCAACGCTACGAAGTCCAAAAAATTCTGCTGTATTAATTGTTACCATTTGAATTGCTGTCACTGGATCTAGTCCTTCTTTTATTGCTACCCTTACATTATGATCTACGCTACCTTCCGTAATCAAATCATCAGGTAATTTATCATCTGTCACAAGAATACATCTTCTTGAGTTTCTTGGAGTAATTACTGGTAATAGCTTTTTAAGTTCTTTAGCCGCAGTTCCTTCTCTAATCATTAAATACATCCCAAGTTCTAAGCGATCCTTTGCTTCGTCTACATTTACACATTCATGATCTGCATAAATCCCTGCCGCTACATATACGTTTAGCTCTTCTCTACTAAGGCCTGCTGCATGACCATCTATAATACTTTTATTTGAATGTGCATCAGCAATTTTCTTTAACATTCCTTCATTTAAATTTGCTATAGATGGAAAGTCCATAACTTCAGCAAGTCCTAAAACCCTTGGATGTGAGTAAAAAGTTTTTAAATCTTCTGAATTTAGAATTGCTCCACTGCTTCCAAAAGAGGTCGCTGGCACACAGGACGGAAGCATAATAAAAACATCTAAAGGCAATTCTTCTGATGCCTTTAACATAAAGTTAATTCCATCTGTGCCTGCAACATTTGCAATCTCATGTGGATCTGCCATTACTGTAGTAACTCCATGCTGAAGAAGAACTTTTGACAATTCATGAGGTGTGAGCATTGTGCTTTCTATATGCATGTGGCCGTCAATAAATCCTGGAGCTATAAACTTACCCTGTGCATCTATAATTTCTTCTCCCTCATAACTACCAATACCAGCTATAAATCCGTCTACTATTGCTATATCACCTTCCGTAATATCTCCAGTAAAAACATTTACTATTTTGCCATTTTTAACAACGCAATCTGCCTTTATCTCTTTTTTAGCTACTTTAATTCTCTTCTTTAAAATATCCATATAATTTTTCATAATATACACTCCTTACTTTTGAATGTATCTCTTCACTACTAGTATCAATATTTTAAGATTCACTCTTAAATACTAGATAAATCTAAAATATTTTTCCCGATGAAGTAATACATCTACATACAAAAAAAACTAATATGTAGCAAATCTTACTCTTAAAAACAAAAAAAATCCTGATTACAAAGAAAAATGAGTCACCAATTTTCTTGTAATCAGGATTTTACGGTTCCTGGTAGAGACCCTCAAACCATATTATTGAGGTTATACGAACTTATCTCTATTAATTTTTTTATTATTATAGCTTAATATAAATATATTGTCAATTTATAACTTTTAAAAAATTAATAAAGCTTTACTTAAAAAGTAAAGCCCTGACATATATAAGATCATTATTTGTTATAGTCTGTCTTAAGTAAGCCGTATATTTCTAAATCTACCACTCCCTTACCTGACCATAAACTAGCCTGTCTAAGTAGCCCTTCTTTTATAAATCCATTCTTTATAAGTACATTCTTTGAGGCAATGTTATTAGGCATTACTTCAGCTTGAATACGATTAACATCTACAGTTTCAAATAAAAACTTAATCAATAAGCTTGTAGCTTCAGATGCGATGCCACTGCCCCAGTATTTTTCTGCTAGGAAATATCCTATAGTGACCATATTAATTTTTTGATTAAAATCCATAGCTTCAATAATTCCAACCAACTTATTTTCATGATTTTTAGAAAATATGCCCCACTTAATCCTGCCTTTTTTATTATAATCCCTATCAAAGTGACCAATCATATTCTTTACGGTATCAATATTGTTCTTTGGAATAATACCACAAAACTCAAACACCTTATCATTACTATAGATTTCAAACACTTCTTGTAGATCTGTTTCCTCAATTCTTTTTAATACTACATTTGTGGATTCTAAAATAGGAAAGTTCCCAAAAACCATCTCTATGTTCATATTAACCTTTTTCTCCTTTTCTATGGATTATTCTTAATGTAAGTTTTATTTAACTGGTATGTATATCTTTATTTTCATCTTGTCAGGATATATTGAATTACATACATCCGTCACCTCGAAATCAGGACCTTCTCTTCTTTCATAATTAGAATTAGGTAGCCATGTTTTATAGATATATCTCCAAGTATTTTGAGCTCTTTCTGCTGAGCCATCAATATTAAATACAGCATACTTTCCTTCAGATAATTCCAAATTAACAAGACCACACTCCAGTTTACCACTTGGACACTTTACAGCTTCTCCAACGAGAAATGAAAACCGACCATCATCTTGATAATTACAACTTATTCCATAAGAAAATGCTGGTGCAATTCTATTAGAAATTTTCATATAATATTCATTTCTACCAAAATCATTATAAAAGCCTGGAATCTCATTAAAATACTGTTCATCAATCAAGCTTGTTTTATATTCATATCCAACTATATAAGTTTTATTAGAGTTAATAATTTCTGGTTTATCAATATCCAAATCTCCCTGTATTTCTTTCTCATAATCCATAAAGTTGATTTTATGAATAAGATTTATATTGCTTTCCTGTGATTTTCGATACTTATAAGGAGTTATATCAAAACACCCCTCAAATGCACGTGTAAAGGCTTCCTGAGAGCCATACTGAAAGGCAATTGATATTTCTAATATAGTTTTATCCGTTCTTTTAAGCAATATAGCAGCTTCCGTCATCCTTCTTTTTCTTATATAACTCTGTACTGAGAAACCTGAAATTGCTTGAAATATCCTTTGAAAATGAAAGGCTGAAAAGTAGGCTTTTGATGCTATATCTACAATATCAATATTCTGATTAAGGTTCTGTTCAATAAATTCAATTGAATTTTGTATTCTATTATAGTAATTCATTTCTTCTACCTCCTGTGAAAAAATTGCTGAAGCGATTTTCTTCAGTGATTTTTTTGCACATCTGCCTTTCCTAATGCACATCAGGAAACTTACAGGCAAAAAATTAGTACTTTTTATTTTTTAACTCATATTATGCTTAAGGCGTTATTCATATCTACCAACAGATATAATTTAGTTATAAATTCCTAAACAATAAAAACCGCTTCTAAATTTATTGTACTATATGTATAATTGGTTTTCTTGATAATCTGTGCTATAAATTTCAAATTATATATTTTTCTATACCAAAAAAGACCTCACATATTGTGAAGTCTTTTCCGTATCATCAGATACTAATTACCTAGCAACCACTTACTCTCCCACACAGTCGCCCATGCAGTACCATCAGCCGTCTAAGTCTTAACCTTCGTGTTCGGAATGGGTACGGGTGTAACCCTTAGACGCATCATTACTAGATCTTTGAAAGATTATTCTTTCAAAATTGCACTTAAGTTAACTTTGTAATAATTTGTTTTGGTCAAGCCCTCGACCTATTAGTATCGGTCAGCTGAACATGTTACCATGCTTACACCTCCGACCTATCAACCT
>NZ_JAENHN010000052.1 GCF_016595795.1 Clostridium yunnanense
CAATGTCATTAAGTTAAGAAATAAATATTATAATTATGGAACAGAGTATGTTTACAAATACATACCTGTTCTTTTTTTGTATAACAATTTACGTATAATAATTTTTATCAAAATATTAGATAAAGCTTGACAAATAGTTAGAAAAATGTGGCGAAGCCCCTTAAATATAATGTTTTTTTGGAGGTTCGCTCATGAACGAATATGCAGATTTTATAAAGAATAAACTAGATACGGTGTTAAAGGAAATGCAGGAATACACATGGTTATTTGTTAACGACCCCGAGAAAGATTTCATAAGAAATCGAAAATTGAATTTCAAAGAAATGATAAATATTTTGCTTTCTATTGGAGGCAATAGCCTAAATATTGAACTTTTGAAATATTTTTCGTATGATACTGAATCAGCCACTTGCTCCGCGTTCGTTCAGCAGCGCAAAAAGATTCTCCCGGAAGCACTTAACTACCTTTTTAGTAAGTTTACATCATTAGCAGTAAACCCTAAGTATTATGATGGTTATAGAATGTTAGCAGTTGATGGTTCTGATTTATGTATTGCACATAACCCTAAAGATGAGAAAAATTATTTTCAAGCTACTGAAAATGTAAAAGGATTTAACCTTCTACACTTAAATGCTATGTACGATTTATGTAGTAGAACATATATGGATGCAATTATTCAATCTGGTAGAGAAGAAAATGAATTTCAAGCATTAATTGACATGGTGGATCGTTCTAATATTAATGATAAAACTATAATAATAGCCGACCGTGGATACGAAAGCTACAATGTCTTTGAACATATCGTAAAGAAGAATTGGAACTATGTTATAAGAGTTAAAGATATACATAGTAATGGAATAGTCTCAGGAATATCTACACCTGGTAAGGAAATATTTGATATAGAACATAGTATTTTACTGACTAGACGCCAGACTAATGATGTAAAGGCAAATCCTGAAAGATATAAGTTTATGCCTGCTAATCAAAGGTTTGATTATCTTCCTGTTGGCGATAAAGCAACTTATCTAGTGAACTTTAGAGTTGTTCGATTCCCAATATCAAAGGATACCTACGAAGTTATTATTACCAATCTTAGTAAAGAAGATTTTTCAATAGAGAAGATTAAAGAAATATACCATATGCGTTGGGGCATTGAAACATCATTTAGAGAATTAAAGTATGCTATTGGGTTAACAAGTTTTCATTCTAAAAAGGCGGACTACATAATACAAGAGATATTTGCAAGACTCACCATGTATAACTTTTGTGAAATAATAACAACACATGTAGTTGTACAACAGAAAAACAGAAAATACAGCTATCAGGTTAATTTCACTATGGCCATAGCGATTTGTATACAATATTTCAGATGTAGCAATGTAGTGTCACCGCCTAATGTTGAAGCACTAATCAAAAGAAATATATTACCTGTACGAAATGGTAGAAAAGACCCTCGCAAAGTCAAACCCAAATCGGCAGTTAGCTTCATATATAGAGTAGCATAAATTTACGTTTATATAAAACTTTTTTGCAGAGATACGGCTCTGTTTTATTTGCATGTAAAAAAATATGGCAAAGAAAAGAAAAAAGTCAATTGAAAGCATATACACTTTCAATTGACTTTAATTTTGCTGTGGCAAAATATTAACTTAATGACATTG
>NZ_JAENHN010000053.1 GCF_016595795.1 Clostridium yunnanense
CGGCCGCATATTCTTGGCATATTGTCAAGTGATAATCTGAAAATTAAAAAAAGACCCACACCACGTATTTGTGATGCAAGTCTTTTCTTAACTTAATGACATTGGCATCTAGCCCAATGGAACTTATATAATTTATGCCTGAAGCATAGTTAATATTTTTTATTCCACTCCAAATTGGCAGCCCTGAAATTCCAAATAATAATTTATCCATTAAATTTATCCCCACAATACTTTCAAATAACAATTATTAAATTATTTATCTAGTTCATTTTATTATTTCCGATTATAACGAATTAAATCTTAATTTTAGTTACCAAAAAACATATTGATCCTATACCCTTTTTAACATATTAAAAATAGAACTAATTTTTTTTTTTGCTGATACCAATAACTTTATTTGCTTCAAATAATATATACATTTAAAACTTATAAATCTATATGTCATTATTGACATACAGGTAATATTAATATACTATATAGAATGTCGATTAGCATATGTCATTTTTGACATATACAAATCAATTTTATACAAATTAATTAATTCACATAATAAATGCTATTACACGAGGAGACTAGGTTTATGAATAAATTGTCTTATGGACTTCTCAGCCTGTTATCAACAGAACCAATGACCGGCTATGATTTAACTGCAAAAATAAATAGATTTTGGCGGTCTACTCACAGTGCCATATATCCTTTGCTTTCCGAACTAGAAGAAAAAGAACTAGTAGCTTTAACTTTAGTAAAACAAAGTGGCAAGCCTGATAAAAAAATATACAACTTAACTATACAAGGAAAATCTACTTTGCATCAATGGTTCATATCAGATACAGATGAAGCAGTAGTAAGAGATGAGATGACTTTAAAGTTGTATTGTATCAAATGCATGGATGTTGATGCAGCAGAAAAACTTCTTGATGAGCTTGAAGCAAAATATATAAAAAGAATTGATCATTATAAAGGTTCAATCGAGAAACTTAGACTTATGTCGAGCGACACTTTAAAAAATACCACTTCATCCTTATTCGGTGGTTATATATTAACTCAAAGAGTTTTGAATGAAGCTAAGTTAGGTTTAAAATGGTGCCATTGGGTGAGAAAAATATATAAACTAGAGGACTTAAGTTTTTTAGATGTAGATTTTAATTAAGAAAGGAATACAGATTAATGGAAGCAAAAATTTTAGAAAAACAGTCATTTAATAGAGACATTCACGGAAAAGAATACAACAAAATACTACTTATTATCGCAATTATGGTTGGATCATTTGTTTCTATATTAAACCAATCAATACTATCTACAGCATTACCTCAAATAATGGGATACTTTAAGATAACAGCCAGTACAGTACAGTGGCTTACAACAGCATTCATGCTTGTTAACGCTATAATGATCCCTTTAACTGCACTGTTACTTGAAAAGATATCCACAAAAAAACTATTCATATTTTCAATGTTGATATTTGGAGTTGGAACAATAGTATGTGCCTTTTCTCCAAGCTTTGAAGTTCTTCTAATTGGAAGAATAGTTCAAGCTATAGGGGCCGGAATAATGGCACCTTTAATAAACACTGTGCTTCTCCTCATATTTTCTCCTGAAAAAAGAGGCTCAGCAATGGGATTGTACGGATTGGTTATATGCTTTGCCCCTGCAATAGGCCCTACTTTAGCAGGAATTATCATCGACAGATGGAGCTGGCATTATTTATTCTATATGCTTATCCCAATAATAGTTTTAGATATTATCTTTCTAACTTTCTTCATGAAAGATGTTATACCGCTAAAAAGTCCCAAGATAGATTTTCTATCTATATCCTTGTCTACCCTAGGTTTCGGAGCAATGTTATACGGGTTTAGTAATGCTGGAAACAACGGTTGGACTGATACTACTGTTATTGTAAGCATAATTGTTGGTGCTATTATTAGTGCTTTATTTATATGGAGACAACTTTCAATGGAGAACCCAATGCTTGAAATGCGTGTTTTCAAATCTAAGATATTTACCCTTACTACTATAATAGGAAGTATTTTAAACATAGCATCTGTTGGATCAAGCATTATATTACCTATTTTTCTTCAAACTATACTAGGAAAATCAGCTTTTACAAGTGGATTAGTACTTTTACCAGGTGCTTTATTAATGGCAGTAATGATGTTGGTATCTGGACGTCTATTTGATAAGATTGGAGCAAAAAAATTAGCTATACCTGGTATTGTACTCTTGCTCATTGCATCGATACCTTTTGCAAATCTCCATCAAAATGTTTCTACTACTTATATTACTGTATTATACGCAATTAGATATGTTGGAATAGCTCTTGTTATAATGCCAATGCAAACTGCAGGAATGAATGATTTATCTAACAAACTACTTCCACATGCCACTGCGGTTGTTAATATGTCTAAACAAGTAGCAGGTTCCATTGGGTCTGCAATATTGATAACAGTAATGTCTAATGTTGCTAAATCAAATGCTCCTGATAAAGCGCTTATGAAAACAAATGCATTACTTTATAAATCAGAAATCTTAGAAGCTACAGTGAAAGGCATCAATACTACCTTCTTGTTTGTCATTGCTTTAACTGCAATTTCTTTAGTTTTATCTTTCTTCTTAACTGATAAAAAGAAAGATAAATCACTTATTAGCACTGATAATATAGAGCAGGAAGTAGCAGTTTAATTTTCTTTAAGGAATTGAACAATATATTTTAACCGCACGCTAAAATTATAAAAGCGTGCGGTTATTTATTTTGATATATCATATTACTATTTATTTAATAATTGATATTGAAGCAAGTTATTGTACACTTATTTCTACAAAAATTCCAGTTCACTAAAAGCTTTTATAAACTCCTTCACTCCGTAATTCTCAAACTCCACTTCAATCATCATATCATCTTCTTTAACAACTTTTCCTGTTCCGTACTTTTTATGACGAGCGAGTTTTATTACCACTTCAGTTACTGTATTAACATCTATTTCAACTGCTGCCTCAACTTCTGCTTGAGCTATCTCTGCTATTGCTGCTTCAGTTACTACTTTATCTTTCTTTTCTTCATTTTTTGCTTCTTGAATCTGTTTTTTAAGCTCTTGTAAATTAACATTCGCACTTTTAACTTCATCACTCTCAATTAACCTAGATGGTATCATGTGAATATATCTACTTTCTCCTGGGACTACTCTTTGATAATCCGGATTGGTATAATAAGAAAGTTCTAGATAGTCTTTTGCTCTAGTAATACCAACAAAAAACAGCCTCATCTCCTCTTCTTCTTCCATATCCCTTGTACTTAATGGAATCAATCCGTAATTTACACCTGTGATAAACACATACGAGAACTCTAACCCCTTAGAAGCATGCAATGTCATAAGCTTAACTGTATCAGTATCACTACTTATATCCTTCTGCAATATATTAACACCATATAAGGCAGAAGAATTTACAAAGTCCCTAAGTCCATCAAGAAATTTCATTTGCTTTTCCTTCACATATTCCATAATAACATGAAGCAAAGTACAAATACATTCCTTATCTTCTTTATAAGTAGAAGCGGTTGGCCTTATATATTTATCAAATTCAAAATAAGCATCTATCTCTTCAGACTTTGTTATTTCCGAGCATTTGTGAAGAAAGTTATGCATTTTAGAATATAGTTCAGACTTCTCTATATTCTGCTCTCTCACTATCTTTCTCGCTACCGCTTCTTTTATTCGTTCACCATAATCCTTACTACTAAGAACATATACTCCAGATGAGGTGTCACTCGGATTTACAGAAAATCTTAATAGTTTAATCATCCAGTTAAGCACTGGTATATCACGTATGTTTTTCTTCATAGATACTTCATAAGGAATATTATTTTTCAAAAACACATCTTCAAAAACTTCAGACTGATTCTGTAACCGATAAAAAATCGCAATGTCTCTATATCTTACACCTGAGTTATGTATCTGCTTAATTTTATCAACAAGATAACAAGCTTCATTAAATGGATTGTACTGATTTTTCACTATAATCTTACTTCCAGGTTCACGTATTCCTTTTAGGTCACTTCCATCTAACAGAAAGCACCTAGCCGCTTCTAAAATAGAACTGCTAGAACGGTAATTAATTGGAAGAGACAGTTCTTTAGCTTTATATTTATGTTTTAACGTATAAAATACATTAAGTGTACTTCCACGCCAGCTATAAATAACCTGATTAGGATCACCTACTGCAAACAACTTAGTATCAGAGCCTTTTAATCTATCAATAAACTCAAGCTGCTTACTATCACTATCTTGAACTTCATCAATAATAATCCACTTTGGAGATATTATATTGTCCTGCAACAAAATATTTACATTTTCCAATATATCTGAAAAGGACATTTTGTTTTGTTTTATTTTTCCCTCTTTCAATAGCTGAACCAGTTTAAATATATCATCATTATACTTAGAGAGTTTTTCCTCTTCTCTGTCTATAGCATTTGCCTGTTCCAATCGCTTTTTCAGTCTATTTTTATACTTAATTGTTAGCTTTTCTTCCTGTATGATTTCCATAGCAATATCTAACTCTTCTTCAGGCTCTATTACTAGGAACTCCTTTGTATACCCCATATTTTCAGCAGTCAACCTATCTTTAAGCAAATGAAGAGCAACACTATGAAAGGTTCCAAATCCCTTTAATTCCTCTAGTTGTATGCTTTCATCTAAAGCAAGTAGCCTTTCCTTTATCTCATTTGCAGCTTTGTTGGTAAAAGTTAATACAATCATATCTTTATAGCTGATATTTTTGTCATAATGAAGATATACAATCTTTGAAATCAGTACTGTTGTTTTTCCACTTCCTACGTTAGCATTTACAATACATGCATCACTTTCATCTAAAACAGCTTCTTTTTGATATTCATTTAATCTATCTATTTCTTTTTGGTAATGCATGAAAGCCTCCTATTCCACAAGATCTTCATATCTTCTTTGCAATTTATTTCTTATATTTCTTCTATCATCAGCTGTGTCTTCTAGTCTTACTTTTAATTGAAGGCCTGAGGGAGCATCTGTATGAAAAGATATAATGTTTATTATACTTTTTCTATTAGTTTCTTCCATTGCCCATTCTTTATAAAAAGTATTCTGCAAAACTAAAGTTAACGTACGATTATCTATCTCCACCTCAGTAATTGTACTTAGGAACTTTGCAAATGAATCTCCATTTCCCTGCATGTATTCACAGAACTCTTGCCATTTTTCTTTAAGCTCATTAAATCGAAATTGTTTATTAATAAATGTTGATGGAGCATATTCAATGAGCTTAACCCCCTTCGGAGCTTCAATTTCTTCTAATAAATTCTCTAACCCCCAAAGGACCATGGCTTTATCCAATTTATAATCACCGATGCATGCAGCACAACCACCTTCGCATGTGCACCCACTAACCATCTTTATTGCAGCTTCAACAATTTGTGCAGTTAAATCAAATACTTTTTCAGCATAACCTAGTCCACCTATATATTTATCATAAATAAACATGTATACTTCACCATCAAAATTTTTACTTATTTCTATTGCGTTGTTAGACATTACAACTCCCATGTCTTCCTGTTCTGTCATAGTAGACATCATTGCTGCATTTTTAATAGCATAACACAAGCCCTCAAAATGATTGTTTCTTATGATCATACCATTTTGACTCTCTTGAAGCAGTCTTCTATATACCGTAACAACATTATCTGGAATCCTTATCCAAGCACTTTCCGTATCAAAATCCTTAGATAATGGTTTTTCTAACTGTTCGAAGCCTAAGTTCTGATGATTATGAAACTGCAATTTTTTATACATATACACTACTTCATTAACATTTACATCACCAAAAGCAACCTTTACGCGATTATACTCCATATCCTTACTGCCTTGAATAATCCTAATATCTGTATTGCCTCCTGGCATTGTATAATAGTTTCCATTAAAAGGTATACAAAACGCAGTTTTACTTTCCAAATCAAGTTTGATAACCTGATACTGCACACCATCATGCATGTAAATAGCTCCATTATGAATCTCACGAAAGGCCTGCATTTCATCCATTTCAGTAATTTCTTTATTATTTTCTTTATTGATAAGTTTATATCGAAACTTATCAATATTTCTTAGACTAAAATCTCCCGCAGGAAAAGAATTACCGCTCCATGCAAACTTTCCACTTTGATTTATCAATTCCTTTGCTCTTATTAAAACAGGAATTGTTTCTCCCAGGTCAGGAAAAACCGAGATATCATCCAAGGTTAATGGTATTTCAGCCGCTGCAGCACGTATATGTGCTAACTCTATCAGAAGATTATTTTTATCAATTACTGCATTTTCACTTCCACTTTCAAAAAGCCAATCTGGATTAACCCCTATATACTGATCAAAAGGCAGACTATCAAGAATCAAATAATTAGAGCTTTCTTTTCCACTTCTACCAGCTCTCCCTGTCTGCTGCCAGAAAGACGCCCTTGTTCCAGGGTATCCAATAAGTACTGTGGTATCAACCTTACCAATATCTATACCTAGTTCTAGAGCATTGGTAGATATTAACCCTCGTAAAACTCCAGTGATCATTTTATTTTCAATTTCTTTTCTCTCTAGCGGAGTATATCCTCCCCTATATCCTGATATCTTATCTGCTAAGGACGCTCCAAAAAAGTTCTCCGTTTCTAATTTATCTCTCGATTCTTTTAATACAACTTCTACGTTTCTTCTAGACTTTGCAAAGGCAATAAAACTATTATCATTTTCTACTAAGTCAGGTATTAAATCAGCAGCAACTGTTGTTGTCTGAACTTGCCCATAATACTTCTTATCCTTGCCCATAATTTTTGGAGGTTGCACAAGCATATACTTCCTTTTTGCAGCTGGCGATCCATCCTTATCTACTCTAATAAATTTTTGTCCACAGATTTCTTCTGCAAGTTCAACTGGATTAGCTATGGTTGCCGAACTACATAGATACTGCGGTGATGAATTATAATATCTGCATACTCTTCCTAGTCTCCTAAAAACATTCCCTAAATGTGAACCAAAGGCGCCTCTATAGGTATGAAGTTCATCAATTACTACATACTTAAGATTAGAAAATATAAAATCAAATCCAAACTTACTATGGTTTGGTAGAAATGCAGCATTTATCATTTCCGGATTAGTTAAGATAATGTTAGCATTTTTTCTTATTCTGCTTCTTTCATTTACAGCGGTATCTCCATCATATACTCCTGCTGAGATCCTGTTATCTCCGAAGTATTCTAGGTATGGCAAGATAGCACGGTATTGATCACTTGCTAGGGCTTTTGTAGGGTATATAAAAATTGCTCTTGCAAGAGGATTTGATAAAATCTCATTAATAACTGGCAGTAAAAAACTAAGAGTTTTTCCACTGGCTGTTGATGTTGTTATAACAATATTGTTTAGTTCCATAGCCTTTTCAAACATTTCTGCCTGATGACAATACAGTTTATCAATCCCTTTTTCGGAAAGATACCCGCAAAGTTCCTGTGATAAACCACTTGGAAAATCTGCATACTTTGCTTGTCTTTTAGGTATTGTCTTATTGTATATAATTAAATCATCTATATTCATTAGAATTACTCCTGTTCTAGTAGATTATATAAAAGTGTACCGTTTCAGCTTTATATCCGCATTATTCTTAAGTAATAAATTAATATAATTATATATCAACGAATCAATAATTGCGATTAAATTAGCCACAGGCATGACCTGTGGCTATAGTCTCTCATATGTATTATTTTACTTATTCTGATAAATTTAAAAATCCAAAGGAAAACTCTTGTTGAAATTCCTATAATGTTTTTTAATTATCTTGTGAAATAACTTTTTACTTCTTTCTAGCATTTTCAAACCACTCTATAGTTTCTTTTTCCACCTCTTTTGAAAGTTTCTTATTATATACTTCATTATACAACCAAGCTATGGTCTTACTTGTTAAATACTTCTTCATTTCATTTTCTGCATCTAACATTACTACCTTTATTAAGCAAGGACATTTTGTATGTGTATCTGGTAGATTATCTTTATCCAATAATATATTATTTTGCCTTATCTCTGCACATTGGAAAAACGGTTCGCTTCCTTCTACAGCCTCAACAACATCCCAAAATGTTATTTCATCTGCATTACGTGCAAGTGCATATCCGCCCTTTACACCAGGAACAGACTTTATAATTCCTGACTTACTTAATCTAGCATATACCTTTGATAAATAAGTTTCTGAAATACCTTGAAATGTAGCCAAATCTCTTATTCCTACTGATGTACCTTCTTCTAAATTTACCATATATAATAAACAATGCAACGCATATTCAACACCTACTGAAAATTTCATTCCGTTCCTTCTCCTTTAATATATTCTAATATCCTATTATGATAGCTTATTATTTCTTCTCAATCAAGCTACTTACTATCAACTTGCCATTAAACAAATTAATTATAATATTTCTATTGACTAAAGAACAAACTTATTATATATTAATTCTAGACAATACTTGTCGACGATAATATATATCCATAATTAGAGGAGGAACAAATATGTTAACAGAAAAGTTTTTTGAAGTAATAAATCACGAAGGTGTAGTATCTATAGTATCTTGGGCAAATAATGAGGCTCATGTTTGTAATACTTGGAACAGCTATCTAGTTATTGTAGAGGGAAATAAAATATTGATACCTGCAGCTGCTATGATTAAAACAGAAGAAAATATTACTACTAATCCTAAGGTTAAGTTAACTATGGGATCTAAAGAGGTAATGGGCTATAACTATATGGGAACTGGCTTCTTACTTGAAGGAACTGCTAAATATTTAAAAAGCGGCGAACATTTCAATATGATGAAAGAAAAATATCCATTCTTAACAAGAGTTTTAGAAATAACAGTTGACTCTTGCAAACAAACTTTATAGAAAATACGTAGCTAAGAAGGAGCACTATGCCAAGAAAAATTAAAAAATCAGACTGTGTAGGTTGTGGGACATGTCAAAGAGTATGTATTGTTGGATGCATAACTCAAGGTGATGATAGAAAGAGATCAATTGATGAATTCGGTTGTGTTGACTGTGGCGCATGTGAGCTTGCTTGTCCCAAAAAATGTATTTCTAAAGATTAACTAAGAGTATGTAAATCCGGATGGTTGTCCTTAATATCTATATATTAATTGATGTTTATTTTCCCTATAAATTGGTATAATAAAATAATCAAACACTTGGGTACAAGTTTCCGATTACGATAGCATTCTAAGAAGCTTTTCATAGCGGAAATGAACTTAAGGAAAATATAAGAACAACTTTAAGGAGATAAGAAATGAAACTTAGTGCTTTTAACTACGGAGCTAATGCCGTTAGCTTCATAAAAAACGAAAAGAAATACGGTATGATATGTGCATGGGCAATGCAAGCTGATTACGACAAGGTTTTAATGCTGTTAGGCGCTCAAAGTGTCACTGGCAAAAACATTAGCAAGGGAGACATTATTGGGGTTAACGCATTAAATGTAAATCAACAAGATGTAGTCGAGGCTTTAGGCGATGGTCATTCAGATACTGCTGATAAGTTTAAAAATATCAAGCATACAGTAAAAGAGTCTGCCATATTAATAGATGACGCTAGCAATCGTATGATTGTAGAAGTTATCGATGTATTGCATCTAGAAGGAATTGAGCAAGATAATTTAATCTATGGACTGATAAAATCCTTTGAGAGTAGCGACACTAAAAAATACAGTTTATCTGAATAGTACTTCTATAGATAAACCAGTTCCAAATAGAATCTATATTTGATATTCCTATTACATTAATAGTTAATAGCATTATCTCTTAGTTGTATTGAAAATAACTGGATTATCTATTCCGCTGAACTGATAAAATTTAGAGTGCTGTACACTAAGACTATAACAGTGCAGTGCTTTTAACGCTTTTATCAAATAAGCCCACGACATTTCTGCCGTGGGCTTATTTATTAATTATCTAAATCTTCTCCATTGGTAGCTATAACCTTCTTATACCAATAGAAAGAATCTTTACGATAACGATCTAAGGTTTTTAGGTCAAATTCTTCCCTGTCAACATAAATGAATCCGTAACGTTTTACCATACCTTCATGAGTAGAAATTAAGTCTATTGCAGACCATGGGCAGTACCCCATCATCTCTACTCCATCTGTTATAGCTAAACGAAGTTGTTCGATATGTTTTCTTAAATATTCAATACGGTATGGATCATGAATGGACCCATCTTCCTCTAACTTATCATAGGCACCTAAACCATTTTCAGTTACGATTAGCGGTAATCTATATCTTGAATATATTTCTCTCATTGTAGCTCTAAAACCTTCTGGATCTATCTCCCATCCAAATTGAGTAGTTGGCAAGTTAGGGTTTTTAAAGCCTTTAAACACACCTGGTTCATCCATAGCCTTTTGCTGATCTTTTTTCCCATCCCCACTAGCTTCCATGTTATTAGCTTGTACGGTAGCAGTATTATAGTAGTTAAATCCAATAAAATCTGGTTTCCCTGAAGCAAGAATCTCCATATCCCCTTCTTGAATTTCAGGAACAGCATCTATATCTTCTAAATATGACCAAACCAAACTATTATACTTTCCATATACAGCCATGTCCAAGTATAACCAGTTACGAATTGCATTTAAATTTTGAGCTGCTAAGTTATCTTCTGGCTTACAGCTAGCTGGATAAACTAAGGATATATTTGGTGCTGGCCCAATTTTAGCATCTGGAATCATTTCGTGGCATAGTGCCATAGCTTTTGATTGAGCAACTAACATATGATGATTTTGTTGATAAATCTCTTTACGTATATTTGTGCATCCTTCAGGTATCATTGTAGTTCCAATAACATCACCCATTAGTGTTAATACATTTTGCTCATTGATAGTTAGCCAATATTTAACCCTATCTCCAAAGTTATCGTACATAACCTTTGCAAAATTTACAAACCAATCAATAGATTCTCTTTTTGACCAACCTCCACGTTTATCCAAAGCTGCAGGCATATCAAAATGGAACATCGTAACTAAAGGAATCATATTATATTTCAAGCATTCATTTATTAAATTATTGTAGTACTCTATTCCTTTAGGATTTACTTCCCCTGTTCCTTCTGGAATCAATCTTGACCATGAAATAGAAAAGCGGTAAACCTTGAATCCCATTTCAGCCATTAAAGCAACGTCTTCTTTATAACGATGATATTGATCTGCACATACGTCTAATTCTGAAGTTCCTTCAGGTACTTTTTTTATATCTTGGCAAGACGGTCCTTTACCATCGATTAAATTTGCACCTTCAACTTGATAAGCTGATGTTGATGCACCCCAAAGAAAGTTTTTAGGAAACGGCTTTAATTTCTTATGTAACATTTTCTCTACCCCTCTATAATTTATTTTAAAATACATCGAAAAGCTACTTATACTAATAATTATAAAGTTTATTTTTAATATTTCAAATATTACAATTGCATACTGTATCAATACAGATTACTATTAATAACATCATAAATTAGTTTAATATAAAATGTTATTTTTGATTAGCAATCATTATTAACATCAGAATCAATCCTGCTACGCTGAATAGACCTCCTACTGCATAATAAAATACTATATAATCGGAACTTGCTCCCGCTGTTTCTATACCCCCCTTTAGAAAACTTCCAAAGGAAATTAATCTTTAGAATAGAAAAACCTCTGCACATAGGATAATTAAACCATGTTACAGAGGCTTCTATTTTTATTTTATAGTTTGACATGAGCGATATGCTATGCTACTTTATCAACTTCTTCAATGTCTTTTTTATAGTCAGGTTTTGTTTAGTTATATTAAAAATTACTAATCAGTGCTATTTGTATCCTTACAATCATTATCTTCTGCCAATTCCTTTGAGAATTCTACTCCCACCTTTTTACGATATGCTTTAATATTCATGCTATCTCCAGCTGTCTTTCCAACTTTAGAACTTCTAATAAACTTCATTACAAGGTATGCAGCTGAATATATTACAAGCATAACAATTCCGGCAACAAGCCCTGCTCCTTGACCAGAAATAAAAGGCATACTTAGTATGATAATAATCATACTTCCCAAGGTAATCCAAGAGGTATAAGGGTATCCAGGCATCTGGCACTTTCCTTCTGGCGGACAACCATGAATTCCACGTAATTTTATTTGAATACCTAGAATTACTACATAAGTAACTAGAAGCGCAAAGCTACTTGAGCTTATCAAAAACAAGTACATTCTTGGAAACAACATCCCTAACCACAATGCTAATAACATTGAAAAACCTGAAAATAATATTGCGCGATATGGTACATCTGTTTTGTCCTTTAGCCATTTTGGTGCTTGCCCTTCATCAACAAGAGATCTCATCATTCTACCTATTCCAAACATAGCTGCAAGAGAAGCTGACAGTATAGCTGTAATAAGTACTAAATTCATAACAGAACCAGCCCATCCCATTCCAAACCTATTAAGAGAAGCTACCATAGGACTGATTTTTTCACTTAGCTCAGATGTTGGAATCAATGGAAGCAGTGCAAGTGTATATAATACATATAATCCAACTAGACCAAACACTGTATTTCGTATTGCCTTAGGAATTGTTTTTCCAGGATCAGCGGTTTCTGAGGCAGCTAACCCAATTATTTCAAAACCAGCATAAGCAAACATAACTATTAGCATACTTCCTGCAATACCTTTTATTCCACCTGGTGCAAAGGCCTCTCTTTTAAGCTCCCCCACTCCCACTGGTGATATCTTGGTGATTCCACCTAATATTAATAATATCGCGATAATAATAAATGAAACTATAGCTAACAATTTTACGGCTGAAAGACCACTTGCCACTTTGCTCAATCTATCTGCACCTAATAAATTAATAAGAGTAACAGCTATTATTATAAAACTCCCCAAGAACAAAATAGATATATTAGGAAACCACTCACTTAATAAAATTGAAACAGCAGTAGCCTCACTAGACATAGACAAGATCATACCAGTCCAATACATCCATCCAACAACGAACCCAACTCCAGGACTTAAGACCTTCCCTGCAAAAGTATGAAAAGATCCAGAATGTGGGCTAGCTACAGTTATTTCAGATAAAGCATAAAGTATAAAATAAACTAATATTCCTGCTAATATATAAGATATTACAATAGAAGGTCCTGCAGCATTAATAGCTACGGCTGAACCAAGAAAAAATGAACCTCCTATAACAGTTCCTAGTGCCATCATGGTAAGATGCCCTACAGACAATCCTTGTTTTTTCTTTTCCATAACATTGTCCTCCAATATGAAAGTTGTATTGCAACAATAATATTATCTCTAAAGGAGTCGAATGTATTCTCATATTAAATAATATTGGTTTATCTTTACATGAAATATATTTATATTCATAGTTTTTTGTTATAGCAGTAGAGCTGATTAGTTTTTATTTTGTAATAAAAAACTAATCAGCTCTATTTTAAATTCAGGTGCTATTAAAGCTATGTTGAAATTTGGTGCATATCAAGCATATGCTTTAAAAACAATTAATTGAAATTATATTATTAAACATAACCTTAATCTATTCTTTACTTTTCTTTATGAACCACTCCAGCAGTAGCTTGATGAGTTGGTGTTACTGTCACTTCACATATTTGTACATGTGCAGGTACAGAAGCAGTATAAAGTATTACATCCGCTATATCTCCAGCTGTTAACGGCTCAATACCTTTATAAACAGCATCTGCCTTTTCTTGATCCCCATGGAATCTAATTACACTAAAGTTTGTCTCTACCATACCAGGTTGTATGTTTGTTACTTTTATAGGAGTGTCAACTACATCCATTCTCAAACCGTCGCTGATAAATTTTACTGCAGCCTTTGTAGCACAATAAACAGTGCCTCCTGGATATGCAACTATTCCAGCAGTAGATCCTATATTAATTACATGACCTCTTCCATTTTCAATCATGATTGGAACTACTTTTCTTGTAAGGTATAGAAGACCTTTGATATTAGTATCTATCATAACATCAAAATCATCAACACTCTCTTCATGAACCTTTTCAAGACCTTGAGCAAGACCTGCGTTGTTAACTAATATATCTATATTTCTTAAATTTTCAGGCATACTTTTAAAGACTCTGTCAATGCCTTCCTTATCACGAACATCTAATTTATATGTGTGAACTTCAGCTTGATACTTTTTCACTAATTGATTTTTTAAATTATCAAGCTTCTCTATATTCCTTGCACAAAGAACAAGAATAGCTCCTTCTTTTGCAAATCTTATTGCTGCAGCTTCACCTATACCACTACTAGCTCCACTTATAAAAACTATTTTATCTTTTAACATTTTTACACCTCTTCTTTAACTTGTTTCTTCCAAAACTTGATTATGATAAGATATTCATAATAGTAACCGTTAAATTTTATTTTAATTATATGTGGAAAAAATTGCAATCCTAATAATCCCACCATGCCGAAAATTGATTTTTTAGATCTGATTCTAATATTACAGTTTCACCAACTTTAGGTGCTATTAAATTAACACCTGATTTTTTTGCCTCGTCTATTGCTCTCTCAACAGGTTCTTTCCATCCATGAAAAGCTAAGGTAAAAGCTCCCCAATGCATTAGCATCATATTTTTGCCCTTTACATTTAAATGAGCTTGAACAGCTTCTTCTGGCATCATATGCATAGAGGACCAACGTCTATCATATTGAGCTCCTTCTATTAATGTAATATCAAAAGGACCGTATTTGTCTCCTATTTTATTAAAATGTTCACCATATCCACCATCTCCACTAGTATAAAAACTTGTGTTTTTACCGAAAATAGCCCAGCCTCCCCACAAAGTTGTGTTTCTGTTAAAAACCCCTCTGCCAGAAAAATGTTTAGAAGGAAGTAAAGCAACCGGAATATCTTGAAGTCTTCCTTCCTGCCACCAATTAAGCTCAGTGATTTTTTCTTTCTGAACACCCCATCGTACCAAATGAGCACCTACCCCTAAAGGTACAAAAAAACATCCAACCTTGTTCTTTAATTTGATTATAGACTGGTAATCTAAATGATCGTAATGATCGTGAGTTATAAAAACAGCATCAATAAATGGCATTTCATCAAAGATACGAGCCATATTTTCACTATATTTATATCTCTTACTCCCCGCAAAAGACACTGGAGAAGCAACTTTGCCTAGCATAGGATCTAAAAGCAGCTTTTTGTTATCTATACTAAGTAAAAAAGCTGAATGTCCAAACCAAGTTAAGCTATCTTTTTCACTTTTAATCTTTTCCCAATCAACAGCAGACACTGGAATTTCACTAGCAGGATTTCGTTCATTATTATCTTTTATAGAATCTCTAATCATAGAAAAGATATCAGACACTCCCATAATCATTTCTGTTTCATTCTCATTAACGAATTTTCCATTGACATAGTTATCAAACTGCTTGTAAAGTTCTTTATTGGGTCTTCCACCGAAAACTGGATTTAAGTTTATAAACAAGGTCACAACTATACATAATAAAATTAGAAAAACAAATAGATATATCATGTTTGTTAAGATCCTTTCTGACCATTTTACCACCTAAGGTTATTTATATAATTTTTTAAATATATTTCTTTTTATGTCAGTATATCAATGTATATAAAAAAAGTATAGGAGAACGCCCATTACAATATAATATATTTTTTAGAATATTGAAGCCCTACATAAATTCATTTGATTTTTGTTTACTGCAACTATATAATGAGTTCCGTAGTATATTAGTGAACAAGCAACACTAAATACCACTTATCATTAAGTACAAGAATTTTATTAAAATTAT
The DNA here is from genome assembly GCF_016595795.1 of Clostridium yunnanense. Taxonomy (GTDB): domain Bacteria; phylum Bacillota; class Clostridia; order Clostridiales; family Clostridiaceae; genus Clostridium_AR; species Clostridium_AR yunnanense. The sequence goes on from NZ_JAENHN010000053.1 coordinate 15,860, forward strand.
ATAAAGAGTTCCTATATCGAAACTTAATTTATACTTGTTTGAAAATCCCGGCTTCTGGGGATTTTCAGGCATGTATAAATTAATAGTTGAGTTCGGAACTCTACAAATGAGGATGGAAATTTTATGCGTATCTCAAAAATATACAAGGCAGTAATATTAATTTCTTTTATGTTTCTTTTAGTAAGCTGCGACAGTTCATCAATGAAACTAAAAGAAGATTATAAAATTAAATCAGGTAAAGATATAAATTTTTATATCACTACTGACTTACACTATTTATCTAAAAGTCTTACGGATAATGGAGATGCTTTTAATAAATTTGTTTCTTCTGGTGACGGTAAAGATCTTCAATATATTGATGCTATAACAGAGGCATTTACCTCTAATATTGAAAGCAAAAAACCTGATGTACTCATTATTAGTGGTGATTTGACTACTAACGGAGAAAAAGAAAGCCATGTTGATCTGGCAAAAAAATTAAAGACTATCGAAGAAAATGGTACTTCTGTATACGTAATACCTGGTAATCATGATATTTTAAACCCTTATGCTAGAGGATTTAAAGGGGATAAGCAATTTGTCACTGACAATATAACTGATAAAGATTTCAGCAAAATCTATTCCAATTTTGGATATAGTGAAGCAATATCAAGAGATGAGGATACATTAAGTTATCTTGCTACACCAACTGAAGATGTATGGCTTTTAATGCTCGATACTAATAAATATAAGAGCAATATCAGTATAGGTGCTCCACAGTTAGGTGGCGAGCTCACTCATAAAACCTTAAACTGGATAAAAAAATGTAGTGAATTGGCTAAAGAAAAAGGTGCAACAATAATAACGGTAATGCACCATAATATACTAGATCACAGCGATGTGGTACGTAAAGGCTTTACTTTAGATAACAATGAGGAAGCTCTTAAGATATTTAAGGAAAATAAATTAGATTTAGTTTTAAGCGGTCATATTCACATCCAAGACATAGCTTCTGACAATAAGGACAATCCAGAGCTTTATGATATTGCTACAAACTCCTTGGCTGCATACCCCCACCAATATGGAATTCTTAAATATTCATCTAAAGATGAAAGTTTTACATATAGTACTGCTAAAGTAAATGTAGCACAATGGACAAAGGATAACGGAATAAAAGATGACAAGCTTAATAACTTTGATAAGTACTCAGAAGATTATTTTGGAAACTTTGCTTATAATATGATTTCTAAACACTTTACTGTAACAGATAACTACTCAGATGCCGAGATAAGATTAATGTCTGAAACTATGAAAACCTTAAATCTAAGATATTTTGCAGGAACTGAAAATTTGAATTCTAATGATGTTATAAACTCTGAAGGATTTAAAATCTTGACTAATTCCTCGGAAGATTTCTTTAAGAGTTATGTTCAAAGTATATCTAGTGACAAAGATACTGATGATAACAATCTCTATTTTAAAATTCATAATGAAGCTTCTAAAGCTAAAAAGTAATTCTATGATTGATTCTTATATAAATTGCAGTGTGAAAGCCGCTAAAGAGTGTAACTTTAGCGGCTTTTTCTTATCTATCTTTGCAGATGCATATGAGTAAAATATATTAAAACTTCCCATTCTTAAAGAACTTTTCTAACTTTTAATATAATTTAATAATTCTTTTGGATCCTTCAAAGGTCCTATAGGGCCAGCTGAAGTAGGCGTAAAAATAGCCATCTTGCTATATTGACCGTCTAACGGAAATACTATAGTGTTGTATACTAATTTAAGATCAGACTTATTATCTTTTCCATACTTCCAGTTCATAGTTATCTTATTTGTATATATAAATTCTACAACATTATTGCTTTTTTCCTGTTTTTCTATATCTCTACTGCTTATAGCAGTTTTATAAATATCATTTGCGCTTGTAATTCTTGCTTTTACTAGCTTTACTATCTTATCAAACTTCTTGTTCTTTTTATCTATAACTGTTTGTTTTCCTTTATTATAGTATACAATCTTATCTGGCACCTTAATTAAATCTTCTGCATCACTAGTTCCAGTTGTAGTATTTACTTTAGGGGTTGTTGGTGCATTTACTTTATTGTCAGTTGTATTATTTACTTTAGTGTCTGTTGCATTGTCCTTTTTAGTATCAGTTGCAGTATCAGTTGTATTATCAGCTTTCGTTTCTGCCGTCTTATCATTCTGGCTTGTACTATTATTAGACGAAGTGTTATCTTTTGAAGTTTTTGCGCTACATCCATAAACAGTAAAGATCATCATGCAAATTAGAACAGAAATAATTGCCTTTGTTTTTATAATACTTTTATTCATATCAGTTCTCTCCTCACTTACTATACTCATATAACACAGAAATTTACTTATCCCTATTTAAATGAGTTTTGTTAAAATTTTACAAAATATTACCCTCCAATTACGATAACAATATTTTGCTATTATGTCAACCTTCATAATATCAATTAATTTATTCAAACTTTTTATAAAACAATTCCTTTGCTTTTATTTGCGGATGATGGTAACGTTCTATTCCTATAGTTCTCTTATTATACTGGATAGCTTCTTTAGGACACCATTGTAAACATCCAAAACAAAGTTGGCAATTATCTTGTTTCCATTTTGGCCTTCCATCCTTCATCCCAATGTTCTGTGCTGGACAAATCCTACTACAGGTTGCACAATTGATACATCTTTCATTAGCATAAAAACCTTTATCTAAAGAACCAGTAGATTTATAAGCACCATTATAAATCATACGTTCAAAAATATTTTTAATTTTTTTATGTTTATGTGGAATTAATTCTGCTTTTCTAATACTTTCTGCAATAATAGGAATTCTAATAGTCTCTTCTTGAAAAAGTCGTTTTTTCTCATCATTAGTTGTCAAATGATCTTTTTCAGGCACGTTATGAGGCATTCTTATATCAAAACATGCAGCTAAAGAATGTCCTTTTTCTGCTATGAGCTTTTGAATTTGTTCAAACACAATTCCAATACCCTTAGGATCTCCATGATTAGAAATAACAAATATATATGGTGATTTTTTTCTAATATCTAACTGTTTTATAAATTGATCTACTAATTTAGGTATTCCACTAAAAATCGTAGGTACTACAAACCCAATATTATCTGCATCCGTAAATAACTTCTGTGATAGCCATTCTTGTCTGATTTGTATTAATTCAGTGTTATCGAGGTGTTGTGATAAATCTTTTGAAACCTTCAAACTGTTGCCTGTACCTGTGAAGTAGTAAATTATTGTATTCATAAAAATTATTCCTTTCATTAGCATGTCAGCTTTAAAAATAGTTTCCTCGAAACAATAATATCAATCTGCTTTATCCTTGTCAATATAGTTTCTAAGAAACTATATTTTATGTTATACTATTACTGTATTTTTTAATTACTGAATTTACATAAAAAATATAAGACTGTGTCAGTTAGACCCCTAATCTATTTTTAAAACTATTAAGGAGGATTTAAACATGACTAACTTCTCTGATAATAATAAATACTCAAATAACAATGAAAATAAAGAAGTTCTTATAAAAGAAGTAACAAGACAGTTTTCAAGCACAGTAGCAAGACATGCTTCAGAAGAAGATGACGAAAAAAAATGGTTGTTAGAACATTGTAACAGTCCAGTAAAGCTTGAAATTCTCCAAGAAATTTCAGTTATAGGACTGCATGTATTAGATGCAATAGGACGATTTGAGCCAGTGAATAGCATAACTATTTCTAAAGAAACTGCAATTCCTAAGGGCACAGTCTCCAAGACTATAAAGAAACTTATTTCAAAAAAACTTATTGTTAAAAAGCCTCTACCTAACAATAAAAAGGAGAGCATTTTTCATATAACTCCTCTAGGTAAAGAACTTTTTGAGTTACATGATGCTTTACATAAACAAATGGATTCAGCAATCAACAACTTCTTAAAAAAATATGATGATGACGAGTTACAGTTTCTTATCCGTTTTCTTAGAGATTTTCAAGAGCTGACTTGGTCAAGTGAAGAAAGTGAAAAAAAATAAGGTGTCCTTATGAACACCTTATTTTTAAGAAATCTCCTCAAACTTCAAAATATTTATATTTTAGGAAGCTGTGGAAAAGCTATTATTTTTCACAGCCTCATTCAGTTGCATTACTTTAATCACTAAGTTACATATAAAAACTTCCTGTATAGTAGCAATCTTATTTCGCTTTTTTTAAAGTAACAAACTCATCCTTACCATCTATACTCTCTACCTTAAGTTTTAGCTCATCTAAATCATCAAAAGAAGTTGCATCAAATTTCGTATTTACAAGAACCTTACCATCTGGCTGGTTCTCCATTGAAGTCGAACCAGATATTGTATACTCTTTATCGTTACTTCCAATTAGTTTCGCTCTATTTACTATATGTTCCTGTCCATTATTTTTGGCTCTGAATTTAACTACCATTCCTGTAGGAAAAGCTTCTGCGCTTATAACCTCTAATTTATTATTGTTATCTATCGGTTTATATTTGATAGTTTTTACATCTATAAATTTTGTTTCCACTGGTATATTTAATTGCCAGCTCCCGTTAATTCTCTTCTCCGTTCCATTATATTTTCCTAAGCATATAGTACTAATCTCTATATGTAAATTCTTACTTTTAGGAATATTTCCTTCTATTGAATCCAACACTATAGAAACCGTAGTTTCTCCGGAATCTTTTTTACTTAAGTCTGAATTTTCAGTTCCTCCCATATTTTTCAATATAGATTTACCATTTTCATCTTTTAAAGCCAAAGTAACCATTATATTATCCTTGTCTTTTATAACACTAGCATCCTTAAAGTTTAACTTTAAGTTAATGGCTAGTTTATTTGAATCAACAACTATATCTGTAGCTTCTATCCTAATAGCGCTTGATTCAGAGAAAATATTTGAAAGCTTTTGCATATAGTTATTATCAACAGCTCTTTGAACTCCTTTGTCACCATATCCAAATAAAAACTCTTTGACTGCAGCAAAAACTGGCTTATAGGAAGATATCCCCACAACAAGTAAAAGAACTGCCGCAACTGCTGAAAATCTTTTCCTTAATCTATTTTTCTTTGCTTTAGCTTCTCTTTCCTTTTGTCTTATGATTTCAAAAGAAGTATTAATTTTATTCATCACTCCTTCTGGAATGTTTTCATCTTCATTTAGTATTATTTTTATTTGATTATCTAAGAAGTTATCCATTTTACTCAACCTCCCTATAATTTATCAAATGATTTTTCAATATATTTCTAGCTCTAGAAAGTCTAGATTTAATAGTTCCCTCACTTTGATTAAGAATTTGTCCTATTTCTTTAGTTGTAAATCCGCTTACATAATACAAGTTAAGTGTAGTTTTATAATCCTTTGATAAATGATTAATTGCCTCTTCAATATCTATCTTATCTATAGCTGCTTCATTACTCAAAGAATTAATTTCTGCAGAATTATCAAGAGTTTCTAAGTAAACTACCTTGTTACCTTTTTTATAGATGTCATTACATTTATTTATCAATATCCTTACTACCCAAGTTTTAAAAAACTCCACGTTCTTTAAATCACCTATATTCTCAAAGGCACTGATAATTGTCTCTTGAACAGCATCCCCTATATCATCCTCAGAATCAAGCCTAGTCTTAGCTATTTTATAAAGCTGGGGCAAGATGCAATTGATGGCTTCAATAAAAGCCTCACTATTACCATTTTGTGCTTTTAATGTCAATTTCTCCATAAATTCCTCCCGTGAAGAGCTATATCAATATGCGCATACTGAATTTTCCTTACACATATTAGACAAAGCAACCATGAAAATAGTTGCATATATTTCTTTGAAATCAATAACTTTTTAATACCTCTTTTTAATCCTACAGTATTTTCAAAACTCTTGACCACTTATTTGCTTGGCTTTTTTTAATATAGCAGTTATTTTACATACAACCTCTTGCAAGATTTATTTTCTTATCCATATTCAAGAATAAACTTAGCTGTCACAACAAAAAAAATTGCTAATGTGATTTCATTAGCAATTTTTAAACACCTCACTTTTTAAACCAAGCAAGCTTTCACTATCCAATCGTAGCTTTAATTCTTCTTACTCCTGAAGATGAGCTTTCTTCCTTCAATATCTTGAAGCTCTTAAGCTCTGCTGTGTTTGAAGCATGTGGCCCTCCACATATTTCTTTGGAGTATCCAGGAATGGTATATACCTTTACAATCTCGCCATACTTACTCTCAAAAACTCCAATAGCTCCATCTGACTTTGCTTGTTCTACGGTTTGTTCAGTGCACATAACATCTATTCCTTTTTCTATAGCCTCATTCACTATTTTTTCTACCTGCTCTAACTCTTCCTTGGTCATCTTTCTATCAAAAGAAAAATCAAACCTCAGCCTTTCTGAGTTAATATTGCTTCCTCTTTGGTATACACTGTCTCCAAGTACTTTTCGAAGTGCAGCATTTAGCAGATGCGTAGCTGTATGAAGTTTAGTTGTCCTCTCACTATTATCTGCAAGTCCTCCTTTGAACTTTTCAGCTGCACCTTTTCTAGACTTTTCTTGATGCTCCTTAAACTTTTGTTCAAATGCAGGCATATCTACATTTATCTTTCGTTCTGAAGCAAGTTCAACAGTAAATTCGATTGGAAATCCAAAGGTATCATATAATTTGAAAGCTAAATCTCCACTTAATCTATTGCCCTCTTCTAATTTAGAGAAATATTTCTCAGCCATCTTTAATCCGCTATCGAGAGTTTTTGAGAATAATAAATACTCCTTTTCAAGTTGTTCTAAAATAAAAGCTTTATTTGTGAACAGTTCTGAATATGTTTCACCATAATTCTCAACGACTACTTCTGCAATATCACAAACGATATTTCTATTTACACCAAGTTTTTTAACGAGCCTAATAGTACGTCTTATAATTCTTCTTAAAATATATCCCTGCTCTGAATTCGATGGTACAATCCTTTTGAAATCTCCTAAAATAAAGGTTGCAGCCCTCATATGATCACTGATTATTCTATAAATCTCTTTATTCTCTTCTGTATATTTAGTATCTGTAATATCTTCTATCTTATTTATAATTGGTTGAAACAAGTCGGTTTCATACACATTCTTAAAATTATTAATAACCGTTAATATACGTTCTAATCCCATTCCAGTATCTACATTCTTCTGTAAAAGTTCAGAATATGTTCCATCCTCATTCTTATTGTACTCCATGAAAACATTATTCCAAATCTCTACATACTTTCCACAACTACAAGCAGGCCCACAATCTTCTCCACACTTTTCTTTACCCATATCATAGAAGATTTCTGTATCAGGTCCACATGGTCCAGTTTTTCCTGCTGGTCCCCACCAATTCTCACTTCTACCATAAAAATAGATTTGCTCTTTCTTAAGCCCATTTCTCATCCACAGCTCTGCAGCTTCATTATCCCTTGCTACTACAGAATCCCCCTCAAATACGGTAACTGCAAGTCTTTCCACTGGTATATTTAAATACTCTGTAAGAAATATATAACTCATCGTAATGGACTCTTCTTTGAAATAATCTCCGAGAGACCAATTTCCTAACATCTCAAAGAACGTTAGATGTGTATCATCCCCTACTTCATCAATATCCCCCGTTCGTATACACTTTTGAACATCCACTAAACGCTTTCCTTCAGGGTGCTTTTCTCCTAAAAGATACGGAACCAGTGGATGCATACCAGCTGTAGTAAACAGTACCGTTGGGTCATTTTCAGGAAGTAATGACGCTGAACCTATCTCTTTATGACCTCTTTTTTCAAAAAACTCTACATACATTTTTCTCAATTCATTTGCTTTCATTTTAACTCTCCTTTACTTTTAGAAATCAAAAAAGCCCTAAGCTGAATAAACTTTCAGCCTAGGGCGAACTATACAATCCGTGTTACCACCTAAATTCAGAGATTAACTCTGCACTCTGCAAGTACGAGGTGCTCAAAGTGCAACCTGATACTAGTTTCCTTTTAACGGTAGAAAATCCGAAGAAGCCTACTAAGATCTCTCTTTTCGGTTCACAGCTCAGAGACTGCTTCAATATAGCTTTCGTGAAGATTTCCACCTACCTCTTCTCTCTGTAACTACAGCTTATATCTACTATCTCTCATCATAGCTTTTAAATCTTAGGTTATATTAAAATTACCACAGTAGGAAACTAATGTCAATACATTAAAACTAAATTACTATAAAAAATAATCCCTCTTATATATTATCTTTATTAAACACCTATTAAATTTATAAAACACTTCAAAATATATATTAAGTTAATAATTTCAAATAATAGTCATATTAAATCCCAGTTCTTAATTAACTCTTCAATATATTAATATGATATACACCTATTCAATTGCACTTTGCTTTTCTATATTGTATACACCTAGTAATATTATTATGGTACCAATTAATTGAACCACTCCTATTTCCTCCTTGAATATAAGAAAACCGGATACGATGGCCGTAGGCACTTCTAAGTTACCAATGACAGAGGTATTAAAAGATCCAATAAGTTTTATAGAGTAATAAAATAACATGAGCGGTAAAAAAGCACATAACAAAGACAATATCATTATATAAATATAAGCCTTTATCGGCAGATTTAACTCTAAGCCCTTAGTAGGCAATCTATATATACAAAGAAAAATCAAAGAAAATAGCATAGAATAAAATGTTAAACTTATTGAATTAATATCCTTAAGTTTTTTAGAGGAGTACACATTCATAAATCCAAAACATGCCGCTGCTAAAATACCATAAACTATACCTGTAGTTGAATATGAAAAAGGTAAAATTCCAATAACCATTGTACAGCCAATAAAAATGGCAATAAGTAAAATAAAGCTCTTAATAGTAAACTTATTCTTTTCAAAAAATACCGAATATAAATAAATAAAAATTGGTGATGTATACAAAAGTACTGTAGCTATCCCTACAGGCAGATAGTAAAATGACTTATAATAAAACACTGTCATAAAGCAATCCCCTAATACACCGAGTACCATAAGCCTTAAAAAATCTGTCCTCCCTACTTTTAATATTTTAATGTTATATATTGATAGTGGGACAAACAGTAAAATCACAACAAATGTATATTGTAAGATAATGAGATCAATTGAGTCTATATTAAAAGAAAATATAAGCTTAATAAGAACTCCTGCAAGTCCAAATAAAATGGCTGAAAGTATAGCGGTAATGTAGCCAAGTTTCATAAGTGTAAACCTACTTTCTATGAATTAATTTTATCAATAGTAATAAAGAAACTCTAAATTAAAATTAAGTTATGTCGCCTTTAATAAATTAACATAAAGTAAGTTCAGTATCAAGTTAATACCTTAATAATCTAAGAACAATATAAAGAGTTTGTTTTATTAGTAAAATCAAAACCAATAAATATAACCGGCTTCCATATATCATATGTTCTAATCACAGCTATATTTTTAGATTTATGCTACCATCTACCGTTAATCACATAAAAGCCACTATATACTAAGATGTATATAGCGGCTTTCATAATTATTTTAAATCAATTTTTATAGCTTGATCTTTAAGTAAGTCTATATCTTGCTTTTCAGTAAAGGTTCCAATCTTTGATATTTTCGAAAAATCCACGTTTTTATTTTCGAAAGTTAAGGTCTGAGTGAACTCTCCAGTTTTTCTATCAACTGCTGTAGTATATCCATTTTGCCCAAGGTCAACCTCGTTTCCTTTACTATCATATAAATAGAATCCCGGGTCCCACATTTGAACCCCTTCATTATGGTAATTAATCCTTATTACGTTCTTAACAAACTCAATCTTATCAACAACTCTACTTCCAGCGTTATTTGTTTTAAATGATATAGGAACCTTTTGTATATCTACCTTCTCAATAGTAGCATCTGCTTCTTTTTCAGTAAACTTTATAGGAATTAAGGTTATATATTTCGTATCAACATTTCCTTTTACGAATTCAAAGGAATTTGTTGCTTTACCATTTATACTTCCTATCATATCAGTGTTTAATACGTCTAAATTATTATCCTTATCGTCAAAGATGGCAAATGTATCAAATAATCTGTCACCTGAGGTTCTTTCGCTTATAACTATTTGATTTCCAAAAGGTGAAATAGATACTTTATCTATTGTAATATTTGGTTTATAGTCTCCTAAATCAATAACTTTCTGTATATTTGGCTTTACTGTTTTTGTTTCAATAGAGATATCAGATTTGTCTACACTGGTTGCAACTTCCCATTTTCCTTTTGTTCTAAAGATCTCATCTGTTGATATTTCAAGATTAAACTTATTAGGCAAGTCTATTTGAGATACATTAACTCTCCACATTCCTTTTAAGCCCTTATCGCCTTGAAAATAAGCATCCATATTATTATTGTTAGAACATTTTATCTCTTTACCATTTATATTAACATTTATAAAAGGTGTGTATAAAAGAGCGCCAAAAAGCTTAGCTTCTTGCTCAGTAGTAAACATTTTTATGTCATTTTTACTTTCTATAGTATAGAAAACATTAATAAAATTATCGTCCGTCGCTATATTATTTACCGTAAACTTTATGTCTTTGTCTACAGAGGAAACCCCTACTGCCTTATTAAATTTTTCAAAACTACTTTTATCACTAATGTACTTTGTATCTTTTGAGCTATCAAAATAAGCTACTATTCCTCCCACCATATTTCTAATTACTGGATTTGTGCTTGCAAAAACAGTAGTTCCAGAAATGGTAGCTACTAAGGCAGCTATCATAGCTACTTTTGTTATAGGTCTCTTATATCTTCTATTATCAACTAAATTATCAAGGGTATCATTAATGCTTGCATCTAACTTCCCTGATATATAACATGTATCTTCTTTTGCCTTTTTCTTTAGCAACATATCAAAATCATCTAATTTATTCATAACTATCACTCCTTTAACTATTCTCCATCATAGTCTTAAGTTTTCCTTTTGCCCTACTTAATCTAGATTTCACAGTCCCAATAGAAATGTTTAAAATCTCACTTATATCCTTTATACTTATATCATCATAGTAGAACAGAATAATTACACTCTTAAACTCATCCTGTAATTGATTAACATAAACCATAAGACTATCCTCAGCCTTATCTTCATATGTCCCTTCATAAGCAGTAAAGTCTTCTATAAGTTCAACCTTCTTATGTTTCTTTATTATGCTATAACATTCATTAACAAGTATTTTCATAACCCAAAGCTTAAAGCTGTCCACTTTTTTTAGTTTATGTCTATTTGAATATGCTTTAATTATGGCCTCGCTTATAGCATCTTGAACATCTGCCTCATTTTTCAATATGCTTTTTGATAACCTATATAAGGGCACCTTATTTTCTTGTATGAGATATACAAAAGTATCCTTATCAAGTATCTTAGAATTAATTACTTCTATTTTTGAGTTTAAAGTAGTACTACTTTTTAATTCCAAGTTCATCACCTCCATACATATGATAGATATTTTATAAGTCATAAAGGTTCCCGAGTATTAAATTTATAAATAAAATTAGATTTCCAACGATCCTTAAGCTATTAAAAATCATTTTATCACCTATGTTAATCCATATAAAACAACTATTATTCTAAATAATTTTAAAATCGTTTAGAAATTTGAACAAAACTAGCAAGTTCCACATATCATACAATAGAGAGATTTTATAATTATTTGATTGTATAATATAAAATTTAATATATATTAATCTTTTGAGAGGATGATTTAAAATGCCGGTGATCGAACAAATACCAACCGGGGATACTTTTATTACCAATTCACATCCTAATACTAACTTTGGAAATGTTGGTGCTTTATTGGTTGGTAAATCTATCTATACTAAGCATATCTATAGAAGTTTACTAATCTTCAATACTCCACAGATACCAGCTGGAGATATATTAACAACTGCATATCTTCGACTCTATGTCTACAGAAAAGATGGATTTAGAGTTCAAAAGGTTAATATCTATAGAGTTACTGATAGTTTTAGTGCCGATACAGTTACCTACTGCACTCAACCAAGAATTTCCAAAACATCCATCAGTTATTATGTTTCAAATGATTCATTAAATAATTATATTGATATTGATGTTACAGAATTAGTTATAGGATGGATAAATGGTAATTTCATAAATTATGGACTTGAATTAATTAGTGAAGAGATCTTGAGTGGATTATTAGGTTTTTATAGCAGTAATTTTTCTATTAAGACCTTAGCTCCAAAGTTAATTGTTAACTATATATCATCAAGTTCTGGAGGAGTTACTGGCGCTACTGGTGCAACCGGAGCCACTGGTGTAACTGGTCCTACTGGGGATACTGGAGTCACTGGTGCTACTGGCCCTACTGGGGATACTGGAGCCACTGGGGATACTGGAGCCACTGGTGCTACCGGCCCTACCGGGGATACTGGAGTCACTGGTGCTACCGGCCCTACTGGGGATACTGGAGCCACTGGTGCTACCGGTCCTACTGGGGATACTGGAGTCACTGGTGCTACCGGTCCTACTGGTGCTACTGGTGCTACCGGTCCTACTGGGGATACTGGAGTCACTGGTGCTACCGGCCCTACCGGGGATACTGGAGTCACTGGTGCTACCGGCCCTACCGGGGATACTGGAGTCACTGGTGCTACCGGCCCTACCGGGGATACTGGAGTCACTGGTGCTACTGGCCCTACTGGGGATACTGGAGTCACTGGTGCTACTGGCCCTACTGGGGATACTGGAGTCACTGGTGCTACTGGCCCTACTGGGGATACTGGTGCTACCGGTCCTACTGGTGCTACTGGAGTCACTGGTGCTACCGGCCCTACCGGGGATACTGGAGTCACTGGTGCTACCGGCCCTACCGGGGATACTGGAGTCACTGGTGCTACTGGCCCTACTGGGGATACTGGAGCCACTGGTCCTACTGGTGCTACCGGCCCTACTGGAGTCACTGGTGCTACTGGTCCTACTGGGCCACCCCCAGAAATAGCCATTCTCCCTTCAGCCAATAGATATTATTATATTGCAGAATCAGATTTATCTTCATCAGACCCAATAAACATTCCGGCTACCTCCTTCAAAGATGATTTTGGGAATTCTATTTCATCTTTTTCAGCGCTTGGCCTTAACAGCTATACTAACTTATTCATAAACGGAATATTACAAATGGGACAAATATACAGCATAACTTCAAATGCATTGACTTTGAATACAGAAGGCTCTACAATTTACGAAGGTACCCCATTAATTGTTGAAATTATTCAATTTTCTTCTTCAGTTTCTTAATTAATTGTGTAAATATTTTTCTTTCATTAGTAACTAATTAGTAACTAATTAGTGACTAATGAATATACTGATAAAGAAAGGGGGCGAAAAAATGCCAATAACAACACCATATCAAAACAGCAGAAGATTCGCTTCTACAATTGGTGCTGGTACAGGAACAGGAGCAACATTTGCAATTGCTGCCACAGCTTTTACAAATGATGCTGGCACTGCAGCTACAGCATTTCCAGGCGCATTCAGCTACTACAATCTGTTCATCAATGGAATACTTCAAACAGCTGATACCTCTTCTGTAACTATTACTGCCATAACTATTCCTGGCGGCGATGCATTAGATGCTGGTACTCCAATTATTGTCCAATTTGTAGTAAGCTAGTATATTATCATTTATATTAAATTTTTTTATCAAATAAAATTTGTTGCTGCAATGTAGCACTTTTTATCATATACCTTTTGAAACACAGAGACTCACCACGTTTTACCGTGGCGAGTCTCATATTTTACCAAAAACACATCATAAATAAACTAAAATACATACTCTCTAAATTTTTTCTATATTAACTACAAAAGCCTTTATTCAGAAAAATTGGTTTCTGTTCAATACAGAAACCAATTGTCACATCATAGCACTTTTCTCACCTTATTTAAGATAGCTACTCCTTTACTACTAAACTTTTTTATCTAATATCAAACCGTGCCCAACATCACCATACATTAACACTGTTTTAACTTCTTCTACATAACTCTTATGAGCCATATAGTCCTCTTCATCTTTATCTTCAGCAGCTTTACCATCCTTGTTATGCCACTGTTTCTTCTTTTTAGAGAGAAGATTCCTAAACTTATAATCTTTCTGTATGACACGGACTTTAGATACTGAAATGATTCGTTCTACTTTCTTTTCATCAGCCATACATGAAAACTCCTTCCCTGGATATTCAGTTGAGTGTTTCTATTATAATTATCGTAGGAAAAATATATATACATAGGCCATTTCTAAATAAAATATATAAATTTAGTAAACTATCATTAATAGTTAAAACAGTTTCTAATATATTTTTAATACGTACAGGTGGTATATCTTCTTCTGAACAGATATACCACTTCATAGTTATATTTATTTACGTATTTCTTTTGATCTCAAATCTTTAAACCCATCCAATATCAATGTATAAGCTAAAAATCACTTATTCAATATCGAAGAGCTTAAAGAGTATACTGGTTAACCATAAATTTATTATTCTATATACTCAAATATAGTCTATTTTCCAACAATTATTGCACAATGTGAAAAGACTTCATAATACATTGTTTTTTCATTACTTTATACTCTTAAAGCGACTATGGCTTGCATAAAAGTATGGTATAATAATCCTGTTATTTAAAGGAATTAAGCCAAATCCGCAGGCATTAAATAAAGCTAGTTAAATTATTTTGTAATACGTAGACTGAAAAATGTTTTTTTATAAGGAGAAAAGGTAGAATGACTATAAAAGAAGCTAACGATGATATTAACCCAGATAGTAAACAAGAAAAAACAAATAAAACAGAAGATCTTATTTCAAGTTATAGAGAAGATATTTTACAACGCTATTTTAGAGCAAAAGGGGGAAAAGCCCTCTTATATTCAATAATTGTCATTTGTTTAGGAAGAGGCTTAATAGGAACCTTTTTCTTTCATCAATCGTTTTTATATGCTTTTTTATATCCGTTAATTGTAATTGGATTCGTTTCTGTATTATATGTAATACTAAAACTCATAAGCTTTAAAAGCCCTAAAATATCGAAAATTTTAGATAAAATTCTTCTTATAGTTTGCTGCACTATTTTGATACTAGTTTTTTTACTTTTAATTATTTTGCTTCTAAATAAGTTTTTACACTTCTGGTTTTAAAATTTATAAAAGTAATGAAATATGGAGGAATTATGAATAAACGAGAGAAAATTAAAACATTGTTTTTATATGGTGTTTTCATTTGTTACATACTTTTTTTAATTAAGTTATTGATCCTATCAAGAGTCTCACTTTCGGACCCTTTTAATAGTCAAAGTACTTCACTTGGATCAATCAATCTCATTCCTTTTCATAGTATAACGGAATATATATCAGGCGGCACTGAGAATTTAAAAAGATTTGCTTTTAGTAATGTGGTTGGCAATATCGTTATTTTTATTCCTCTTGGTGTATATCTACCTTTACTTAAAAAAGATAAAAAAGTAATTAACAATCTGTTGTTTATATTCATCGTAAGCTTACTTGTTGAAATCATTCAAGGAATTTTAGGTATTGGCGCATCAGATATTGATGATATAATTCTAAATTGTTTGGGTGGATTCATTGGTATCTTAGGTTATAAACTTTTATTATTTATATTAAGAGATGCGAAAAAAGTAAATACTGTAATCACAATACTATCTGCTATAGGATTACCTGTTCTATTATTTTTATTGTTCATGGTAAAATTGAGGCTCTAAATATCTTAATTTTAGGGCTTATTTATATAAATTTTAAATTAAACCTTCATATAAAGATATAATTAAAAATTCATATGATTAAAAAATTTTATATTTATATAATTATAAAATTATATAAATATATAGTATTCATGCTGGTTTCAGAGATTTATAATTGATTTTTACATGCTTGATATTCCTATACTTATAGCCTTAATGCGTATAAAAGTTTATATAAAAATAAATTGGAAGAAGTATAAATGTCTAGTATCTCTTAGCAGTAAAATCGAATTTAAAGAAATGATAAAAAATTATAGAATACACATTATCCTTAACCTTCATCAATACCGATTAGGACAAGGTTCCTATAAGCATAACAGGTATCAAACTTGGCATAACAAAAAATGAAAAGAAATATCTTCAAAACTCCCCTGGGTTCTTAGAGGAGTTTTGGAAAATATAAGTTTTATAATGAAGTGGAACATTCATAACATAGACTTTTAAAAAATATATGTACTAATATTGAACACTTAATAAACAAAGCGCATCTGCACTAGCTTTATGACCTACATCATTCATATCCCTAGACTTAAAAGCTTTATCAATTGCACTCATAGGTAACTGACCAATTCCCACTTGGATTAATGTACCTACTATTAATCTTTCCATATTTAATAAAAATCCATTTGCTGTCATAGTAATAATAATTTCATTTGTAGTTTCTTTTACGTCAAGAGAAAGTATCTTTTTAATTGATTTTTTTGCTTTCTTATTAGTAGTAAAAGCTAAGAAATCATGTTCACCTACAAGGTACTTTGCAGCTTCTCTACTTTTAGCTACATTTATTGTTTGATTCAGTAAGTTAACATAATGTCTTTCAAACAAAGGACGATTAGGAGCATCTTTCTTCCATAATCTATATTCGTAAGTTGCACTTTTCATTAAATATCTACTATGAAATCTTTCATCAACTTTTTCTACTGATAATATAATAATATCATCAGTTAAATATTTTTCGAAATACTCAAAAATTTCTCTTTCACTTAATTTATTATCTGGTGCTATGAAATTAACGATTTGCCCTTTAGCATGCACCCCAGCATCAGTATTAACCGCACCAATAACCTCTATCTCTTGTTCATAGAGCTTTGATAATATCAACTCTAACTTACCTTCAATACTCTTTTCCGCGTTATCTTTGGATTTATTATACCCTATATATTTTCTACCGTCATAGGCTATCATCATCTTATAATTTTGCATTTGAATCCTCCTTTTCCTAAATAGCAATCAATACATTGTAACATATAATAAGATAGTTTATATATGTAAACATTGTTATTGAAAATTCTTTATCAGGTTTACTGTGAGAAATTTGAATTTATACTTGTTAGAAAATCCTAGCATCTGAGGATTTTGGGGCGTGTATAAATTAATAATTGAGGTTGAAACCCTAGAAATTATTGAACTTAGTCGAAAAAGATGTTATGCTTTCAATATTAAACTTAGTAAAATGCATCTATTACATAGAAATCAAATGTAAAATTTCAATTACTAAAGACTATATTAAAGCGCTTATTTTTATAGGCTCTTTTTTAATTATAAAGAGAGGTCTACTATGCTTAAAATTGATAACTTATCCTACTCATTTCCTGAGAAGGATCTATACAAAAACATTTCATTTACATTAGAATACGGTCAACATTGTGCTTTTATAGGAACAAATGGCAGTGGGAAAAGTACACTGATAGATATAATTATGGATCCAGAAAAATATATGTTCGACGGTACGTTAGAGCTGTATCCAAATTGTAGAATTGGCTATGTAAGTCAATTCTCGGAGCTAGACAAAACAAAAGATATTACAGTTTTCGAATACATAGGAGAAAATTTTATTAAACTACAAAATGAAATAACGTCTATTTGTACTGAAATGGAAACATCTTCCGATATTGATACTCTACTAGAAAAATATCAACAAGCTCTAGATGCATTTAATGCAATTGATGGGGATTATTTTGAAGAGACTATTAATAAAAATCTAAATCTTGCAAATTTACTAAGTTATAAAGATTTAATGATATCTGAACTTAGTGGCGGAGAATTCAAGCTTATCCAAGTAATAAAAGCAATGATAAATAGTCCTGACTTAATTATTATGGATGAACCAGATGTATTTTTAGACTTTGGAAACCTTAATTCTCTTAAAGATTTAATTAATTCACACAAAGGAACAATGTTGATTATCACACACAATAGATATCTATTGAATCATTGTTTCAACAAAATTATTCACCTTGAGAACATGGAGCTACAAGAGTTTGATGGAAGCTATATTGATTATAACTTCTCATTACTTCAAACTAAAATTGAATTACAAGAACTAGCGGCTGCTGATACTGAAGAAATTGAAAGAAACGAGATATTAATAAATAAACTAAGAATTATTGCTACTGAGAACGCTGAAGCTTTTAGAGGGAGAACTCTAAATGCCAGAGTTAAAATTCAAGAAAGATTAGAAAAACGTAGGATTAAAGCACCATTTGTAGATATTAAGGAAGTGGATATCGGTTTAGTTACAGGTAATAAAATCAAAGAAGACATTGCTTTAAAAGTTAATAATTATAGTGTTTCCTTTGATGATGTACTTCTAGAAAATGTTAACTTTGAGGTTAAAGCTACTGAAAAGGTAGCAATTATCGGTTCAAATGGTACAGGAAAAACCACTTTACTTCAAGAAATCTTTGAAAATAATCATGAATCTATTGAACTAAATGAAAAGGCTAAAGTAGCTTATTTATCTCAAATCCAAAATAAGACACTAAATGCTTCTAATACTATCCTTCAAGAGTTCTATGATGCTGGTTTTAAAACTTATGAAGATATTAAATCACATATTTTAGACTATGGTTTTGAAGAAGAAATGATTAATAGAAAGATAGGAACTTTATCTGGTGGCGAAAAAAATATGCTTCAATTGGCTAAACTTTCTGCTAGTGACGCAAATCTGTTGCTTCTTGATGAACCAACAAGTCATTTAGATACCTATTCACAAATAGCCCTAGAAAAAGCCATAAAAAACTATAATGGTTCGATTCTCATGATTTCTCATGATTTCTATACTATAGTAAACTGTATGGATTCTCTTTTAATCATTGAAGATAAGACTATTAGGAAAATGAATATGCGCAAATTTAAAAAAATGATTTATGCTAATCATTTCGGCAAAGACTATTTAGAAATTGAACAAAATAAAAAATCACTTGAAATAAGAATAGAATTAGCTTTAAAAGCTACTGATTTTGAGCTTGCAAAAGTTTTATCTGAAGAGTTAGAAGAGGTAATTAAGTTACTCTAATTTTAGCTCGTTGCAATGTCATAAATCTAAGAAACATTAAAATAAGGATTTTTCTTATAACTGTTAAGAAAAATCCTTATTTATTTCAATTAGACTTCGCTCTTTATTTTTTCCAATAATCCTTCCACAAAGTTTGGTTGTTTCAATATGGGCCTTCCAAGAGCTATAAAATCAACCTCACCCTTTTCAACCATATCCGCTGCTATTTCAATATCTTCTAAATCACCAGCACCAATAACAGGAACTGTAACTCTTGACTTTACAGTTTTAATCATATCTCTTAGCATTGCTGGTCCTTTTAATACAAGCGGTGGAAGCATACCTGATGAGGTATCAAGAATATCTATTCCCGCTTCAACAAGTTTTTCTGCTACCTGACAGCCTTCTTCAAGCGTTAGTCCTCCTGGAATAAGGTCGTCTAATCCAAGACGAACGACCAATAGCAACTCATCACCTATGACCTTTCTCACCTCTGTTGTTATCTCTAAAAGAAGACGACTTCTATTCTCCAGAGTTCCGCCGTATTCATCAGTTCTTAAATTAGTTATTGGAGACAAGAATTGAGTCAGTAGGAATCCATGACAATTGTGTATTTCTACACCATCAAAACCTGCCTTTTTAACCCTTAGTGCAGCCTTTACAAAATCTTCTTTTATTTGCTGAATCTCTTCAATAGTCAAAGCCTTTGGCAATGTACGTTTGAAGGCAGGGTTTATTACAGCAGATGGAGCCACAGCTTCCATTCCTGTTAGTTGAACGTTAGCAGCACTTCCTGCATGATTTATCTGAACAATCCCAACTTGGTTATTCTTATGTATAATATCTGCAAGTTTTGCTAATCCTTCGATACATTCATCTCTATCAACATATATAAGCTTCTCTCTATACTGTCCTGCACGTGCAACAGCTGCCTGTTCAACAACTATAAGAGATGGACCCGTGCGCTTTTCGTAGATTGATAATAATTCCTCTGTAATCAATCCATCCTCCGTTGCCATTGCTATATCAAAAGGGGCACAAGCATATCTGTTTTCAAAAATAAATTCTTTAACTGTAATATTTTTAAGTAAAATTGATCCGTTGCTCATTTCTCCACATCCTTCGTTAATACTTTTCTTCATATCATAAATAAGATAGTTAGTACATGCATTAATTATATCTATTTGCGAATCATTTCTCAATTTTTTAATATATAATCTAACCATGACTTCTATGAAAAAACTTAGTCAGTATGATTCTTAAAATTCAACTTATTTTTAAGCATTTTTTTTAATATTGCTTCAGTTTTATCTAGATTTTCTTTTTGGATTTTCACTTCTTCTATCTTTTTATGTAAAAGCTCAATCTTTGTATCTATTGAAATTAAATCCGAATTGCTTTTTTGAATCTCTCTAATCTCTCCTAAAGAGAAGCCCACAGAATGAACTGTTTTTATCATTATGAGGTACTCTATTATATCTTCAGAATAATTACGATAATTGTTTGACTCTCTACTAACATATTTTTCAGGAATCAAATCTTGTTTTTCGTAAAATCTAATAGTAGAAATTGATAACCCTGTTCTTTTTGATACTTCATTTATTTTCATAAAAAACCTCGCTAATTTCTCTTGACTATAAACCTTACTTCATAGTTTATAATACATTTTGACAAGTTCATTAGTCAACATAATAGGAAGTGGAGAGGATTATAATGCAAGATACTAATAAAAAAACAAAAGCAGTGGTATTAGGCGGTGGAGGTGTAACTGGCATAGCTTGGGAGATTGGTATAATTACGGGGTTGTTGCAGGAAGGTATTGATTTATCAGATGCTGATGTAATTATCGGAACCTCTGCTGGTTCATTTGTTGGCACTGCACTGGCAAGTGGCTATGATATGAAGAAACTTTATGCTTCTCAGTTCATTCTAAATGAATCGGAAGTCAATGTATCAGTGAGCTCTGAAGTTATGAAATTATGGACTGAAGCTTTTATATATGGAAAAGATGATAAAATGAAGATTGGAAAGATGTTTGGAGACATCGCAAAAAAGTATCCTTCAATAGTTTCAAAAGAAGAGCGTCAGGCAGTTGTAGAATCAAGACTTACTACAACCATTTGGCCATCAAAATTGAAAGTCACCGCGGTAGATGCTGAAACAGGAGTGCTTCATGTATTTGATAAAGATTCAGATGCTTCACTTATAAACGCAGTGAATGCAAGTGGAGCTGTTCCAGGCCTATGGCCCATCGTAACCTTTAATGATAGATATTGGATTGATGGAGGGATGGTTTCAAGTACCAATGCATTTTTAGCAGATTCTTATGACAAAGTGGTAATTTTGGCTCCTATGCCACATAAGTACGGATTGGTTCCTAGTGTTAAAGAAGATGCTGAAAATTTACAAAAAAGAGCAGCTATCTCTCTTATTATTCCGGATAATGAGAGTATTTTAGCGATAGGTAAAAATCCTTATGATCCAACTTATTCTACAGAATCAGCAAAGGCTGGATTTCTGCAAGGAATAAGAGAAGCTGCAGGAATTTACGAAACTTGGTTATAATTATTAGGCATATATTGCGCTAAACCTAGTTAATACAGCTATGGACAAAATTGTCCTAAGCATATCAGATATTAAACCCTAACCACGATTTAACAAATGATAAGAGGTCCGTCGCATTAACTGTTTAAAATCGTTGATGCAACGGACCTCTTTACTAAGCCTAAATTCAAATAATATTCATTTTTCTAAACTCATAATCTCTATGGCTCATAATATCTAACATTAAAATATATTATTTATATTCAGTTTTAAGAATTCCATACTCATAAGTATCTTTCCAAATAGGGTTACCTTCTTCATCCTTAAAGAAAAAAACATTCTGAAGCAAGTTCCCCTCTCTTCTCATTCCAACACGCTCAAGTAACTTCCAAGAAGGTATATTTTTAGGATCACAGTTTGCAATAATTCTTCTTACGTTTAAACTTAAGAAAGCGTATTTCATCAGTGCAAGTAGGCTTTCCGAAGCATATCCGTTGCCCCAGTAGCTTTCATTAAAGACGTAGCCAACTTCCCAAGTTTCGAAGTCTCCTTTAGAAAAATATAGGTTACCTATCAATTTGCCACTTTTCAAACATACAGCAAGAAAATTTTCATCACCTTCACGCCTTTTCGCTTCCTTATACGCCTCATCTCTTGTAAAGGGCTTATATGGTTCAAATTCCAACACTTTTGGATTTGAAAAATACTCATATAAATCTTCACCATCATTTTCTGAAAATCTTCTTATTATTAATCGTTCTGTACTTAATTCTTTCATGTTTTCCCCCACACAAATTTCTATTTGTCTTATACTTATAAACCAATTTTCTTCTTATTATAGCATATTTTGTAAAAATAACATTACTTATAACATATTCTTTATATAATTAAAATAAGATGCTAAGTTTGAACATCTTATTTTTTACTACTAAAGGTTTTTTCAGAAAGCACTGTGTTATTTTACATATAATAACAATTTAACGCAAATAAAAAAACACTTAGGTCAAACCTAGTGTTTTCAATGTGCGAGATAAGTCTATAAGCCGAGTTCTGTATTTGACAATCATCTATCTAGGCCCAACGTTGCCGATGGGCTCCAGCGATACACCCAGAGGCGGGACGGGCAATCCCATAATGCCTCTCTATTCGATCTTGCTCCAGGTGGGGTTTACAGAGCCGTGAAGTCGCCATCACGCTGGTGAGCTCTTACCTCGCCTTTCCACCCTTACCAGATGATATAAATATCATACTCATTCTAAAAAGAATTCTGGCGGTATATCTCTGTTGCACTTTCCTTCGGGTCGCCTCGACTGGACGTTATCCAGCACCCTGCCCTGCGGAGCTCGGACTTTCCTCTCCTGACTGTCGTCAGCAGCGATTGTCTGGCTTACTCGCAAGATTTATCTTATCATACTAATCGACATAAAGCAAATAATTTTTCATAGGATATTTAATATAATATGGGCAAACTTTTCTATTTCTCATTTGCAACTTAATTTATTATGAATTCTAAGCCTTAAATATTTTTATAGTGTGTAACTATTTAAGCATAATAAACATCTTATTAAAAATTAAATTATCTTTGTATATAGATTGCTATTAAGATATCAAATGATTAACCAGTTAATTTCATCTCAGTGCTTACTAGTTGTAAAATTTAAGACGACGATATTTAAAATAATGTAATTTATGGTATAATTAAACATATAATAACTTGTTTTTATTGTAAATCTGAAAGGAATGATTAAAATGAATTTTTTTGGTCTAATACCCGTATTTATTGGAGTAATCTACTTAATCTACTCTGTTTTATGTAAAAACAAACCCAACTACTATAGTAGAAGATCAAAAATTAAGGTTGTAAAATCAGATGAATTTTTATCTTTACAATTTAACTTTGCTATTATAAATACTATATATCTTATTTCCTATGGTTTTTTAATAATTGTATTCAATCTCGATAGTATATTTGTTATATTAGGACTTACTGGCTTTTATACTATACATTTTTTATTATTATTACAGAGCAAAAAGAAAGGCTATATAGACTATAAATAGTTTATATACATAGTACTTCAATCTTTGGACTAAAAATTATATTAAAAAATGAAAGATGACTCTGCTTAATGCATGAGCCATCTTTTTAAATTGCATATCATCTTTAATTTTCAACACGGTGCTTTAATATCACCTTTTTCTAAAGCTTTATTATACGATTATATACTTCTAGTAATTAACGCTTATTACTCATATACAAAGCAGCTATAAGCATTAGTATCGCTATTGGTATCCCTATTCTTGTAAACACAAGTAATACAATTATAGCCGATATTATAAGATACTTTAATAGATTTGTACTTTTTTTGAATTTCATAGGTACTTTGTAATCAACCTTTTTATATATGTTCTTAATATCAGTACCTAGCTTTTTAAAATCTTCACCTAGATCATCATAACCTTTGCCAGTACTCTTAAAGTCATAGTGCTTGTAATTCTTCTTTTTTGACACACCTCTCAACCCCTGAAATTGTTAGCGACCATCTCCATCTAAAAAGTTGCCTAATGCACCCAGTAAACTTCCTTCATCTTTTCTTCCACCACCGTGCATTCCTGAAGCTGCAAATACTCTAGAAGCTAATCTTGAGAACGGTAAGCTTTGAACCCATACAGAGCCCGGTCCTGTTAATGTAGCTAGAAATAATCCCTCTCCACCAAATAAAGTGTTCTTTATTCCTCCTACAAACTCGATATCATAATGAACATCTTTTGTCATCGCCACAAGACATCCAGTATCTATCTTTAAAGTTTGACCTGGCATAAGATCTTTTTTTGTTATCGTTCCGCCGGCATGAACGAAAGCTAATCCGTCTCCCTCAAGCTTTTCAAGTATAAATCCTTCTCCACCAAAGAAGCCTACGCTTAATTTTCTTCTAAAGTCAATTCCAACAGATACCCCTTTAGCTGCACATAGAAAAGCATCTTTTTGGCAGATAAGCTTTCCGCCTAGTTTTGATAAATCCATTGGGATTATCTTACCAGGATAAGGAGCTGCAAAAGAAACTTGAGCTTTCCCGTAACCTGTGTTAGTGAATGCAGTCATAAATAAACTTTCCCCTGTTATAACTCTTTTACCTGCTGAAAACAACTTGCCCATAAATCCACTATCAGCATTTGTTCCATCACCAAAAATTGTTTTCATCTTCATGGTCTGATCCATCATCATCATCGCACCTGCTTCTGCAAATACAGTTTCATTTGGATCTAATTCTATTTCTACGAACTGCATATCATCTCCATAGATCTTATAGTCTATCTCATGTGAATACAATAAAATCACTCCTTATATGTTTATAATAATATTCTATTTGAAAATTTGTGCAAATAAAATATATTTTTAGTAACTTAAGAAAATTTTAAGTTATTTATAGTTTAATGTCAAAAATATAATAGTCCTATACATCTTTATTGTTCCATATGCAGAATTATTTATTATGAAGATATATTTTTATTATTTAAATAACAGTGTGTTCTAAGTCATTACTCATACTTATCCGCAGATCTAATTTAATTATAATTTTCTACGAAAAAAACACACCTTTCTTCATTATAATTCATGGATGTTTTGTTTTTATAGGTTGTTTTTATAAATAAAAAACAGCCTAATTTTTATTAAGCTGTTCTATGGGCTTTTATTTTTTACTATGTTTAATGATATTGTTGAAATTAATTAGTTATACAGGAGACGCTCTATGAGCGAGCTATTAGAATCAAATGATTTTTTCAGATGGAATGGCGCTTCTAACTGTACTGTTCAAACGTAGTGAGTTTACAGTTTAGCCAAAGATACAATACTTCAATCATTAAACTATTTTCAGAAACTCTGCTTGGTTCTGAGCAGAGTTTCTGAAAATATAAAGTCATTAATGAAGTGTTGCTTCAGTGGAATATGAAAAATTATATTAATTCTTTGCGTAAGCTCATTTAAGCGTCGGATGATTAACTAATTAATTTCAACACAGTGTTTTAACAGCGCTTACTTTTTTTATCTAAAATCAAATAAAATTATATGGATCTTTATTAGTTGTTGAAATCACAACTTTTACACCTTTATCAGAAGATAGGAACTTATCAGTCAATCTATTACATATATCTATAAACAACGGCCATTCTGAGCCAAAATGTCCTATATCTAAAATCGATATTCCTTCTTCAGTATAATCACTTACATAATGATAAGTGGTATCTCCAGTTATGATACAATCTGCACCATATCTTTTAGAAATTGCAAAAAAATCTTGCCCGCTTCCATTTATTATAGCGATTTTCTTTACTTTTTTATTTAAATCACCACTAAACCTTAGGTTTTTAATTGATAGCTTACTCTTTATTGTATCTACTAACTCTGATAGTTCCATAGGCGTATCTAAAGAGACTAATCTACCGATTCCAGCATCACCATTCTTTGAGTTATTAGAAACTTCAAGAATTTTTTCACTCTTAAAACCTAACATTTTTACTATAGTATCGTTCATGCCCTCTTTAGCAGAATCTAAGTTAGTATGAGCACTGTACACATTTATATCATTTTTTATAAGTTCTATAAGCTTTTTACCTAACAAAGTATCATTTGTAATTGTCTTAGGCTTTAGAAAAAGTATTGGATGATGCGTTAGTATCATTTGTGCACCAATTTCCTTCGCCTCTTCTATTACGCTTAGAGTACAGTCTAAAGCAACTAATATAGTAGAAACTTCTGCATTATTATCTCCTACCATAAGAGCAACATTATCAAATTCTTCTTTTAAGACTTTTGGTGCAAGTTCTTCTACTATCTTTGATATCTCAAATACTTTCATACTACAATATCTCCTTAAGTTTAGAAATTTTAACTTCTATCTCAGCTCTCTTTTGTTTTGCATGAATAGTATCTTCTTTTATAAAACTCAATATGCTTTCATATTTTGATAATTTTGATTCTATAAAATTTATAAAGATTTCATTATTCTTTTTTAATATTATAGGACTTATCTCAAAGTATATAGAATCATCAAACTCTAAAGGTTTATTACTTTCATTAAACCTAACTTTAAATAATTCATAGTATTTTCCTTCATCAAAGCATATATCCTCGTCAATAATTTCAAATTTACTGCTATATAAAAACTCTCTTAACACTTCAGGATTCTGAGCTGGCTGAAGTATAATAAATGAGCACTTCTTAATTTTGTCTATATCTTCTAACAATATATCTCTAGTTAAGTTACCACCCATCCCAGCTATGACTACAGCTTCCACTTCATCTTCTTTTAAAGTAGAAAGTCCAGGTCCAAGTCTACACTCTATGCTCTTCTTTAATCCATCCATTGCCACATTGAATTTTGCTTTCTCAATAGGACCTTTATTTATATCAGATGCTATCGCTCTACTGCAAATTTCATTTTTTACGCAATAAATTGGTACATATCCATGATCTGTACCAATATCAGCTATGCTGTCACATCTATCAATATTATTAACTATGGTTTGCAACCTTTTACTAAGTTCCATCGAGCTCACCTTTCTATAAATCCATCATTTGCTTATGAAAATTCTACTATATTTCACATAACACTATAGATATAAGTGTAGTATTCTAATTTGTATAGCTAAAAATACTGAAGAAATAAGTAAAGCTATATAGATATATTTATAAGCAGATCGCTTGTCATATTTAGCACAGAAATATGCAGCATAATGCATACAGAATAATATTATCATATTTAGTGCACCATATGTCATTTGTCTAAAAGCAAACTGTTTCCCAGTCCCTTCAACTACTGGTCTAAAGGTTGCATCAAAAAACAGAGGCATATTATCCGGTAGTTTGTTCATCAGATAAAGAACAAATGGGTTAAGGGTCATATACACAATTATAAGTGCTACAAGCATAAATGGGAAAAAAAAGCTTTTTTCTTTAAACAAATCTCTGTTTTTATTATATTTAATCTCAAAGTTTTTTTGCTTGATATCTTTTTCCTTGAACTTAGCTAAAAATAAATCTATATCATTTGGTGAAATACCGTAACTTATCTCATCAGTATGAATATACACTACCTGTTTGCTAGAAGTAACAAACATATGGCTTGTTCCAACATCTTCTATCACTGATCTTCCGTAGTTGTACATAGTTCTACCAACTCCCGAAAGGTTCATCCCCTTTATAGCTCCCGTCTGAACATTATATCCATCTATTTTTTCATATGGTATAAAAATTTTCTTTATCCCCCAAAGAGCATTTATCTCAACACCATTTGAGTGTATTTTGTATCTTAGAGTAACTGTCTGTAGTATATAAAATAAACAATATAAAGAGAATGCAACAGAAAAAATCTTAACAAGGCTTACCTCAGTATATGTATTAAAAAATTGCACTCCAAAATATATTATTATATTTACAGCTACTATAAAAAACATCAGCTCATATATGGCAATCCCTCTACGGGGTTTATAACTTTCCAAACCTACCACCTCAAAGTCATTATATCATAAATCTATGGCTTTCCTAACAACGTTAATACCATTTTCTGTAATTATTTATAAATTGTTAAAGAATTCGCCTTATCTAAGATTAAAAGCACCATGTGTAGGTGCTTTTAGTCTAGATAATCCTTTAGCTTTTTGCTTCTGCTTGGATGTCTAAGCTTTCTTAATGCCTTAGCTTCTATTTGTCTTATTCTTTCTCTAGTTACGTTAAACTCTTTACCTACTTCTTCAAGAGTTCTTGCTCTTCCGTCATCTAAACCAAATCTAAGTCTTAATACTTTTTCTTCTCTTGGAGTTAATGTATCAAGCACATTGATAAGTTGTTCTTTAAGCATTGTGAATGCAGCTGCTTCTGCTGGTGCTGGAGCTTCATCATCTGGTATAAAATCACCTAAATGACTATCTTCTTCTTCACCTATAGGTGTTTCTAAAGAAACTGGCTCTTGAGCAATTTTTAATATTTCTCTTACCTTATCAACAGGCATATCCATATGTTTTGATAGCTCTTCTGGCAATGGATCTCTTCCAAGCTCTTGAAGTAATTGTCTTTGAACTCTTATCAATTTATTTATAGTTTCTACCATATGAACTGGTATTCTTATAGTTCTAGCCTGATCTGCTATTGCTCTAGTAATCGCCTGTCTTATCCACCAAGTAGCATAAGTTGAGAACTTAAAGCCTTTTCTATAATCAAACTTTTCAACAGCCTTTATTAATCCTAAATTTCCTTCTTGGATAAGATCTAGGAAAAGCATTCCTCTTCCAACATATCTTTTTGCTATACTTACAACTAGTCTTAAGTTAGCTTCAGCAAGCTTTTTCTTTGCATACTGATCTCCCTCTTCGATTCTCTCAGCAAGTCTGATTTCTTCATCAGATGATAACAAAGGAACTTTACCTATTTCCTTAAGATACATTCTAACAGGGTCATCTATTGCTATCCCTTCTGGTATAGAAAGATCTAATTCTTCCTCGATATTCTCTGATTCAGCAATATCACCTATTACCTCTATTCCCATAGATTCTAAAACTTCATAGATTTTCTCGATTTGATCTGGACTTAGATCTATTTCATCTAATTCATCCATAATTTCCTTATATGTTAAAGTACCACTTTTCTTACCTTTTTCTATGAGTTTCTTAACAATCCCCATCTTAGCATTTTTATCTTTAGTGTCAACTTTAGCGGCTACTGCTTTATCCTTTGTTGATTTCGCTTTACTTGCCTTTTCAATAGTTTCCATGTTAATACCTCCTTCCGCCATATCCGTACTTAACCCCTTTCTAATCTTTTAAGTTTCTCGTCTACTTCTTTAGCTTCTCTTGCTAGCTCAATGGATTCTCGAAACAATCCTTTTTCTTCACTTAGTTTTAGCTTGTGCAAGATTTCCTTCTTGTAATTTTCTAAACTTTGCTTTTTAATCTCTTTTATATAATCATTGATGATTTTCTCCATATTACTTTCTGTAATCATCGTCTCAATTTCTCTTATAAGTATCCATTCTTTTAAACTTTCACCATCGTCACATCTAAATTCTATTAAGGAATGTATATCTTCTTTCCCTTCTTCAAATAAAGATGTTATTATTGTAAATATTTTTTTATGAGAATCTAAAATTAAGTCCTCTCTAGATATATGCCCAATTATATGCTCATAGAATTCCTTATTTGACATAATTTTAAGCAAACTTCTTTCAGACTTAATATAAGCTGGCTCTACATATAATTTTGTTCCAAATTCTTCCTTATTATTCATGTTAATAGAAGATTCATTGTTTTTTGTCATTTTTTTTGATAATAAGTCGTACAATGACTGTTCTCGGAGTCCTGTTTCTTCAGCGATTTTTTTTACATACACATCCTTTTCCACAGGATTCAAGTCTGCTATTATCTCTGTAACTCTTTCTCCATATTTTATAATCTCTTCATTATCATTAAAGTTTATTCCTTCTCTAGCTCTAAACAATCTATATTCTATTAGAGGCTGTGCAGAATCAATCAGTCTTAAAAATGCCTCTCTCCCATTACTTCTTATGTATTCATCTGGATCTTTTCCTTGAGGAACTGTCAGAACTCTAACATCAAACCCAGCACTTCTCAGTATTTCCAATCCTCTTATAGTAGCGTTTTGACCTGCTATATCTGCATCATAAGATATTATTACTCTGTCAGCATATCTTTTTAAAAGCCTTGCCTGACCTGTAGTTAGTGCAGTTCCTAGCGATGCCACTACATTTGTTATTCCATACTGGTGAAGTGAAATACAGTCCATATATCCCTCTACCATAATAAAATATCTTTCTGGTATTCCCTTTTTTATAGCAAAGTTTAGACCATATAAATTAGTACCCTTTTGAAACACTAAGGTTTCTGGAGAGTTTAAATACTTAGGCTTAGAATCATCAAGCACTCTTCCACCAAACCCTATAACTTTTCCTTTATAATCAAATACTGGGAACATTACTCTATTTCTAAATCTGTCATAGACTCTTCCTTTTTCACTTTTTACAGCTAACCCAGATTCAATTATTACATCTTCTTTATATCCCTTCTTTTTAAGGAAGTTAAGCAAAGAATTCCAACTATCCGCTGAGTATCCTAATCCAAATTTTTTTATTGTATTTTCAGTAATACCTCTTCGTAGGAAATACTCTTTTGGCATTTTGACATTTTGAAGATTAGAAAAGAAATATCTTGCAGCTTCGGTATTAATTTTATGAAGTAAATCTTTCTTCCAATTTATCTTACTCTTCCCTGGACTTTCACTTTCTAGAGGTATATTAGCTCTTTCAGCTAAAAACCTAGCTGCATCAAAGTAAGATAAATTTCTAGTTTTCATTACGAAAGTAATAACATTACCAGCTTCACCACAACCAAAACATTTATATATCTGTTTTTCTTGTGTAACTGAAAAAGATGGAGTTTTTTCACTATGAAAAGGACATAGTCCTGTATAGTTTCTTCCAGCCCTTTTAAGTCTAACTGATTCTGAGATTACATCCACAATATCATTTTGTTCTTTTATCTTTTCTAAAAGTTCTTCTGATATTTTCAAGGAGCATAACCACCCTAAAATAAATTTATTTCTTTGCAAGTTTTATAATATTCGACATAACTTGATAAATTCCTTCTTTTTATTCTACCTTTTTTCAAATTTATTATTAAACTTTATAATTTTAAGTATTGTTTATTATTCGTTATTTTCTTTAATTTTCCTTCTAATATATAAATAACTAACATTTTTTTATGATTATATAATTTTTAGTCCTTAATTTATTAATAAATCACAAATTTAGGCACATATATTTTATTAAACATATTAAGACAATAATCATCACTCATACCAGCTGCATAATCAGCAACAGCTCTTTCTAAACCCTCTTGTTCAGAAATTTGTTGATATATATTAGGCATCTCTTCAGGATGTCTCATAAAATATTCAATCACATGTCTTAATACAAACTTAGCTTTATCTCTTTCAATCTTTAATATATCCCCAAGATACACTTTTTTAAACATAAAGCTTCTTAACTTAGTCATTGCATCTCCTACATCGTCACTTAAAGAAACCTTTATATCACCTTTTTTTATATTGTTAAGTGTATTCTCAATACAATCCGTTACCAATATATTTATTCTTTCAGAATTAGTTTTTCCTAGTATATTAATTATATCTTTAGGAATTTCATTCTCTCTAAGAAGTCCTGCTCTTATAGAATCATCTATATCATGGTTCACATATGCCATCTTATCACTATACCTCACCACTTGACCTTCTAAGGTTGCTGCCTTGGCAATGCCATTGATAAAACCACTGTGATGTTCTATACCATCTATAACCTCAAAGCACAAATTTAAGCCTCTTCCTTCTTTTTCAAGTCTCTTTACCACTCTAACACTTTGTTCGTTATGCCTGAAACCATCTTTTAAGAACTCATTTAACACTTCTTCCCCCATATGTGCAAATGCTACATGACCTAAATCATGACCAAGCGTTATAGCTTCAACTAAATACTCATTTAATCCTATGCCAACAGCTATTGTCCTAGCTATTTGAGAAACTTCTAAAGTATGGGTAAGTCTAGTTCTATAGTGGTCTGAAGAGGTCTTTATAAAAACTTGAGTTTTATGCTTTAGTCTTCTAAAAGACTTACAATGAAGTATCCTGTCTCTATCAATCATATAACAGGTTCTTATATGATCTGGTTCTTCACTTTTTTCTCTTCCTTTCGTTTTATTAGAAAAAGAAGCCTCTTTAATCAGTGTCAAACTTTCAAAACCTTCAATTTTTTCCCTTATAGTCATATAATCACCTCCTTTTATAGATATTCTATATATTTTCTTAAAATCCTTCAAAATTATGCTACTATTTATCATTTGCATTTTTTTTCAAACTATTACAATTTTATAATTATTAATATAAATTTATTATTCAAATTTAAAAAACTTCTTTTAAAACTCCATTCCACCATAAAGCACTTATCCTTTAACTTCAATTTATTAAATTATATATAAGCATACTTCTTTAATATTCTTTAAAATTGAAATATTAAACATAATTAATTAGATATCATATGATTCAACAATTTAAATAAAATTATAAAACATACGTATAATGTAATAATTTTCATAATATTAATATAATATGAATTTTTATGTGAAGGAGGTATTTATGCCAAAGGAATTGCATGCAACTGCTGCCAGCTTATTATCTGAATCAAATGTAGGAAAGCACGTCTTACCTTACTACAATTTGAACGAAGCCTCCATAGAGCAAATAAAGTTAAAGAATACAGACAAGCAGAGAGCTGTTTATAAAATTGATTATAACAACAAAACTTATTGTTTAAAAAAGGTTTATTACACAGAATCAGAGTTACTCTTTGTCTATTCTGCTATGGAATGGCTTTATAGGAATGGTATTAACGTCCCAAGATTTTTACCAACAGTAAATAAAAGTAGATTTGTAAATTATAATGATATGCTTTTCGTACTTACTCCATGGGTAGATGGAGAAAAATGTAATTATGACGACATAGATAACATAGTTGAAACGTCAAAATACTTAGCAAAAATGCATTATTCGTCAAAAGACTTTTTCCCTATACCAGGTAGTAAAATAAAGAAAGGATATGATGACTTATACATATCCATCAATAAACATTTTCAAAAACTTTTAATATGTTCAAATTCTGCATACCTATATAAAGATAAGTTTTCTAAAATGTTCTTGGATAGCTTTGATAAAAACATAGATCTAGCAAAGTTCGCATTAGAAACTGCATCTACTATTAATAAAGATAATCTTACATCCTCTCTATGTCACGGTGATTATGTAAATAAGAATATTATCTTTGATAAATCAAAAGCAATTTGGATCATCGACTTTGATAAATGCTCATATGACTACATTGCGCACGATATTTCTTATTATCTAAGGCGACTATTAAAAAGAGACAATACAAAATGGGATGTAGAAATAGCTATTAATTGTATAAAAAATTATAACGAGATAAACAAACTAACTCTTGATGATATTAAATATATCTTAGTATATTTATCCTTCCCTCAAAAATATTGGAGGATTTCTAAAGATTATTATAACAACATAAAAAAGTGTAATAAAAACTCTTTCTGCAACTTATTAGAAAAAACAGTTAGAAAAACTGATTACCAACTTAACTTTATTTCCGAATTGACTGATCATTTAAGAAAACATTATTCATTGGATATCTAATTAGAAACTGCATCTTGAATAGCAACAAACTAACCCATGAATATATGGAAATTTATATTTCTATAT
Organism: Clostridium yunnanense; assembly: GCF_016595795.1. Taxonomy (GTDB): domain Bacteria; phylum Bacillota; class Clostridia; order Clostridiales; family Clostridiaceae; genus Clostridium_AR; species Clostridium_AR yunnanense. The sequence continues at coordinate 49,827 of NZ_JAENHN010000053.1, forward strand.
ATTCATGGGTTTTAATTTTAAGTTCTACATTTAATAATACTGTTGAATTTAATTGGTTATACAGGAGATGCTACATGAGCGAGCTATTAGAATTAGATATTTTTCAGCATAAAAATAGCCTAATGATTATGCTAAATCACTAAGCTACTTTTATAAATTGGACAAAAAAGAAACCTAATTTTCATTAGGTTTCTTTATATTAAAATATTATCTTGGATTTTTAATTTGAGCTTGAGCAGCAGCTAATCTAGCTATTGGAACTCTAAATGGTGAGCATGATACATAATCCAATCCTAGTGCATGGCAGAATTCAACTGAAGAAGGATCTCCACCGTGCTCTCCACAGATACCAAGTTTGATATCAGCTCTTTCAGATCTACCTTTTTCAACTGCTATTTTCATTAATTCACCAACACCTGTTTGGTCAATCTTAGCAAATGGATCTTGTTCGTAAATCTTCTTTTCATAGTAGTCTTTTAAGAACTTAGCAGCATCATCTCTTGAGAATCCAAAAGTCATTTGAGTTAAGTCATTTGTACCAAATGAGAAGAATTCAGCTTCTTTAGCTATAACATCTGCAGTTAAAGCAGCTCTAGGAATTTCTATCATTGTTCCAACTTTGAAAGGTATTTCTACACCTTTTTCACTCATAACTGTCTTAGCAGTTTCTACTACTATATCTTTAACATATTTTAATTCTTTTATTTCACCAACTAATGGAATCATTATTTCAGGAACCACATCGTAGCCTTTATTGTTTCTAACTTCAATAGCAGCTTCGATAACAGCTCTTGTTTGCATTTCAGCTATTTCTGGGTATGAAACAGCCAAACGGCATCCTCTATGACCCATCATTGGGTTGAATTCATGTAATTCTTCACAAGTAGCTTTAAGCTCCTCGTAAGTTATATCCATTTCCTTAGCTAAAGCTATGATATCTTCTTCAGCTTGAGGTAAGAATTCATGTAGTGGTGGATCTAAGAATCTTATAGTAGCTGGTCTTCCTTCTAGCGCCTCGTACATAGATGCGAAATCGCCTCTTTGCATTGGAAGAAGCTTATCTAAAGCCTTTCTTCTTTGCTCTACTGTCTTAGCAACTATCATTTCTCTAACAGCAGCAATTCTATCTTCAGCGAAGAACATGTGCTCTGTTCTGCATAGTCCAATACCTTCTGCACCAAATTCTACTGCTTGAATAGTATCTCTTGGTGTATCAGCGTTTGTTCTAACCTTTAATTTTCTTGTTTCATCAGCCCATCCCATGAATGTTGCGAAATATCCGCTTATTTCAGGTGAAACTGTCTTTATAGCTTGAGCATATATATTACCAGTTGAACCATCTATTGATATCCAATCATTAGCAGTTAAAGTCTTACCTGCAACTTCTAATGTTCTATTAGCTTCACTAATCTTTAATTCTCCACAACCAGCAACACAGCAAGTTCCCATGCCTCTAGCAACAACTGCAGCATGTGATGTCATACCACCTCTTACAGTTAGGATACCTCTTGCAGCTATCATACCTTCAATATCTTCTGGAGATGTTTCTAGTCTTACTAAAACTACAGTTTCTCCATTTGCTGCTCTTTCTTTAGCTTCTTCAGCTGAGAATGCTATCTTTCCACATGCAGCACCTGGTGAAGCTGGTAGCCCCTTAGCTACAACTTCAGCATTTTTCATATCTTCAGGATCAAAAGCTGGATGAAGTAATGAATCTAATTGCTTTGGATCAACCTTTAGAAGGGCTTCTTCTTTTGTAAGCATTCCTTCTTCAACTAAATCTACAGCTATCTTTAATGCTGATTGAGCAGTTCTCTTACCATTTCTAGTTTGTAAGAAATATAAAGTTCCTTCTTCTATTGTGAACTCCATATCTTGCATATCTCTATAATGTTTTTCTAAAGTACTAACTATGTCTTCAAATTGCTTATAAATTTCAGGGTTTTGTTCCTGTAATTTAGCAATTGGTTGAGGAGTTCTTATACCAGCAACAACATCCTCCCCTTGAGCATTCATTAAGTATTCACCATATATTACATTTTCTCCAGTAGATGGGTCTCTTGAGAACGCAACTCCTGTACCAGATGTTTCTCCTTTGTTACCGAAAACCATCTCTTGAACGTTTACAGCAGTTCCCCATTCTCCAGGAATATCATTAAGTCTTCTATAAACTATTGCTCTTGGATTATCCCATGATCTAAATACAGCAGTGATTGATTCTATAAGCTGCGCTTTAGGGTCTTGTGGGAATTCCTCTCCTTTTTCCTTCTTATAAAGTTCTTTAAATCTAACAACTAATTCCTTAAGATCATCAGCAGTTAAATCAGTATCGAAATGTACACCCTTTTCTTCTTTCATTTCATCGATTTTAGCTTCAAACAATCTTTTTTCAACGCCCATAACTACATCTGAGAACATTTGTATAAATCTTCTGTATGAATCATAAGCAAATCTTGGATTGTTTGTAAGCTTTGCCATAGCTTCAGCAGCAGCATCATTTAAACCAAGATTTAATATTGTATCCATCATACCTGGCATTGATACTCTTGCTCCAGATCTTACAGAAACTAAAAGAGGTTTCTCTAAATCACCAAATCTTTTACCAGTTATTTCTTCTAACTCAGCTAGTTTTTCATGAATTTGATTTATTATTTCAGGTGAAATCTTTCTTCCATCTTCATAGTATTTATTGCAAGCTTCAGTAGTTACTATAAATCCTTGTGGAACAGGTATACCTAAAGTTGTCATTTCAGCTAAATTAGCACCTTTACCTCCAAGTAAATTTTTCATTGATGCTTTACCTTCTTTGAAGAGGTAAACATATTTTTTGATCTCCATCTCAATACTCCTCCGTTCAATACTATTTATATTAATATGTTTATATATATATACTTAACAGAGCTAATGCTCCGAAAGCTGACGAATTGAACTGTGAACCATAGATTGAATTACTTACCCTTAATTATTGACCATTTCCCATTTTTACAAACAATTTTGTTATATTTGTTTTAGATATCTTTCCAATTATCTTATATTGATCCTTTTGTTCCTCATCAAGAACTTTTTCAACCACCGGAATAGAATCTATTTCATGCTCTATTATCTTTTTTGCTGCATTATATGCGCTTTCTTCTTTGTTTACAAATATTATATTAGGCATTCTAGTCATTATGACTCCTACAGGAACTTTATGTATATCTGTTCCACCTATAGCTATCTTCAAGAAGTCTTTTCTTGAAACCGCACCTATTAAAAAACCATCACTTTCAACAAATAATGTTCCAACATCTGTTAGAAAAAGATTAACTATCGCGTCATATACCATAGTTTCTTCGTTTACAAATGCAGGCTTAGACATTATGTCTTTAACCTTAATATTGGCAATTTGCTCATACAAGAGGTTATTCATTGGTTTCTCAGTGTAAACATAACCAACCTTAGGTCTTGCATCTAAGGCACCAATCATAGTAAGTACTGCTAAATCCGGCCTTAATGCTGCTCTAGTAACCCCAAGCTTTGAAGCCAGCGCTTCTGAGGTAATAGGCTGTCCCTCTTTTACAAGCTTTATTATCTCTTCCTGACGCGGTGATAACTTCAATGTCTTTCCCCTCTTTCGTTTTAATCGAGGAATATTCTGACTATTCAGAACCGTATACGTTTTACATAACCTATTATATCACTATATCGAAGTTTGACTATGCCAAATTTTCTGAATAATCTCTCAAATTCTTTGAATATTCCTCATTTGCCTCTTATTTCATCTGAATTTTCTTATTTTTCTTTAAATTCCTTATTCTTTATCCACTTCATCAAATTTAACTGTATAGGTATAAACTGGTGAATCATTATCTACATGAACATTTTTGCCTGCAGACTTCTCATTTTTTACTGAATTAAACTTATCTTTTAAGTTTTCAGCCAAATCTGTTGCTTTATCCTTCAGATCAGTAGCCATATCTTTAACATCAGAAACAGTCTCTTTTACTACTTTGTTTACAACCTCAACTGAACCATCTTCTTTAGTTATCTCAATTGTAATCTTAGTTGCAATAGCTGTAATTATACCTATGGCTAATAACTGCGGTAATACTAAGGCAATGACTCCCGCAGCAATTCCAGCATTAACTGGTACATCAATTAATACTTTCTCATCTTTTTTTATTTTAATTCTAGATACATTTCCCTTTTTAATTAGTTCAGATAACCAAGCTTTAAATTCTTCTATTGTTTCGTACTTTTGTGAGCCTTCTTCTTTTTCGCACTTCCATTCACTTTCACTATTCTTATCATGACTCTTAACTTCTTCAATATAAATTAAAGCATCAAGAACTTCTCCATTATTTACTTCTAAAGCATGTTTTGCTTCAGCATAACTAACACCTGTTCTTTGTCTTACTTGGTCAACTTTTTCTAAAGTAACTTCACTCATTTTTATCACTCCTTAATATAATTTAGCATTTCTAAACTTTTTGGTTTTTTAGAATAATTAGAATTAATAATGTATGCTGTAATTTTTGCAATTTCATCTTTTACTGTTTTATTAATATTAAGTCTATATATTTTATCCATTGGTGCGGTGTTTAAATACTTCAATGCACTGTATGCCCCTTTAGACAAAGATATACCATATTCTTTTGGACATTCTTCGCACACACCTCCATAAAAAGACATGTTTATATATGCGGCAGAATTTATACTTTTTTTACAGTATGCACAATTATCTAGATTTAATCCATATCCTGTAGCTTTTAATATTTTAAGTTCAAAACTCCTAATTAAAAGCTCATAGTCAAGTGCATCAGTGTTTAATAGATATAGACAGGTAACAAAATCTTTAAATAACTTCCCGTTATCTTCTTCATCTGTTACACATATATCTATCAGTTCACAAATGTATGTTGAATATGTAAGTTTTTCTAAATTATTTAGTAAACCTTGAAAAGAGCTGGTTATTCTCCCTTCTGAGAGAGTGTACAGATTTTTCCCTTTAAAAACTACGAATTCACCATAGCATAATGGGAGAGTAAGAGATAAATGTCTACTTTTACTTTTTTTTGCGCCTTTTGCAATAACTGCTATCTTCCCTAACTTTTCTGTATATAACCATATCAATTTATCATTTTCTTTAAAATCTTGAGCTTTAATTACTACGCCGTTCGTTTCAAAAATAGACAGAAACCCTCATCTCCTACTTATTTTTCTTATATCCAAGTTCTCTTAAGAATAACGGATTATCTCTCCATTCTTTTCTTACCTTAACCCAAATTTTTATATTTACTCTTTCTCTTAAAAATTTCTCAATTTCGTATCTAGCACTTTCACCTATTCTTTTTAGTGTTTGACCATTCTTACCTATGATTATTCCCTTATGTGAATCTTTTTCACATATTAGGTCTACCTCTATATTATACAAACCTCTTTCATTTTGCTTCATTTGTATTATATCAACAGCTATACCATGTGGAACTTCTTCATTTAAAGTTCTAAGCGCCTTTTCTCTAACTATCTCAGATATTACGAATCTTTCCTGAACATCAGTAATCATATCTTCTGGATAGAACTTTGGTCCTTCTGGCAAGTATTTTACAATTAAATCCAAAAGAGTACTTGTATTTTTTCCTTTCAGAGCTGATATTGGTATTATTTCCGCGAAACTCATTGTTTCTGAATAATTCTTTAAAGTCTCAGCAACTCTCTCCTTAGTGTTTTCATCCACCTTATTTACCACTAGAATAACTGGTGCTTTTATATCCTTCAAGCCTTCAATAATATATGAATCTCCTCTGCCAATTTCTACATCTGGAGTAATTAAAAATAAAACTAAGTCAACTTCATTTAAAGATTCTTTAGCTGAAGTCATCATGTATTCACCTAATTTATGCTTAGGTTTATGCATTCCAGGAGTATCAACGAATATCATTTGATAATCCTCTGCTGTTAATATAGTCTTAATATTGTTTCTAGTTGTTTGTGGTTTATTTGAGACAATTGATAGTTTTTCTCCCATTAGGTGATTTAAAAGCGTAGATTTCCCCACATTTGGTCTACCTACAATAGTTATATATCCTGATTTAAACATTTGTCCTCCTAGTTATTTATTTAAGTCTTCTTTTGAAAATATACCTGGTAGTATGTCCTCTAAAGTCTTCACTATATATTCTTTCTCATTTTTGATTATTATAATAGGGATTTCTTTATTTTTTGCAAATTCAGCAATAACCTGTCTGCATATTCCACAAGGATATGTAAAAGCATTTACATCTCCAATAACTGCCACAGCCTCTATCGTCTTATGTCCTTCAGAAACAGCCTTAAATATAGCAGTTCTTTCAGCACAGTTGGTAGCTCCAAAAGAAGCGTTCTCAATATTGCATCCTTCAAAGATTTTTCCATCACTCATTATAGCGGCTCCCACAGGGAAGTTTGAATAAGGCGCATAAGCCTTACTTCTCGCATTTATAGCTGCTTTTATAAGTTCTTCATACATTTTTTATTACCCCCAATTGTTTTTTGGTGCAAAATAAATTATAGCACTATTAATATTATTTACAAGCTAGAGGATTTCCTTACAAGAATTTAATTAAATAGTTTAAATACAATTAAAGTTAAAAAAGCACCAAACATCGCTCCTACAATAACTTCCCATATACTATGAACTTCTGAATCCACTCTGCTTTGAGCAGTTATAAAAGCCATTAGGTAGCTTAGCATAATGCATAAAGGTTCTTCAGTTATTAGTGCTATAGCAGTGGCTAAAGAAAATGCTAGTGCACTATGCCCACTAGGCATTCCACCCTTTAGAGGAGTTCCTTCTCCAAAAAAAGCCTTAGCAGCTATTGTCATTAGGCATACAATTACTAAGACAATAAATATAGTATATGGTTCTGACTGCCTTATCATTCCGATTGTGTGATAGGTAACATTGGTAAGTTTATCCCAAAATATCACATACCCAACCAAAATGGCATTTATTGCTGTTACTAACACTCCACCTGCCGCAGCATTTTTCGCCAATTTTGCTAATGGATGATAGTAGTTTGTCGTCATATCAACAACATGTTCTATAGCTGTATTCATAAGTTCTGCCGCAATAACCATAGTTATAGTTATTGCTAAAACAAGGAACTCAAATTTCTTAATATCATATATAAAACAAGCAGTAAGAACCACAAGGGCTACTGCTATATGAATCCTCATATTCCTTTGGGTTCTTACTGAATGTATAATACCGTTAATTGCATAATTAAAGCTATCAACCAATTTTCTTACTTTCATATTTCACCCTACTAAACCTCTCTAGTAATATTTAATTTTCCAAGTATACTTTCTTCTCTTTCTCTCATAACCTTTTTTTCATCATCTTCCATATGATCATATCCCAAAAGGTGCAAAATAGAATGGACTACTAAATAGCAGCATTCTCTTGTAAATGAATGATTAAAATCTTCACTTTGTTCCTTTGCCTTCTCCAAAGACAGTACCACATCGCCTAAAACCAGGTCTCCTTCATTAAAGAAAGATGCATCGAAGTTATAATTTGTGTAAACATCCTTATATACTTTTCCCTTAGGATAATCTAACATTGGAAAAGAAAGCACATCTGTTTCTCTATCTATATTTCTAGTTTCTTTATTTATTTCTTTAATAGAATCGTTATCTACAAAAATCACGCTTATCTCGCAAGCTTTATCTACAGATTCTTCTTTAAGTGCTGTTTGTATTACTTCTTCGATTATTTTTCCAAAACTACTGTCTACTACCTGCTTATCTTGTCTATTGTCTATAAAAATCATATTATCACTCCGTAAATCACTTTATATTAATTCTTTGCGTAAGCTCATTAAAACATCGGATGCGTGACCACTTAATTTCAACACATCGTGTTAAGAACAGCTTAAATCTTATCTTTCTCTGTTGGATACTCTATTCTCTGATGATATATTCCATTTAGTACTTTTAAAAAGCACTTAGAAATTTTGTTAATATCTTTAAGGGTAAGATCACAATTATCTAGTTCCCCAGAGTATAATTTATCTTTTACTATCTTATTCACCATTTCTTCTATCTTGCCCTTTGTAGGATCACTTATTGATCTAACTGAAGCTTCAACGCTATCTGCAAGCATTATTATTCCTGCTTCCTTGCTCTCCGGCTTTGGTCCCGGATACCTAAAGTCTTCTTCTTTTACCTCATCAGGATTTTCAGCATTATTTTTCATAGTCACATAAAAATATTTTACTAAAGTCGTTCCATGGTGTTGTTCAATTATATCCCTTATGACCTGAGGAAGATTATATTCACGTGCAAGCTCTAACCCGTCTTTTACATGCGAAATTATTATAAGTGTACTCAAGTTTGGAGTTATTTTATCATGAGGATTTTCCTTACCAATCTGATTTTCCTTAAAGAAGTATGGTCTTCTTGTTTTTCCTACATCATGATAGTAAGACCCAATCCTAGCTAACACAGGATTCCCACCAACTTCTTCTGCTGCCACCTCTGATAGATTAGCAACCATCATACTATGATGATAAGTTCCAGGAGCCTCCATAAGCAATTTCTTTAAGAGAGGGTTGTTAGGGTTCGAAAGTTCTAAAAGCTTAACGGTAGTAACTACATCAAAAGTACTTTCAAAGAAAGGCAACAGTCCCACAGCCATAACTCCTGAAAACAAACAACCTATTATAACAAAACCTGATTTTAATAACACATCTAAGATATTATTTGAAAGTATCATTCCTTGAGTAAAGCATACAATAGCAACAATAATTGACAAGAATAGTGTTGAATATAATATATCATTTCTTTGCTCTATCTTTCTTAATGATGTAGCTCCAATAATTGAATTTAAGGCTGCTAACACTATAACTTCTGGATTAAAATTCACAGCTCCAGCTATAAGTATACAATTGAACAAACTTAAAACTAAGGACACCTTATAGTTTATAAGTAAAGTTAGAAGTATTGGAGCACAAGCTAAAGGTATCAAAAACGGTGATATTATAGCTAAAGTCCTAGCTAAAATTAACGAGGTTATATTAACTATATTAATAAGCAGTAGTTTACTATTATCCTCATATATATTTCTGTAGTATTTATTTAAATATCTATATTGTAGAGACAGTATAGCTGCAACAAATACCGCTGTAGAAAGATATATGATTATATTTATACCTGAGTTGTTAAGTAGACCAAGAGAACCTAAAATCTTTATCTGATCTTCCGTTGCTGGCTCTCCTTCTTTTATGATAGTCTGATTCTTTTTTATAACAATAGGAGCAACTTCTTTAATTGCTTCCTTCTTCTTTTCTTCAGTCTTATCCTTATCAAAGAACAGGTTTGCTTTAATTTGATAATAACCTATATTCTTTAATATATCTTTTATATTTCTATTATAATTAGAATTTGATATTTCATTGTCAAATATACTCCTTGCATTCTGCAAGTCTGAAGGTTGATCCTCCTGTATATTCTTCACATATGCCTTATCCAACCCTGATATCACTAAATCTGATATTGACTTTATGTTTTCTTTAGGTAAAGCTAGCAAGTTGCCTATTTCATCATTATCAAGCTTAATAGCAGTTAACTTACTGATTTGATTTATTTTCTCCGCATCAGGTATATTAGAATCCTTTAATGTACTTATTTTATTAAAAAAAGTTCTTACATTATCCTCAGCATCCTTCTGAATATCAGTCTTTAAGGTGTACTGTTGTCCATACTTATCAGCCTCTGCTTGTTGTCTCTTTGCTGTTGCATCTTGATCAACTATCTCCCTTGGGGCTTTTATATCTACTTTTGAAATATCGCCCTCTCTTAAATCATATTTCTTTGTTACAAGAGAAGATATAGTGCATAGATATACTATTATAAAGGTTAATGTAAACATAATTAATCTTTTAGGGTTTTTTATAAATTTAATAATAAATTTTCTTTCTCTGCTCAAAATCACACCTTCTTATTAGGCTTATTTTCAGTTAACCACTTTACATCCTATTTTAATTTATGGTTTCATAGCTATATTCTGTTCAATGACTACAGCAACTTTAAGTCTAATCTTTCCCTCCCCGATATCCTCTGTGTTTACTAGTTTTTTTACAAACTTACTTTGCTTATCAATATCCTTCATTATAGCATCATATAATGTATTTGACGCTTTTTCTATTAAACTATCCTTGTCTTCACCTATTGGTTTAGAACTTTTTTCATAATATACTACTTTATTTAATATTTTACCCTTATTTTCTATTTTATCATAGTCATTAAATTCTTTTGTAGGTTTTTTTAGATAAATTTTCTTTCCGAACAATTCTATATATAAAGCTTCTTGTTTGTTTCCAGTTCTTTCTTCTACATTTCCGCTTACCTGCAATTCAATTATTTTCTCATAGAAAGTGTTTGCAAGTACTTTTCCCTCAGCATTTACCTTATATTCTGCTCCCTCTTTTCCTTGTATTCCCTTAATAAGAACTTGTCCCTTTTTAACCAACTCTCCTTGATTAACCGCTGCAGTACCAGAGGTCGTATAAACCCTAACCACTTCTCCATCCATTTTTGCTATCACATCATTTTCATTGACATTTTTCACAATCTCAGGAGGATTTATTTTTTCTTCAACTTTAATCTTCAAAGTTGATCCTTCTATTCTTGCCCTCACCCACATTATCTCCCCATTTCCATCTTCCAGTTTCTTTTCTAAATCTCTAAAATCTACTAAAGACTTCCTTACCCCTGGCTTAATACCGAGCTTTGCCAACTGTTGTCTCACTTCATAAGGCGATAAATACTTACCAGTATCGACTTGAATACTCCATATGTATGTTGAAAGATAAAACAATATTGCCAAAAACAGAACCGCTCCCGCCATCAATGTACTTCTTTTTTTCATCCTTAAAAGTAAAAATGCAATTCCTTTTCTACCGATTATTTTAACTCGTGCTTTTACTTTCTTTGCACATTCAATTACTGCATTATAATCATTTAGTTCTACCTCGATAGTTATAGTTGAAATATCTATCTTTTGAATATTTTTAGCAAGTATACCATTTTTCCATAACAGATTTATAAATTTTTCAGGATATAAAACCTTAACCTCAAGCTTCACTATACCTTTATTGTACTTTTTAAAATCCATATCATCATAACCCCTCATATATTAAAGATTTAAATTTACCACTTATAGTTATTGTATTACCTCCTATAAATAAAATTTCTAGATTCACTCCATCTAATGTTATTGTTCCTACTTTAGAATTTATTTTTATCTCACTACTGTCAAAGGATATTATCCCTTTGTGATTTTCAATAACAATCTCATTATCGCCAGTTATAACTATCTTAGGAATATTAAGCACGATATCACGCGGCAAATCTAGTTTTTCTGCCAATCCCTCTTTAACTTTATCTATTTTACTCTCCATTTATAAAACTCCCGATAAGTACTTTCATATTAGTTTATGACCTTAAAGCTTCATAAATGCTAATTTTATATTTTGCATTTTCAAAATGTATGTTAAGTATAAAAAACTCTATACTTTTTGATTATTCTAATATAATCAAAAAGTATAGAGTTTTTTTAATGTTAATTCCTATTTAATATTGTTATCAACTTTAGTTTATTACTATAGATTTCGGCTCTAACTGTTATATATTTAAAACTGAAATAAAAAACAAAAAAGAACTCAAATTGAGTTCTTCTTTATTTATTTAAATAATCTTTTACCATTTGACTAACAAGTTTACCATCAGCTCTACCTACTACTTTAGGTCTTACCGCTGACATAACCTTACCCATGTCTTTCATGTTATTCGCGCCCACTTCGATAGCTGCTTCTCTGATGATTTCTAAAATTTCGTCTTCACTTAACTGCTGAGGAAGGTAATTTAACAAAATCTGGATTTCAGCATTTACTTTGTCTACAAGATCTTGTCTATTTCCCTTTTCGAATTCAAGCATAGACTCTCTTCTTTGCTTGACTTCTCTAGATAGAATCTCTATAACTCGTTCGTCCTCAAGCTGTACTACTTCAGTTTTTTCAACTAAAAGTACTGCAGACCTAGCAGTGCTTAATGTTTCAGCTTTAAATTTATCTCTCGCCTTTAAGGCTTGCTTCCAGTCTTCTTGAAGTCTTTCTTTTATTGTTGGCATCATTCTACCTTCTTCCAAAGAAATTCTTACTTAAACTTTCTTTTTCTAGCAGCTTCTGACTTCTTCTTTCTCTTTACACTTGGCTTTTCATAGTGTTCTCTTTTTCTTACTTCAGAAAGAACACCCGCTCTAGCACATTGTCTTTTAAATCTTCTAAGTGCTTGATCTAATGATTCATTTTCTCTAACTCTAATTTCTGACATTCCTTTTTCCCTCCCTCCGCTAGCTATATACTGTTTTAATATATCACAGCTGTGGGCTTAACAACACACGCTATATTATACAATAGAGTTTTCAATACTGTCAAGAATTTCATCGCTAAATTTACCTGATTTTTAACCTGGAGGCCATTTTAATTCTCTTCCACCTAACACATGAAAATGCATGTGATTAACTGTTTGTCCTCCATCCTTACCGCAGTTATTAACAATTCTATATCCAGAATCTGCTATGTTAAGCTCTCTTACTAGTTTATTAATAACACTGAATATATGTGCAATCACTTTAGTACTTTCATCATCAATATGATTAACACTTTCTATATGTTTCTTTGGAATCACTAGAAAGTGAATTGGAGCCTCAGGACTAATATCATTGAAAGCTATCACATCTTCGTCTTCATATATTTTTTTTGAAGGTATCTCACCTTTTGCTATTTTACAAAAGATACAATTTTCCATAATATTTCACCTCCTTTTAAAAAAGTCGCTGAAGCGAGCTTCTTAAGTGAGTTTTTTTGCGCATATGCATTTCCGAATGCATATGAGGAAAATCTGGCAGGCGACATATTCTTCTTTTTTATTCTTTGAATTATATGATATTTTAAGTCGTCACTCATATCTATCCACAGATATATCTGAGTTATAAATTCCTAAAGAATAAAAAACTACAAATACAATTACCATTTGCAATTCCATATATATATCTTACCACTAAAAACAGTAATTTAACCATAATATTCTAAACAAAAACTATATTATTTCTCCGATAGCATAATCATTTTTACTTTCTAAAAGCTTTGTTGGCATTATCTTACCTATCACAGAATCACAATCAAACTTCGCAACTACTTTTACATAATTTTCAGTATAACCTTCATAATAGCCTTCCATCGATTGAACAGCCTGTTCAAACAATACCTTTTGCTCAGTTCCTATCAATCCTTCAGTGAACTGGCCTTCATTGTATTCATTTAAATTGATTAAAAGTTTACTTCTTTCTTCTTTGATATTTCCATCAACTTGTTTCTCCATTGTTGCAGCTCTTGTACCTTTTCTTGGGCTATATTTAAATACATGAGTCTTTGTTAGTTTTACATCTTTCAAGAATTCATAAGTTTCATTAAACTCTTCCTCAGACTCACCTGGGAAGCCAACAATTACATCAGTAGTTATAGATACATCAGCAAAAGAATTTCTTAATATATTAACTATATCTTTATAATCTTTAGCTGTGTACTTTCTGTTCATTCTTCTTAAAGTTTCATCTGAACCGCTTTGCAATGAAAGATGAAAATGATGGCATAGTTTTTTTAGTTTTGATATACGAGCTACTACTTCTTCAGTAAAGAATGTAGGATCTATTGATCCTATTCTTACTCTTTCAATACCGTCTATAGCTTCTATAGCCTCTAATATATCCACTAAATTAACCTTTTCTTCTAGGTCAACACCGTATGAAGCAGTATGAATACCTGATAGTATTATTTCCTTAAAACCATGCTCTGAAAGCTTCTGTACTTCTTCTCTTATTTTTTCCGGATCCTTAGAACAAACAGCCCCTCTTGCATATGGAATTAAGCAGTAAGAACAAAATCTATTACAGCCATCTTGTATTTTTAAAAAGGCTCTAGTTTTATCTTGATATTCTTCTATATTTAAATCTTCAAATACATCATTCTTTAGTACAGGTGTAACTTGAACCTGTTGTTTACCTTCATCAATAGCTTTATTGACCCAATAAACTATCTCTCCTTTGTTTCTTGTACCAAGTACAACATCTACCCCTTCTATATTTCCAACCTCGTTAGGCGCGATTTGAGAATAACAGCCAACAACTGCAATTGTAGCTGCTTTATTTTCACGTCTAGCTCTACCAATTATCTGCCTTGACTTTTTATCCCCCATATTAGTAACAGTACATGTATTTATTACATATACATCAGCAAAGGTATCAAAATCAACAACTTCATATCCTTCTCTTATAAACTTTTCTGCCATAGCTTCTGATTCATATTGATTTACTCTACAACCTAATGTAGAAAAAGCTACTTTCATTGATTATTTCCTCCTATATCTCCAAGTTCATATTGCAACAGAGATACCGCTGTAAACCCAGCAGTCTCTGTCCTTAAGATTCTTGGTCCTAAAGTTACAATATGAGCTCCACTTTTCTTAAGATTATCTATTTCATATTCTTCAAATCCACCTTCAGGCCCTATAACAATAGCTATGTTCTTAATAGTCTTATCACCTATTTCTCTTATAGCATTTCTTATCCCATAGCCTGTAGCATTCTCATAAGGTACTACTATCATATCCATACCACTTAACAAATCAATCATGCGACCAAATTCAACAGGTTCATCTATATCAGGTATAAATGTTCTCTTAGATTGCTTTGACGCCTCTAACGCTATTCTATGCAGTCTATCAAGCTTTTTAAATTCACCCTTCAACTTTACATCAACTCTATTAGTAATCAAAGGAGTAATTTTTCTTATACCTAATTCTGTACACTTTTGTACTATCAAATCCATTTTTGTTGATTTAGGTAAACCTTGAAATAGTGTGATATTTATATTACTTTCATTATTACAACCTAATTCTTCAATGACTTTAACCTTAACGTATTGTTTAGTAATCTCTTCAATTTCTCCAAGGTACTCCTTACCTTCCAAATTGTTTATAGCTATTTTTTCTCCGGATTCTAATCTTAGAACTCTATAAATATGCTTTACGTCATCTCCAGAAATAATAGCATGTGTATCAGTAAAGGTCTCCTTTGGTGTGAAAAATTTATGCATTCCACATTCTCCTTAAAACTCTATTTTACTCTAGCTACAATACAGTTCCATTCTCCATCTTTGTTTACTTCTACAATTTCAAAGCCTGAAGCTTCTAATTTGTCTATAACCATTTGTCTTCTATCATGGATTATTCCTGAAGTTATAAACAAACCACCTTGATTCATTGCTTGCTTAACATCATCAACAAGTATGCATATTATCTCTGCGATTATGTTCGCTACAACTATATCAGCTTTTCCACTTACTACATCTAAAAGATTTCCTTCTAATATCTCAATATTATTTAAATTGTTGAAACCAATATTTTCTTTAGCAGAATCCACCGCTACTGGATCAAGATCCACTCCTACAACATGTTTTGCACCAAGCATAGATGCAACTATCGCAAGTATCCCTGACCCTGTACCTATATCAAAAACCACCGAGTTTTCTTTTACATTTTTTTCAAGTGACTCAACACACATTCTTGTAGTTTCATGTGTTCCTGTACCAAAAGCCATTCCTGGATCTATTTCAACCACAAGGTCATTGCCAGTATTTTCATACTGTTCCCATATAGGTTTTATCACTATTCTATCACCTATTTTAGTTGGTTTATAATATTGTTTCCAGTTATTAGCCCAGTCTTCTTCCTTCATTTCAGTTGCTATAACTTCGCCTTCACCTATATCTATTCCAGACTCTTTAAGTTCTACAAGTTTTTCTTTAATATATGTAAGCACTTCTTCAATATTATCTTCATCAGAGAAGTATCCCTTAACAACTGCAGCTTTACCCTTATGTTCTAATATATTTATATCTGCAAAATCCCAAGTAAGAGGTCCTTGCTCTCTTGTCAATATGTCATTAGGATCCTCAATAGCAACTCCTTTGCAGTCTAATCCATAGAATATACCTGAAACTGGCTCTAAAGCCTCACTTTTGCTTATAACTTTTATTTCTATCCATGTTCCGTTCATATAACTCAATCCTTTCTTGCTTTGGTTATTATATTTTCTACCCTGAAAATACATATAATGTACTTAATATATAATATTCAAGAAATATTACTCAAATAAATACTTATAATATAATCTTGAACATATACCGTCTACTTAAAACATATGTAATATTCTAATACAAAATATTATATTATCACAACTAATATATTTTACACTTTACCATACTTTCTGTAAATATAGATAAACCAGTTCCAAATGAAATATATATTTCATAATCCTACTACATTAATAGTTAATAGAATCATCTATTAGTCTTATTTAGATAGAACTGGATTATCTATTTCGCTGAACTGATAAACTACTTCCTAATTAGAATTTATAATTTTGAAACCAGCTCATTTAGGGCTTTAAAATACATTTAGTTACGAAATAGCAGATATTTAAACCTTTTCGTAACTTACACCTATCAAAAACAAATCACCTTTATCTATTTTTTTGCATATCATAACAAGTAAATATTTCGTAATAGGTGGTAGATAACATGAATTGTTATGAAGCAATGAAAAGAATAATTGAAATTGATTCTAAGATGTCCGATTTAGGAAAATTATTAGCTAGTGCTAAAAATCCTGCTGATAAGGATAGATATGAAAAAAACATCGATGTCTTAGAGATGGAATTCTTAAAACTAAAGCATCAATTAGAAATTACTGAATTGAATACTAACGTTCTTCTATAAATTCGCCAAAATACACAGTACCTCGCTAAAACCAATTATTCAAGCAATCTTTTCTTCAAATACTATATTAAGAATTCAGTTTATGTTTAAAAGCATTGTTAAAATTAAGTAGTCAGGTAGTGGGTGCTCATTAAAGTATCGGATGACTAACCAGTTGGTTTCATCATAACGGTACTTTAACAGATATAAAATCTAAAAGCCAAGAATACTGAGTTGTATTCTTGGCTTTTTAAAAGGCTGTTTATCCGAATATCTTTCCCATAAAACCTTTTTTATCTTTGTCTTTGTGATCTTTATGATCTTTGTTCTCATTAGAATCATTCTGAATCTTTTCTCCAGAAGCTTCTAAAAACATATTTAGAGCTTCTTTTTGTCTATCATTAAGACTCTTAGGAATATCAACAATTACATTAACGTATTGATCTCCTCTTCCTGATGAATTAACTCTAGGAACCCCTTTACCTCTAAGTCTAAACAATGTTCCAGGCTGTGTACCAGCTGGTACTGTGTACTTAACATCGCCATCAACAGTAGGCACTTTTATTTCTGTCCCCATCGTTGCTCTTATCATATCTAAATGATAATCTAAGTAAATATCAAACCCTTGTCTTTTGAACACCTTAGAAGGAGCTACGTTGATTCTTAAATACAAATCTCCTGGAGCACCATTGTTATCACCATGTTCTCCTTGTCCTCTTAATGGCATTACATTACCTGTATCAACACCTGCTGGAACATTAACTTTAATCTTTCTTGTTTTTCTAACTTTGCCTTTTCCTCTACAGTCTGGACATGGATCTTCAATCACATGGCCTTTTCCTCCACACTTGTCACAAGCGGATTGGGAAACAAAGTTACCAAAAGGAGTTTGTCTTTGCGCTCTTATTTGACCAGTACCACCACATTTAGAACATGTCTTTGGAGATGTTCCTGGTTTTGCTCCTGAACCTCTACAAGTTTCACAATTTTCACTTCTAGTTATAGATATCTCTTTTTCCATACCAAAAACAGCTTCTTCAAAAGAAAGATTAAGAGTATATTCTATATCATTACCTCTTTGTGGACCATTTCTTCTGGCTCCACCGCCGCCACCAAAACCTCCACCAAAGATACTTTCAAATATATCACCAAATCCACCACCAAAATCGAATCCATCAAAACCTGATGCACCACCACCAGCATTAAAGTCTGTTGTTCCAAATTGGTCATACTGAGCTTTCTTCTGAGGATCACTTAAAACTTGGTAAGCTTCATTTAATTCTTTAAATTTTTCTTCAGCCTCATGATCACCAGGATTTCTATCCGGGTGATATTTTAGAGCTTGCTTTCTAAATGCTTTTTTTATTTCATCATCACTTGCACCCTTTTCAAGTCCAAGTACACTGTAAAAGTCTTTGCCTGCCAATTCTTTTCCACCACCTAAGTTATAATATTAAAGGGAAGACGAGTTGCCTTCCCTGTCATATTATATATTAAATACTCGCTTTGTTACAACTATTTATCTTCATCAACCTTGAAGTCAGCATCCACTACATTGTCATCATGAGCAGCTCCTGTGTTTGCTCCGCCTGCATTAGCAGCATTTGGATCAAATCCAGCACCACCTTGTGCATTTGCATCACCATATATCTTAGATGAAATAGCATAGAATTCTTGAGTTAAATCTTCTGTAGCTTTCTTTATAGCTTCTATATCTTCTCCATCTTTAACCTTTTTAACATCTTCAAGCTTAGCTTGTATCTTAGCCTTATCTTCAGCAGAAACTTTATCACCTAATTCAGTTAAAGTTTGTTCTGTTTGATATACAACTTGATCTGCATTGTTTTTAACTTCTATTGATTCTTTTCTCTTCTTATCTTCTTCTGCAAATCTTTCAGCTTCCTTAACTGCCTTATCAATTTCATCATCACTTAAGTTAGTTGAAGCTGTTATAGTTATATTAGCTTCTTTTCCAGTTCCTTTATCAACTGCAGATACCTTTACTATACCATTTGCATCTATATCAAAAGTAACTTCTATTTGAGGAACTCCTCTTCTAGCTGGAAGTATTCCTGATAGTGTAAATCTACCAAGAGTCTTGTTGTCAGCTGCCATTTGTCTTTCACCTTGAACAACATGTATTTCAACTGATGTTTGGTTATCTGCTGCAGTTGAGAATACTTGACTCTTTCTTGTAGGTATAGTTGTATTTCTTTCTATTAATGGAGTTGCTACTCCGCCTAGAGTTTCAATACCAAGGCTTAATGGAGTTACATCTAGAAGTAATACGTCCTTAACATCTCCAGTTAATACACCAGCTTGTATAGCAGCACCTACTGCAACACATTCGTCAGGGTTAACTCCCTTTGAAGGTTCTTTTCCTGTAAACTTCTTAACTGCTTCTTGAACTGCTGGTATTCTTGTTGAACCACCAACTAAAACTATCTTATCTATATCATTTAAGCTTAATCCTGAGTCAGCTAATGCTTTTCTCATTGGCTCTATTGTTCTTTCAACTAAGTCACTAGTTATTTCATTGAACTTAGCTCTTGTAAGAGTTAATTCGATATGCTTTGGACCTGTAGCATCAGCTGTTATAAATGGAAGATTTATTATAGTTTGAGTTGAAGATGAAAGCTCTATCTTAGCTTTTTCAGCTGCTTCTTTAAGTCTTTGTAAAGCCATCTTATCATTTCTTAAATCTATTCCATGTTGTGATTTAAAATCAGCTGCTATATAATCTATAATCTTTTGATCAAAGTCATCTCCACCAAGACGAGTATCTCCGTTTGTCGCCTTAACTTCAAACACTCCATCACCAAGCTCAAGTATTGATACGTCGAAAGTACCACCACCTAAGTCATAAACGAATATTTTATGACTATGATCTGTCTTATCAAGACCGTAAGCTAATGATGCTGCTGTTGGTTCGTTTATTATTCTTAAAACTTCAAGACCAGCTATCTTACCTGCATCTTTAGTCGCTTGTCTTTGTGAATCATTGAAATATGCTGGAACTGTTATAACTGCTTGAGTTACAGTTTCTCCTAAGTATGCTTCAGCATCAGCCTTTATCTTTTGAAGAACCATAGCTGATATTTCTTGTGGAGTATAATCCTTACCATCAATTGTAGTCTTATGGTTAGTTCCCATATGTCTCTTTATTGATATTATTGTTTTATCTGGATTTGTAATCGCTTGTCTTTTCGCTACTTGACCAACTAATCTTTCTCCGTTAGCTTGGAAAGATACTACGGATGGAGTTGTTCTTGCACCTTCTGAGTTTGCTATAACTACAGGTTCTCCCCCTTCCATAACAGCTACACATGAATTAGTTGTTCCTAAATCGATACCTATAACCTTTGACATTTGCTATTTCCTCCTCATTAATCACGAATTTAATTAATTTATTCAAATAAAAGTATGTTTACTAGTTTGCTACTTTAACCATAGTGAACCTAAGAACTTTGCCGCCTTTTTTATAGCCTTTTTGAAAGACCTCTGCTATGGTGTTGTTACCTAAATTTTCATCTTCTACATGCATTACTGCTTGATGTAAATTCGGATCAAACTCACCGTTAGCTTCTATTTCCTCTACTCCAATTTTTTCAAAGGCATTTTTGAACTGTCTTATAGTCATATCTACTCCTTTTTTAAGGTCATCAACACTTCCATCAACAGTTACAGCTCTTTCAAGATTATCTAATACCGGGAACATTTCCTTAAGTACGTCCTCGCAAGCATCAGTATAAATACCTTCTTTTTCTTTAGAAGTTCTTTTTCTAAAGTTGTCATACTCTGCATTTAATCTTAAAATTCTTTCTTTCAATGCCTCTAATTCATTATTTAATTTCGAGTTTTCATTCTTAAGCTTAGTTATTTCATCTTTAAAAGACGTAACATTGTCATTGCCACTTTCAAATTCAATATCTTCTAAAACTTCACCTTCTAGAACTTCTTCTAGAGTATCTTTTTCTTCTAAATTTTCATTTTCAACTTCTGAAGTATTTACATCATTTTTTTCATTGATATTTTCGTTATTCACTTCTTTCATATCTTGTTACTACACCTCATCTCTTTTTTATGAAATAGGGATTTTTCAATATATAAAACCCCTTGCTATTCTTTACTTTATACTATAAAAATATAATTATTTATATTTATTTCAAGCGTTGATTCTTAAGCGATTCATTAAGTTCCTTCATTACTTCAGCCATAATGGATAACACCTTAGGATAGTTGATTCTTGTAGGCCCAATCAAAGCAATGGTCCCAGTATTTTTACCCCCTAAGGTGTAAATAGCCGAAATCACACTGCAATCTTTTGCCTCAGGAAGATAATTCTCATCACCTATTCTTATAGAAATATTATCATCACTTACTATCAATTTAGAAACATTGTCCTTATCATAAAGAAGAGATAGTATCTCTTTGGCTTTTTCTATATCATTGTACTCAGGGTAGTTAAATATGTTAGTTGTACCTTCCATAAACACTTCACTTTCAGATGTATTTAAGGTTTCATACAATGCTGGTATCAATGCATTAAATATTTCATCAAAGCCTAACAAATCTTTCTTTAACTTGTTTATAGTGACTAAATTTATTTGTTCTATTGTTAAATCTTTAAGTCTTATATTTAATATATCGTTTATCTTCGATAATGTTTCTAATGTTGGTATGTTAGTTACCTTAATAAGACTGTTTTTTATAGCTCCACTATCAGTAACAATAACACAAAGAAGGTTAAATTGATCTACAATCATAAGTTGTATAGACTTTATGACACTTTTCTTAACAGAAGGTGCATTTACTACGCAAGTAAGTTTTGTTAGTTGAGATAAAAGAGTACTTGCCTGCTTTATCATTCTATCTACTTCAAAAAGAGCAGAATCAATAAGATACTTTTTAATTAGAAGTTCCTCTTCCAAACTAACACCTTGAAATTCCATTAATTTATCTACATATAATCTGTATCCTTTGCTTGATGGAACTCTGCCAGCAGATGCATGAGGTTGCTCAAGATATCCTAACTCTTCTAAGTCAGACATTTCATTTCTGATTGTAGCCGAACTTATTCCTAAATCGTATTTTTTAGCGATAGTTCTTGACCCTACTGGCTCTCCAGTCATTATATAGTCATTTATTATTGCCTGAAGAATTTTAATTTTTCTTTCATCTATCACTAATATCACCTCTTTTGTTAGCACTCACTTAACTTGAGTGCTAATGACTACGATTTAAATATATTATTTATATAATTTTTTGTCAATTTCATTTAAGTTAATAAATCTATAGATTAAATTAATTTAAGCTATTATTTGCAAATTTTCTCTTACATTCTCATAATTCCTCTTGATTTCTCTTAATTACTTATTTTATACAAATCAACGATATTTTTTATATTATATCTGCTTATTTTCTGATCTATACTTTTTATAAAATAGAGACCTTATTGCCTAAATATAAAAACTTACATACTCTTAACTAACCTAGCTTCCCCAGCTTCTCTACACAAAATTCAAAAGAATGCATGAATTTATATAGCATATAAATTCATACATTCTTTTGAATTTCGCCTATGTTTAAGAGTATTGTTGAAATTAAGTAGTTATAAAGCATTGAATGCATAACCACTTAATTTCAACACAGTACTTTAACAGCATGTATATTTTTTTATTTAAGTTAACATAAAATCACTCATAACATAATTTGATAGTTCTATTCCGTTTTCACTTAGGAATATCCTACCCTTCTCTCTTATTAAAAGCCCTTCACTTACATGTTTACCTATAACATCTTTAAAAATATCATCTATGGAAACCTTAAATCTTTTTTTAAACTTATCCTCTGATATTCCTTCTAATTTCCTTAGTCCCATAAACATAAATTCTTCTATATTATCTTCAGGTGAATTTTTTATTACTTCTTCATATTCTTCTATATTATTTTCAATTGCTTCCATGTATTTGCTCATATTTGATAAATTTTTATATCTTACCCCACCAATATATGAAGATGCCCCTGTACCACAGGCTATATAGTCTCCTAAATTCCAATATACTAAGTTGTGCTTACACTCTTTTTCTTCCTTAGCATAATTAGAAATCTCATACCTATTGTACCCACTATCTTTTAATAACGAATGAGTTAAATCATTCATTTCTCTTTCTTGATCTTCTGTTGGTAGATTAAGCTTATTCTGTTCATACCATCTATAAAAAATTGTATCTTCCTCAACTATAAGGCTATAAGCTGATATATGCTCAGGATTTAATTTTATTATCTTACTTAGACTTTCCTTCCATTGTTCAACCTTTTGGCCAGGAAGCCCATACATAAGATCCACATTTATGTTATCAAAACCCTTGCTTCTAGCTAAGTAATAGTTTTCTTCAAATTCCTTATAGTTGTGTATTCTGCCAATTACAGTTAATAGATTATCTTGACACGCCTGCAAACCAATCGAAAGTCTATTAACTTTATTTTTTTTCATTACTTCTAAGATTTCATCATTCAAGGTTCCCGGATTACATTCAACAGTGTATTCGATGTCTTTTGAAAAATTTAAGCTTCCTATACACTTTAAAAGTTCTTCAAATAGAGGTAAATATAAATAGGTGGGAGTCCCCCCACCTATAAAAACACTTGTAATTTCATATTTTTGAGTTTTTCTATTTATTTCTTCTATAAGAGCCTTTGTATATCTCTCCATAGCTTCTTCCATACCTTGAAATGAATGAAAATCACAGTAAAAACACTTTTGTTTACAGAATGGTATGTGTACATAAAGTGCTATTTTTTCCATACTGTTACCTCCAATCAAATCTATCTTTTGATGCGCCACTTCATAATAAAACTTATATTTTCAAAATCTCCTCTCAGAACCCAGCGGAGTTTTTAAAATAGATTTTTGATTGAATTGGTGCATCTTTATAAGGTTCCAACTTCAACTATTAAGTTATGGAACCCTTTATAGAATTCCTAACTCAACTATTAATCTATACATGCCCTAAAATCCCCAGAAGCCGGGATTTTCGAACAAGTATAAATCAAGTTTCTATATAGGAAATTCTTAATCAACTTTTAAAACTGACATAAATGCTTCTTGTGGAACTTCAACAGAACCTACCTGTCTCATTCTCTTCTTTCCTTCTTTTTGCTTTTCTAAAAGTTTCTTCTTTCTGGATATATCTCCACCATAACATTTTGCAAGTACGTCTTTTCTCATTGCCTTTACTGTTTCTCTTGCAATAATTTTAGATCCTACTGCTGCTTGTATCGGAATTTCAAATAGCTGTCTTGGAATTATTTCCTTTAACTTTTCAGCTATTCCTCTCCCCTTATGATATGCTCTTTCTTTCGGAACTATCATTGACAATGCGTCAACAGTATCTCCGTTTAGAAGAATATCTAACTTAACAAGCTCTGACGTTTCATAGCCTTTTAGTTCATAATCAAGCGATGCATAACCTTTAGTTCTTGACTTTAGCGCATCAAAGAAATCATAAACTATTTCGTTAAGAGGAATCTCATAGTTAATAACAACTCTTGTTGTCTCGATATATTCCATATCAATATATTTTCCTCTTCTCTCTTGGCAAAGGTCCATTATTGGTCCAACATATTCTGTTGGGCTTATTATGGAAGCCTTAACTATAGGCTCTTCCATATAGTCAATTTCAGTAGGTTCTGGAAGATTTGTTGGATTTGTGAGTTCTATTAATTCACCATCTGTCTTTATAACCTTATATATAACGGACGGTGCTGTAGTTATAATATCTAGATTGAATTCTCTTTCAATTCTTTCCTGTATTATTTCCATATGTAATAATCCTAAAAATCCACATCTAAATCCAAACCCTAAAGCAACTGAAGTTTCTGGTTCGAAAGAAAGTGCCGCATCATTTATTTGAAGCTTTTCCAAAGCTTCCTTAAGCTCCTCATACTTAGCTCCATCTACAGGATATATACCTGAGAAAACCATAGGAACTGCAGGTTTGTATCCTTCAAGTGCCGTACTAGTAGGACGATCTGCTTCAGTTATGGTATCACCTACTCTAGCATCTCTAACATTTTTAATTGAACCAGTAACATATCCAACATCACCAGCCCTAAGTTCTGAAATTGGCATAAATCCTGGAGTAAATACACCAACCTCTGTAACTTCATAAACTTTGTTTGTAGCCATTAGTTTTATCTTAGTTCCAACCTTAACAGTTCCTTCTTTAACCCTTACATAAGAAACTACACCCTTATAACTATCATAAAATGAGTCAAATATAAGAGCTTGCAGCGGAGCATCTTCATCTCCACTTGGTGCTGGAACCTTTTCAATTACTGAATTTAATACATCAATTATATTAAGTCCAGTCTTTGCTGATATAAGAGGTGCGTCATGAGATTCAATTCCTATAACATCTTCTATCTCTTGCTTTATCTCTTCCGGTCTCGCACTAGGAAGGTCAATCTTATTTATTACTGGAACAATCTCTAGATTATTATCTAAAGCCAAATAACAATTTGCTAATGTCTGTGCTTGTATTCCTTGTGTTGCATCTACTACTAGAACAGCACCCTCACAAGCAGCCAAGCTTCTAGATACCTCGTAATTAAAATCTACGTGCCCAGGAGTATCTATCAAGTTTAATATAAACTCTTCTCCATCTTCTCTTCTATAAACAAGTCTTGCAGCCTGAGATTTTATTGTAATTCCTCTTTCTCTTTCAAGCTCCATATTATCTAAAACTTGCTCTTCCATTTCTCTTCTTGTTAAAGTTCCTGTTGTTTCAAGAAGTCTATCTGCTAGAGTAGACTTACCATGATCGATATGTGCAACTATTGAAAAGTTTCTTATGTGTTTTTGTCTATCACTTTGCATATTCATAAACCCATCCTCAAGGAATATCCTTGGAACAGTTTTCACCCCCATGTAGATTAAATCTTGTTAAATTATATCATAGTATCCAGCTTGATTGTCAATAACTATAAAATTATGTTATTTAACCACTAATTTTATTACTAACTTTTTCATAAAAATACTCTACACCATCACTAATCTTATTAAAAACCCAATTTCCTTTTTCTTTTATTATGCCAAGAGATCTCAGTTTTGATCCTATGGCATCTATATTGTAGTATTTACCATAAAACTCCAGCTTGTAACTTCCATGTTCATCATGAATCTTAACCTCACAGTCATCTTCCAAAAGCCCTAAGAAATCCTGTCCAAATTCATCTTTTAACTCTTTATAATCATCCTGTGATACGGAACTTACACCATCTGTACCTTTACTTAAAGAAGCTGTATTTATAATATTTATATTTATAATTCCCCACAGTATGAAGGAAATAACCATCATAACAATAATAATATTTGCTATCTTTCTCAAAAAAACACCCCCAAGATATGATTTATATCTATAAGGATGTTCATTTTTTGGAAATATTATTCACTTATACCAATTTACATCACTTTTTGCCATTTAAATATTCTGCAATAACTCTAGCAACATACTTTGCAGAGCCTTGAGATTCTTGGCTTAAATTAATGTCTGAACCAATTTCTATTAAGATTGAGTGATTGCTAAGGTTTTGGTTAAAGGAATTCATACCTCTCTTATATGACAGTATTCCTTTCGAAAATCCTGGAAAAAGCTTTCTAGCTGTTTCGTTCAAACTTTCTGTTATTGCATTATTCTGCTGATAATAAGGAGT
The DNA here is from genome assembly GCF_016595795.1 of Clostridium yunnanense. Taxonomy (GTDB): domain Bacteria; phylum Bacillota; class Clostridia; order Clostridiales; family Clostridiaceae; genus Clostridium_AR; species Clostridium_AR yunnanense. The sequence goes on from NZ_JAENHN010000053.1 coordinate 76,382, forward strand.
ATTTTGTGCTGTTACAAACATCATCTTTGATACATTTTCGCCATTTAAGTTTATGGTACTTGCACTCTTACTCTCTGCAGAATCTCTATGAAGATCTATAATCAATTTAAAATTATTACCATATTTATTCAAATATTTTTTTACTGTTTCAGCGGATCTTAAATAGCTATCATTATATACCATGCTATGCATTGTCTTATCATGGATAACTGATATTCCATAATTCTCAAGTTCCTTTTCTAGCTGTGTTCCAACACCTACAACACTATATTGTTCCTCAGTAGAGTCAGCTCCAGCAGGCTTATATGCCTCAGTTGTATGAGTATGATATATTAAAATCTCCGGCTTAGATTCATTTAATTGTTTCTTCAAACTTGGATTAAATGCTGCCGATACTTTTACTGGAGTTTGATTATTCGGTTGTTGCCCTTGTTGTTGCTGAAGCTCCTCTGGATTAATCTTAGCAACAGCTGCATTTGAAAGATTGAAAGGATTAATTGTAGCGAAATTTTCCTCATATTCTTTTTCATCACTGCCTATATTTAAGAATGGTATCTCAGCAGATAATAATTTAGATGGACTTACTATATCAGAGCTAATTTTGTCATAAATACTATCTCTCAACGACATATTTTTAAAGCTACTATTATCAGCTTGTACACTTGTGCCAAAATACGGTATAGATGTTTCAATAGCCTTTATATATAGATACGAATTTTTAAGTAATGATGTTCTTACATTGGTAAATAACATCGTAACAGCAATTACTAGGCAAACACCCATAAGCAACATAGTTTTTAATGAGTTATGCTCTTTTACTCTCCTCCTATTATAATACACTATATCCCCTCCTCATATTAAATATTTATATGAGACAAGTCTATAGATTATGTTAACCTAAATTACAATTTAAATATGATTTTAGTTATAGCTGTACCACTTAATTTTACGCTTTTTTAAGAATATTATTGAAATTAAATGGTTATACAGGAGACCCTAACCATTTAATTTCAGATAGTTTCTTTAAAAAATATCTAATTTATTAACTCATAAATTTATTTATATCATCCATATCTAGATTAGATTGTAATGCCATATTTAAACCATTAGATATTATCTTTGAAACAGAATCTATAACTACATCTACTTCTTTCGGAGTAACCATTAGATCTCCAACATACGGATTTAATAAAGATTTTATTAAATGACTCTTTTCATTTTTGTCAATGTTTCTAAGCATGTTATAAAACTCTCCACCTTCAGTAGATTGACTTACCATCTCATCTAAAACCAAATCCATAGCATCATTTACTATTGTAGCAGCATCAACTACAGTAGGAACTCCTATTGCGATAACCGGAATACCTAAGTTTTCCTCATTAATCTCCATTCTCTTATTACCAATTCCCGCTCCTGGAGAAATTCCAGTATTCGCAATTTGTATAGTTCTGTTAACTCTTCTTATACTCCTTGATGCTAGAGCATCTATACATATAACCATATCTGGTTTTATTTTATCTGCTACTGCTTTAATTATTTCTCCAGTTTCTATACCTGTAATACCTAGGACTCCTGGAGCTAAAGCACATACAGGCCTTACTGATTCGTCAATTGAATCTGGCATTACAGCTTTTAAATGCCTTGTAATCATTAGTTTTTCAACAACCTTTGGACCTAGAGCATCTGGGGTTACATTCCAATTTCCAAGACCGACAACTAATGCAGTCTTAGATGTATTTACACCTATTAATTTTTGCATGGTGTTATTTAGGACTTCAGATACATCATCCATTATTTCTCCATCATAATGGGTGAATTCAGGTATGTCTATAGTAATATAAGTTCCGATTGGTTTTCCAATCTTAGTCGCACCATCTTCATTCAATATCTTAACAGTTGTTACTTTTATATTATCTATTTCTTCTTCTTCAGAAATAATCCCGTCAGCTTCTCTCTTATTTATTTGCTTATATAGCTCTCGTGCTTCTACAGCTAAATCAGTTCTTACGTTTATCATATAGTCACCTCTATACAAAATATTTTGTACATATTTTATCCCATAAAAGTGATAATTATTAATTTTATATATTTTAAAGTTGAGTCAGTATTACTTTACATTAAAATCAACATAACTTAACCGTTAAAAATAGTATAAATGTGTGTTCAACAAATTAGTTTTAAAGTTTTTGTATAATTTTAATGTTTTTTGACAACTAATAATATGTAATAAATTACATACTCAATGATAGATTTTGTATAATATTAACTGGAATAAACTAGATTGGTTGGCTTAAAAAAATAAAATAGTACTTGAATTAGCCATTTATCAATGCTATAATATCACTTGTTGAATATGAACTCGTACGCAGATTTCCCCAAAACTGCAGAGACCCTATAAAATTGAAGGGGGTGAACATGAATGGCAAATATTAAATCAGCTAAAAAGAGAATTAAAGTTATTGAAACTAAGACTTTAAGAAATAAGATTATAAAATCAGCTCTTAAAACAGCTATAAAGAAGTTTGAAGTAGCTGCTGGCGCTAACAATGTTGAAGAAGCTAAGGTTACTTATAAGGACGCTGCAAGAGCTTTAGATATGGCTGCTGCTAAAGGAGTAATCCATAAGAATATGGCTGCTAGAAAGAAATCAAGATTAGCTGCTAAGTTAAACACTATAGCATAATAAGCTTGTAAACCGGTCTAAAGACCGGTTATTTATTTCTATCAATAACTATTTTTAAATGCAAGAATAAAAAGTTAATTTATGCATGTTCAAAAGTAAGAATATTAAGATTTTCGAGCATCCATAAATTAATAGTTAGAAACTGGTTTAAGAACAAAAAAGAAGTTAGTATATACTAACTTCTTTTTTATTTTAGGCTAAATTAAAAATCATAATTAAACCATCAAGGTGCTCATTATCATAATTTCCATCTCAGTTTTTTTATCAAACCCAGTACTTTTCAATTTCTTCTCTGTCTCTATGCAAAGTTTCATGCAATTATAAAGTTGCTTGTAAGAAAACTTTCTGCTTTGCCCCATAAGTTTCTCACAAATAAAAGCTGGTCTTCTTATCTCTTTTGCTAAATCATCTTTACTTTTACCTTTATCTATTCCAAGTTTTATTTTGTAAAGCATAGTAAACTGAGTTTGTATAAGAGATAATATTAGCATTAAATTTTCGCCTTTATTTATAAGTTCATTCATTATATCAATGGACTTCTCTGACTTCTTTTGACTTATAAAATCAACCAAATCAAAAACATCATCTTCACTTTTATGAGGAAGCATCTTTATTATATCTTCACGGGTAATATCTCTTCCTTCAGCATAGCTTATTAATTTGTCAATTTCTCTCTCAATTATATTAAAATTATTTTCAACTGCTTCGCAAAAATACCTTAATTCTACTTTACCGATTGTCTTGCCTTTTTCCTCAAAGATTGAGTTAACTTTTTTATATAGTTTCTCACCCTTCAATTTATCGACTTTTACAACAGTAGCATTTTTTTCGAGAGTCGTTAGCTTCTTATTCCTATTAGGATTTTCCCTTTTATCATTTTGTAGATAATAAAGAGCTAATACGCAGTGTGGCGGTGGATTTTTTAAATATTCCACTAGTTGACTGTAAACTTTAGTTCCTGCAGCATCAGTCTTATCTCTTAAAAAATTAGCTCTGTATACCACAACTACCTTTTTCTCGCTAAAGAAAGGAAGAGTCTCACAGGCATTCATCATTTCATCAAAAGTTGTTTTCATTCCATCTAATTTTATGTAATTTAAATCTTTAAATTGACCATCTACAGTTTTATCAATTATTTTATCTATATTTTCATTTATTATCATTTCATCTAATCCAACAAAAATATAACAACCTTCTAATTTTCCTTTTTTTATAGAGTTATCTAATCCATCTAAATCAATCACCGTTATCACCTTCAGAGTCTAATATATTATCATTTAAAGCTCTCGCATCTTTTGGGTCCAATACAAAGCTTTTATTTTCATCAATTTTTATTATATCATAGGATTGATTACAAACATAAGGTTGATTATTAATAGTTAAAATATAACTATTTTTGTTACTTACTATTACTATCTCCCTTTCTTCATCTTTAGGGATTATTGTTATACCATTATACGAATACATTTTTTTATTCTTCCATTGTATACTTTCATTAGGATAGTAGTTTTTATTCAAGATGTTATAATTATAACCTGACAAAGCCTTAGTGATTAAGACCCTCCTAAAACCTTGTTCCATAAGTATTCCCTTTGTTTTTCCATCAGTTATAATGGTCACCTTGGTTTCAAATTTGTACATTGATAAAATAACAACAAAAACAATCATCCATAAGAAATATTTTGCTTTTTTGTAACCATTTTGGTACATGTAAAAACATATAAGCATCAATATATATCCGTATACAATACTAGGATTTATTGTTGTTATATTTAAAGAAATTTTATCAACAACCGTTATCCCCCCTTGTAGGGCTATTATAAATATCTTAATTATATAAGCTGTAACCTTAAGAAGCGTTCCACTCCACATTAACATAAAGGCTATATTTCCCAAGATTACTATGGGTGTAAATAAAGGTAATAGGAAAAGATTTCCCCATATAAAATTAGGAGAAAAATTATTTAAAGTTAAAGTAGCTACTGGAAATGAGAAAACTTGTGCTGCTATTGAAATGCAGAAGGTATCACTTAATATCTGAGGTAATTTATAGAATTTTATTTTCAACTTATTATAAAACAATAATATACCTAAGGTGGATAAGTATGATAGATTAAAACCTATGTCATATATGAAATGCGGTTTATAAACTAACAACAATATAGCCGAAAAACTTAATGCAGATATTGAATCATACTTCCTATATACCTTATTTGACAGTTTAAGAATAAATATCATCAAAAACGCTCTCCAAGTTGATGACTTTCCTCCACTAAACAAAGTGTATATAAAGCTAAAAACTAAAGCAAATTTGAAGCCTAGCAGTTTTTCCATAATAGAATATACTACTGCAATATGGAAGCCTGAAACAGATACTACATGTATAATTCCATATTTATTCATGATCACATTTTGGTCATTTTTAATGTATTTTGTGTATCCAAATGCGGCAGAACATACTAATGCCGCTCCCTCTTCCCCTATGTACTTTTTCAATATATTATAAAAGTCATCTTGCTTAGAATTAATACTTCCACTAAACCCATACTCTAAAAAATTATATTTTTCAACCTTTATGGTGCCAACTATACCTTTTTCAATATCTGGCTCACACCTAAAACTCCCATAGATTAAATATTTACTTCCATCTTTAAGCTCAGTGTTAATCCCATCAATTTTAAAGCTTTGCCTACCCATCTCTACAATTTTACTTTTAGGATTAACAGCAACTACTTTGAATACTTCTTTATGTCCAGCTTGTAAAGAATAGTATATTAAGCAATTTATATAAGAAGCTATAAAAAATATGCATATAACAACCATGAACTTTTTTCCGTGTATAATAAAATGTGATAAAAAAAATGATGCAGCAACTAACACTGCACCATAGATATTTTTTTGAATAAGATTGAAAGTTATAATACCTGCTATACAAGAAATCAATATATTAACTGCAGGTCTGCTTATCTCTTCGTTATTTATAAATTTAGTTACCATTTCAAATAAAAGTATCGTATATACTAGCTTAACTATTAGAATTCTATTTATTTTAAGTATCTATACTTAAAAATAATACAATATCCTTAAACTATATATAATACTTGTTCCTTTCAAATAAGTAATTTATAACATAAGTGCTATATAGTATATTCTTTCCACTTATTCGAAAAAATTTCAGCAATAACACATAAACCTATAAATATAATTGACACTACTATGTCTTTTACATCCGCTTTATATAATATCAACAATACTGCTGCAGTTATGCCTATATATACGCTAACACTTGAAATCAAAAGTCTTTTCACTCTTTCAGACATTTTCAGTTTTATATCAAAAATAACCACTGCCTTTATTAATACAAGTAGATAGAAACAAATTGTTAACATAAGTCCATAGTCTATGCCAGCTACCAGCTTACATATAACTCCAATTAAGAATGTTTCCACTAAAGCTGTACTGGCTAAATAAGTTAAACTAGGCTCTTTTTTTATATATTTATCATTAAATAAAAGACCAACAGCTAAAAGTGGAATTGTTATTAGATTTTCTGCAGCTATCAAATAAATATCCTTTGTAAAGTTAAGATTTAATATTTTAGGTACTAGTATTGATAAAGTTTGAAGCGCTATTAAGTATTTTAGCAAGCTACTACCAAGGTATGTATTTCTTCTCAATACAATAAGTTTATTTTTTAACTCCAAAAATTTATGTAAACAATCTTCTTTTATATACACATCTGATAACTTCTTTACCAAACTAGAGCATTTATCACCATAAGATATTCCAAGTTGAGCTGCACTTAATGATGGAAGGTCCGTTAAATTGTCTCCAACCACCGCCACGGTATATCCATCATTTATAAACATATTTATTATCCTATTTTTCATTTCATAGGATATTCTTGAAAATACTTTTACCTTAGAAAGTACACTTATCATCTCTTCATCACTAAGAGAATCTAATTCAACACCGGATATAACTTCGTCAATACTATTAATTAAAGATATATCGCTTGCAGTCTTTGCTGCCGCTATTTTATTATCTTCTGTTATAAGCATAGGAGCGATATTATTCCTCTTTAAAGTTTTTATTATTTCATCACTTTCCTCAACCACTGGATTAAGAAACGCCATTATTCCTACAAAAACTAAGTTACTTTCAATATTTTCATCTGGAGTTGGCTGATATCCAAAGCTGCGATAAGCAAATCCCATTGTTATAAGACCTTCATTAGAAAAATTGTAATCACAATTCTTTATATTTTCTATATCTTCTTCCGTTATTTCCTTTTCTACGCCTTCTTTCATTATATGAGTGCACCTACTCAAAACTTCATCTAAAGCGCCTCTTAAATTAGCTCTATAATTTTTTTCTACTTTATTTAGAGTGGTTACCATTCTTCTTTCTAAATCAAATGGAATTTCAAAAATTCTTCTTTGCTTAGTCATAAGCATGCCTTTATAAATTCCCCTGCTAGCTCCAATTCGTAGAAGAGCAACCTCTGTTATATCCCCTTTACCAGTATCATCATTAACATTATATATGGCGTTATTACTTAACAATCCTATATTTATCATTCTTTGAAGGTTTATATCATTTTTATCCCCTTCATCTTCGTTATAAACTTTTTCATCAGTGTACATTTTCTTTACTATCATCTTATTAATAGATATCGCTCCTATTTTTTCTAGAAATATTATATCTATCTTCTTTTGATCACTTAAAACCGAAAGATTTATTACTTCAATTCCGTCTTGTTTTAGATGTTTTTTATATAAATATATGAAAAGTATCACTATAACTACATATCCTATGGTTTGAACAGAATACACCTCAGAAATTAATAAGTTTATATCAGGATCCTTTCCAGAAACTGCATTAATAATCAAAGCTGCAATTCCAGCTATTATTGTGGCATAAATTGTAATTGAGTTAAGCTTTTGTTCCAATTCTATGCCTAAGGTATTTTTTCTTACACCAGAGCTGTTTAGTAAAGCCATATTTTTCCCTAGTTGAGTGGTAGCTCCTGTAGCAACAACTATACCTAATCCATCGCCATGAACAACTGTACTTCCTTTGAATACTATGTTCTTCATGTCAGATAGAGAGTTAACAACTCCTTCAATCATAGTCTCATATTTTTCACTTATAAAATCTTCTCCAGTAATATTTTTCTCGTTAACTTTTAATTCTTCACTCTCAATTACTCTTATATCTGCTGGTACTAATTGATTCTTTTTAAGAACTACAATATCCCCAACCACTAATTCTTCAGATTTTATGTCTCCTCTTATACCATTTCTTAGAACACGAGTAGATGTATAATCTAATCCATTTAATATATTTAGTTCTTTCCTACTTTTTATAACTTCATAATATCTTACAGCCATTGTTGTTATGGCTAATAAAATTATCACACCTGCTTGTAGAAAGAAATGAAAAAAGATAAAAATTGCTGATGTAGCCAGCATTATAAAAAACCACGGTCTAAGCAGCAATTTTAGAAGTATAGTTCTTGAAGTTTGCTCTACTGATATAGGCATTATATTTGTTCCATTTAATTCTCTTCTCTTATTTACTTCATCACTACTTAATCCTTTATTTAAATCACTTTCTAATTTATCAATCACCTTACTCCAAGGTATGTTATACCATCTCTCCACAATTTTTGCTCCTGTCACATTTATTTGCTAGTTAATTTTCGTTTAATAGACTATCACACTTTATTACCTATATGTAATAATAGTAAATAAACTATTCAAAATCAGCTTATATAAGCATTATAACAGAGATAGTATTTCTAGTGAACAAACTTATTTTCAGTAAATTCATCATTAAGATTTTGTTTTGGGATTAAATATTAACCCCATTATATAACCAAAGAATATTGCTGCAGTTATTCCTCCAGCTGTTCCTTTTATCCCTCCGGTAAAAGCACCTAATATACCTTTTTCTTTTACTTCTTTAATAGCAGCTTTGGATAGTGAATTTCCAAAGCCAGGTAAAGGTACAGTAGCACCCGCTCCTCCTATATCTATAAGTTTGTCATATACATTAAATGCTCCAAGTATAGCTCCAATAGTAACAAATGCCACCAATATTCTTGCTGGTGTAAGTTTTGTCTTATCCATTAGTATCTGAGCTACTACACACATGGTTCCTCCTATTACAAATGCATATATATATTCACTCATTGCTGTATATCCTCCTGATTACTGTCAGATGGTAGACTATCATACTCAATAGCTACCGCATGAGCTATTCCTGGAATTGATTCTCCCTGAAGTGAGGTTGTTGTACTCATAAGAGCACCAGTTGAAACCAATAGTAATTTTTTTATTTCTCCTTTTAACATCTTTTTATAAAAGTATCCACAGGTCACTACTGCTGAGCACCCACACCCACTAGCTCCAGAGTTAGTCTTTTGTCTCTCGTTATCATATATAACGGAACCACAGTCTACATAAACATCTCTTATATCATAACCATATTCTAGTAGCAACTTACTTGTTATTTCTTTGCCAACAAGGCCTAAATCTCCAGTAGCTATTATGTCATAGTCTTCAGGAGTTCTACCAGTGTCTTGGAAATGTCTGTAAATTGTATCGACTGCTGCCGGTGCCATAGCAGCACCCATATTGGAAGCATCCTTTATTCCGTAATCCTTAACTAATCCAGTAGTAACATATGTCACTGCAGGTTTGTTTCCACTGTGTGATAGTAACATAGCACCAGCACCTGTAACAGTCCATTGTGCTAACTCTGATCTCTGCGAACCATATTCAAGAGGAAATCTAAATTGTCGTTCTGCCGCACTAAAATGCGAAGATGTCGATGCAATTACGTTTTCTGCATATCCTCCATCCATAATTAGCGATGCAAGTCCAATAGACTCAGCCATTGTTGAACAGGCTCCATACAACCCTACAAAGGGGATATTTATATCTCTTGCCGCAAAACTTGATGAAGCTAATTGATTAAGTAGATCTCCTGCAAAAAGATAATCGATGTCTTCTTCTTTTAAACCTGCTTTTTCTATAGTTTCTTTTATAGCTGTGTACATCATCGATGTCTCAGCCTTTTCAAAAGTTTCCATGCCATTGGTATCATCACTCAGTACTATATCAAAATAATCCTTTAATGGTCCATCGCCTTCCTTAGGTCCAACAATACTTGTAGTACATATTATTTTGGGCGGATTATCAAGTTTTACTGTCTGCTTTCCTACCTTTTTATGTGCATTTTTCATAGTTATCCCTCACTTTTTATGACTTTAACCATTTGATTATACAAATTCAATTTTTCAATAAAACAAATCAATTATATAGTAGACTATCCCTACTATTACAGAGGTACCTATTCCATACACTAGTACTGGACCAGCTATAGTAAACATTTTTGCTGCAAGCCCGAAAATGAAGCCTTCCTTCTTAAATTCAATTGCCGGTGAAACTATAGAATTGGCGAATCCTGTTATAGGAACCACAGTCCCTGCTCCTGCAAATGCTGCTATTTTGTCATATATTCCTACACCCGTTAACAACGCTCCTATAAATACCATTATTATAGCTACCCAGGTAGCTGTATCGTCTTTAGCCACACCCCAGGATGTAAGTGTATTAGAAAAGAACTCACCAATATCACAAATAATACCACCTACAATAAAAGCATTTATGCAGTTTCTTAATAATTTTGGCTTAGGTTCAGATTCCTTTGACAGCTGATCAAACCTTTTCTTTATCTTCTCCTCTTTTGCTTCCATATGCTCCCTTCTTCCTTCGTAATTTTTTATATTATTTACTAATGCAATCTATAAAAAATAAATAGGCGTAGATATATTTACTTATCTTTTATTATAAAATTTCACTATATTTAAATTTGTAACTATATTTTGTGGAGTTATAGAATATTTATAAGCACCAAAATTTAGTTTCCTAAAAATGTAAAAATAAAAACCGCCAATTTTCCTTATAGTACTTTGAAAGCATTTAAACAAAAAAAAAACGGTGGTTATCCATCCGTTTTTTAAAATTCAGATAATTTTTTTCGCATTTGCTGAAGTACTTTCTTCTCAATCCTCGAAACTTGTACTTGGCTAATCCCAAGCATCTTTGCTACCTGTATTTGAGTCTTGTCTTTAAAATACCTAAGAAGTATTATCTGTCTTGATTTTGGCTCTAAACTCTTTAAGGCTTCCTTTAAAGCTAACCTGTCTACCATTTCTGCGTCTTCTTCACCATTTTCAGCTATCTTATCGATTAATAATACTGGTGATCCATCATCTTGATGTATTGTATCATACAGATATTGCATACTATTAGCTGATTCCAAAGCAAACACTATTTCTTCTTTGTCTACTCCTGAATACTCTGCTAATTCTTCAATAGTAGGCTCTCTGTCCAACTTTTTCGAAAGCTCTTCTCTACTAAAGTGAAGTTTTCTTGCTAAGGTTTTTGTATTTCTAGATACTTTTATAAAACCATCATCTCTTAAAAATCTCTTTATCTCTCCCATAATCATCGGTACAGCATATGTTGAGAATTTCACATTGAAGGAATCATCAAAATTGTTGATAGCCTTTACAAGCCCTATAGATCCTATCTGAAATATGTCTTCATAATCATAGCCTCTATTAAGAAACTTTCTGCTAATAGATGAAACTAAAGGCATATTAATCTCAATAAGTCTATTCATTGCTTCTGTACTGCCTTTTTTTGCCTGCCTTATAAGTTCTGCATTGTCATCATAATTGAACTCTTCTCTTTTAAAATTATTATATTCCATAGATTATCACCTAACCTACAGAGTTGAATTTCTTTTTCATTACTATCTTAGTTCCTTTTACTCCATTGCTAAATACCTCTAAAGAGTCCATAAAAGTCTCCATAACAGTAAATCCCATACCTGATCTTTCTAAATCAGGTCTAGAAGTATACAGTGGCTGCATTGCTACATTTAAGTCTTTAATTCCAGTTCCAGTATCTTCAATTATGATGGTAGCTTCACTCCCCTCCAATATGGTTTCTATACTGACTATTCCATCTTCCTTTTCTTCATAGCCATGAATTATTGAGTTGGTTACAGCTTCTGATACAGCAGTTTTGACATCACTTAATTCTTCTATTGTTGGGTCAAGTTGAGATATAAAGGCAGCTACAGCAACTCTTGCAAAACCCTCATTTTGAGATTTACTTAAAAATTCTATCTTCATTTTATTTCCTTCCACGTTAATTCCCCCTTGTTAAATGCATTTAATAGCATCGTCTATGCTTTCGTAAGAATTAATAATTTTGAACATACCCGATAATTCAAATACTCTCTTTACATTCTTATTTGCTGCCACTACACTTACTTTACCATTTCTCATTAAAAGTCTTTTATATCTTCCTATAACCATCCCTATTCCTGAACTATCCATAAAAGTTACCCTAGAAAAATCAAAGACAAGACTTTTCACTCCATCTCTATCAATTCTATCATCAACTTTCACTCTTATTTCCTCTGCACTATGATGGTCTAATTCACCTGTTAGTGCCACTATCAAATTATCTTCAACTTTTTTAAAATTTAAATCCATAAAAATTACTCTAAAATAGAGTAATTCACCTCCTTAGCTATTTTGCCAATTTAGTTTCCTTCTTTTTCCATAATTCTATCATAAAAATTTGTACTAAGTCAAACATATTTATCATATATTTCTATTTTATGGTATTTTTTAATATAAACATCATTATTACCACCACTAGTAAGGACTATAAAAATAATTATTATCTTTCTGCGTATAAGGCAAGTTTTTTTCGATTTTACTTTATGAGTGATTTGAGTTCATGCTTTATTCGTCTACAGTAAAAAAGAGAGGCAATTCACCTCTCTTCCTCACTGTAACATATACCATTATTTTACTTTATTATACAATTCTATTTCACTTTTTATTGAACTCAAGATATCTTCTAAGGTACAATTCTCATCAGCCATAAGAATTTGAATAGCATCATTTATATCATTTATAGCATAAAGGTGGAATTCACCGTTTTCTATAGATTTTTCCACTTCACTATTCAGTATAATATCATTTACATTAGATGCTGGTATGATTACACCTTTGCCATAAACCGTATCAATATTTTTACAGACCTTATAAAATCCTTCTATCTTTTCATTAACTCCACCTATAGGCTGTACTTCTCCAAATTGGTTTAAGGAGCCTGTTACAGCTATATTTTGTTTTATAGGTATCTTACTAACCGCTGAGATCATACACACTAACTCAGCTATAGATGCACTGTCTCCCTCAAGCATTCCATAAGTCTGTTCAAAGCTCACATGAAAATCAACAGGAATTCTAGAATAAGGATCTATAAGATTATTTAATAGACCTCTTAAAATATCAATGGATTTTGCGTGTATATTACCGCTTAGATTACTTTCTCTATGCACATCTACAATTCTTCCTACACCCTTATAACATATGCAAGTTATTCTAGTAGGCTTACCAAAGCTGTAATAGCCTGTATCTAAAACTGATAGACCATTTATACTTCCAATTACCTTTGATTTTACATCAATTAGCATCTTTCTTTCTTTAAACATTTCAATTATTTCTTTTTCTACCAGTTGTTCATTATAAGCTACTTCAAGTATCTCTTTACGTCCTATTACTCTTTTATCAATTTTCTTTGCCATATTATTTGCTAATATAAGTATTCTTCCTATCTCTTCATCATCGATAAATATCTTATGCTTATCTTGAGCTTTTCTTGATAGAAATTTCCCTATTTCATTAACCGCTTCGCTACTTATATTCAACAAATTATTTTTTGTTTTAATTTCATCTATCATGCTAGATAAAGAGTTTTTCACTTCTTCATTTATGACTACATAAGGATTATATTCAGCTTTTATTTTGAAGAGGTTCTTAAAATCTTCATCATAAGTGTATAAAGTATCATAGGTCTCACTATCCCCTATTATTATAATCTTCAAATTTATATCAATTGGTATTGGCTTCATACCATTTAGGGCTAGGAACTCCAAATAGCCTCTATTATAATCATAGCTTACTTTATTACTCATAAGAGTTTTTCTCAAATAATAATAACTTCCAGCATTATTTATAAGTGAACTTGCCCTAACTATTAAACACCCTTCATTAGCATTTAATAATGAACCTGCTGTGATAAGTGATACATCTGTTGAATAAACTCCATTATGATTTTCATAATCAATGCTTCCAATCAAATTATTTACACTTGGATCCTCTTCGAATATAACTTTAGGATATCTTACATCCTTATTATCAACTAGAAGATTGATATTATTTCTATTTACTATTTCCTCTATCTTCTCCATATCTTCTTCATAGTTCATAGAGTAATTTCCGATAGTTTCCTCTTCTATTAGACTACAGACATTATTTAAATAATCTAAAGCTTCCTTCTCTTCTATAAACTCTTTAAATATATCTTCCTTTATATCTTTTGACTGTTCGTCCAAATAACTTTTAAATATCCTCTTTATCTTATCTATAGAGCTTAATTCAATATCTTTTAACTGCTCCAAGACATCTTCTGCTCCAGTTTTAAGCTTACTTGCCTTTGTTACAATTTGTTCCTTTGAATTTTGTTCTAACCCATCATACTCTTTTTCTGTCATGGCTTCTCCCTCTTTTAGAGGTATAAATGCAAATCCATTGGTAGTGGCTTTTACATCAAATCCTTCATTCTTAGCCATTTGAACAAGCTCTTCAATATAATCTGTTCTCTTTCTCTGTATTTCCTCTATTATTGCTTCTTTTTCTTTATTTGATGATGAGTTATAAAAATTAAATATTTTCTCTAGATAAAAGTCTTTGATTGCATCTAATCTCTCTTTGAATTTCTTTCCTTTACCATTGGCAATAAACAATGGAGCAGGATATCTAGGATCTTCTAGCGTTACATAACAAATATCCTTTGGACATGACCTACTGCTAAAGCTATCTTCAATAAAATTAATTATATTTTCAAGTTTTTCTTTTGAAAATAGATCTATAAGATAAACATTAAATCCCTCTTTCTCTATTTGTAAAGCTGCTTCAATATTCTTATAGACCTCAGTATATTCTGGTATAAACTTCTTATCCTCTGTTCTAGATAATCGATTAAAATCTACATTATAAACGACCTCTTGTGGAGTTAACTCTCTCTTCATAACGTCCCACTCAAAAATTGCAAAAGTTAATCTTTCCCCAATTTATTAGAGCAGTTCCCTCCTCTATAAAGTAATTTACTATATTAATATTCTATTTTTTTAATTTTAGGTATAAAATTTTTAAATATATTTCATCAAGTTTCATCAAAATATGAAAAAGGTATAGATTATTACACATAATCTATACCTTTTAATAAATTTTATAATTAGATTTATTTTCTAATCCTCAGATTATAATTAATTAGAATTTTAAAAATAGCTTTAAGACTAAAATTACACATCTCTATATGTAGCTATATCTTAATAAGTAGAGTCAGACTTTTTACCTTCACATATTTCTATAGAAGCTGATGCACCAATTCTTGTAGCACCATTTTCAATCATTTTCAAAGCATCTTCTTGACTTCTAACTCCACCGGAAGCCTTAACACCTAATTCTGGCCCAACACTTTCTCTCATTAGCTTAATATCAGCTTCTGTTGCTCCACCAGTTGAGAAACCTGTTGAAGTTTTAACAAAATCTGCTCCAGCTTCCTTAGAAAGTTTGCAAGCAATTACTTTCTCTTCATCAGTCAATAAACAAGTTTCTATTATAACCTTTGTAAGCGCTTTCCCTTTAGCTGCATCTACAACTGCTTTTATATCTTCTTTTACATAATCATAGTCTTTATCTTTTAACTTACCTATATTTATAACCATATCTACTTCGTTTGCACCTTTAATTATTGCATCACTTGTTTCAAAAGCTTTAACCTCTTTGGTATTAGCTCCTAAAGGGAATCCTATTACAGTACAAACCTTAACTTCACTTCCACTTAGTAACTTTGCTGCTAATTCTACATTGGTAGGGTTTACACATACGGATGCAAAATTATACTCAAGTGCTTCCTTACAAAGTTTTTCAACACCAGCTTTTGTAGCCTCTGGCTTAAGTAAAGTATGATCGATCATCCTAGCTAATTGTTCTTTATTCATCTCTTCCTCCTACTTATTAACAGTGTTAATAAATTTTTATAATATAAAAAGAAAAATATGTTTCGTAGTTTTTTACATAACTTTAACTTCAACAATTATTTTATAAGTTGTATATTTTAGTACAGCTCAAATATAATATTGAAGTAAATCTTGAAACACATACTTATTATAATCTTATATATATTTTTAGTCTACATATATAAAAATGTTATATTCTTAAATAATTATAAACTTCCTAAATCAACCATTCGTTTATACATGCTACAGAAATCATGATTTTCGAACAAGTATAACTTAAGTTTTGATATAGGAATCCTTATAGGATTCCTGACTCAACTATTAAGCTATACGTGCCCATAATCCCCAGAAGCCGGGATTTTGGAACAAGTATAACTTAAGTTTCGATATAGGAATCCTTTATTTACGAACTTTAATTCTTTCAGGTGAGCATAATATACTTAATACACTTACTATGCAAAGTACTCCTTCAGCTAAAATGAAGATCAAACTCATCTTCTCATACAGTATAGTGGAAACACCTATTATTATACTTATTAATATAAATATTTTATATGTACTTCTAACCTTAAATACTACGAAGATAAGTAGTATGAGTTTTATAATATAAAGTGAACTTATCACTATAGTTTGGCTTTCAGTTGGTATTATATACGCTAAAACTGGTATGCTCAGCTGTTTATAGAAGTAAACACCACTCATTAAAAAACATTCTAAAAAGAGAATAGTTAAAAACACTACTCTATAATTTTTCAAACTACTTTTCATCATTACTCCCTGTTAAAGTGGCACACTTTTTGTATACCACTTCTTCATAAATTTATACTTTCTAAATTATATTAATCTTATTATATTCTAAAACTAATGTTTTACTAACGCAATGTTACTACTAGTTTGCCCTAGATATCATTGCCTGCTGCTGACTCACTAAACTGTAATTTATTATGAGAGCCATTATTGAATTTAAATAATTAGTTTTAAGCTTCTTCTTACTAAGTATAACCATAAACATAGAAATCATCAATTTAAAGCCTCTATCCATAAAAAACTGATAATCAGCAAGTCCATTCAAGTACTTTTCCACACTATATACTTCTCTTATGAAGTCATCAGCATCGTTTATAACTGTAGCTGCAACACCTATAACCCCTACATATTGAGGCTGTATACTTCCAACATTACTCTTTACTAGCCTACATATATCAATAGCTTTTTCTAAATTATCATTCCATTTATCTGGACTAGTACACAATATTGTAGCTAAAGTTTGCGCACCATTATTAGTAGTAAAATCATATTCAGTTATCCTATCATAGGCTTTATTAGTTATGTCCATATATGTATAACTATTCAACCCTTGTGTTACCAAAATCGCACATATAATATAGTCATCTGAAGAAGTTACATTATAATATTCTTGTTTCATCAATAAAAATATTTCTCTCATTTTTTCTGACACCGTATACATGTCCTCATCCCTAAAATTTTCTGTTAAAATCCATATACCTATAGATAAATATGGACTTTCAACAAAACCATTATCTTTTAAATGTTCTTCCCATTGTTGTATTCTTCTAAACCTTTGCTGCCAATCTGCTTCAAGAGATAATAATATTGAAATAACGTATAAATTATTTCCTCTAAAAGTAGAAAACCAACTTGTACTATCTTTTATAAATTTTCTTATAGCTCTTATTTTTTCATAATTTAATTCTTTAGCTGAGTTTGTAAGTATCAGTGCTGCAAAATGATTTAATAGATCTCCATCATACTTCAATTTATTTTTGCTTTTTATATAATTATTTATCATCAAATCCACATTATTTTTAAGTATACTATCCATAGCTTTACCTCTTTCTAAGTTTCACTTATCCTTTTAAGGGTTATTAAATATCATATAATAATTGTAATATTTATTCAACATAATATCAATTAATAAATTGTAACAATGTTGTTAATTATATTTATGGTTATTAGTTAAGTTTTTGCTTATAATAAAGTATAAAGTTGATTTTCTACTTTGCTATTTTATTAACAGCAATTGTATGCTATAATACTAGTTGTTTATTATGTTTTATAGGTTTTAATACTAAAACTTAACTATAGTCAGATACGTTTTTTATTTAATAAGTTTCTAATTCATATAATTATTTTATTCAAAAATATAATTGTCATTATGTGAAATTGATTATTTTTTTGTAAACTAAATAAATATTAGTTGAACGATACATATGCTTTTATATATTTACGATATTCTATTTATTGAGATTAGTGTTTAATTACTGGTTTTTTTGCCTTTATATTAACCTCAATCCTTGATATATAGTGATTGATAATATTAGAAACTTGAATTAAGTTTAAAATAAAATATCAGCTGATTTTAGTTAATTGTTGAAGTTAAAACGCTAAAATGGACTTATAATATTTGAATATGAAAAGGAGTTTTAACTATGGGTTTTAAGGAAAAACTATCAAAATATTATACTGACTCATACATAAAAAAGTATGGTGATAGAATGGCTCAATTTCAAGGAACAGTTATATCAGCTAAGGTTGAAGAAAAAACTATTCTTTGGATATTTCATACAATAGCAGCTACCCTAATAATAAGACCTGAAAGAAGTAAGGCAGTTATTAAATGTTCTTACAAAAAGAATAGATGGTTCAAAAAACCAGAATTTATAGCAGTTAATCAAGGTCATAATGTTATGATTCAAGGTTTAAAGAGTGATAAAAAATCTAAATCATCCGGTGATCTGATTCAGATAATGAACGTGATAAACTTCACTACCAAGAAGGATTTATTCCCAGTGGATCACTCTCAAATAAAGAGAACTAAACAGCAACAAGTTACTAGAACAAAATAAAAGAATTGCGAACTTTCGCAATTCTTTTTTGCTATTATTGCTTTTAAAAATTAGGCACCTCTCCATCCAATACGTTGATGAGCTTCGCAAAGAATTAATATGATTTATTACAATGAAATATCTAAAACTGTATAACTCACTTCGTTCAGACAATACAGTTTATTAACGATATTTCATCTCCATAAATCCTTTAATTCTAACTGCTTGCTCATATAGTATTTACTGGAGAGGTACCTAATTTTTGTTTTTCTATCTAGCCAAAACTCATTATTTTACTTTTATATATAGGTAAACACTGTTTATAAATGCTATTACTCCTGAGAAGAACAGAACTATAAGCCATTGTCCTAGCATCAGTGGTGTAGTATGGAATATATTCTGTAAGAAAGGTATATAAAGTATGGATAACAGCATTGTTACTGAAATACTTACTGCTCCAACCAAATATGGATTTGTTAAAAACTTTATTTCAAATATGGAATGCCTTTCTGATCTACACTCGAAAACGTGAATTAGCTGCGACATCACTAAAGTACATAAAGCTAGAGTCCTGCTTGTATTAAGATCCCATCCATAATATATACCTACCATAAATGAGAACAAGGTACATATACCAATAAGTGTTCCTCTAACAACTATCTTTTCAGTAAGTCCTCTTGAAAATACACTTTCATTTTTTTCTCTAGGCCTTTGCTTCATTATATCTTTATCTGCCGGATCAACTCCTAATGCTATAGCTGGGAGTCCATCTGTAGCCAAGTTTACAAACAATATCTGAATTGGTGCAAGTGGAGTTGGAAGATAAAAAATTGATGCTAGAAGCATAGTAAGTACTTCCCCTATATTACAAGACAATAGATATCTTATAAATTTTCTAATATTAGAGTATATAACTCTTCCCTCTTCTACAGCAGCTACAATGGTCGCAAAATTATCATCCATTAATATCATAGAAGATGCTTCTTTTGTAACATCAGTTCCTGATATACCCATAGATATACCTATATCTGCTTCTTTTATAGCAGGAGCGTCGTTTACTCCATCTCCGGTCATTGCTACAATATTACCATTTTTTTTGAATGCTCTCACTATCCTTAATTTATGATTTGGACTTACTCTAGCAAAAACTCTTATCTTCCGAACCTTTTCATATAGTTCTTTATCACTCATTTTTTCAATATCTTCTCCAGTAATTACTTGATCTGGAGTTGAACATATATTAAGATCTTTTGCTATAGCAAAAGCTGTGTTCTGATGGTCACCAGTTATCATAACAGGCTTTATACCAGCTAATCTACATCTTAGTACAGCATCTTTTACTTCTAGTCTTGGAGGATCTATTATCCCCGCAATTCCTATGAATATTAGATTACTTTCAAGTGAGTCATCTCTTTGAATATTGGTATCTTTATAGGCAGCTCCAATGCATCTTAAGGCTTTATTGGACATGGAGTCAACAAAAGTTCCAATCTGCTTTTTCCTTTGATATGTCAGTGGCTTTACCTTACCATCTTCATATATATAATTACATTTCTCTAATAATCTTTCAGGTGCCCCTTTTACATAACATACTTCTTTTCCATTTTCCTTCATTATTACGCTCATCATTTTTCTAGTAGAATCAAATGGAATATCAAACACCCTATGTCCACCCGCTAAAAATCCTTTTAAAGCTCCAATTTCTTTAAAATAAAGCTTTATAAGTGCAGTTTCTGTTGGATCTCCATGAAGAGCTTTGTCCACATATTTCTCGCTAAAATTATAATTGCAATCATTGCAGAATACAAAAGCTCTAGTGAGCATTGGATTTGGAGAAAGTTTTTCCTCATTTAAATTATATATCTTTCCATTCATATATACTTCTTTTACAGTCATGTTATTTTGAGTCAAAGTACCTGTTTTATCGCTACATATTATAGACGTGCATCCTAAAGTTTCTACTGCTGGTAGTTTTCTAACTAAAGCATTTCTCTTTAGCATTCTAGATACGCCTAAAGCAAGAGCAACTGTTACAATAGCTGGCAGACCTTCTGGTATAGCAGCTACCGCTAAGCTTATTCCCAGTAGGAACATTTCAGTTAAGTCATTTCCTCTTATTATCCCCATTACAGTAACTACTGCACATATTACAAGACATAAAATAACTAATACCCTTCCAAGTGATTCTAATCGTTCTTTTAAAGGCGATTTTTCTTCCTCAATGTTTTGAAGAAGATTAGCTATCTTCCCCATCTCAGTATTCATGCCAATTTGAGTTACCTTAATAAAAGCTTTTCCTTTTAATACGCTAGTACCCATATAAAGATTGCAATCTTTTTTATTTACACTTTTGTTTACTCCTACTGATTCTCCTGTAAGAAGAGACTCGTCCACCATCAAACCTGTACTTTCTATTACTTCGCCATCAGCTGGAACCCTATCACCTGATTCCAATACTACAATATCTCCAAGGGTAAGAAATTTGGCGTTAATAACTTTTATATTTCCATCTCTATACGCCTTACACGTAGGTGCAGCTAAAGATTTAAGCGCTTCTAAAGACTTTTCTGTTCTAAACTCCTGAACAAATCCCAATATGGCATTTATTATCACAATTATTAAAATAGTGATTGCATCTGCCTTTTCTCCCATCAATCCTGATACAATTGTCGCTCCCATAAGAACCCAAACCATAAAATCATTGAATTGGGATAGGAATAATATCACAGGAGAGATGCTTTTTTTATGACTTAACTCATTTAAGCCAAAATTCTTAGTTCTTCTTTCTGCTTCTGAAGAAGAAAGCCCTCTTATAAGTTCCTTTTCCTGTATCACTCTAGTTCCCCCTTTTCTCTGTAACATCTATAATAATATATGTAGACAGGCTATTAGTTAGAACATTGTATTATTGTTTATATATGAATGTACCACTTCATAATTAAATTTAGTATTTTAAAATTCTCTCACCAGAAACCGTGAGAGTTTTAAAAATAGATTTATGATCGAAGTGGTACATCTTTATGTAAGTTTACAGTAACAATCTTTACAATTTACATCCTAACTATTAGAATATATTAGTATAACAAATTATCACAAAGGAGGATTCGTTCAGTGAAAGACATTATATATGTTACTGGTCACAAAAATCCTGATTCAGACTCAATATGTGCTGCAATAGGATACGCAGAATTTAAAAACAAAAGCGGAGACATTCCTGCTATACCTGTTAGACTTGGTGAACCTAACCAAGAAACTCAATTTGTACTAAATTATTTTGGAGTGGAAAAACCTAAATTCCTAGAAACAGTTAAGTTAAAGGTAGAGGATTTAGAATTTGATAGAATCGAGTCAGTTACGCCTGAGATTTCATTAAAGCAAGCTTGGCATATTATGAAGGATAATAATGTTAAGTCTATACCTGTTGTAGATTCTCATAAGCATTTAATAGGAATTCTTTCAACAGCAAACTTAACTTCAAGCTATATGGACATATGGGATAATTGCATATTAGGAAAAAGCAATACTCCTATCGAAAATATATTAGATGCACTTTCTGGTGAAGCACTATACATAAATCCTGATAATACTACATATCATGGTAAAATTGTTGTAGCTGCTATGCAGCCTGATTCAATGAAACAAGTGGTTTCAGCTGGAGATATCGCTATAGTTGGTGATAGAGCTGAAACTCAAGAAGCACTTATAGATATAAAAGCTTCACTAATAATCATTACTGGTTCTCATAAGATGAATACTGAGTTTCTTGAAAAAGCTAAAGCTAATGGAGTTACAGTAATATCTACACCTTATGATTCCTTTACTGCTTCAAGATTTATAGTTCAATCAATTCCTGTTGAATATGTTATGGCTACAGAAAACTTAGTTTCATTTTCAACTGATGAATTAGCTGATGATATAAAACACGTTATGGCAGAAACTAGATACAGAAGTTATCCAGTAGTAGATGCTGAAAACAAAGTTGTAGGCAGTATATCAAGATACCACTTGATTTCTAACCACAAGAAAAAGGTAATTCAAGTAGATCATAATGAAAGAGGTCAATCTGTTCATGGTCTTGAAGATGCTGAGATCTTAGAAATAATAGATCACCATAGGGTTGCGGATATCCAAACTGGAAATCCAATTTACTTTAGAAACGAACCTCTTGGAAGTACCTCTACTATAGTAGCTAAGAGATTCTTTGAAAATGGACTTACTCCATCTAAAGAAGCTGCAGGATTACTTGCTAGTGCAATAATTTCTGATACACTACTATTTAGATCACCAACTTGTACCCCAGTAGACAAAGAAATTTGCTTAAAGCTTGCTGAGATTGCTGGAATAGATGTAGAAGCTTATGCAAAAGAGATGTTTAAGGCAGGTACATCTTTAAAAGGAAAAACAGTTGAGCAAATATTCAACCAAGACTTTAAGCCTTTTACAATAGAAGGAATAAAGGTTGGTGTAGCACAAGTAAATACAATGGATATAGAAGGCTTTATGCCATTAAAGGATGAAATGCTTGCATACATGGAAAGAAAAGCTGAAGACTCTGGTCTAAAGGTTGTAATGCTTCTTTTAACAGATATTATAAATGAAGGTTCTCAACTTTTAGTTGCAGGGAAGTTACCTGAAATTGCTGAAAGAGCATTTAAAATAACTTTAAGTGAAAGCACGGCTTATCTTCCTGGTGTTCTTTCAAGAAAGAAACAAGTTATTCCACCTATAACAAATGCAATATCAAATCTATAACAAAAAAACAGCTAGAATTTCTAGCTGTTTTTTTGTTATAATATCGAATAACTCTAATAAAAAAAAATCAAGGAAAAGACAAGTCTTTACCTTGATTTCAAGTTATTTATCATTCCCCACATCTCATCAGCAGTATTTATTGCTTTTGATCCTAATTGGAATGCTCTTTGCGTTACTATCATATCTGCAAACTCTTTACCCATATCAACATTTGCATTTTCCACGTAACCTTGAAGGACATCAACATCATTGCTCTTTACAATTTGAGCACCATTCTTAGGAACATATAAACTCTCACCTATGGAAGTAAATGCGTCGTTTCCTATAGCAGTGTATACAGGAACTTGTCCTACAATCTTATTACTTTCCTTTAAAGTTATATTTCCTTGTTTATCTACTGTAAAGTTGTCACTACTTATTTTATCCTGTAAAGATATATTATCCTTATCATATCCAGCGGCATATTCAACATCTAAAAAATTCCCTTTAGCGTCAACTAAATTTCCATTTGAGTCAACTTTAAATGATCCATCTCTAGTATAAGCAACAGAACCATCTGCTTGTTTAACTCTAAAATACCCTTCACCGTCTAAAGCTAAATTAGATGACTTCTTTGTTTCCTGTAACTGTCCTTGAGTATTATCTCTAACCCATGAGGACGCTCTTACACCTGTACCAGTATAAGAACTTTTATCATTAACAGAATACCCTTGTCTATCTAAACTTTCCTGCATCAAATCCTTAAAGGCAACATCTACTCTTTTATACCCTGTAGTGCCGACATTTGCTAAGTTATTAGATATTGAGTCTAACTTTTCTTGGTTTGCAAGCATTGCGCTTTTCCCATTCCATAAAACTCTAAACATGCTTACCTCCTATTATCTAACTGATCCAATTTCATTAGCTGCTTTTGATAAAGTCTCATCCATAGTTTGCACTACTTTTTGAGTTGTTTCAAAGCTTCTCATGACAGTCATCATATTTACCATCTCATTTACTATGTTGACATTTGATTTTTCAAGTGTTTTTTGCTTTACATAAACTTGTCCATTGTAATTAGGTGCGGCGTCAGATTCATAGAGGTTATCTCCAAGTTTCTTTAAACTCTTATAATCATTAAAATCAGCAACCTGCATTTTATATTGAGGTACATTATTTACAATGACATTATTGCTGCTGTCAACAGTGAACTTACCATTTCCAACATAAATAGGCTCAGAGGCACCAGTCTTTATATTTCTGCCCATTACACTGTCGCCTTCGCTAGTTACTAGATTTCCAGCTGTGTTAACCCTAAACTGACCATCCCTTGTAAAATATGTTTTATCTCCTCTTTTTACAGTGAAAAAGCCTCTTCCATCGATGGCCATATCTGTATCCTTATCAGTGCTTGAAAGTATACCTTGAGTAAACTCTACGTCTGTCCCATCAATACTTGCCCCAAGGCTCAAACTTCCTATTGTATTTTTAACATTTTGACCGCCGACAACTTTATCTTTGTTTTGGATTAACACATCTTGAAACTTCTTGACTTTTAAATCTTCTGCCTTATATCCATTTGTATTGGCATTAGCCATATTGTTTGTAATAACATCTTGCTTCGCTTCTAAAGTCACCATAGCATTTACAGCTGTGTATAAACCTCTAATCACTTTTTCACATCCTTATCAAATATTACTTTACTCTCATCCTCATATATCATTCCATAGCCTCTAGCCTTTTCTTCAATTCTTTCTCTTGACATATTTACATTATATTGATAACCAAACATGCAGAAAGTACCTATTAAAATTCCTATACCAATTCCAAGTAATATTTTTTTATCAGCTAGAAATAGAAATATTTCTCTTACTTTTTGTATAATCCTTTTATTAATAGTACTTCCCCCTTTCCAACAGCAAGTTCTTCACAAATTTGCTCATCAGTGAAGCCCTTATCTAAAAGTTCCTTCACTGATCTTGCTTTATCAGAAATCATATTTGTATTTGAGTTATTAGTTGTAGAAACAGATTCTTCATATGATACTTCATCATCTATACGATAATCTATAGTACCACTTTTATTATCGTCAGGTTCTTCACTATTCTTAATAGCTTTAAGTCTTTCTATTTCTAACTGAAGTTCTAATATAGTTTCGCTGAACTCTCTTCTTAGATTAGCGATTTCTATATCATGTTCTTCTACTCTTTCTCCTCTTTCTTCAAGGATTTTTTCAAAGGAACCGTCTTCTTTTTTTAAAGCTCTATAATTTATTATAATAAGTATTACTCCAATAATAATAAGTACAACTGGCATTTTAACTACCTCTTTATATGTAATGAAGCTTCTTCATTGCTGCTCTTAGATTTCTTATTGCTCTACTATGTAATTGACATACTCTTGATTCTGATACTTCTAATACCTTACCTATCTCTTTAAGTGTAAGTCCTTCATAATAATATAGGCTTAATACTATTCCATCTTTTTCGTTTAATAATCCTAACGCCTTACTTAACATCTCAACCTCTTCTTTTTCTTCTAAGGTTTTTTCAGGACTAGGACTGTTCTTATCTTCTATTATGCCCATGATCGAAATATCATCATCATCTGAAAATACAATATTTTCCAATGACACTATGGATATGTAGTTTATGTAGTTTTCAATTTCACCTACACCCTCTAATGTCATATTAAGTGCTTTAGCTATTTCCTCATTACTTGGTTCTTTACCTAAGCTTTTTTGAAGAGAGTCTATTACTTCATTGTATCTATTAAGTTTATCCATAGCGCCCTTTGAAATAGGGCTATTTCTTCTTATTTCATCAATCATTGCACCTTTTATTCTTATAGAAGCATAGGTTGAAAATTTCATTCCTTTACTCTCATCAAACTTTTTCATTGCATCCATGAGACCAACCATACCATAACCTACTAGATCATCGTACTCAACATATTTACTTTTTCCAAGAATAACTCTAGATGCTATATATTTAACCAATGGTATGTATTTTTCTACTATTTTGTCTCTATGCGCTAAAGCACTTTGTACTGCCATATAAATTCCTCCCTTAGAGTAATTCTCTTTGTTTTCTCATTATATCAAACACCATTCTTATAATCTTATCTCTAGTTCTTTCATCTATGTTGTCAAAATTCACACCATAAATCCATTGTTTATCTTCAGTAGTCTCTACCCTTACGATAGTTCCCTTTACTAATGCTTGTTGATTACCATATTTAAGCTCAGAGATAATACTATCACCTTTTAATAGCTTTTCCTTAAGTTTTACTCTCATTCCACCGCCGCTTAAATCTAGTAATATCGCAGTATTAAGTTTAAGCTTTTCTATATCCCCTACCGTATAATCTCCAGTAATATAACTTATTATTTGAGCAACTTTAACTCTCACATAATCTCTTCTTTGTATTTTTACTATGTCATATGGAGTAGTCATAACATACATAGGTATATTATTCTCTTGTGATCTAGAAATTATAGTAGCTTTAAACTTAAAAACATCTCCATCATCACAAAAGCTCATAAATTCTAAATCTAATCCCCTTGGAACAGTTAGGTATTGACCCTCGCTTGCAGGTAAATTTATGTTAAAGAAATTTTCCCCTATGTCTTGGATCTGACATCTGTATATTTTTTCTTCAAATAATACATCCAGCCTGTTGTTTACTAATAAAGTTAAATTGCCCATCTAATTCACTCCTACGAAAATATCTTAAATATCTTTTTAAACAATCCCTGAACTCCAGTTCCATTTTCTTTTTCAACAGATCCGAGTAAATGATTTCCTATATTTTGAATACATTCTGCAGCATCTGAGGCTGGATATCTTACTATAAAAGGCATCTGCTCTCTAACAGCTTGAACTAATTTCTTATCATCTAACACACAGCCATAATATTTTAAATTCATATTTAGAAATTTATTTACTACGTTTTCAAACTTAGAAAACGTTTCTTCACCTTCTTTATATGAAAGAGCTTTATTTACTACTACATTTGCTCTATCTTTTATCTTAAAATGGCTTGTTGCTTTTAAAAGACTATAAGCATCTGTCAAAGAAGTAGGTTCTGGTGTAGTTATAACAATCAGTTCATCACAACAAGATATAAATGCTAATACAGTTCTATTAATACCTGCTCCAGTATCCATAAATATATAATCGAAATCTTCTATCTCAGAAATTTTGCTTAAGAACACTTCCCTCTCTTTATCAGATAAATCTTCTACCTTGTTGAGCCCTGATCCTCCTGGTAATAGCTTTATGCCGAATGGTCCTGTTGCTAAAACTTCATTTAAGTTTTTATTATTATTTATAACATCAAATATATTATACCTCGAAGAGATTCCCATTAAAACATCATCATTTGCCATTCCTATGTCAGCATCGAAGATTAATACTTTTTTACCCATCTTTTGCAAATGAATCCCTAGATTTACTACAAAGTTGCTTTTTCCTACCCCACCTTTTCCTGAAGTTATAGTTATAATCTTTCCTTTTTTTATTAAAGAAGGATTGCTACTCTGCGCAAGCTTTCTAAGGCTCTCAGCTTGATCTAACATATATTATCCTCCCCCATAATGAGCTTAGCTATCTGTTCTTTTGTAAAAATAGTTATGTCATCTGGAACTGTTTGACCGGTTGTCATAAAGCTTATTGGTTTATCCGCCAGTTGCAATATGTTTAAGATGGATCCATATACGGAAGTCTCATCTAGTTTAGTTATTATCACGTGGTTATAATTTAGTATCTTAAAGCCCTCTACAATTGACTTTATATCACGATTTTTTGTTGTTGCACTTATAACTAAATGTATGTTATCTGAATTAACTTTTTGGACAAAGGCTCTTAGTTCAGATATCTGCATTGAGTTCTTACTACTTCTTCCTGTAGTATCTATAAGTATTACATCACAATCTTTCATGGAGTTTACTGCCTCTTCCATTTCTTTGATTGTTATAACTACTTTGAACTCTAAGTTCATTATTTCCGCATAAGTCTTTAACTGATCTACTGCACCAATTCTATATGTATCTACTGTTATAAGTCCTACTTTTTTCTTTTCGATTAATGCCATTCTACCTGCGAGCTTTGCTATAGTAGTAGTTTTACCGACACCGGTGGGCCCTACTAATACTACCGGTCCTTTTAAATCTACATTTTCCACTCTAATTCTTTTTTCTATAACATTTTCTAAAGCATCTTCATCATGCTCTGCAGATAAAGGTATATCTTTAATTAAAGTTTCCGCTAAATTTTCTTCTATATCATTATTTATAAGGCTTTTTCGGATATTTTCATAGGGCTTTTCTTTAGCATCTTCACCAGATATAACCTTAGAGATTAAACTTTTCATTTCTCTCATTTCTTTTACTATATAATCTTGAGTGTTATTTTGGGAATAAGAATTCTTCAATGTCTCATTAATCATTCTGTTAGAGGTTTCTCTGCCTATAGAACTTCCATGATCTTCTTTATCTGTTTTGTAATTTGCACCACTTTTGGTACTAGATATCTGATCATTCATTAGCTTTTTTATGCTCTCTATAGAATCTTCTAAAGTATCTTCTTTTTTCCTATTATCAGCTCCGTCTTTTTTCGAGGCATTTTCTACCGCAGCTGTTACTTCTATCATTCTAGGTGAAAAGATGCCAATAAATCCAGGTTTTTTAACTTTTCTTTGGCTTATTATAACGGCATCTTTTCCAAGCTCATATCTGATTCTTGTCATTGCCTCGTTCATATTTTTAACCATGTATCTTTTAATAATCATTAAAACGTCACTACTCCTTCAGTTCTGATCTCTACATCATTAGGAATCTCATTTAGAGATATTACCATAACATGAGGAAATACCATCTCAATTAGCTTCCTGAAAGGAGCTCTCACATTTGGTGATACTAAAATAACTGCTTGATTATTGAAAAAGTAAACAGACTCTAAAGTATTTTTTATTGAGTTAAATATTATAGTAGTAGTATCTGGATCAACCGCTGGGAAAGAACCATTGATAGACTTTTGAATATTACTTACTATCACTTCTTCAATCTGTGGATCCAATGTTACAACAGATACTCTTCTATTTTCATCAATTATCTGATTACATATAGTTCTTGATAATGCAAATCTAACATACTCAGTGAGAAGCTCAATATCTTTCGTATTTCTTGAGTTATCTGCTAAAGATTCCATAATAGTTACCATATCCTTTATTGGAACCTTCTCCCTTAATAAACTTTGTAATACTTTTTGTAGTTCTCCTATGGTTATTAAGTCTGGTATAAGTTCCTCTACAACCGCACTATACTTTTCTTTAGTATTATCCACTATTAGTTTAACTTCTTGTCTTCCTAATAATTCATAAGAATGAGCTTTTATTGTTTCAGTTAAATGAGTAACCATTACAGTAGTTGGATCAACAACTGTTAACCCCTTGATTTCAGCTTCTTCTCTTTGATCCTTATTTATCCACATAGCTGGAAGTCCAAAGGTTGGCTCTATTGTTCTAATACCTGGTATATCTGCATTTTCACCAGATGGATCCATACATAAAAGCATGTTTGGCATCATTTCTGAACTTGTTACTACTGTTCCTCTAATCTTTATAACATATTCATTTGTTTTAAGTTGAAGGTTGTCCCTAATTCTTATAGGTTGAACAACTATTCCCATCTCTATAGCACATTGTCTTCTTACCGAAGCGATTCTTTGTAGTAAGTCTCCACCGTTGCTCTCATCAGCAAGTGGTATAAGGCCATATCCTATCTCTACTTCCATAGGTTCAACCTGTATAAGAGTCATTACATTCTCTGGTTCTTTTCTCTCTACTTCAGCAATAGCTTCTTCCTCTTGAACAATATCTCGTACAATCTTTTCTTGCTCATCTTTATATAATGCATATGCTCCTGCTCCAAAGCCTACAGCCATTATCAAAAACGGTACCTTTGGCATCTCAGGTATTAATGCTAAGAATAACATCAGTACTGAAGCAAGTCCTAAAACTATAGGAAAACCTGTAAGCTGCCTTGAAAGCGCTGAACCAAAGTTTTCAGCATTACCAGATCTAGTTACTAATATACCTGCCGCAGTTGATATCAAAAGTGCAGGAACCTGACTCACTAGACCATCACCTATAGAAAGTCTAACGAACTTCTGCGCTGCTTCACCTATAGGAAGTCCCATCATAACTACACCAATAATTATTCCACCCAAGATGTTTATCATAGTTATAACTATTGAAGCAATCGCATCTCCCTTAACGAACTTAGAAGCACCATCCATGGATCCATAAAAGTCAACCTCTGCCTGTAAGTCTGCTCTTCTTTTCTTAGCACCCATTTCATCTATAAGTCCTGCATTAAGATCAGCGTCTATACTCATCTGTTTACCTGGCAATGCATCAAGTGTAAACCTAGCTGATACTTCTGATACTCTTCCAGAACCGTTAGTGATTACTACGAACTGAACAATCATTATGATTAAGAATATTATAATACCAACAACATAGTTCCCCCTAATAACAAATTCACCAAAGGAATCTATTACATGACCAGCAAATCCTCCAGTTAGTACAAGTCTTGTGGAAGAGATGTTAAGTCCAAGTCTAAATAGTGTTGTAACCAACAATAAGGTTGGAAAAACCGATAATTGCAGTACATTAGTAGTAAACATTGTTATAAGTGCTATAACCACTGATATTGTTATGTTAAGTGCTATTAATATATCTAGCATAGCCGCTGGAAAAGGTATTATTATCATTAATATTATGCCTATTACACCTAACGCAACAACTACGTCTAGATTCTTTTTAAAGCTTATCTTTCTGCTACCTTCCATAAATTAATCTCATCCCTTTCCTACTTTTTCTTCATCTTAAAAACTATTGCTAGTATCTCAGCTACTGCTTGATACATATCTGCAGGTATATCTCTATCTACATCCACCTGCTCATACATAAGTCTTGCTAAAGGCTTGTTTTCTAATATAGGAATATCATTTTCCTTAGCTATTTCTTTTATTCGAAGAGCCATATTATCTGCACCTTTTGCAACTACCTTAGGCGCTTCCATATTTCCTTCTTGATATTTTAATGCTATAGCCAGATGTGTAGGGTTTGTTATAACTACTGTAGCATCTGGAACAGCTTGCATCATTCTTCTCGTTGCCATCTCTCTTTGTTTTTGTTTTATCTTAGATTTTATTTGAGGATCTCCCTCCATTTGTTTAAACTCTTCCTTAACCTCTTGTTTTGACATCCTCATCTCTTTGTTATACATTCTTCTTTGCACGAAATAATCTGCTGCTGCAAGAACTATCAGTACTAAAGTAATTTTCATAAATATATTAAGTAACAATCTTTTAAATTCAACTCCTAAGGAAGGTAAATAAAAATTCCCAAGGTTTATAATCTCCATATAGTTTGATTTTACAAAATCATAGCCAATATATGACAATATGCAAACTACTATAAAGTTTTTTCCTAACTCAACGAAATTTTTCTTAGAGAACATATTTTGCAATCCTTTTAATGGATTGAGTTTTCCTAAGGATGGTTTAAGCGGTTCACTTGTAAATAGGAAACCACTTTGTGCTATTGAAGAAATAATACCGATGACCATAATTGGAACTACTACAGGTATTAGATCCTTCATTATCCTATAAGTCACCATAAAAGATAGTCCTCTTACATACTCTAAATTAATTTCTTGATGAAGATTGTTTGATAAAAAATAAATTAAATTATATTTTAAATCAGTTCCTATGTATCCTCCTAGAGCAGCAATGACAAGTGTACATGCAACCAGGGTCATTGCAAGGTTTACATCCTTACTACGAGGTATTTGACCTTTTTTTCTAGCTTCTGATTTCTTTTTAGGAGTTGCCTCTTCTGTTTTGTCTTCTGAGGTAAATATAAACATCAGGGGTAGTGCCTTGTATATACTCTGGTATACATCTGGCAGATAGCTGAAAGCAGCCACCATTGCTTTTATTATCATAGGAAGTGCCACCAAAAACGAAGCTATTCCAACTAGCATCTTGATAGGCATTCCAAGTATCATTATATTTAACTGAGGAACTGTTCTTGATATAAGCCCCATAGTTAAATCAGTTATTATCATTATCAATACTATTGGTATTGCAATTTTCAAACCTATTATAAAATACTGCGTAAAAGAATTAAGTATCGTCATAATACTTTCTTGAAATATAATGCTTTTACCTATACCTACAACTTTATAACTACTGGAGAGTTCTTTTATCAGCAAATGATGACCATCTACAATGAAAAAGATCAATATAGCTACCCAATGTAAAAGTCTAGCTAGTAAACTTGCGTTAGACTTTGTATTTGGATCAAACATAGATATCATACCAAGACCTATTTGTTGATCCATAAGACTTCCTGCCATCTCAATAACGTAAAATATTATAGATGTTATGAAGCCCAAGGTTATTCCTGTCATAACTTCATTAAACGCATAAATTATTATTGCATAATTGCTTTGTATATTTTGTATTGCACTTATATCTATTGTACCTATAAGTATAATTGATAATATAAGATTTAAGGATATTTTAAAGGTTGCAGGTGTTCCTGAAGGAAAAAAATTAGGTATCACTGTAAAGAAGGTTAAAAGTCTTAAGAATATGAAGAAAATAGCTAAGTAGTACGTAGTATCAATCAACTCAGCCACCTTTAATGCACTATATTCGAAATCATTTGAAATATTCTCTCAGTGAAAGACATAAGTTGTGCTAACATCCAACTACCTAATAATAATCCAACAGCTGCAACTGCTATAAGTTTTGGGACAAAAGTAAGTGTCTGCTCCTGTATCTGAGTAGACGCCTGAAAAATACTTATTAATAAACCAAGAACTAGTGAAATCACCAAAAAAGGTGCAGAAAGATATAATGCTGTCATCAATGAATCCTTTATTATTCCTATAACTAATTGTTCACTCATATTAACTCACCTCAAGAAAAACTCATAATTAACGATTTCACTAGTAAGTACCAACCATCTACCATAACAAATAAAAGAAGTTTAAATGGCAGAGAAATCATTGCTGGTGGTAACATAAACATACCCATTGACATTAGAACACTGGATACTACAATATCTATTATTAAAAAAGGCAAAAAAATCAAAAAGCCAATTTGAAAAGCTGTTTTTAATTCGCTTATAGCAAAAGCTGGAATTACAACATATAGAGGAACTGTATTTTCATCTATCTTAGTTGCATCCAATTTTGCTGCTTCTATAAAAAGCTTTAAGTCTTTTTGTCTTGTCTGTTTCAACATAAATTGCCTTAATGGCTTTGAACCAATATCTATCGCCTGCTGCTGAGTTATTTTGTTATCCAAATAAGGTTGCAGTGCATTGGCGTTAATATCATTATACACTGGCTGCATAATAAATATAGTTAAAAATAATGCCAACCCAATCAAAACTTGGTTTGGTATGGACTGTTGTGCCCCTATTGCATTTTTAAGGAAAGAGAAAACTACTACAATCCTAGTAAAACTGGTCATCATGATCAAAAAGGATGGTAGTACTGAAATTAGTGTTAACATTACCAATAGTTTTATATTTGACACATAATCCTTAGGATTTGACGTATTTCCCCAAAGAGACTTAACATCTGGTAGAGGGGTGTCCTGAGGAGCTGCTTGTGCTTTATATGTAGTTAGTCCTATGAATACAAACGCTAAAATTAAAATATATATGTATTTCTTTTTAAATTTCATTTTATTTCCCTTTAAATCCCTTTACCTTAATATTTCCAATAATATCATAATACTTCTTCATCATGTCCTGCTGAAATTGTTCCTTACCTTTTAATATATCTTTCAAAGTCTCTTCATCAATTTCTTCTAGTTTTTCTGTACTGTTCTGAGAACAACTCATAACAATACCTTTGCTACCAATCTGAAGAAGTACTATGGATATTTCCTTAGATAACTGAATCTTTTCTATTACTCTTATATATCTACCTTTTTGAAGGCTATTATACTTGTTTCCAGTAAGTTTTAGCGAAATTAGTGCCAAACATAGTATAAGTAAAAAACTAAACACTAACTTTATAATTAAAAAAACTAAATCCATAATTAAATCATCCCTTACTGTACTATAAGTTCTTGAAAATATACCTCTATAAATTGACCTTTAGTAACTCTTTTGTTTAATGTATCAATTAATTCCTTTTTAACATGCTCTAACTTTTCAGTTTTAAAATCTTCTGCTTTTTTAGATTGTAAAAATTCAAGCGCTGTTGATTGTAAAGCAATTAAATCTTCTGTTGCTTCTGTCGCTAACTTTTTGTTAGTTTTATCATAACCAATTGATACCTTCGCCTTAAGATAATGTTTTTCCTTATCATCATTTAGGTTTACTGTATATTCTCCAAGTTCAAGATAAGCTTCCGAAACTTTAGCAACTACTTTTGAACTAGATGTACTTGAACTATCCTTACCCTTTACATACAAAAAGTAGTATCCTCCAAAAAAGCCCATAGCAGCTAGTATTAAAACAAGTAAAACTATGATGATAAGATTACTCTTTCCCCCTCCTGTTTTTTCTGCTTTTTCCTTTTTAGGTTTTTTTTCTTTCTTTTCAGCCATTACTTCTTCTCCTTTTCTATTGCAACTATCAAGATATTTACTCTTCTATTTTTAGCTCTATTTTCAGC
This sequence comes from Clostridium yunnanense, assembly GCF_016595795.1. GTDB lineage: Bacteria > Bacillota > Clostridia > Clostridiales > Clostridiaceae > Clostridium_AR > Clostridium_AR yunnanense. Next base: position 111,537 of record NZ_JAENHN010000053.1, read on the forward strand.
AGTAGAATTATCAACTATTGGTCTATATTCTCCAAACCCAGAAGCTGTAAATCTACCGGCATTAATACTTTCTTGATCAATAAAAAATTTAACAACATTTACTGCTCTTGAAGCAGAAAGATCCCAATTGCTCTGAAACTTATATGTGTTTATAGGCACGTTATCAGTATGCCCTTCGACAATTATATTATTTGGAACGGTTTTAATTAAGTTACCAAGTTTATCAAGCAAACTCTTACTTTCTGGAAGCACATCAGCTTTTCCTGATTCGAAGAGAATGCTATCTCTTAGTTGAAGGATAACCCCTCTCTCATCTTCCTTTATTTCTACTGATGCTCCAAGCTTATTTTCTTCTATAAACTTCTTTGCTTTTTCATATATTTCATCTGTATTTGATTTAATTTCAATATTATTTTCAGTTGTTTTTACAGGTGCTGTGTTTTCCATTATACCTTGCGATTCCTGACCTGTTAAAACACTTTGAAGAGAGGTTGCTATAGATTGCCACTTTTTTTGATCTACGGTTGAAAATGAATATAGAAGTATAAAGAACGTTAAGAGAAGTGTTATAGTATCAGAGAAGGTAGCCATCCATTCATCTCCTCTTATTTCATCTCCACTTGTCTCTCTTCTTCTTCTTTTAGCCATTGTTATAGGCCCCTTCTGAGGTAGTGACTACCTTTAAGTATTCTAACTTTTCCTTTGGTGAAAGGTAGTTCATTAACTTTTGTTCTATTATTCTAGGATTTACTCCTGATTGGATAGCTAGTATACCTTCAAGCATCATCTCTCTCATAGAAACTTCCTTTTGGTTCTTAACACCTAGATTAGCAGCTATTGGATTCAGTACAACATTTGCAAGTACCGATCCATAAAAAGTTGTAATTAATGCCTTGGCCATACCAGATGCCAAAGAACCTGAATCACTTAAATTTGCCAGCATTTGTATAAGCCCTATCAATGTACCAATCATTCCAAAGGCAGGTGCATATCCACCCCAGCTTTTAAAAATATTAGATGCCTTTGTATGTCTACTTGACATTTCATCAATCTCTAAGTCCATTATTTCTCTTATTACTTCTGGCTCTATTCCGTCTACTACCATTCTTAAACCATTTTTTAAAAACTCATTATCCATTTCATTTATCATATCTTCTAATGATAGAAGTCCATCTTTTCTTGCCTTCTTTGATATATCTGTAAACTGGCTAACCAATTCAATTCCAGTAGAAGGGACTTCCTTAGTTGATGCAATAAACACTTTAGATATATTCTTAATCTCCTCCAAAGAATAGTTTATAAGCAGCGCACAAAATGAACCTCCAATAGTTATTATTACAGAAGGTAAATCCCAAAATATCTTGAGACCTGCACTACTATTCATCCCCCAGATTAGCATAACCACTCCTAAAAGAAGTCCTGCTAAAGTAAGTGAATCTAACTTCTTCATAGCTTACCTCCTATTACTTCAGAGTGAATATCTTATTCTTGTATCTTACTACTCTATCCACTACTTCTCCAACCGTTTCTAATACAATATATTTCTTTCCATTAGTAAGGGTAATTATAGTTTCTGGAACCTCTTCAATTTTTTCTATATGTTCAGCATTTAAAACAAATTCCTGATTATTCATACCAGTAACATTAATCATTAAAGCCTCCTGTTAGTTGTATGGGACATCATTTAGATGTCCCATATATTTTTTACTATCTCTTTAAGTTGATTATATCTTGAAGTATTTCATCACCAGTGTTGATCATCTTACTACTTGCTTGGAAAGCTCTTGTAGCTGTTATCATATCAGTAAATTGTTCTGCAAGGTCTACGTTTGACATTTCAAGCATACCTTGAAGTGCATCTCCAAATCCCTTACTGTTATCATCATCTCTAGTGTTTGATCCACTCTTTATAGTAGCTTCTCCAGAGTTTACTGATTGAGCATAAAGGTTTCCTCCTAGTTTAGTAAGACCAGAAGCATTCTTAAATCCAGCCATTGCTACCTGTCCAAGTGCTGCTACCTTTCCATCTTCAAGAACTCCATTTATGATACCATTTTTATCAATTGTATAGCTTTTTATTCTAAGTTCTGTATCTGTTCCAGGTATTTTAACCTTTTCTGGTATTCTTAAAGTCTTTAAGCTACCATCATATGCTTTAACAGTCTTAGTTCCATCAACAAAAGTAACTGCTCCATTTTGGTCTAAACTTTGAACTGGCGTACCACCTTCAGAAATATCTGAAGCTGATTGAGATGAAGTTAATGGTCTTATAGTTCCACTTGCAACTAAAGTTTGATTTATTTGTGCATTTTCTAAAGCATTTTGTATCTCTCTATTTAATCTTTCAACAGTAACTCCTGGAGTAACAAGATCTCCGTTGATAACTATCTTCTTATTTGTTGTATCTACGTCTACGGATGGTTTAGTACCTTGTGTAACAGTACCAACTTGTACACTGTAGCCATTTAGAGCCGCTCCTGTTCCTGCAGCAAAACTTAATCCTAAAACATCACTAGCAATCTGAGGAGCTACCTTTTCTGAACCACCAGAAATTTGGTTTGACACTAAGTTTGAGTAAGTCTTTCCAGTACCATTTCCAACGGTTATTTTGTAAGTTGTATCGTAGTTTCCTAGTGTAACTCCAGCTGGAGGATTAGCAATTACCGCATCCTTTATAGCCTGTTGTAATTGAGCTGAACTAACTGAATTTGGAGTTAAGAAATCTCCTGTAATTTTTATAACCTTTTGTGTTGGATCACATTCAGCTGTTACTGAGTTTGCCTTCACATCAACCACCTGGAAAGTGTATCCGTTATAAGTTGATCCTATTGGGAAAGATAATTTTAAGTTCGCAACTGTAATATCTGATGGCTTACTATCATCTTTACCATTAGCGATTTTTCCGACTTGGTTAACTAAACCGCTATATGTTCCAGTAACAGAAGTTAATTTTGGTGAAGTTACATTATTTTTAGCTAACTCATTGTTATAAAGTGTAGCTAAATTAGATACATTAGCAGCTACTGACAAATCACCATTGATAGTTACAACCATATTAGATTTATCTATAGTCACCGAAGGAGCTACTCCTGATCCATTATTACCAAACTTTATTGTATAATCATTTAATTTTCCGCCTTCTTGGAAGTTAAATGTTAATCCACCTAAAGTAGCTATCGGAACTCCGCTATCATCTGTAAGTGTTGGAACAGCTTTATTTGATCCTAAAGAATCTGTTTTTGCACTTATTTGAGATAAACTAGTTGGTGAGCCAGTTATCTTTTCTACAGCTTGCGTTATTCCTGCCGCATTTAGTTTATCATTTATTACAGTTAACAATTCAGTATTACTTACATTACCATTTACTAAATCCGCATTTATTATTATCTTATTAGGATTCTTAGTAATAGTTGCATCTGTCGTTGTTCCTGGTCCAATCTTATCGAACTCTATTGAATAGCCTTCTAATTCCTTACCATTTCCAAATTGGAAAGTTAACCCTGCAGCAGTAACATTTCCTGGTGCTGCATCATCAAGTCCACCTACAGCCTTGTCAGAAGCTAATTTATTTATAACATCTGGCTTTCCTGCAACAAATACACTTTGTGCTATTCCAGCTGAGTTAAGAGCTTTGTTTATTGCTGATTCAACCTGAGGTGCTGTTAAAGCGCCTGCTGTAGCAAAATCACCACTTAGCACTATTTGTTTATTATTTTTATCAACCTCTGCTGAAGTTACAGTTTGAGGACCGATTTCACCTACAACAACCTTATATCCATTTAAGGCTGATCCTGGTCCAAACTTTATATCTAATCCATTTAAGTTTACCTTATTTGGCGCTACTGAAGATGCAGCCACGGATGTATCGTCATTTGTTAAAGAATATCCCATAACTCTGTATCCGTCAGCAGTTATTAAGTTGCCCTGTTCATCTAAGCTAAAAGCACCATCTCTTGAATACATAAGCTGCGCACCAGAATTTGTTAAAGATTGTGCAGTTATATTATGTGCACCAGCTCTTTGATTAACTTGTAACTGATTATCTCCAAAAACTGAACTTCCCTTACTAACCATGAAGAATCCATCTCCATCTATAGCCATGTCTAAAGCTCTTCCAGTTGGTTGTAAGTTACCTTGCTTCATAACAGAGTCTATACTTGCAAGCTTTACACCAAGACCAACCTGAGCTGAGTTTACACCACCTTGGTTTGCATTTGGTGCCATTGAATCCTTAACACTTTGGCTAAGCATGTCCTGAAATCTTGCTGTTGAAGATTTAAATGCTGTAGTACCTACGTTGGCTATGTTATTACCTATAACATCTAGCTTAGTTTGGTTTGCCTTCATTCCACTAATTCCTGAATACATTGATCTTAACATATATATTGACCTCCCAAAATTTTAATTTAAATACCTTGCTTCTATCTTTCCACAAGGTGAGGCCCCCTATCTTAGGTCCAGCCTCTTGTTTACAAAATCACTACGCTATCTACGTTAGTGAATACATTTTCCTGAGCTCTATCCTTCTCTACCGCAGTTATGATTGTATTATTCTCTACACTTGCAATCAAAGCCACATCCTTGTATACCATGACCGTATTCTTTGCACCCTTCTCCTTGGCTAGATCAAATCCTCTTTGAATTTCCATGTAATCTGCTTTTGAGAAATTTATATCCTTCAATCTTTCCGATGCATGATTAGATATCTTATATCCGTATTCTTTTGAGCTTATTTTCTCATCTAATATATCTTTAAAGCTTTTCTTACTTGCATCAGTATTCTCTTTTTTTGGTTCTAGAGGTGCAGTTAGGTTACCAACTAAATACGGTTTACCATTTACTATTCTGTAACTCACACCTACCACCCTATTCTATAGCATTTACTTTTGTTAGCTTATCGTAAGTGAAGGTCTTCAGAGTATCCTGTCCATCAACTTTAACCGATAAGTTTATAACTCCATTTTCTTTTGATACACCTTTTACGACTCCCTTATAGGCATTTCCAGCACTATCTTTATCTGAGAATTCTGCTTGCTTACCGATTAGTGATGCCGCTGATAAGAAAGACATATTTCCATTTATGTTTGATATCGGTGCAATCGTACTATCTGGTACATCTAGGACAGTATCAATGTTACTCATTGAAAAATCTTTATATTGTGTTTGTCCGTTTTCACTTACTGCAACGCTGATTGTAGTCTCACCGCCCTTAGTACTTACAGCTTTAACTACTCCAGTATACTGCTCTCCAGCTTGATTAAGATCTTTCATCGTTACACCCTTACCTACAAGTGAATTGGCTGCAAATGAACTCATTGTATTGTTTAAGTTAGCCATCTGTTCCATTGAAGTAAACTGTGCCATTTGCGATATGTACTGTGTACTATCCTTTGCGTTATCTGGATCTTGGTTGGACAACTCAGCAGATAAAATCTTTAAGAAAGAATTCTTGTCCATATCTTTACCAGGTTGTATTATTGTCGTACCTCTTGAGGTAGCTCTTGATCCATCATAATTTTGCACATAGCTAGTTGAATTTATATCTGTTGCCATTATAACACCTCCTATACTAAATAATTAAGATTATTATTTATGGTAGCTTGTCTATTATTTTCTTCAATACTTATGTCATCTTCAGATAAGACTCCACCACTTGTACTACTATTTCCTTGACGTCTATTTTCCTTTTGTTCGCTTCCAAATCCAAAGTTGGCTGCTTGAGAGTTTGGATCTCTATTAGGATTGTTGAAGTTATCATTTCTAAGTTCTATAGATACTTCAGGTATTTTAATTCCATTAGAACTTAAACTCTTTTGAAGCTCCTTTAAATTATCATTCAAAAGATTAAATGCTTCTTTTGTGTTGGCAGTCAAGGTTGCTTTCATATTGTTTGTATCTAAAGTAAGCTTTATAGTTATCTCCCCTAAGTTTCCTGGGTTAGTCTTTAATGTTAATTCTTTTACATCAAGCTTCTCCATATACTTAATTGATTTAACTATATCAGTTATCATTGTATTTCTACTAATAACAGGTTGTTCTTTTGGTGTTGCCACAGCTTGAGTATTATTTTTAAGTTGATCAATCATCATTGAAAATTTGCTCTGAACATTGCTATCCTTATCACCAATGATAGATTTAAGCACTTTATCACCATCATTAGAATCAGAATTTATCTTCTTTGTTGAATTTTCAATAGATACATTGCTTTCATTTGTTTTGAATCTATTAGCAGCTACATACAAGCTATTTGTATTAGCTGATGTTTTGTCTTTATTAGTACTGTCTTGCGTAACATCATTTGCCTTAGTATCATTTTTCAAATTAATTAAGCCTAGAATAACTTGTTTTATATCTTTTGTATCTGCACTTGATTTTAATGACTTATCCTCTTGTGGCTTACCACTTACAACAGTTTCGATTAGATTTTGTAAACTTTCCTTTGCCTTGTCATCTAATTGTAAGTTCCCTTGAGTTTGTGCATCATCAACCTTTTCCAACAACTTCATGATTTCAGTAACTATACTTTTTGAATTTGTTTGCTCACTTGCTACTGAACTTACATCCTTACCCGCATTACTTGCAAACTCCTTAACAGCTAAATCCATCTGTTTCACATTACTCAAAGTTTCTTTTATAGATTCTATACCTTCAGTATCGGAGTCTTTGATATTATTTGAAGTAACATTTGTCGTAATAGTTTCATTATTTGTCTGAGTACTAGTGCCCATCAATAACATAGTCAAAATTGCAACAAGTTTATCCACATCATCTTCAGCATTATCTTTATCAGCTTGATTATTTCCTTGGAAATTACTATTATCTACATCTGTTTTATGTTGTGTCTCACTAACAGATTCCCCTAGTACACTATTAATACCCTTATCTCCATCAGAAGCTTCTTTTATAATCTGCTTTATAGATTCAACGATTGAATCTATTACTTCTGGCTTTTCCTTTGGGAAAACTTCAGATACTTGTTTTTGTAGACTATCTCCCTTGTTATCTAGCTGTTCCTTAATTTCCTTAAGCTTCGATAGAGTATTATCTAATTTGTTATCATCTTTTCTATCATTTAAATCCTTGCTTTTTACATCAGTATTACTTTCTGATTTTTTTGATAATATCAATGAAAATTTGTCATCAATTTTATTATTATCATTTTTACTGTTTAAAGCTTGGTTACTTTGGGTGCTTGGCTTTACCTGCATTAAATCAAGTCCATTATTAAGTCCACTTATATTCACTTTATTCACCTCCTTTCAATGTTCCTAAGGTGAGCGTATAAAGCAAATTCATCATTTGTAATCTGCTCTTGTCTATCAAGCTCTTTGATGAAAGCTTCATATCTTTTCTCCTTAAGTATTTCAACAGTCTTCTTATCTATCTGTTTCTTCTTAAGATCTTCTCTTCTGTAGTTTAATTCTTTATCTTTATTTTCAAGTTCTTTTTCTTTATCTTGTATTCCTGAACTTAAAGCATTTAAGTAATTTCTCTTTATTTTCTGATATGCTGCTGATTCACCACTTTTTATACTTTTATGTTGTTCAAAACTTTCATTCATCTCTCTAATTTTCTGTTCAATTAGTATCTTTTCTCTTTGAGTTTTTTGAAAAAGTCTTTTGCTTTCTTCCTCTTTTTCCACTCTTATATCTAGAACCTTTTGAAGACTAAACTTAAATCCATTTGCCATGATATCCTATCCTTTAAACATTGAAATAAGTCTATTTTTACTTTCTTCATATGTAGATTTTTCATCTATACCTTGTTTTAAAAAGCTTATTATAAAATCATGATAATCCATTGCCATATCTACTTTTCGATTACTACCTCGTACATAGGCTCCTATATTTATCAAATCCTCAGACTCTTTATATGTAGCTAGAAGATCTCTTGCAAAAGAACTTACTTCCTTATGAACATCTTCTGCTATAGTAGGCATAAGTCTTGATACCGAGTTCAATATATCTATAGCAGGATAATGATTTTTATGAGCTAGAGCTCTTGAAAGCACTATATGTCCATCAAGTATACCTCTTACAGCATCTGCTATTGGTTCATTAAAATCATCACCATCAACAAGTACCGTATAGAAAGCTGTTATTGATCCTTTGTCTGAGGTACCTGCTCTTTCCATGAGTTTAGGTAACATCGCGAAAACAGAAGGTGTATATCCCTTTGTAGCTGGTGGCTCTCCAATAGCTAGACCTACTTCTCTTTGTGCCATTGCAAATCTAGTTACTGAGTCCATCATAAGAATAACTTTTTTACCTTTATCTCTAAAATACTCAGCTATTGCTGTTGCTGTTAATGCTCCTTTTAATCTTACTAGTGCCGGCTGATCTGAGGTAGCACATATTACTACAGACCTTTTCATTCCTTCAGGGCCAAGATCCTTTTCTATAAAGTCTAGAACTTCTCTTCCTCTTTCCCCTATCAAAGCAATTACATTTACGTCTGCTTCAGCCTCTCTAGCAATCATTCCTAAAGTAGTACTCTTACCAACTCCACTACCTGCAAATATACCAATTCTTTGTCCATCACCACAAGTCAAAAATCCATCAATAGCTCTTACTCCAGTTGGTAAAACATCCTTAATTCTTCTTCTTCTCATAGGATCAGGCGGTGAGTTTTCTAGCTGATAGTATTCGCCACTACTTATTTCTTTACCATCAAAAGGTATTCCCAGTCCATCTAGCATTTTACCAAGAAGTTCATCACTACATCTGACACTTAATGGTCTGCCTTCAGGAACCACTTTACATCCAGGTGAAATACCGCTAAGCTCACCTAAAGGCATTAATATTACTGAATCATCTCGAAACCCTACAACTTCACATTTTATTGCTTTATTTCTTTCATTATAAATAGTGCAAAGTTCACCTACAAAAGCTCTAATTCCTTCTACTTCAATAGTAAGTCCTATTACCTTTTTAACTCTACCTTCATAATAGTTGAAGTTCACTTCATCTAATTTATCAAGTATTCCTTCAAAATCTATCGAGATCATCATATACCTCCCGTTATAGAAGAGCCTCTTTTAACTTTTCCATAGATATATCAATACCTACTTTCACAGTTCCATTTTCCTTCTCTACCAATGCATTCCCTGGATTAAGTGAAGAATCTTCTATAACAAAAATTTCACCCTGTATAACAAATCTACTCTTCCATAGTTCAAGTTGTGCTTTAACAGATTCGATATGTATAGAATTACATTTAATAACGAAAGTTTTTGTGCCCTTTGATTCAGCTATAACATCCTCAACTATAGAGTCCAGACCATGCTCTGTTCCCAATCTTTCTCTTAATATCTTCTCAGTCATTTCAATTGACAATCTTATGATCTGTTCCTTTTTCTCTTCTAAATATGCTTCATATTCTTGTTTTGCAGAAAACAATATATTATTAGCATTGCTTATGATAGAATTAGCTTCATTTCTAGCTAATTCTATATTTTTTTCATAAGCTTCTTTATATCCATCTTCATAACCATTCTCAGTACCTTGTCTATAACCTTTTTCATAGGCTTCGCGTTCTAATTCCTGAGCTTGTACATATGCAGCTTCTAACATACTCTCTTTTTGTCTTTGAGCATTTTTTATTATATTCTCACCAATATTCTTGTAGCTTTCTACCATTCTAGCAGCTTCTTCAGGGTCGTTATCAAACATCTCTTCCATCAAGCTCTTTTGCTCATAATCTGTATTTATCTTTTTACTATTTCCTGAAGTTACAATATTACTTTTAATAACACTAAAGGATGATTGCATCTTCTCCACCTCTTGCTAGAATTATCTCTCCAGCTTCATCTAATCTTCTAATTATAGAAACAATCTTTTGTTGTGCTTTTTCAACATCCATAAGTCTTACTGGTCCTAAGAATTCCATATCTTCTTTTAATGAAGCAGCGGCTCTCTTAGATTGATTCTTAAATATAGCATTTGCAACTTCTTCAGAACATCCTTTAAGAGCCAGCGCCAATTCTTTAGCATCTGTTTCTCTAAGTATTCTTTGAATGGATACATCATCAAGAGTAATGATATCTTCAAATACAAACATGCTACTCTTAATCTTTTCAGCAAGATCTGCATCTTCTCTTTCTAAACTTTCAGTTATATTCTTTTCAGTAGTTCTATCAACTTGATTTAATATATCAACTAAAGTATCAACTCCACCTAAGCTAGTTACTTCTGTTCTAACTATAGATGATAATTTACTTTCTAAAACCTTCTCAATTTCTTTTATTACCATCGGTGAGGTATTGTTCATGCTTGCAATTCTAAATGCAACATCACTTTGAAGTTCCTCTGGTAATTCTGCTATAACCTGAGCTGCTTTTTCAGCTTGAAGATAGCATAAAATCAATGCAATAGTTTGAGGATGTTCATTGGAAATAACATTAAGCAATTGATGTGCATCAGCTTTTCTAGCAATAGAAAACGGTCTATATTGCTGAGTTACTTCTGTTACTTTTTCTAGAATTTCTGATGCTCTTTGCTGTCCGAGGGCTTTAGCTAACAACACTCTCGCATAATCCATTCCACCCTCAACTATATAATCTCTAGCTTTATTCATCTCAAGAAATTCATTAAGTATTTCTTCTCTCTGATCTGAACTAACTGAAGTGATATTAGCTATCTCATACGTAATTTTTTGTATCTCACTCTCTGGTAACTTCTTAATAATTCCTGCAGAAGCTTCAGGCCCAAGAGTGATAAAAAGTATAGCTGCTTTTTGCATCCCAGTTAATTTAGTACCTTCTCTTGGCATTACCTATCCCCTCTCATTCTCTGATAACCATGACTTAATTATCTCAGCTACTTGTTCTGGTTTGTCAGTAGCATATTTTTTGATTTCGTTTTCCATGTGAGTCTTTTCATTATTAACATCAAAGTTAATTGGTTCAAATCTCTCTATGTCCTTAGGATCTATTCTATCATTAACAACTACGTCTAGTATATGTTGTCTTTCTTCCTCTGCTGGTTTTCTAAACCTTCTAATTACTAATATTATACCAACTATTAATACTAAAGCCGCTGCTCCTGCTACCCCTAATGTCTTATAAAGAGCCATTTTCTTTTCATTAGCTACATCAGCATTCATTTGATCTATTTGTTTTTGAATTGCAGCTTTTTCAGTTGGATCAAAGCTCATTCCAAGGACATTTATTTCATCCCCTCTATCCTGCTTAAATCCAATTGCGCTTGAAACTATGTTCTTTATAGCTTCTTGTGTTGCAGCATCCATCTTTCCATCTACTATTACAGACGCTGTTACTCTCTTTACTTCACCTGGTGCACTTATAGTTTTCTCTTCTGTGCTTCCAACTGCATATTCAACATTTTGCGACTCATTTGAAGTAACATTTTGTCCTCCAGTATTACCAGCTACAGTATTTACCGCATTGTTATCTACAGGACTTTGTGTAGTAGTCCCTTCAGATGTACTTCCTGTTTGCCTTGTTGTCTGTTGCTTGTTTACAACTTTATTTGGATCATATGTAACTACAGTTTTTTGTTTTGAATCTAAATCTAAAGTAGCACTTACTTTAGCCTTAACTTTATCTTTACCTATTACAGGCTCTAAAAGTTCTACTATATTTTTTTCTAAATTATTTTCATAATCTGCTTGTGCACCTTGTCTCTTTTCAATGCTTGAAGAAGCTGCTTCTTCACCATTTTCATCATATAAACCCTTTGACAAAAGGTTCATTTTATCATCTACTACTTCTATGTTTTCCTTAGGTATGTTCTCAGTAGCCCCTGATACTAAAGAAACCATCGCTTTAACCTGATCATTGGATATCTTAGCTCCAGTTTTAAGCTTTAAGTATACAGACGCTTTACCTGGTGTTTTATCCTTTACAAAAACTGAATCAACCGCAGGTGTTATATGTACTCTTGCACTCTCGATTTCACTAAAGCTCTTTATTGTCTTTTCGAGCTCTCCTTGTTGCATTCTTAATTTCTTTAATTTAAACTCCTCGTCAGTCATACCGAAGGAGCTACCACTATCCATTAGTTCGTATCCCTTACTCCCATCTGTTAGCTGTGGCGCAAGTTCCAGTCTCAACTCGTCTATTTGAGTTTTCGGCACAAGAATACTATTTCCTGATATTTTCACATCAACCTTGTCTGCTTTTAGCTTTGTCGTAACAACCTGAGCATCATCTGCAGCCAAATTAGAAAATAGTATTCCGTACTTATTATTACTGGATATAATTGTATAAGTTATGATTGCGGTCACCACAGCTAGAAGAGAGATGCCTAAAGCTATCTTTTTACCCTTACTCATAGCTTTAATTTTTCCCATAAACCCTTTAAGGCCCTCTAATAGCTTATTCATTAGTAGCACTCCTATCTATTACAACTGAATTCTATTTATTTCTTGATAAGCATCTAACAACTTATTTCTAACTTGCACAGCTAGTTCTAAACTCATCTTAGCTTCTTCACTTGATAACATTACTTGATGTATATCTACATCGTCACCTTTTACTAATTTATCAGTTAGATCGTTTGCTTTTATTTGTTGATCATTTACCTCATTTAACTTCTCTTTTAATGTATCCAGAAAACTTAGTCCACCATTTCCAGTATTCTCTTGGGTATTTTGTATTATATCCTTTTCAAAGACCTTTGTATCTGGTACAAAACTATTTATTCTCATATATTATTCTCCTTATCTACCTATTTCTAAAGCTTTCATAAACATAGTTTTTCCTGCGTTTAAGGTATCAACATTTGCTTCATATGATCTTGATGCTGCAATCATATCTGCCATTTCGTTTAATATATTTACATTTGGCTTAGTTACATATCCATCTTGATCTGCTTCAGGATTAGTAGGATCATATTCTTTTCTTAGTGGAGACTTATCCTCTTCTATACCAACAGCCTTTACCCCGTTCATACCTAATGCACCATTTAGATTTTCCTGAAATACAGCTACTTTTCTAACATAAGGCTTACCATTTTCACCTCTTGTAGTATTTGCATTAGCTATATTTGAAGATATAGTATCTAATCTTAATCTTTCTGCTGACAGACCACTTGCACTTATTCTTATAGCACTAAACAAACTTCCCATTAATTATTACCTCCCACCACCAGTGATAACATATCTTGTCATACTGATTTTGCTATTAGCTTGAGTTATCAACGCATTGTAAAGCAATGTATTTGCTGCTTGATTTACCTTTTCAGATTCCAAATCAACATTATTCCCGTCTACTCTCATGCTTGAAGAAGTATCTTTGTCCAATTTAACTTGTCCAAAACTATTTTCATCAACATTAGTATATCCAGTGTTTTGAATATCATTTGATACATCTTTAAGTGTATCTTCAAAAGAAACTGTATTTCTTTTGTACCCCGCAGTATTTATATTTGCCATATTATTTGCGATTACCTTAGATCTTAGTGAGGATACATCCAATCCTCTCTTAATAAGATTATAAGTATAATTATCTGAATCCAATCTATTAATCGTCATTAAATTTCACCACCATTCGAACATTTTTTACTTTAATTTTAAAATCATTTATTTTTTCTATTATTCATTTTTACACATTTAGCATTAAAAACTTTTTCTTTTTGATTGTTTTTGTAAAAAACTAAGTTTTTTTGTAAAAAACAACTTCTGTTAAAAATTATATCGCAATTTCTCATAATTTTCTAGATTAAATTTTAACTAAATGTAAAAAATAATTAAATTTCTGCGTTTAAATTTTTACAAGGTACATCTTAGCATAAATTTTCTGAATATTCAAACTCATTCGAATTGTTCGTCATCATGAATTGATTATATATAAAATATCGAATTTTGTCATCAGAAATAATTTATAATTTTATTGAGTAATTTAGATTTTCTTACCATTGTTGAATTTAATTAAAGAAAAAAGTAGATACTACATTATTCGTAGTATCTACTTTACTCTGCTTAATATATTCAAAACATCTTGAGGAAATTTATTTGTCTGAGCCATAAGTGCTGTAGCTGATTGTACTAATATACCGTTTCTTGAAAACTCCATCATTTCCTGAGCAATATCTGAATCTCTAAGGTGACTATCCGCTCTCTGTAACACTTCATTATTGCTGCTTAAGTTTTCTGCTGCTGCTTCGAATCTGTTTTGCAGTGCTCCATATTTACTTCTCATACTAAGCACTTGATTTATCGAAGCATCTACAACCTGTAGATTGGTATTAATCTTATTTGGATTAGCAACATCTAAATCTTCTAACGAATTTCCTTTATCATCTTTTAAAATACCTGTACTTATATTGTACATCGGAATTTCAATATTATCTCCTACATTCGCTCCTGATAGCATAGTCTGCATATATGGTTTACTATTATCATTAACATAGGGGCTACTAAGCATCTTTAAGCCATTAAACTCTGTTGTGTTGCCTATATCATTTATATGTTGCTTAAGCTGATTTATTTCATTTTGAATAGTCTTTCTATCTTCATCGTTTAAAGATTCACTTCCAGCTTGAACTGTTAGTTCTTTCACTCTAGCTAAAGCTTCGTTAACTGAATTTAGTGCACCATCAACGGTTTGCATCATAGACACCCCGTCTTGAACATTTTTACTAGCAGCTTCCGCACCTCGTATTTGAATTCTTATAAGTTCACTTTGACCGATAGCATTTGGATTTTCTTTAGCCGAATTTATTTTAGAACCTGAAGATATTCTTTCTAAGGAATTACTTTGACCTACTAAATTTTTCTTATAGTTCCTGAATAAATCTAATGACGCTAAATTATGATATAATCTCATCTTCATCACTCCGTACTCTTTTTATGTTAATTATATCGTCGCTTTATTAAATTACTTTAGCTTAAAGCACATAACAATATCACGGTATTTTTATTTTTCTTATTTATAAGACCATTCGAAACTGCATTTTTTGTATATATTATATAATTTTATAAATTTTAATGTTTAAATATATTTCCATCATACATTATCATCATTATACAATTTTTTAGCACTTTAAATATAATCATTTTTATTTTTTTATAATATTTAATCATATGATTTTGTACTCTATAATCATCTATTCATTAGTGTATATTTCATATAATCTCATAGCTTCTAATGGGTCAATTCGTTTATCCTGAAGTTTTCTATATAATACATACAAATTAGCATTCAATTCAGGATCAATCCCTTTAGCCTCATTCATTTTATCATATATTATTTCATCTATAGATACTTTTTTATCTACCACTTCCTCTTTATTTATGATATTAAGAATTTCATCTACTTTACCTTTTGCATACTGATCAACAATTAATAGTTTTATTATATTGAGTTTTGTTTCTATACTTTCAATATCTTCTTTAGTTAATATAACATACTCATCATAATACATAAGTTATACCCCTTATATTTATTATTCCATTACCTTATATGGTAACAATCCATTTGATAACTTTATAAAGCATCTTAAACCGGATTTTTTCACCTATACCCTTCCGAATATACATATAAAAAATTCATCAGACATACAAGTTTTGTTTTTCTACTATATGACTTAAAAGTCTAAAAAGTAATTCAAGTAGGTATATTAAGTTAATATAAAATATATATTTTCTAGATATAGTAAAAAAGAGTCAGAGTAATATACCCTGACTCCATACCATCTGTAAAAGATTCTTAAATTATCTTAATAATTGAAGAACTCCTTGTGGTTGTTGGTTAGCTTGAGCAAGCATAGCTTGTGCAGCTTGGCTAAGTATGTTGTTCTTTGAGAAGTTCATCATTTCTTTAGCCATATCTACATCTCTAACTCTTGATTCAGCAGCAGTTAAGTTTTCGCTAGCAGTTCCAAGGTTGTTTATTGTATGCTCTAATCTATTTTGGTAAGCACCTAGAGAACTTCTTTCTGAAGAAACCTTAGCAATAGCAGAATCTAAAGAAGTTATTGTTCCTTGAGCAGCATCTCTTGTTGATACATCAGCTCCATTTATAGTGAATGATCCACCTGATACTAATTTACCAGATTGATATCCTAACTCTGCTTCTGTAACTAAAGTACCATCATTCATTGTAAGATTACCACCTGCAAAAGCACCAGCTATCTTACCATCTTTGATTACATTAGTACCACTAATGCTGTAATCTCCTGGAGCTAATTTTGGAGCATTTCCAGTTATAGGATTCTTCAACTCAAATTTATCTCCTCCATTACTTATAGTAATTTTAGAGCCATCAACTATTGTACCTTTAGTTGCAGTTATTGAAGCAGCTGCTCCACCACTTACTGTTATTGCATTTGTACCAACTGTACCAACAGTGTTTCCACTAGCATCTACAAGATTAGTTCCTTTAACTGTGTAAGTACCATCTTTTAATCTACCATTAGCATCACTTGCACCTGTAACAGTTGCACCTGATTCAATAGTATTTCCAGAAACTAAACCTAAAGAAGAAGAATCCATCTTGTTTACACTTAATGTTATATCTTGAGTGTTATTAGCACCTATTTGGAACTTCTTTCCATTAAATGAACCATCTAATAATTTTTGAGTATTGAACTCAGTAGTATTAGCTATTCTATCAACTTCTTGAGTTAATTGGTTCATTTCAGCTTGTATAGCAGTTCTATCTTGACCAACGTTTGTATCATTAGCACTTTGAACAGCTAATTCTCTTTGTCTTTGAAGTATGCTATGAGTTTCATTTAAAGCACCTTCAGCAGTTTGAATTAATGATATAGCATCTTGAGAGTTTCTAGAAGCTTGATCTAAACCTCTTATTTGTCCTCTCATTTTTTCTGAAATTGCAAGTCCAGCTGCATCGTCTCCAGCTCTGTTTATTCTAAGACCTGAAGAAAGCTTTTCCATTGATTTTCCTGATGCTGCAGTATTACCTGTCATTTGTCTGTGTGCATTTAATGCGTTCATATTATGATTGATTATCATAAAAATTCCCTCCTTGATTTTTAAAGTGGACATCCTTTTCCACTGTTTATTATTTATAGTTAAAGCCATAATGGCATTACTACCTAAGTTTTATTGATACTTCATGTTTTCAAAATATCAATCACTATTTTATATAAAAAAGAAAAAGGAGTAATTTAACCTTATAGCATCAGCATCCTGCTGACTTATAAGATAAAATTACTCCTCCTGAGTTTAACTTATTAAGTTGAAGATATTAAATAGCTTGTCCATTCTTTTGTTCTTGCTCCCAAACCTCACCTCTTGTGATTTTAACATCTCTAGGAGCATCAATTGCAAGTCTTAAATCTCCATTTTCACTTCTTACTACCTTTACAGTGATATTATCACCTATAACTACATATTCTCCGGGCTTCCTGCCTAACACTAACATATTCTTCCTCCTTGAAATCCAAAAAATAGACGATTAATATACCTATCTCTTTTTTGCCTCCTGCAAAATTAGATAAGTTTATTAATCGTCCATGATTTATTTGGTTATACTTTATTATTCGAACATCCATTTTCGAACTTTATACCAAATTTAAATTTTTTTTAATTTTTTTAATTTATTTTTTTAAATAGGGAGTCAGAGGTTATTACTCTGACTCCAATCTATTTAATTTATCTATAATATCCTAACTAAATTACTATCTTAGTAATTGAAGCACTCCTTGAGGTTGTTGGTTAGCTTGTCCAAGCATTGCTTGTGCAGCCTGGCTAAGTATGTTGTTCTTAGAGAAATTCATCATTTCCTTAGCCATATCAACGTCTCTGATTCTTGATTCAGATGCACTTAAGTTTTCACTTGCAGTGTTTAAGTTAGCAATTGTATGTTCTAGTCTGTTTTGTACTGAACCTAGGTTTGCTCTTTCAGTTGAAACTTCCTTTATAGCATTATCTAATGATTGAATAGAAGTTTGAGCTTTAGTTTGAGTCAATACATCATTTGCTCCTAAGTTTAATACTGAACCAGTTGCTTTCATATTTCTTATTGATAAGTCTATTGTTTGGTCTTTATTCGCACCTACTTGGAACTTTGCAGCTGCAGTTGTTATAGTTATTGTATCGTCGGCAGCACCACCAAAGGAACCAGTTGCTAATGAGTTATTTGCTGTAAAGCTAACTCCTAATTTATCAAAACTTATTGTCTTTGTATCTGCTCCTGTTGGAACAGCTACATCATCTAAAACTTGAGTTGTACTGTTTCCGCCTGCATCTGTAAATACTGCTGTTAATTTAACTCCTGTGTTTGTACCAGCTGCTGATGTAAATGCTACTGAACCAGCTTGTGCTCCACCTATGTTGTAATCTGTAATACCTTTTGCAGCAACTATGTTAGCTCCGCCTGATGATGAAGCTCCAAATCCACCTTTTAAAAGATCCATTGTATTAAACTGTGTTTGATCACCAATTCTGTCAACTTCACCTTTTAATTGTTGGAATTCTTTGTCCATTGCAGATCTATCGTCAGCAGTAACTGTTGCAGTTGATGATTGAACTGAAAGTTCTCTCATTCTTTGTAGTATTGAATGTGTTTCGTTTAATGCACCTTCTGCTGTTTGGATTAGAGAAATACCATCTTGTGCATTTCTTGCGCCTTGATCAAGACCTCTGATCTGGCCTCTCATCTTTTCAGATATTGCTAGTCCAGCTGCGTCATCTCCAGCTCTGTTTATTCTAAGACCTGAAGATAGTTTCTCCATTGACTTTCCAGCATTACTTGTGTTAGAAGTCATGTTTCTGTGAGCATTCATTGCATTAAGATTGTGATTGATTATCATTATAAAACCCTCCCTGATTTTGACGGACATCCATGTCCAATAATTTTATTTATAGTTAAGTTCTTTGAACTTACTACCACTTTAAGTTTGTTACTTTAATGTTTTTTGTTTTAAGTAGTGTTTTTCACCCTTATACTATATTATCGTTACTTTTGTATGATACTTTACTACTTTTTTAAAACTTTTTTGTTTCTTTTTTTACCTTTAGATGATCCTAACTTACAATCCTTGTTCATTAGTGTTTCATCCTTATATTATATTAATCGTTTGATTTATATAATACTTTATACTTTTTTAGTGAGTTTATAAAATATTTTCTTTATTTTATAAACATTCAGATAACTTAATAAATTTATAACTATTATCTATTAGTAATTTATCTTCATACTATATTAATCGTTTGATTTATATAATACTTTATATTTTGCAGCTAATTTTTTTCATTATCTTATTAACATACAAAAATAAATAGATTTATAATTTAAAATTATTTTAATTTATCTTCATACTATATTAATCGCAATAATAATATAATACTTTATACTTTTGACACTGGCAAATAAGTCCACTTTTTTCGTAACAACAAGCTTCATTCTTTTATATCTACTCTTCTAATTCATATTTGATATAAATTATTAAGTAATATATGTGCAGAAATAATATCTTATAAAATTTTTGTAACTCTAAGAGCTAAATAGGCAAATTCAACTCTATATTTTAATGCAAAAAAAGATTCTAATATTAAGTATTAGAATCTTTTCTACGTATGCTATTAACCTTATCAATCTTTATTGTGAACCTAACGATGATGATAACCAAGTGCTTTGCGAATTAAGTTTATTCATATTTTGTTCTAAAGCAGCATACATCGAATATAGCCTTTGTTGCTTCTGTGTCATCATGGATTGCATATCCTTTATTTTAGCATTCTTAGTTGCAATACTCTTAGACATATCATTTTCACTTACCCATCTAGTATTTATATATCCAGCTTTCTTTATAAGAGTTCCATCAGTGCCAACTGCATCATTTATTGCATCCTTAAACTTTTGGAATATACCCTTATTTTGGTAAGTGGTAGAGCTTTGTGTAAATAGCTTTTGAACCAAGTCCCCTTTATTTTCCAAAGCTGATTTTAGCTTAGTTTCATCTACAACTAATTTACCACCATCCATGTAATTAGATGTAGTTGTAATACCTATCTCAGCAACATTTATCCCAGCCCCTTGAACTGTATCGTAAACACATTGTCTTAATTTAGACACAATACCTGTAAGATAGTTATCTCTTCTTAGTATCCCTTCTTTAGCCTTTGTCTCCCATGCAGTTACTTGACTTTCTGTCATAGTTGACTTTTGTGCATCAGTTAAAGGCTTATAGTCATAGTTTTTCTTTTCACTTATCTTAGTATTTATTTTATCTATAAGCTCATTATATTTATCAACAAACTTTTTAAATTTATCCACTTGCGCCGAAGCATCTGATTTAACATTTAAGTTTATTGTATCTCCTGGTTTTGCAGCTACTAAATTATATTTAATACCATCTATTGCAAAATTATTAGAACTCTTGGTTATCGCAACAAAACTTGTTTCTCCAGGCGCTTTAATTGATACAGAAGCATTCACACCTGTGTTAGTTCCAGCCTTTCCAAATAAACTTACTATGTTACCAGCCGTAGCCCCAGATGATGGGGAAATAGAAAAAGCAGTATTTGAACCAGTGTCTTTGGTTTCAATAGTTAATTTTTTTGTTAATTCACTATAACTTATATTAACATACTTAGATAAAGACTCATTTCCAGATAAAGCATTTTTCATTGTATCTACAAAATCATTTATCGATTGTGCTTTGTCTACAGCAATATTGAACGTTTTACCAGCAATAGTTAGGTCAAATCCACTCGAATCAATGCCTAAATCAGATAGCTTTGTATCTCCTGTATTTTTTCCTATCAAGGGAGATAACGGCTCAATATTAGTCCCACTTAGAGTAATATTATTATCAGAAATTGAAAACACCATATTAGTGTTATCACTATTGTAACTTACAGAAACCTTTCCAGCCAAAGTACCATTTGCAGAAATAGCTGTGTTAATTGCATCTTTCACATCATCAACAGTAGCATTTGGATCAATAGCTCCCAAAGTTATATTAATAGGAGTGCTTGACCCATTGACACTAAACTCAATAGTTTTTCCACTCCATTTAGCTGAATCTATTGACGCAACTGGTGTCTCTATTGAATTAAAAGACCAATTCATGGCTGCACTTTTAGCCAAACTATTTATTTGAACTTCATAGTTTCCTTTAATTGCACCTGGCAATGTGGTAGCAGTTAAATAATTACTCCCATCAACCCCACTTGATAAAGTCGAAGATGCCGTTGTTCCAGTATAAGATCCAGATAGCATCATATTTTCCGGCTTTAATATATCAAAGTAGTTATTAAACTCCTTAATATCCTTAATAAATCCTACATAAGCTTCTTGCTGCCATTTCGTATATTGTAACTCCTGCTTTGCACCATCTATTTTTGTTTGATCTCCTGCTAATGCTTGTTTTACCATTCCATCAGTATCTAGCCCTGTTGCAAGACCTGTAAGTCTGCCATAATTTGTGCTACTGCTACTATTACTTGATGTACTTGATACGTTCAAAACAATCACCTCTCATTTTAAATCTTTTTATTTATAAAGTTATACCCTCTAAAAGCATTATTATATGCATTTGTGGCATTCTTCTTATCATCTATTTTTTTTATTTCACTTTTTATTTCAAGCTTTTTTTGTTCTATTAAATTATGTAAATTTTGATCTTGTTCCATAAGTCTAAGCTCATCAGCAATTTCTTTAAACGCAATAGAATTTTGGCTTGCTTCATTTATAGAGTTTATTAACAGTTGCTTGTCCATAACTAACTGTTTAAATTTTTCTTCATTTTCTTCTTTTATAGAAGAAATCATACTATCAGTTATTTCTTTATACCTTAAGAGCTGTTCTCTTAACTCAACCATACTATTTAGCTACCTTTGCTAGCTTATCAGCTTCATACCATGTATCTCTAACTTCTTCAATTAGCGGTATAACTGTATCCATTATTTCAATATCTTTCTTTATATTAGCTTGCATTAACTGATAATTTATAAATTCATATACTGAAAAAATTTGTTTTGCCCATTCACCAGCATTGGGATCTAAACTAATCATAAGTTCTGTAAATATATCTTGTGTTCTCTTTATATTATCGTTAGCTTTTTTTACATCTTTATCTAGGATAGCTTGCCTACCTATTTTTGAGTATTTTACAGCTCCGTCAACTAGCATTAGTAGTAATTGTTCTTTGGATGCATAATTTACACTATTATTTTTATATACATTATAACCATTATTTCCGTACATAATATCCTCCTATTTTTTAACATCTATAAATATTCCTCTATAGTTTTCTTTCGAGTCCTTCTCTTTTGTAACTTCTACCTCAACAGTATCAGCTTTATATCCATCAACTGTAACTAATTTTTGTTCCTTAACAAATTCTTTAAAGGACTCTTCTTTATGCTTGTCTTTCTTTTTACCCTTACCAGGTTCCCTATATTTATAGCTATCAACATGTGTTTCTATTTTTATTCCATCCTTAGCATGAACCTTACCATCCCTAGTCTGTTCTTTGAGCTTTTCTCTTAGGTCGGTATCTATTTTATTTAGTTTATATTCCATATAGATTCCTCCTAAATACTTAACTATCCCTATGCTTTCTTATCAAAAACAACCCCAACAAGTTCACATAGCTTGGCAACCATGTCCAAAATCTTTTTAGGAGGCACTTCCATTAGTACCTCTTTTGTTTTATCGTCAATTATTTTAATCATCAAGTCACTTTTAAATTTATCATGCATTTCATATACTGCATGTGCATTATCACCTTCAAGAAACTTGTTTAGCTTCTCAACTGCTTTTTTTATTTCATGACCATCATTTTTATCTTTAGTATCTAATGTTTTTTTATCTTCTTGTATAGATATATCAGTTGTTATTGGCTTTGGTTGACTAGCCACTTCTACATTAGTGTTAGTTCCACTTCCTTGATTAACTCTTAACTCCATACACATACACCTCTATTTATTGAGACTTTTGAGAACACTTAAATCAACTATAGTAGCATTCTTATTCTCATCTTCAACTTCTTTAACAAGTTCTTTTCTTAAAATACTTAATTCCCTTGGTGCATTTATTGCAAGCTTTACACTTCCGTCGTCTAGTTTGATTACTGAAATTTCGATATCATCACCAATGAGTAGTGATTGACCTTTCTTTCTAGTTAGCACTAACATATTACTCACTCCTTAGTAGAGGATGTTTAACCATATACTTTGAATTATCTACGATTATTTGTTCCCCAAGCTTTGATTTTATATTTATTATTATTGGCGCTTTTAAGTTTGTAGTAATATTTTCAGCTTTAGTACTTAGTGTCACAGTATTCAAAACTAGTACGTCACTGGAATCTTCTATTTTAAGTTTTTCTATAATAAAATCTTTCAGCTCAAATTCATATTCATTCACCACATCGAAGGGGGAAACTGTGACCAATCCTATTTCCTTATTCTCTATAGAATGAAGTATCTTAAAAACTGGGTTTTCTTCAAAATCAACAAGTATAAACTTTTTCAACTCTTGAAGACCAGGTAATCCTTTAGCAAAAGTTATTATATCTTCTTCTTCATAATTTAATATACCGTGGTATTTAGTCTCTAGTTTCATAAAATCCCCTCCAATGCTCCTATCTCAAGTAATCCATGAGAGAAGGCTGAATTATTTTTGCACTTGTCTGCAGTGATGCCATATACACCGTCTGCATTGTACTGTATTCCATCGTTTTTTGAGTTATATCTATATCTTCAGTATTAGCTAATACTTCGGTTAAATTAAAATTTTCTTCAGTATTTTTGTCTTTAGCTGATTCCATTCTATTTTGCTTTGCTCCAACTTCTGCTCTGATTTTTAGTATATTACTTGCTGCAGCAGTTAGATCATTTAGATTTTCTCCTATAAGTTTGCTTTGTGCATCAGGAGAAGCTGAATCTAGGTTACTAATTATATTATTCAACAAATTGCTAACATTTATTTGTTTTCCTTTTTCACTTGTGAAATTTAACACATCGTATGCACTTACATTGTAATCCATCGTTACACCTTTTGATATTTCCACTGGTAACTTAGTCTTTATCATATCCATTTGGCTTGACATTATTATATCAGTAGAATTTATAGAAAGCTCTTCTCCTTCTTTTCCTGCAAAGAATAATCCTTTATTTCCGTTTGCATCAAAGTCCTTTACTCCTAATGGTTTTGAAGTTGCTTTGCTTCCTCCAAAAACATACTTCCCATCAAAATTTGAATTCAATATTTGTGCTATTTCCGATACCTTCTGGTTTAATTCATCTTTTATAGCTCTTCTTTCATCAGATCCATATGCAGCATTTCCTGAGGATATTGTAAGCTCTCTAATTCTTTGAAAAGTTTGAGTCACTTGATCTAATGAAGTATCTGTCGCATCTAACCAATTTATAGTATCACTTATATTTTCATTGTACTGCTTATTGGCAGATATATCTGAATTAAGCTGCATTGCTCTTGCAACTTTAAAAGGGTCATCTGATGGTCTTCTTATCTCTTTACCTGATGATAATTGAGACTGAAGTGTTTTCATACTATTAAGGTTTGTTCTCATATCACTTAAGAAGTTATTTGACAACATTCTATTAGTTACTCTCATTTAAATACTCCTTTTCTATCTCTTTAATCCATTAACTACTACATCAAGAAGCTCGTCCACTGTAGCAATAACCTTTGCATTTGCACTGTATGCATGTTGAAATTGTACTAAATTTGCCATTTCTTCATCAAGTGAAACTCCCGACACACTGTCTTTAGTTTGATTTAATGAATCTAAAAGTTGCTGTTGGTTGGTTACCATTCTTGATGCTTCTTGAGCTTGTACACCTAATTTATCTATTGTATCTTTAAAATACGCTTCTAAAGTTGTTCCATTATTATTATTTTCGATTGCTAACCCATTATCCTTTAGTATTGCTTTTCCTTTTGACATATCGAAAAGGTCTGCTCTTGACTTCACGGTAGTTCCAATATCTTGAATAGCAATTAGATTGTTCTTAAGCTGTGCTATAGCCAATGCTCTAGCTCCATCACCTTCACCATCAACTGTATTTTGTGAAGCATACGCAAAGTTAGAATCTCTTGTTTTTGTCTTTAATTTCATAACATCACTAAGAATTTCTTTATTTACCGTTATATTTTCAGCTGTTATTTCTGTTTCATTCTTTAGTGTATCATCAAGATTTATCATCTGACCATTAACGCTATATTTAGCAACTGATTTATTTACGAATAAAGGCATATAATCTTTATCAGGGAATCCATTAGTAGTTGCACTTGACATACCACTATGTACAGCATTAACTGTAAAAGCTATAGATTTAGCTAACTTATTTACTTGATCTATGTAGTTATCAATATCTTTTTGTATTGTTACATTTCCCTTTACTTCTCCTGATGCTGGAGAAAATAACTTAAGTTCTTGTACATCCACAACAGAGCCATCTCTTAAAGGATATCCATCTGCTTTAGTAGCAACCCCATTACTATTTGCCCATATAACTCTTGTTTGTTCAATCTCTTTTGCCTGATCAGGACTCACATTAGTCAAAGTTATTGTTTGTTTATTGTTTTCATTATCCATATTTCCAAGCTTGTAATAAGTTATCTTATAAGTAGTACCAGAATCATCAGTTGGATCTTTTTCCATACTGCTTATATATGAAAATCTAGCAACCTCAGTATCTCCATCTGCTTTAACAAGTTCCGGGGCCTTCATACCATTAACATCTGCAGGTTTTAGATTAATTCCTTCAAAAGCTTTCTTATCTATATTTAAGTTAAATTTGCTAGATAACTGATCTATTAGTAGATCTCTTTTATCCATTAAGTCATTAGGTGTATCTCCAGCATTTTTAACACTTATTATTTCTTTATTTAGTTGCCCAATCTGATTTAAAGTACTATTCATATCTGTAACAGTATTCTTTATAAGACTTTGAGCATTATTTTTTAAATCTTTAAGTTGCGTATATGTATGATTTAGTGCATCTGTAAGAGCTAATGTTTGCTGAACAACCACAGTTCTTGCGTTTGAACTTTGGGGTTGCTTGGACAATTGTTGCCATGAATCAAAGAACTTACCCATTAATGACGATATACCCGTATCAGATGGTTCTGTAAAAACATCTTCAATCTGGCTTAAAAAACTCTCTCTAGTACTATATTGCCCAGATATACTAGTCTCATTTCTTACTTGATAATCTAAGAAAGTATCTCTTATTCTCTCAACTGTGGAAACCTGAGCTCCTGTTCCAAGTTGTCCTGCCTCCATGCCACCTAAAGATTGTGGTCTTGTAGTTTCTATGATTGCTCTTTGTCTAGAGTATCCTGCTGTATTAGCGTTTGCTATATTATGCGAAGTTACATCAATAGATTTTTGCTGAACTGACATACCGCTTTTTGCTATATTAAATGTTGAAAATAAACCTGACATCTTTTCTCCCCCTACTACCTTGACATTTTTCCGTATGAATTATAAGTTTTCATTTCTCTGTTCGGATTTATATAAGTTAACATTTGATTAGTATATGAAAGTTGCTGCTTTAAGAGCAAATCATTTGTATCCTTCTGAAGTCTCACCGCTTCTAAAAGCTTTAAAATATCTCTATAACTCTCTTCCAAGCTTTCGTTTCCTGAAGAAAATACAACTTCTTTCATTGAATTGCTTCCAACAAGCTTTCTTCTTTTGACTTCTTCTTCTGCTATATCTTTATTACAAGCTTGTATTTTGTTTGCAACATCATCTAATCCAAATATATCTTTTTTCAATATAAACGAATACTGATTATCTAGTAACGAAAGAAGCTTATTAAGCGCTTCTTTTTCACTAAGTATTACATTAATAAGCTCTTCGTACATTTTAAACCCTTCCTTCACTTATAGAATTAATCATTGATTGTGCTATTTTCTCATTGTTTGGTTTATATGTTCCATTTGCAACTTGCATTCTTAATTCTTCTACCTTTTCACTTCTAGGCATTACATCATCTCCTAAAGAAAAGTTACTTAAAGCTCTAGCTGCACCTGATATTTCTAAGCTATCTTTTTTAACACTTTCAGCTTTTTGAGTTGCTTTTACTTTATTCACATTATATATATCAATTACATTTCTAGTTGGTCCTACTCCTTTAATATTCATACCTTACCTCCACTGTACTGTATTCACTACTTATATTATCGTGCAATGAATAAATTAGTTTATACTTAGTTTTTATATTTGTAAAAAATTCCTAATTATCTAAATTCATTTTAAGTGTCATTTTTGACATCCTATACCTTATTATGAACCTGTTAGAAAAATCTATAGTTTATTAACAAAATATTAACAATTTTATTATTTCCAAAACTCCTAAAGTTTATTTTATTTTTTTACTCAAACTTATATATTATAGCTTTAATATATATGTTTGAGTATTTAATTCAAGTTATTTATCCAGTTAAACATATATTAATTTATATCAATATTAGTTTCTGTTTAACAATATCATTGAAATTAAATGGTTAAACAGGAGATGCTATATGAGCTAGCTATTAGAATTAAATGATTTTGTCAGATGTAATGGCGTTAAAAACTGTACTGTTCGAACGTAGTGAGTTTACAGTTTTAGCCATGGAATATGAAAAAATCATATTAATTCTTTGCGTATGCTCATTAAAGCATTGGATGTTTAACTATTTAATTTCAACACAGTGCTTTATGTCTTCAAAATAATAAAAAGCACTTTCCTGCTTGATTCAGGAACAGTGCTTTTTATCACTTCAAAGACTTTATTCTCTCTGCGTTACTTACTATACTTGTGATTCTAACTCCAAAGTTTTCATCAACTACCACAACTTCACCAAAAGCTACCCTTTTGCCATTTACTAAAATTTCTACAGGTTCATCAGCAACTTTATCTAGTTCAATTAATGATCCATTACTTAGAGATAGAATATCTTTAATACTTTTTTTAGTTCTACCAAGAACCACAGATATTTCTAATGGAACATCTAATATTAAATCTATATTTTTATGTGCTGGACCTGAAGGACTTGAAGCTAAATTATCAAAAGATGCTTGATGAACTTCTACAGGAGTTCTTTGCTCTTGATATATAGGTTTCTCTTGTACAAAGTGATTATAGTCATTGTGACTTTCTTGGGCATGATATGTATTAGATGGTTCAGGATTACTAGCTGCTCTTACTTCCTGTTGTGGTGCTCTTTCTTGCACTTTAGGTTGCTCAGGCACTGGTTCACTTTTCTGCTCTTCCCCCATCATTATTGAAACAATCTTTTTAGCTGTTTTTAGTGGTAATAACTGCATTATGTTACTATCTACCAAATCGCCAATTGTTAGTTTGAAGGATACTTTAACTAAAATATCGTCATCATTAATTCCTTCAGAAACTGGTTCATTTTCTTCATCCCAAGTCTTTGAAATAGGTGGTGATATATTTACTTCTCTTGCAAACATAGTAGCCATTGAGGTTGCTGCAGAACCAATCATCTGATTCATCGCTTCCTGTACTGCACTTAGTTCTATTTCTGATAATTCTGTAGTATTTACAGTACCATCTCCACCCATCATAAGGTTAGCTATTACTGCAGCATCACTAATTTGCATTATTAATATATTTTTACCTAATATTCCTGAGGTATATTCTACTTCAAGTACTATATTAGGAATATGAAATTGCTCTTTTAGCTCTCCCAAGGTTGTTGTACTTACTACTGGAGTAGTAATATTAACCGACTGATTGATTATTTGGGAAAGAGCTGTTGAAGCTGAACCCATTGAAATATTCCCTATCTCACCTAACAGATCTTTATCTATATCTGAAATACTTTCTTCAGTGTTACCTGTTGTGGATTCGGCTGGTGTTGATGGACCATTCAACAAAGAATCTATCTCTTCTTGTGTAAGAAATCCATTACTCATAATCTTCCACATCCTTACCTATAATGTCAAGTATGGCTACTCCCATATTTTTACCAACTATACCTGGTTTGGCCAGGTAACATTTTTCGTCTTCAACTACTACTGTTACAGGACTATTATACTTGTTATCAAGCTTAATCACATCACCTGTCACCAATCGTAAGAAATCATCAATGCTAATTTCTGTACTACCAAGTTCTACCTTAACATTTACATCTACGACATCTAATCTTTTTTCTAGATCATGTCTTGTATGTTCAAGATCGTCATCAGCACCTGCTTGGAACCAGTTTTGCATCACTAGCTTATCAAGAATCTTTTCAATGCTTAAATAAGGTATACAAAGATTTATAAAAGTATTACTCTTACCCATTTCCACTGAAAAAGTTATTAATGCTACTGGTTCATTTGGTGCTAATGTTTGGTTTAAAGCAGGATTAGTTTCTAAACTTTCTACTTCTATATCAACATCCATGACATCTTCCCAAGCAAGCTTTAGGTTTGATAGCACTCCTGTTGCTACTTGAGTAATTATATTTTTATCTATATCCGTAAACTCTTTACTTACATGTCTTCTCTCTCCCGTTCCTCCTAACAGTATATCAATAACTTGAAAGGAGAAACTAGGATTCATCTCAAAAAGAATTGAACCATTTAAAGGTGGCATTTTAAACAAAAGCAGTGTAGTTGGATTTGACACACTATGAATAAATTCTTCATAGGTTACCTGCTCTATGTTTTCTATCTTAACCTTTGTATTCTTTCTTACCTGAGCAGTAAGAAAATTAGATATTATTCTTGCAAAATTATCATGTATAAGTTCAAGTGTCCTTATATGCTCTTTAGAAAACTTTTGAGGACTTCTAAAGTCATAAACTTTCACTTTTTGTTTTTCTTCATCTTTTTGCAATTCCTCTGGCTCAAGCTCTCCAGCAGACAAGGCAGACAATAGGGCGTCTATTTCACTTTGTGATAATACATCTGCCATACGCTTACCTCACTTCACTAATTAAATTTTTAGTATTTTACTTATATCTACTAATGTAACTAGTTTATCATCGAAATTCACTATACCTTTTACATAGCTTTGATATTTTTCATTCTCAAGTCTTTGAATAAGCTTTTCATCAATTTCTAAAACCTCTTCAACCTCATCAACAGATATACCTACTTGTTCATCATCAACATTCAATATTATTATGTTACTTTGAGCTTTTGATGACTTCGGTATATTAAGTAGTAGATTTATATCCAGTAGAGGTATTATACTACCTCTAAGGTTTATAAGTCCTCTAATGTGCTCTGGGGCTTTTGGTACTTTAGTCACTTCTGTCATATCAGTAATACTCTGAACTTTAGATGTTTCTACAGCAAAAAGTTCATCACTAATCTTAAAAACAACAACTTGCATTTTCATGCCCCCTTATTAACCAATCGCTTTTTTGATTGCTTCTAACACTCTATCTGCTTGGAATGGTTTTACTATAAAATCTTTTGCACCTGCTCTTATTGCATCCATAACCATACCTTGTTGGCCCATGGCACTGCACATTATTACCTTAGCTGCTGGATCAAATGCTTTGATGTTTTTAACTGCTTCAATTCCATCCATATCTGGCATTGTTATATCCATAGTTACTACATCTGGTTTTTCCTTCTTATAAAGCTCTACAGCTTTAATTCCATTACTTGCTTCACCTACAACCTCAAATCCATTCTTTTCAAGAATATCCTTTATCATCATTCTCATAAATGCTGCGTCATCAACAATTAATACTCTAGCCATTTAGAATCCCCCTATCTATATTACGCCTATCGAATTTAATATTTTTTCTAAAGATCCAGGATTTGGGACAAAGTAAAAATGTCCACCAATATTTTCCGAATCTTCGCCTAATAGCATTGTTTCTATTTCCAATACACTATCTGAATACTGTGCTGACTCTACAAAAGTAGAGCTTAGTATCGCACTTAGCATATCAAAGGCCACAGCCGGAACTGATGGCATAATGCTTAAGTTTGTAAGTCTTGCTATTGCATTCATATATGCTGCAGAAATAATATTACCTATTTCACATAGCACTGAATTTCCCATCTCGCTAAACTCATCTTCCTTCATTCCAGTCAGTACTTCTATTATATTAGAAGCTATAGATTTTTCAAATACAAATAATATATTTCCTGGTGCATCGCCTAGTACTTTTACTAGTACCGCCGCCACCAATTCTTCCTCAGAAACAAAATTATAAATATCCATAAAATCTATTACCTTAACATTTGGAACTGTCATGTCAATTTTTCTGTTTAACAATTGAGAAAGAGCAGTTGCTGCATTCCCTGCACCAATATTGCTTACTTCTTTAAGTGCATCTAGTTGAAGTGCACTTAATTGAGTATAATCCATCACAATCCTCCTTCTAGTTCCTAGATTAAAGCACCTACATCAAGTATAAGTGTAACAAGACCATTACCAAGTATTGTTGCTCCTATATACTCGTTTAGTCCTTCAAGAGTTTTTCCTAAAGGTTTTATTACTATTTCTTGCTGTCCTAATAAAGAATCAACTAAAAGACCAACAACTTTATCTCCAACCTTAACTATTATAATAAAATTCTTATCCTTTTTGCTAGTATCAATTTGTAAAGTTTCATTAAGTCTAATTAGAGGTATAACATTTTCTCTATAAACTATAACTTCTCTTCCATTAGTCTTCTTTATTCTATCTTCCTTATAGTCTATAACTCTATCTATGAAACCTAGAGAAATTGCAAGTGTTTCTTCTCCAACTTTAACAAGCAAAGCTTGAATTATTTGAAGTGTAAGAGGAAGTCTTATTATAAAACTTGAACCTTTTCCTATTTCACTTACTACATCAACAGTTCCTCCAAGTGCAGATATTTTTGTCTTTACAACATCCATACCTACGCCTCTACCTGATATATCTGTTACTACTTCGTTAGTGCTAAAGCCTTGAGAGAAAATCAAATTCTTTATATCATTTTCAGTCATTCCTTCAGTGTTTATACCCACTTTTTCAGCTTTACGTCTAACTTTTTCAACATCGATACCATTACCGTCATCTTCTACTCTTATTACAGCCTTTGTACCCTCTTGATATGCTGATAGTTTGATTGTACCTACAGGATCTTTGCCTGATTTTGCTCTATCTTCTTTGCTTTCTACTCCATGATCTGCCGCATTTCTTAATAAGTGAATTAATGGTTCACCTATTTCATCTATTACAGTTCTATCTAATTCTGTATCTTGACCTTCAACAATGAAGTTAATTTCCTTGTTCAATTCTACAGAAAGATCTCTAATCATTCTAGGGAATCTATTAAATACAACTTCTAGAGGAAGCATTCTTATCTTCATAACAAGATCTTGTAAGTCAGAAGTAGTTCTGGCAACTTGTTCAAGAGTTTCATTTAGCTCTTGAGCTCTATAATTTGTGCTTATTTGTTCCAATCTAGTTCTATGTATAACTAACTCAGAAACCATGTTCATAAGTTTATCTAGACGTTCCAAATCAACTCTTACTGATTGATGTACCTTCTTTGTTTGAGTAGCTGGATTATTGCTCTTTTTTTCTTCAACTTTTTCTTTATTTGTAACTATAGATTTAGGTGTTAATGGTTTTGACGTTTCATTTACTTCAGCCTTAGCTATTGATTCATCTTTAGTTTTTACAATTTCATTTACTTTTTCTATTCTTAATTCGACTTCTTCTGTAGAAACTTTATCCACTTCTGAGATATTTTTAACAAGTTTTTCAATTTCTTCAGCATTTAGTGTAGTAATAACGATAAGTTCAATGCTAAAATCAAAGTTTTCGTTTTCTATATCTTCTGTAGAAGGATATGATTTTATTACTTCTCCATGCTCTTCTAATTCTTTAAATATTAAAAAAGCTCTAGCAGACTTTAATAAAGTATTCTCATTAAGACTTATAAAAACTCTTATAGCTTTATAGCCTTTTTCATGAGCTTGCTTAATTACATTCATGTCATATTCATTTATGTCTATTATGTAATCTGATGAACTCTTATTTTCTGATACTTCTTCTACTATATCAACTGCAACACTATCTTGCTGCTCATTAGTACTTATATCATGTAAGTCCTTCATTATATTTTCTATTTCAACTTTTTCTTCTATACCTTCTGATATATTATTTACCATTCTTTCAAGAGTATCTAGGCAATCAAAAAGTACTGTAACTACATTTTGTGTAACTTTCAGTTCGCCTTCTCTAAATTTAGAAAGAACATCCTCCATTTTATGAGTTAGCTCTGCTATATCGCTAAATCCCATTGTTGCAGCCATCCCTTTTATAGTATGAGCTACTCTAAATATTTCATTTAACTTATCAATATCATCTGGTTTTTGTTCCAAATCAAGCAAAGATTCATTTAGAGTCTGCAAATTATCCATGGACTCTTCTAAGAACATTGAAAGATATTGAGATGTGTCCATTGTTATCCCTCCTGTATTCCTTATTAGCACATGACAATTATTAATTGTCATGCCTCCTGTATTCCTTATTAGCACACAACAATTATTAATTGTTGTGCCTCCTGTATTCCTTATTAGCACATAACAATTATTAATTGTTATGCCTCCTGCATTCCTTATCAGTACCTTAAAGTTATTATCACTAAAATTAACCAAGCAATACGCACTAATTGCATTTAAATAATAAACTTATGTAGTCGTTTTTTTCTAAGTCACAGCAATCACACATCATATTCTTATTGAAAATATGTAAAACCAACATAACCTTTTCAGTTATTCAACACTTATTATTCGTGCGAAGTGGTTAATTTCTTTATAGCAATTATTAACTTTTATAATTTTCTATAAATAAAAGTAGAAGCTTTTTCAAATCCAAAATCTTTGTAATTATAAATACTTTCAGTAGCCCCTACAAATAATAATCCACCTTTTTTAAGGGATGCTGCAAATCTCTTGTATATATCATTCTTCACATCTACGTTAAAATAGATGACTACATTTCTACATACAATTAAATCAAAGTTATTCTCATAACTATCTAGTATAAGGTCATGCTTTTTGAAAGTAACCATGTTTTTCACACTTTGTTCTATATAATACTTATCTTTAACTTTCTTAAAGTACCTTTCCAATTCTCTAGGCTTTACATTCTTCATTTCATTATCAGTGTATTCACCAAACTTAGCTTTCTGAAGAATTGTATTATCTATATCAGTGGCTAGTATCTTATGTCTGCCATTTGGACTTACATTATTCAAAATCATAGAGATTGAATACGGTTCACAACCGATAGAACAAGCAGCACTCCAAATCTTAAGACTATTATTAGCTGCAGACTCTTTTTTCAAAATCGCCTCTAGCTCATCAAATAATTCTGGATTTCTAAAAAACTCTGTAACATTAATAGTTATAAAATCTAAGAATCTTTGTCTATGCTCTCTATCAGTTTTAATCAACTTCGTATATTCTTCTAGTGATTTGACTCCTAATCTTGTCATTAAACTTTCTATTCTTCTGTTAAGCTGGGTTGGTTTATACGCTGATAAATTTATCCCTAGCTCCTTATGTACCCATTGATGAAACTGGCCAAAATCCATAGTTTATCTACTATCCTTTCACTAATGTAACGATTTTTTTTGCTATATATCCTAGTTGTAGTACTTCATCAACTTTTCCTGTCTCAAAAGTGGCTTTAGGCATTCCATAAATAGTGCAAGTGGACTCATCTTCAGAAATGGTATGTCCTCCAACATTTTTTATGGCTACAGTGCCTTGTGCTCCATCTTTTCCCATACCAGTCAATACTACTGATAATAAATTTTTACCGTACACTGAAGCTGAACTATTAAACAGCTTATCTACGGCTGGTCTCACGCCCCAAATGCTAGGTTCCTGATTTAATGAAATTCTCTTTTCTTTTGATATTTCCATATGGAACCCACCAGGAGCAATATATATTACATTTTTCTCAATTCGCATATCATTTTCTGCTTCCACAACTTTCAGATTACAAAGGTTATTTAATCTCTCAGCAAAAGTTTTTGTAAATCCAGCTGGCATATGCTGAACAACTAAAACTGGAACCTCTAAATTGTTAGGAAGCTCTGTCAATACAGTTTGAAGAGCTCTCGGACCACCTGTAGAAGCGCCAATTACTACTGCGTCTATTTTGTTAGATGCTTTTTTAGTAGTAATAACTCTTGACGGCTCCTTTGGCTCAACTTTAAAGTCAAACAATGATCTCTTTATAGATGCTACTGCTCTTATTTTATGTACTAGCTCAAGCTTAACCTTATTAATATCAAGCGAGATCGATCCAGATGGTTTTGAAACGAAATCAGCAGCACCAGCATCTAAACAATCCAATGTTGTTCTTGATGAGCTTGTAGTTAAGCTACTTAACATTATAACCTTAGCATTTCTATTAGTGAGTTTCAGTTTCTTCAGCGCAGTAATACCATCCATTTTGGGCATTTCTACGTCTAAGGTAATTACATCTGGGTTATAACCTCCAACCTTGTCAACGAACTCCTCACCATTTCTTGCAGTAGCTATAACTTCCATATCTGTCTCTTCATTTATCATGTCAGAAATTATCTTTCTCATAAGTGCAGAATCGTCTACTACCATAACTTTTATTTTATTCAAGATTATCACTCCATTAAAGTTCTATAATACCTTGTCCTACAATCTTTATTATTACCTTGCCAGTCTTTGAATCTAAAACCATTGTTCTTCCTTTATTTCCACCTAGATGGGAAGCAAGAACTTGAAGTTGTAATTCTTTTAAAGTTTTTGCTACAGCTTCACCATTTCTTTTTCCAATATCACTTATCATGCTTTTATCGGAAAAATTAAACATCGATGCTCCTCCAGCTATCTTTACAGTCAAATTCCTTTTTTGGCATCCTAACCTTTCCATCTTTTCAATTAGAATCGGAATAGCTAGATCAGCAAATTTATACGGATTTTTCACTTCTTTAAACTGAGTTGAATCAGGTAACATTATATGTGACAACCCGCCAATCAATTTAACTTTATCAAATACTGCTATTCCAACGCACGAACCTAGTCCTATTGTCATTATTTTATCTGGATAATTTACAGTATTTAAATCAGCAATACCTACTTTGATTTCTGCATCTATCATAGAACCACCTTATAGCAACTTAGTTTTTTCTTCCTCTGTTAAAATTTTAGATAAATCTAAGAGGATTACTATATTTTCCTTTAATCTTATTAGTCCTTTTATATATCTTCTTGAAATACTTGCAGCAATTGCTGGAGGGTTTTCTATTAAATTAACTTCTACATCTTTAACCTCATAGACATTGTCAACAATAATGCCCATCTTAGATTCACTTTCCTTAACAACAATAATCTTTGTTTCAGCTAAATTTACTTTAGTATTAAACCCAAATTTTTTAGATAAATTAACTACAGGTAAAATACTTTCCTCATAATTAATAACTCCGTCAACGAAGCTTGGTACATCAGGTAACACAGTTGGTGTTTCATAACCTAATATTCTTTCTACTTCCATTATGTCAGTAGCGTAATGCTCTCCATTTAAACTAAAAATCAGTAACTTTATTTCCTTGTTAGCCATTTTAATCCCCCTTATAAGCGAAACTTATCTATTATTATATCTCCAAGCTCATCCATGTATACATGTATATCCCTCGAAGGTTCTTCTAAGACTATCTCCCTTTCTCCAATTGCAAAAATAGTATTGTGATATGCGATGTCTGCATATATGCTCCCATTTTTTGAAACCGAAGCTTTTGTCTTAACTCCACCAGTACTTCCAATGGTCTTGCATCTTATTTCATTTTCAGCTTTTAAATATCCCCCTCTGGACACGCTACCGTTTTGAGTGAAAATTATACTTCCACTGCATGTTAAATGAGATATATATTGACCTTTGCCATTTAAGTATATATTTCCCGAAGAACTTATTGTAGAATCTTGACAATAGTTTATACTAATATCAGCTGGTATATTAACTTTTCCTTGGATATTCTTAATATATTCATCTGCTAACACTACCAACTTGTCCAACTCACTGAAATGTTTTATAGTGGTCGGTCCAAGTCCTACCAGCATTTGCTTTACTATCCTACCTATGTTTCTACCTTCTTCATCAGATTTAGAAAACAATCTAATTATATTTAACGAATTTGTTGTTATACTCTTAAATTTGTTCTCAATTAAAACCTTTATTATTTCGCCATCACTTCTGTCAATGCCTAATAAATTATGTTCTTTAATTTCTAATACGGTACTAGTAAGCTGCAACATTGAACTTTTTAAGTTTTCTAATTCGTCTAATTGCTGTTGTATTAGGAAGTCTTTCCCTCCAGCTTCAATGGTTGATCCAATTATACTACCTTTTATCAAGGTTTGATCGTTTGATATAATATGTGAGCCCTCTACAGAACCATCAATGCTTATAGATTTGCCAGCTTTTATAGTCATTCCTTGACTAACATTTGCTCCTATATGTATATCACCAGTGAAATTAAGGTTTCCAGAAGCCAAGTTCACATCTGAAGTTGCTTCATATATTTTATTTACTGAAATAGTATTATTTTTAAAGTCTGGTCTTCCATCTTCTATAGCAATTATATTACTACCATCAATTTTGCATCCTTCGCCTGCATTCAATTGCAATTCCTTATATTTTTCAGGCTTTATTACCTTGCCACTTATGTTTATTCCTGGTTTTCCCTCTGAGCCTTTTATCAATGTTGCTATTATTTCTCCTGATTGAACAGTAACTATTTGGTTCATATTCCTAAAGTCAATTGTCTCATCTTCAGAAACTATTCTTTTTTGTTTATCTTTGAAAAGTATAGTTAATCGATCCTGTACTGTTTCTTTAACTTTTTTACCTTCTGCAATTAGAATCTCACCTTGTTCATTTCCTGTACACAAAGTTTTTAAGTTTTCTAAAATCACACCACTTACAATACCTCTTTCAGTTAAAACCTTTTTAATTTCAAGCTCATTAAACTTTGGAGGATATTCTTCGTACTCAAGTTCTATATTTAGATTTAACACACTGACGTTTTCTGAATCACATAATTTATATACTCTTTTAGGTACATATTTTACTGAAGCCATCGCAGTCATATCATCATCTGATTTAACTATATTTAATTCTCTTTTTGCTTCTTGATTTATAATATCATACCTTATAGAATTATTTTCGGTTATACTACAAAAATCTTCAACTTTTTTATCATCTATATATAGATTGATATCTTTACTTATGAATATTTTTGCAGGAGTTCCTTGTTCTTGAGGATTAGTCACTATAAAATTTCCGTTTTTTACAGAGACCTTCCCATCATAATTTGACGTATTATTCTTGGGCGAAACTCTAATTTTGTATTTTCTTCTAAGCATACCTTTTTTCTCAATAACTTCATAATCAAAGTCTTCTGCAGATATATTAAGTTCAGCTTCTGCTAATTTGATGCATTCATCAATAGTTAATGCTTCATATACATATTCCATAATTATTCACACCCCCCAAGAGTCATTTACTGCTTTTAGTATACCATATTAAGGTTTAATTGTAATTTAAATTTTAATGTGAATTATAATTTCATTCAAATATTATTTATCAGATTTAATATATTCATCAATTTTTTTATTATATAATCTTACCAATTCCAAAATTAATGTATTCTTTGGCGAATTTAATGTTATTTTATCAACATTCGCAATCGGAAGAATCTTTGGAGATGTACCTGTTATAAACATTCCAGCCATTGATGTAATATCTCTGTATGATACTTTTTCTTCCCTTATTGATATATTATTTTCTTTACATATATCAATTATAGAACCTCTGGTCACCCCTGGAAGAACATCTTCCAATGGCGATGTTAATATCTCATTATCCAGTACCATAAATATATTTGATTTACTGCCTTCAGTTATAAACCCATTTCTATCTACTAAAATAGCCTCGTAGCAACTCTTTTCACTTATTTGTTTATTTACTAATGTTCTAAAATCAGTATTTACTATCTTTGCATTAGGATTTTCTCTTTCTCCAAAGAACAGTGTAGTATTTACGCCATTTTCATATTGTTCAATTGTAGGATATGAATGCTTAACAAAGTATACTAAAAGATTTCTTTCATCACTTTCTGAATCCATTAATAATTTAATATTTCCTTCAAATACATTGACTTCTTTTATTAGAGTTTCTATCTGTTCCTTTATTTCCTCCTTATCATACTTCATTTCCTTATTTATCAAAGAAAATGAGTTATTCATTCTTTCAAGATGCTTTTCTAAAAAAAGAGGCACTCCATCTATTACTCTTATAACTTCATACACCATTCCTTTTCTTCTTAGTATATTATCGTCAAATTTTTCTTTAACTCTAGATGTACCGTTTAAAATAAATTTATTTGAATAACATTCGCTCATTTTTATCTCCTCATTTCATAATTATATTATTTTTACATACGTCCACTCCATGATAAGTCTTATATTTTTAAATTCTCTCAACTGAAGCCGTAAGAGTTTTTAAAATAGATTTTATATTAAGATTATATATTTAAAATTATCTACCTTATATTATATATTAATCAATAAATACCATACAATTATGTGATTAAATATATATCAACATTTTTAAAACTATTGCAAAAAAACTCGCTGAAGCAATATCCTTCAGCGAGTATTTTTGCGCATCTGCTTTTCTCAATGCATATCAGGAAACTCTAGCAGACGAATAAGTTCTATTTTTTACTGTATGCAAAGAGCCACCGAAATGAATCACAATCACTAGTTTACATGCATAAGAATTATATTGGTTATTATATAATAAAAAGGCGGTATACACCGCCTTTTTCAACTATTGAGCTAATTCAGACTCATAGTATTTTGTAACTTCTTCAAATTCTTCATCGTCAGGTATTGAAAGTTCTCCTTCTTCACCCTCTGATTTGAATAAGTATACTGATCCATCATTAGGGTTTTGAACTAAAACATATTCTTTTTCTTTATATTCAAAAGCATCTATAACTTCACAACTTACTACATTGCCGTTTTCATCTTCTAAATCTACAACGAAGCTTTCATGATCATGATCATGGTCATGGCCACATCCACAGTCTTCGTCTCCGCAACCTTCTTCGCCACAGCCACATGTATTTTCTTCTTTTAATTCTAAACCATTATCTTCGCAGCCACAGCCACATCCGCAAGTATCTTTTTCTTTTTCTGACATATGTGATTCACACAATCTAAACGATGTGTGAAATTCACCTCCTTTAATAAAATAGTATGTTTTAATTTTACCCTAATATTAGGATTAATAAAAGCTTTTTTTTATTCTATAATAAATATTATTACTTTTAACAAAGCTTTATACATAAAAAAATCAATGTATATTCCTATTATTTACTGCAATAACCTCTACTATAGAAACCATTTTTACATTATCTAACTTTCAACCTTCATATTATGGTAATTTTTTATCGTTCTAATACATAATCTCATAATTTTTTCAAAAAACTCACTAAACAATTTCTATAACATCATACTTTGCAAAAAACAAAGGAACTAGCAAAGCTAGTTCCTTTATCATCATTTAACTATTCTTGATTAGCAAGTCTCTTGTAGTTTGCTAATCTTTCCATAGCATCTTCATAAGTCTTTTCAAATAAAGCATCTGCAGCTTCTGGGAATGCCTTAGCAAGTGAAGCGTATCTTACTTCGCCCATTAAGAACGCCTTAAAGTCAGCAGTTGGTTCCTTAGAATCAAGTGAGAATGACTTCTTTCCTTGCTCCTTAAGTGTTGGGTTGTATCTGTACATTGCCCAGTAACCTGATTCAACAGCTTTCTTAGCTTCTAATTGACTGTTACCCATACCAGCTTTTAATCCATGGTTTATACATGGAGCGTAAGCTATTATTAATGATGGACCTGGATAAGCTTCAGCTTCAGCTATAGCCTTAAGAGTTTGGTTCTTATCTGCACCCATTGAAATCTGAGCAACATATACATAACCATAGCTCATAGCCATCATTCCAAGATCTTTCTTCTTAGTTCTCTTACCGCTAGCAGCAAACTTAGCTATAGCAGCAGTTGGAGTTGACTTAGATGATTGTCCACCAGTATTTGAGTAAACTTCTGTATCAAATACAAGAACATTTATATCTTCTCCTGATGCAAGAACGTGGTCTAATCCACCGAAGCCGATATCGTAAGCCCAACCGTCTCCACCGAAGATCCATTGTGATCTCTTAACTAAGAAATCTTTTTCGTTTAATATTTCTTTTGCTATTTCAGCAGTTTCAGTTTCTAAAGCAGCTATAACTCTGTTAGCTCTATCTCTAGTACCTTCACCGTTGTTTATGTTTTCTAACCAATCAGCTAATACAGCCTTAGTTGTTTCACTTAAATCAGCTTCTAAAGCAGATTTAACTGTTACAGCTAATCTTTCTCTTATAGCAGCAACTCCAAGGTACATACCCATTCCAAACTCAGCATTATCTTCGAATAATGAGTTTGCCCATGCTGGACCATGTCCAAGATGATTCTTTGTGTATGGAGTTGAAGGAGCAGATCCTCCCCAAATTGATGAACATCCAGTAGCATTAGCTACCATCATTCTATCACCATATAATTGAGTTACTAGCTTAGCGTATGGAGTTTCTCCACAACCAGCGCAAGCACCTGA
Organism: Clostridium yunnanense; assembly: GCF_016595795.1. Classification (GTDB taxonomy): domain Bacteria; phylum Bacillota; class Clostridia; order Clostridiales; family Clostridiaceae; genus Clostridium_AR; species Clostridium_AR yunnanense. The sequence continues at coordinate 153,103 of NZ_JAENHN010000053.1, forward strand.
GAACTCAAGTAATGGTTGTTCAAATTGGCTTCCTTTTAATGTTGTCTTGCTCATTGGGTTAGCCTTTGGAGCAACAGCTTCAGTAGCATATTCCCATGATGGAATTTCAACATGTTGAGTAGCTTGTGGTTTCATTATTAATGCTTTTTCTGGTGCTGGACATACTTGAGCACAGTTTCCGCATCCTGAACAGTCAAGTGGACTTACTGCCATTGTGAATGACATAGGTTCAGCAGTCTTAAGAGCCTTAGCTGCTACTATCTTCATTCCTTCTGGAGCATTGTTCTTTTCTGTTTCAGTTAATAAGAATGGTCTGATTACAGCATGTGGACATACATATGAACATTGGTTACATTGTATACACTTGTCTGCTTGCCATTCTGGTACGTTTATAGCTATACCTCTCTTTTCGTAAGCAGCTGTACCATTTTCAAAAGTTCCATCTTCCATTCCGCCAATGAAAGCTGATACTGGAAGTAAATCTCCTTCTTGTCTGTTCATTGGTTCAACTATCTTAGTTACGAATTCTGGCTTAACCTTAGCAGCAACAACTTCTGCATCAACTGCATCAGCCCAGCTTGCAGGTACTTCTATAGCAACAACTGAGTCAACACCCTTGTCTATAGCAGCATTGTTCATATCAACAACGTTTTGTCCCTTCTTACCATATGAAGAAACAACAGCGTCCTTTAAGTATTTAATAGCATCTTCTACTGGAATTATGTCAGCTAACTTGAAGAATGCAGATTGCATTATCATGTTTATTCTTCCACCAAGACCAATTTCTTGAGCTATCTTAACAGCATTTAAAGTGTAGAACTTAATGTTGTTTTTAGCGATATATCTCTTATAGCTTGCAGGTAAATTAGCTTCAACTTCTTCTGGTGTCCAGATAGTGTTAAGTAAGAATGATCCATTCTTCTTTAATCCATCTAATACATTGTATTTGTATACATATGATTGGTTATGACAAGCAACGAAATCAGCTTTATTTATTAAGTAAGGTGATTTTATAGCTTTCTTTCCAAATCTTAAATGTGATACAGTTATACCACCAGATTTCTTTGAATCATATGCAAAGTAACCTTGAGCATACATATCAGTATGGTCTCCGATTATCTTTATAGCACTCTTGTTAGCACCAACAGTACCGTCTGATCCAAGTCCCCAGAACTTACATGCTTTAGTTCCTACTGGAGTTGTATCTATATCTTCAGTTATAGCTTCTAATGACTTATTAGTAACATCATCAACTATAGCAACTGTGAATCCATCTTTAGGCTCGTCCTTAAGTAAGTTTTCATAAACTGAAACTATGTGAGCTGGAACTGTATCCTTTGATCCAAGTCCATATCTTCCACCAACTATTACTGGAGCATTTTCTTTTCCGTAGAATGCATTCTTAACTTCTAAGAATAATGGTTCAGCAGCTGATCCTGGTTCTTTAGTTCTGTCTAAAACAGCTATTCTCTTAACTGTTGAAGGTATAACCTTTAACATTCTTTCAACTGAGAATGGTCTGAATAATCTTACTTTTACAAGACCAACTTTGTTTCCATTTGCATTTAAGTAATCTATAGTTTCTTCTACAAGGTCAGTAACTGATCCCATAGCAACTATAATTCTATCAGCATCTGGTGCTCCATAGTAATCGAAGCAGTGATACTCTCTACCAGTTAACTTAGTCATTTCAGCCATGTAGCCTTCAACTATTTCTGGTACTGCATCATAGAATTTATTAACAACTTCTCTTTCTTGGAAGTATACATCTGGATTTTGTGCTGTTCCTCTTGTTACTGGATGATCAGGATTTAAAGCTCTTCTTCTGAACGCTTCTACTGCATCTGTATCAAGAAGTTTAGCTAATTCATCATACTCTAAAACTTCTATCTTTTGTATTTCATGTGATGTTCTGAATCCATCGAAGAAATTAACAAATGGTACTCTTGACTTTATAGCTGTTAAGTGAGCTACTGCTGATAAATCCATAACTTCTTGTACAGAACCTTCAGCAAGCATTGCAAAACCAGTTTGTCTTGCAGCCATAACGTCTTGATGGTCACCGAATATATTTAATGAATTTGCAGCTAATGCTCTAGCTGAAACATGGAATACTCCTGGTAGTAATTCACCAGCAATTTTGTACATATTTGGTATCATTAATAGTAGACCTTGAGAAGCTGTAAAAGTTGTAGTTAACGCTCCTGCTTGTAATGAACCATGAACTGCACCAGCTGCACCAGCTTCTGATTGCATCTCCATTACCTTTACCTTTTGTCCAAATATGTTCTTTCTTCCTTGAGCAACCCATTCATCAACATGCTCTGCCATTGGTGATGATGGTGTTATTGGGTATATAGCTGCTACGTCTGTAAATGCGTATGCGATATGAGCTGCAGCAGTATTACCATCCATAGTTTTCATCTTTCTAATTGCCATCGAGTTGACCCCTCTTTCTTATATTGTTATATTGTTTTGATAATTGTTTTGTATGATGAGTTATTCTAAAATATAAATTTTAGAAAAATAAGATTGACTGTTATTTTTGATTATTTACTGAGAGTTCTATCTTGCAAGCTCTTTCCCTAGTTCTCTAGCTTTTCTAAGTTGTTCTTCACTAGGTGATTCTTTAACTGCAAGAATATCAACTACATTAAAACCATAATCTTTCATTCTATCAGACCAATCGACTATGAATTGTCCTTCATCCCAACCGTATGATCCAAAAAGAACTAGCTTTTTACCATTGTTAGGTAATAACTTAAATTGGTTTATGTAAGGTTCCATCTCTTGTTGTTCTATTCTATTACTGTCCATTGATGGACTTCCAAAAGCAACTGAATCGGCATTCATAACATCGTCAACAGTAGCATCCGCTACGTGTTTAATCGTAACTTGTGCTTCATTTTCTTTTGCACTTGCTGCTATTGCATCTGCTAAAACTTCAACGTTTCCCCCGTTGCTCCAGTAAATTATTGATACTTTCTTCATCGTAACAGCACCTCATTCGCTTGTTAAATTCTTAACAACTTGTTGTGGCTACAAATTCTGCCCTTTGTCCACATAAATATTATACAGTATGGAAATTATTTTTCAAGTTTCATATTTTAATATATTTCGTAAATTTATTCTTGCAGAGCACAAACCAGTATAATACCACCTATTTTCATTACAAAATCCCTTATTTCCTTGTTAATGCTAATTATTCTATTTTAACGAACTATTTTTTAAATTTTCTCTCAATTCCGCATTTTTAAAAAAATTATTTTTTCTCTGCAACGCAATTCATTATTACTGAGATTATATTAGATACTCCATCCTTACCTTTACTCTCACGCATGCTACTTATATACTTATTTCTATCATTATTTAATATTTCCAATTTCTCTAAAAGTTTCTCTTTGTTTAGCTCCTCATCTTCTATAACAATACTATATCCATTTTTTTCAAACGACTTCGCATTTAGAACTTGGTCTCCTCTACTAACCTTTGCTGATAACGGAATAAGAATATTAGGTTTCTTTAAAGCAAGTATTTCAAATATCACATTTGCCCCTGCTCTTGAAATAATATAGTCAGCAGCATTCATTAAATGAGTTAGCTCTTCTGAGACATACTCAAATTGAGCATATCCTTTTATCTCCTTATAAGACGAGTCAAAATTACCCTTTCCACATATATGGATTATGTTGTATTTTCCTAGTAGCTCCTTTAATGAATTTCTTATAGTTTCATTTATCGCTTTTGACCCGAGACTTCCGCCTATAACAAATAATACCGGCTTATTATCATTAAAGCCACATATCTTCTTCCCTTTAATAGCACTACCTTCAAATAATTCTTTTCTAATAGGTGTTCCTGTATAAACACCTTTCTTATCTTTTATATAATTTAAACTTTCTGGAAAAGTTACACAGAGTTTACTACAAAATGGAGCAGCAAGCTTATTAGCAAGTCCAGGAGTTATATCTGATTCATGAGTTACCACTGGTATCTTTTTTATCGATGCGGCTATAACAACAGGGACAGTAACAAATCCTCCCTTAGAGAACACTATATCAGGTTTTTCTTTCGTTATTATTTTATAAGCCTCTACCATTCCTTTTACAACCTTGAAAGGGTCCGAGAAATTTTTTACATCAAAATATCTCCTAAGCTTGCCACTAGATATCCCAAAGTACTCCATATTAGAGGAGTTTTTTATTATATCTTTCTCTATTCCATCTTTACTTCCTATGTATTTTATATCAAAGTTTTGTTTCATAAGCTCAGGTACTAGTGCCAGATTAGGAGTTACATGCCCTGCAGTTCCTCCACCAGTCATAATTATTTTATATTTTTTCAAAAAATCATCCCCTTAAATTTTTCCCTAATTGAATTATAACCATCTATATTATATTAAAATCAGCTTAAAAGATGAACTAGATTTTAAAATATAAATTTAATTAATTACTATTATTCCATAAATCTTATAATATCAATTTATAACTTTAAGGACAAAATATTGTTGTATCATTAATATAGAATCATTAAATCGTCACAAATTTAATTTAATAAATTTAGATAGGAGATAAATTTTATGGCTCAAAAAATATTAATACCAGAAACTAAAAATGGTTTATCTAAATTCAAATATGAAGTAGCAAACGAATTAGGGGTTCAATTTTCAGACTATAACGGAACTGTTTCCGCGAACCAATGCGGCAAGGTTGGAGGAGAAATGGTAAAAAGAATGGTTGAACAGTATGAGAAAAGTCTATAATTTGGAAAATCAAAAGGGATACGATATATTGTACCCCTTTTTAACATAGTCTAATACTTTTAATTATTGCTTGAATACTTCTATTGCCATTATATTCATTTATTGAAGGATAAAAAAGAAAATCCATTTTAAAGCTACAAAATGAAGTATCTAGAATACTAAGAAACTCATTTTCTCCATATCTATCTATGAATTGTTCTTTAAATTCTTCATATTTATTAAAGCAGATTCCATCCATGCTATAATTACTACCTAGCATTTTAAATCTAAACTTTAATATATTCTTTTCCTTCCCTATAGCCCATATTCTAAGAGTTTCCACAGATTTTTCTCCAAACAAAGGAGTACTATTCCCTTTCCCAAATGGTTCAAGTTTCTCTAATTCATCCACAACCTGTTCATTTATATATCCTAAAGGAAGTCTCAAGTCGATTCGAACTTTTGGAACTATATCTTCATCTTTTAGATTACAGTTTTGCAGCAACTTTTCTCTAAGTTTCGGTATATTTTCTTCTTTAACAGACAATCCTGCTGCCATTGGATGCCCACCAAACTTATCTAACAATTCTTTACAATTTGATAATTCCTCAAACATATTGTACTCATCTATGGATCGTCCTGATCCTTTGGCCATTTCTTTTCCTCTCGTCAAAACCAAAGCTGGAACATTATACTTTTCTCTAATCCTACCAGCTACAATACCAGCAATACTTTCGTGAATTGTATCATTATAAACTACTAGCACCTTATCCTTCTCCATATTATTCCGTGAGATTTGATCTTCGATAAGCTCCACACTTTCACTAGTCATTTCTTGTCTTCTTTGATTTAATTCATAAAGCTCTTTTGCAAGTTCAGATGCTCTATCCTTCTCATTTGTAATAAGAAGCTCAACTGATAGATCTGCAGTTTCTAATCTGCCAGTAGCATTTATACAAGGCCCTATTATAAATCCAAGATGATATGCGCCTACTACCTTATCTTCCAGATTAGTTTGCTGCATCAAAGCTTTCAACCCTATATTTCCAGTATTATTAATACGTTTTAAACCTTCTTTTACTAGTATTCTATTTTCATCTATTAGATCAACCACATCACACACAGTAGCTATAGCCGCAAATTCAAGCAAATCATAGGACTTATTTTTAGGAATACCCAAAGCCTCGTATAAGCACTGGACCAATTTAAATGCAACTCCAGCACCACATAACTTCTTAAATGGATACTGACAATCACCTCTTTTAGGATTAACAACCGCATCTGCATTAGGAAACCTTTCAATAAAGGTCCCATCTTCCTCTTTAAAAATAGGAATATCATGGTGATCAGTAATTATTACATCCATACCTAGCGCTTTAGCTAAATCAACCTGCTCAAAAGCAGCAATTCCGTTATCACAGGTTAATATCAACTCATACCCTTCTTCTTTTAATTTCTTTATTCTATTACTATTCATTCCATAACCTTCATCTTCTCGATTAGGAATATAATAATCATAGTTTGCATTACAGTTTTTCAAAGCATTATTAAGAATTACAGTACTGTTAACACCATCGCAATCATAATCTCCGTATATTGCAATTTTTTTATTATTTTCTATAGCAAGCTTTATCATAGCTACAGCTTTATCCATATCTTTCATAAGGTGACCATCATACAAGTCATCTATCTCGCCATATAAAAATTTCTCAGCTTGCTTCACACCGGTTATATCTCTGTTTACCAACAGTCTCGCAGTGAATTGACTTATATTTAATTCCTTTATAAGTTTATTTGCATCTGCAATTCCTTTATTTATTAAAAGCCAATTTTCACTCATATATATCTCCATTACCAAAGTATTTGCTTTGAAGGATTCACAAATACTTTTTTTATCACTCTAATTATATCTTTATTATTAATTTCGTATTCAAATTCTAATTCATCAAAAACCATTTTACTTCTTTTATACATAAGCTCATATATTGCTAGTCTATTTGCTAGCACGATACTTTTCTCTAAGTCTAGAGCTCGTTTAAGTTTCAATCTCTTTATTAAATAATTAATATCATCTTGTGTTAGAGTCTCAAAATCGCCAACTGCATTATTAACAATCAAATCTATAATGTTAAGGCATTTATCCACACTATTTTTAGATGTACTACAATTAATAGAAAACAACTTAATATTCGATTCGTTTTTCACAGCACTGAATATCTCATATGCTAATCCACCTTTTGTTCTAACCTTATCAAACAATCTAGAACTTACCCCTTCACCAAACCACATATTAAATATTCTAAGAGCTTCTACTTCTTTTGTATCTAGCATGCTTATATCATATATATATTGTATTTTTGCTCCATCAAATCCACTAACTTGCTTGTAATGAATATCAGATTTTATAGATTCATTATTAGCTAGTTGTTTGCTGTATTCTCCTTTAAAACTAGAGAATATGTTATTTACTATTGACTTAATATTGTCAAAAGAAATGCTTGTAACCACTGATATGACACAGTTTTCTGGCACATAATATTTTTTATAAAATCTCTTTAGCTCATCTATATCTATTTCCTTTATAGAAGCCTCAGTGCCGATAATAATATCTTTCAACCTTTTTCTCTCATATGAATTATAGAATAGCTCATCTTCACAATACTGGCTAAAATCTTCCTTCCATTCATTAAATTCTTGTAGTATTACATCTATCTCTTCCTTAAATCCCTTCTCACTTAAAGCAGGATTTAGTATTATATCTGAATATAACGAGAAAGCTTCAACAAAATCTTCATTTGAGGAAGTTCCGTAATAAATACAATATGGAAAATTTGTCATTGCATTATTAAAACCAAAAAGTCTATCGCATTTTAAATTAATTTCATCTTCATCTAGCGTAGCTGTTCCCTTAAACAGCATATGTTCAAGTGCATGTGCTGTTCCAAGCTTAAAGCCCACTTCTGCATTAGCACCAGCTTCAAATCCAATACAAAATGAAGTCAAATAAGATTCTCTATGTTCATATAATAGCCTAACTCCATTATTTAAAACAAACCTTTCCATAAAAACCTCCAAAAGAAAATTTAAAAGTTCCTAGAGGATCCCCTCTAGGAACAAATATTACTTTTTAAGTAAAAAATTGAACATCATACCTTCTTTTAAATCAACAGCTTCTTGCTCATAACCTAGTTTCTCTAAAAGTTTGAAGGCAAAAGGCAATGTAGTAGCCGGCCCTCTACTTGTTATTATATTTCCATCGACCACAACTAGTTCATCTTTATAAATGCAATGTTCTAATTGCTTATCAAAAGATGGATATGAAGTTATTAACTTTCCATCAATTATTCCTGCTTTAGCTAAAACTATTGGCGCAGCACAAATTGCTGCCACAATCTTTCCAGAAGCATAGTAATCCTTAACAAGCTCAATAACTCTTATATTCTCTTTAAGGTTAGAAGCTCCTGGCATCCCTCCTGGCAAAACTATAGCATCATAGCTATTTAAATCTTCACTTTCTAAAGTCATATCCGCCAACACTAATATATCATGAGATCCAGATACCTCTTTATCTTTAATGCTGCATGTTTGACACTCTACATCTGCTCTTCTAAGAACGTCAACTACAGTAAGTGCTTCAATTTCTTCAAAACCTTCCGCTAGTAACACCAATACCTTCTTCATATAACTTCTAACCTCCTATTTAAGTTGCACTTCTTTAACATAATCATTTTGCAGTACAACAATTAGACAATTCCCTCTACCAGCTCTATTTTGTGCCTTGATATCCTCTAACATAATTTCTTTTTTGTCACCATTATTTGAAACCAAAATAATTTTCTCAGCTTTAGCCATTTCCGCTGCAATTTCATTATAACTCTTGTTATTTTTACTTTCAACAACCGACTTTAAAACCGATCCAAAAATAACAGAATCATCTTCCTTTAAGCTTATCCCTGTTACTCCAGATGCAACTCTCCCCATAGGAGAAACATTTTCTTCAGAGAACTTTATAACCATACCCTTTTTAGTTACCATTAGAACATCTGAATTACCTACGTTTTTATAAACCTTCACCGCAACCAATTCATCATCATTATTTTTTAATTTGTATGCTACTTGATTGCTGCTATTTCCTTCAAATTCCTTCATTATCGTCTTCTTTACTAACCCATTCTTTGTAAAGAACATTACAGACTTTTCCTCATTAAAATCTTTTTCAGAGCTTAAGCTCAAGATCACTTCATCTTCACTAAATCCATCTACTAGCATTCTTATATTTATCTCATCTGAAATGTTTTGTATTAAATAACTCGGGATTTTGTACACATTACCCTTAGATGTAAATATCAAAATCTGTTCATTTGAAAGTGTAGCAGTCTTCATAAAGACATCTTTTAATGCTTTCTTATATATTTTCATATTTCCTTTTTTATTTACACCAATTATAAAATCAGCAAAATTGTATTCATCTATATACTCTATTTCTACAACTTCGTCTTCTTGGCTTATAGGGCTCAACGGAATTCCCATTATATTTCTATCTACAAGCTCTAATTCAGGCTCTTCAACTTGGAAGTCTAAACCTCGCTTTGTTTTTAAATGAATAAACTTGGACTCTTCTTCAAGTTCTACCAACCTTACATCTACAAGCTTTTCATTTTCTTTTAATCTAATAGCCAAAAGTTTAGAGTATGCTGTTATGAATTTATCCATGGATGTCTTCTTTATAACTGCCTTCGAAGTCATAAACTTGAAGCATTTACTTGGCATAAAATTATCTACTGATAAGGCCATTATTATCTTTTCTTCATCTATAGATAATACCTTTATAATTTCATCAATTCTTTCCCCCTTATCCTTCCACTTGTACTCTGGTATAAGGTTACACTTAGCTTGATACATATTACCCTTATCAGTGAAAAACAATATATTATCCTTTGTGTTAGAATTAATACAATATTTAAGGTAATCTCCTTCTCTGTATTCAATATCTTCAGGATTTGAATTTGATCTATTATAAGACTTCAAAGGTACTCTCTTTATAAATCCATCATTTGATAGAGTTACCATAACATCTTCAGCTATTATAAGTTCCTCTATATCTATTTTTGCTTCACTATCATCTTCGATAACTGCAGTTCTTCTAGCACTAGCAAATTTATCAGTAACTTCTTTTAGCTCTTCTTTTACTACCTTTAGAAGTTCGCTTTCATCACTTAATATTTTTCTTAATCTTTTTATAATCTTATCTAGTTCTTTATGTTCCTTTTGGAATTCTTTTATTTCAAGACCAGTTAACCTATAAAGCATTAACTCCAATATAGCTTCAGCTTGTATTTCACTAAACCCAAATCTATCTATTAGATTTATAGAAGCATCTTTTTTAGATTTAGAAGCTCTAATTGTTTCAATTATTTGATCCATTATATCGATAGCCTTTATAAAACCTTCTACAATATGGAATCTCTTTTCTGCTACTTCTAATTCTCTTATAGTTCGTTTTGTAACAATATCCTTTTGATGGTTAACATAGTGACCTATTATGGTCTTTAGTCCCATTGTTTCAGGTTTACCATCTGCAAGAGCAACCATATTAAAACTTATATTACACTGCAAGTCTGTCTTTTTAAATAAATACTTAAGCACCTTATCAGCAATATTTTCATCAGCATTTTTTCTAAGTTCAATTACAGCCCTGATACCCGTTCTGTCAGATTCATCTCTTATATCCGTTATTGCTTCCAAAGCCTTGGCATGCCTTTTATCTCCAGTCATCTCAGAAATAAGTTGAAGAAGCTTAGCCTTATTCCTTCTATAAGGAAACTCAGTTATAACAATACCAAATCTTCCATTTTCTAATTTTTCAATAATTGTCTTAGCTCTTAGAGTAACTTTTCCTTCTCCTGTTTCATAAGCAGAAAGCATAGAATTTTTACCTATTAGTATTCCTCCCGTTGGAAGATCTGGCCCTTTTATATAGTTCATTAATTCTTTTGTCGTTATCTCCGGGTTTTCTATGTAAGCTAATACGCCATCCGAAACTTCTTTAAGATTATGAGGTGGTATATTTGTAGCAAGACCTACTGCTATACCGAAAGCCCCATTCACCAAAAGGTTTGGGTATCTACTAGGTAATACTTTAGGTTCCAACTCAGTATCGGAGTAGTTAGGAACCATCTCAACTATTCCCTTATCAATATCTCTTATCATTTCCATAGCGATAGGTGCAAGCCTTGCCTCTGTATATCTCATAGCAGCTGCACTATCACCATCAATAGATCCCCAGTTACCATGTCCATCTATAAGTGGTTCTCTAGTAGAAAAGTTTTGAGCCAATATTACCATTGATTCATAAACAGAAGAGTCACCATGTGGGTGAAACTTACCTAAGATGTCTCCAACTATTCTTGCAGATTTATAATATGGCTTATCAGGAAAAGCTCTTAGAAGGTATGCACCATAAAGAATTCTCCTATGAACTGGCTTTAAACCATCTCTTACATCAGGCAAAGCTCTATCTCTTGCTACCTCAACTGCATACGGCAGGTAGTTATCAGGCATAGCTTCTTCTATAGCTATAGGAATTATATTATTATCCTTAGGAATTGCTTCATTCTTTTTTGCCATTTAATTACTCCCCCTGTCTAAAACTCGGCATATTTATAAAGATACTTCTTACGTGGCTCAACAACATCTCCCATAAGTAAAGAAACCATTTTTTCAGCCTTCGCAGCATCATCTATATTAACCTGATATAGTGTTCTTGTCTCTGGGTTAAGTGTTGTGTCCCACAACTGTTCTGGATTCATTTCTCCAAGACCTTTATATCTTTGTATCAAAGCACCTTTTCCTATCTTTTTCTTTGCCTGCTCCAATTCTTGGTCACTATAAGCATATTGAGAGACTTCTCCACTCTTTGTATTCTTATAAACCTTATACAATGGTGGCTGTGCGAGATAAAGATGTCCATTGGCGATCAAAGGTCTCATATATCTATAAATGTATGTCATCCACAAAGTTCGGATATGATATCCATCAACATCAGCATCACTCATAATTATAATCTTATCATATCTTAAATCTTTTTCTTTATAATTATCTAAAGTTCCAGTACCTATTGCTGCATTGAATATTTTTAATTCTTCACTAGCAAGTACATTTTCTAGTTTCTGCTTTTCGGTATTCATTATCTTTCCCTTTGATGGCATTATAGTCTGAAATCTTCTGTCTCTAGCCTGTTTAGCAGACCCACCAGCCGAATCTCCTTCCACTACTATAAACTCAGTTTGAGTATTATCTTTTAAAGTACAAACTGCTATTTTTCCAGCTAGAGGCGCAGCACCTTTTCCTATCTTTTTCTTTTCTGCTTCATTTATTTTCCTTATCTTCTCTCTTCTAGCAGCAGCATCAAGAGCATTATTAATTACAGCTGTAGCTATTTCTTTATTATCTTCAATCCATTCAGAAAATCTGATATATGCTAGCTCATTCATCATTGTGTAAGCTTCATTATTACCAAGCTTAGTTTTAGTTTGCCCCTCAAACATAGGATTAGATATCTTTATTCTTACTATTGCAGTCATGCCTTCTCTTAAGTCATCACCTTCAAATTCCTTATCTTTTTCTTTAACTAATCCAAGTTTTTTAGCCCATTCTTTATAAGCCCTTGTCATCCCTGTTTTAAATCCTGTTTCATGAGTTCCAGCTTCAGTTGTAGGTATATTATTCACATAGCTGGCTATATACTCAGTTGATGAATCAGTAAATTGTATGCATGCCTCACCATACATGTTTATACCATCAATCTCTTTTTCACCCGAAAACAAAATTGGCTCCTGGTGAATAGGTGTTTTACTCTCATTAAGATATTCTATAAAATCTAATAGACCTCTTTCTGAATAGTACTCTTTTATTACACTTTCTTCTTTTCTATCATCAATAAATTTCAGCTTTATTCCTTTATTCTGAAAAGCTAACTCTTTTAATCTCTCATCTATTACATCAAATTTAAAATCCGTATTAGAAAAGACTTCCTCGTCAGGCATAAAGGTTACTTTAGTACCAGTCTTATCACTCTCACCTATAATCTCTAACTTAGTTACAGGTGTACCAGGCATAAGCTTTTTTAATTGCTTATCCATTGCATACTCAAATCTTTGTCTGTATATCTTACCATTCTGATAAACTTCAACTTCTAGCCACTTTGACAATGCATTTACTACAGCTGCTCCAACTCCATGTAGTCCTCCAGAAGTCTTGTAATTTTTATTATTGAACTTACCTCCAGTGTGAAGTTCGGTATACACCATCTCTACACCAGATTTTTTCTTAATAGGGTGCATCCCAGTTGGTACTCCTCTTCCATTATCAAGGACTGTTACGCTTTTATCTTTATTTAATAATACAATTGCTGTATCTCCAAATCCATTTGTTATTTCATCGATAGCATTATCAAGAACTTCCCATACACAATGATGCAGCCCTTTACTACCAGTAGACCCAATATACATTCCGGGTCTTATCCTAACTGGTTCAAGTTTTTCAAGTGACGTAAGATCTGTAACATCATAACTGCTATTTAAAATTTCCTTCTCCATTATTCTCCTCCAAAGCAATTAATACCTATATAACACACTATATTATTCTTTCGTATCCTGTATTTTAATTCTTGAATTATTGACACAGAATTCAAGCTTCATTTTAATAGGCAAACACACCTATATAAATATTTCTCTTCCTCATTATCAAAGTATAAATACTTTAAGAAATTATGTCAAACATTTGTTCGCATATATGTATTTTTATTAATTCTATACATTCACCACATCATGTAATTGTAATTAATATTTCAACTATTATCAAGATAATTGTAATAATATTGAATTTTTATATATTTCCAAACCGTAATTCTTCTTAACCTTTCCTATATTATTGAATTTTTATATAAGCCACTTTCATTTATTTATATCTATATTTTCAAAACTCCCTTAATAATTAGCTAGTTTAAAACAGTATCTTAAATGTATCAAAATTATGTTATTTATTAGATTTCAGTTATTTTAACCCTCAATAAGATCAATTTACATTTATTAAGTTAATTTAAACACATTAATAACAAAATACCCAATGCTTAAGCATTGGGTATCAATCTATACATCATATATTCCAATTTGTCTTACATGTTTAGTGTGTGACCACTCTTTGTTATTTTTATTCATTATTCCTTGTATTGTTATCGGTACCCAAGTTAATGTGTATATTGCATATAGAAGGTATCTAAAGAACAGCAAAGTAGCTTTCTTACCCATTGTAATCATAACAGCAGCTATGAATCCAAGAGTAAACACTATATTTACTGATGCTATAAATGTAAAGTCCTTAGTCTTTTCCATAAATTCTATAAACGCTGGTAAAACCAAAACATTTGTTGAATATAAAAGTAGAACAGCAAAAAATTTCTTTGTAAGCTTTCTATCTGCTATAAGTATAAAAGGAGTTAATAAAAATTGAAACATACTAAAGCTTCTCCAAATCCATATACTATCCTCAGAGAACATTTGGTCCATTGTAAACAACCCTATTCCAAAATTACTTTGGATAACTGTAAGACAAAGTGACAATGCTACCATCAAAGTCATAAAAGGCTGAGCAACATAAAGTGCACAATCAAAAGCTACAAAATCTCTATCTTTAACCGCCTTTTTTATAAGCCTAACAAAAAATCTCGAAGCTACATCTGAGAAACCTTGCATCCATCTCTTTCTCTGATTCCATGAATCTTTTAAAGTAAGAGGTTTTTCATCAAACACTATAGCATCGTGAGCCCAACCTACTTTTTCTCCATTTAGTACTAGTTTACAAGTAAACTCTAAATCTTCAGTAAGGCATGTTGCACCCCACCCTAATTTTTTGAGTATTTCTACATCCACTGCGAATCCTGTACCGCCTATTTGATTAGATAATCCCAGATTAGCTCTAGCTAATTGAAATGCTCTATTTGAAGACCAAAAGGATATAGAGTAACTTTGAGTTATCCATGAATCTTCTGGGTTCTTACTGTCTAGATATCCCTGTACAACCTTGTATCCTTCACACATCTTTGAATTCATTTCTTTTATAAAATTAGGTGAAACTAAATTATCAGCATCAAATATTGCTATAGCATCATACTTCTTGTCCATCTTGAATATCTTATCAAACATCCATTCAAGTGCGTAACCTTTACCTCTTTTTTCCTTATTCATTCTTTCAAAGACCTTAGCACCATGTTTTCTTGATATCTCTGCAGTTGAATCAGTACAATTATCTGCAATTACAAAAATATCATACAACTCTTTTGGATACTCTTGATGTTTCAAGCTTTCAATAAGATTTCCAATAACCACTTCTTCATTGTGAGCAGCAACTATCATAGCAAATTTTTTATTTGGAGTATAGTTTTTCTTCTCTTTTCGTCTATATAGCCCAAACAAGCTTAACATTAAATAATACAAAGTTAGTGTGTAGACTACGATTTGGAATACTTTGGTTGCAGCGGTTATATAATAAACAAAATTCCCCATGTAATTCACTCCCATTTTTTATTAGTACTATATACTGGAATTTGTATCTTATAACAATTAAATATCAAAATTTTCGATTATAAATAAAGTTCAAAATCCTTATATACTATATTTCAATAACAAGAAAAAATCAAGTCTATTTGTATATTAATATTTATACTTTTTAATTTTAAAGCGGCACTGTGTTTGCACATAAAAAATGTAATCGTTTATTTATTGACACTTTCATGTTTTTTCATCTTTTAAATGCAAAATTCTTATTTCCCAAAAATATTTTTCCCAATAATTATTAATATTATTTGTACACAAAATAAAAATGGTAGTCCATATTTAAAATACCAATGCTTAGTTTTATGTCTAAATAAATTCATTGATATAATTGCCCCTAAACTACCTCCCGCTATAGCAACCAAGAACAAATTTTTTTCAGAAATTCTCCACTTACCTTTTATTGCCCTTTTCTTATCCATATACATAACAAAGAACCCTATAAGGTTTATAAATAAAAAATAATATACTATCATCTTTACTCCTCTATAGATTTAGCACTTCAATCTGAAAATATAAATTTTATTATGAAACGATACATCCATAACATTATTTATATTGCTTATGTGCTAAATACTTCATCTATATCATAATTTTATATTAGGTAAAAGTTTGTAAGTTTTCAGATTGCATATCCAAAATAATAGATTGTGGTGATTTTATGAATAATAATAAGTTTTTAGTTATTAATTTTAACAAAAATATTTTTTACATAAAACTTAAAAATGCATCTATAGAAATATTTAATTCTACATTCCATAGGACAATTCAACAGAATGTAGAGATGTTCGATGTAAAATATAGTCCTAATTTTATTTTTATACTATTTCTTACCTTTGATTCTAAGCTAGGACTAATAAAACTCAATATTTCACAATTAGATGACATAATAATTCAATGGCTTAAAACATCAAGCTATTCATATAGAAAGATGGATTTCATATCACTAGAAATTACTAAAACATCAATCCACTTTTTCTATAGGTTATCTAATTTAAAAAATACTATATCATATATTTACCACGGAATTGTGTCAAATAGTTGTCAATCATACGAATTATGTAAAATTAATTCCTTAAAATACTCATGTCCTTTATATACTACTTTGTTAGATGATAAATTAATTTTATTAATATGTGAAGACTATAACAAAAATACTTATTCTCTACGAGAGATAGATGACAATAACTCAATTAAAATTAAATCTTTCGATATCCCTAACGCTTTTGCTGTAAATGTTTTGTCTGCCGAAAACGAAATTATCATTTTCTATAATAAAACCTTAAACAAAGATATTTTTCTTTTTCAAAGATCAATTACTTGTTTTCAAGACAAATTTCTTTTTTCCGAGGAAAGTCAGATTAATGTTAATGTATCTATAACAAAGCCTATGCTATCCTTTTACAACAACAAATTTTATCTAAATTGGTCTGCTGGACTTAACTTTTATATCACAACCTCATATGACCTCAAAAATTGGACAAGTGTAGTTACTATTGAAAATAATAACAACAACATCGCAGCAACGATATTTAAGATTTCCTCTACTTTTTCTGTTTTTAACGGCTTTATATCAGAAAAAATCTTTGCGAAATCACTATTTTATAATGAACTTCTAAAGAATGATGAAGTTCCAAATCCCCCAATTGCAATACCTTTAATTACAACTACTACAAGTACAGATACAAAAGCCAATTTTGATACTACTGAAAATACTGTAACAAAAAACAATGATAAATTTACTAATTATCTACTATCTATTATAAATTCACTTACTTTAAAATATCTGAGACTTCTTCATGAAAAAGATAAGGAGATTGATAGCTTGAAAACCTCTCTTAATACAACCAATAAACAGTTTGAGAAAAGAGTATCCAGATTTGTTGGTCTTAATATTAAAACTAGAAAATACTACGAAGATTTGATATCAAACTTATTAAATGTAATAGATGATAAAAGTAAAATTATAGATGAATTATTAAGGCTTAACAATAAGAATAATAAGTAAAACAAGTACTATCTCATTGTTGTTACTGCATATTCTATATTAATAGCTTTATCAGCTTAAAATGCAAATTCTCTTAGAGTGATATCTACATTTAAAGTCATTTAACTTTTAGTTTGATTATTATTAATATATTAGTATGGAGGATGTAATTATATTATGTTAGCAAATAAATATAACGAGTATGCCTTAGAAATAGGAAATTCTATTTGGTATTTCTATCAGAACGAATCTCAAGTTTGCCTTAGAACTTTTGATGATAATGGCTTCGGGAATGAAAGGGTTATCATTGACAGTTGTAAAACCTTACTTAGTGTCATATTGACAAAAAATGATGCTATATATATTTTTACTCAGAATCTTAGTAATAGCATAATCATGCATTGCATGATTGATGAAAACTTAACAAGTTCAATAATTACCAATAACCATTTAGCCAGCGATTACATACAGATAATTTCACTTAATAATTATTTAAATATTATTTATTCAAAGACAACAGATAATACTACATTTTTATACCACAGACTCATTACATCAGATTTAAAACTTACTTCCCCACTTATGTTAGATATAATTGATAACTCCATTCCTTATTCGTTTATATCGTGTACAGTAGGTAATAATATATACCTGTGCTATAACAAAAAAATGAAAAACAGTTGTCTTGGCTTTAGAAAATACGATGCTGTTAAAAATAATTGGGAAGGTTTTAACATCTTAGATACCTCTTACCTGCCTATTGAAGACTACTCTTTTATTGTAGCTGATGGAGAAGTACTATCCTACTGCTATAAGATTAACAGCCAAAAAAGAGGCCAGCTTAAATATGGTTACGGAATTCCTACAAATATGGTTAGGAGCTCCGTAAATAGTAATTCTAGATTACTAGCCTGTTCAACAGCTTTTTTTCACGGCAAATTCTTTTTCACATCAGTGACTGACCAAGTAATATCAACTAAAATCGTAGACTTCTTAAAAGGAGAATCCGGTTCTAACAATATCCAACTTGAGACAAACAATGTAATATTTAAAGTAAACTATCAAACCAATAATCCAATGATAGTAAATAATATATTCTTTTCAAAGAACACCACCGGCAACTTGATTCTTGGAAGTTCCTACTATTTCAATATTTCCTTATCAGACAAAGAAAGATCTGATGATAGCGCAGATACAATTAGCGATAACTCATTGAAAATGAACGCATTAAAATTAATAGAATACGAAAAACAGCTCTTTGAAAAACAACAGCATATAAATACACTTGAAAACACCATCAAGGATTTAAAATATAAAACTACTCTCAACGAAGATAAGATGAAAAATTTATCAAAAGCAACTAATATAAACGATGAAGAAAACTTAAAACTAAAAGCAAACATTGCATCTTTATATCAAAACTTACTAAACAAAGAAAATAAAATAAGTGATTTAGAAAAAAGACTTGCAGATAAACATAGTTCCGTCTCCACATATAAGAATAAAATAGAAGAGCTTAATAAGGTAATATCTAATTTAGATAGTCAAGTAAATGCATACAAAAACAATTCTAACTTTACTCAACCACAAACTTCAACATCTTCCGAAGCTAATCAAATAGCTGCTTTAACCAAAACAATTGATACCCTAAAAGAACAGTTAACAAGTAAAGATAAAACTTTATCCTCCCTTACTCAAAAGAACTTAGAACTTCTTAATCAAGTAAATAATTTAAATAGCGCAATAGAAGAACTTAGCGCTAAGCAAAAGAAATCTTCATTTATAAAACGTATATTTAATGACGAAGAGTAATATCGTAAATAACCTTATCCAATACGGTACATCTTTATATCAAAGCCTACAATTACATCTAAAACCACGAATTAAGAGGAGTGGCATTTGAGATAAAAATCATTGCCACTCCTCAGATTTTTATATGTTATATACTTTTTTGTCCATACAATTCTTTTATTGTAGCCACTAACTTTTCTACGTCTTCTATTGTATTAAAATATCCAAAACTTGCTCTAACTGTACCTAGATTCTTAGTTCCTATTATATTATGTATAATAGGAGCACAATGATATCCTGTACGCAAATATATATCTCTACTATTAAAAAACTCCCCTATTTCTGAGCTATCATAGCCATCTACATTGAAAGAGACTACGGGGCACTTCTTTTCACAATCATTTTCTCCATACATAGAAATATATGGCAATTTTTGTAGTTCTGTTGTTAGATATACAGCTAATTCTTGATCATGTTTCCTTATTACATCAATACCTATCTTTGAAATAAAATCTATTCCAGCACCAAGTCCAACAATTCCTGGAGTATTCAATGTACCGCTCTCAAATTTATCAGGCATAAAATCTGGTTGTTCCATTATATTGGAATTACTACCAGTGCCTCCTTCTTTAAAAGTATCAACATTAACTGAATCTCCTATATAAAGCCCTCCAATTCCTTGCGGCCCATATAAACATTTATGTCCTGGAAAGGCCATAATATCAATATTCATCTTCTTTACATCTATATTAAAAACCCCAGCAGTTTGAGCTGCATCTACAATAAATATAAGATTATTTTTTTTTGCTATTCTCCCTATTTTCTCAATATCTTGAACAGTCCCCAAAACATTTGATCCATGGTTTATTATCAATGCCTTAGAGTTTATCTTTATATTTTTTTGTAGTTCATCTAAATTTATATATCCTTTTTCATCAACAGAAACAATTGATACTTCAACTCCAATTTCCTTTAGCTTTCTTAAGGGCCTATATACAGAATTATGCTCAATAGAAGTTGTTATTACATGATCCCCACTCTTTAATACCCCTTTAATTGCTATATTCAACCCTTCAGTAGTGTTACTAGTAAAAATAACATTCATAATATCATCTATATTGAACAATTCACTTATCTTTTGCCTTGTATCAATTATTTTCATCTCACACTCTAGTGATAATTTATGCGACCCTCTCCCCGGGTTTGCACAATATCTTTTCATACAATCCAAAACAGAATCATAAACAGATTCTGGCTTTGGAAAAGATGTGGCGGCATTATCTATATAAACCATATTAACCTCCCTTATATTTATTTAAATATCAAGCTCAGAGTAATAATAACGTCTTGTACTATCATTTAGAGATCTTCTATATATCCCCTGAATATCAACTTTATTTTGCTTTATTTCATTTACTATAGCATTTAAGTCCTGTTCTTTAATCTCTATTGACCGAGCACAGCCTGCTGATATAGTACAAGGGGTTTGTATCATAACCACATTGTATTTTTTATTTTTTAATATCTTATAAAGATTTACACTTTGACTAGTGGAAGAAAAAGCTATTATACATACATTTAAGTCTCTCATTGAATTCACCCGCTATAAAACAATTTAATATAATATATTCGAATAAGCACAAAAATTGCACTGCTTATTCAAAATAAAGTTTCAAATTAGCTTTTTCCTAGACGTATCAATAGAAGCTAAATATATTCGACTTAAACTTTTCTGCTATATTTGTTAAAACCTTTTCTTACAATTACATTAGTAACCAAAATACGACAAATATCATAATATATAATAGATTTACATGAAAGGGAGGTTTTTAATTCATGGCTACACCTTTTTTAATTAATACTCCAACTAATTTCGTTTCAATAACAGGTACAGCAGATATTCCTGTTCCAATTCCTGCAGTAGCCGGCATTGGAACACCAGTTACCATAGGTAGTTTAACATTACCTTTAACAACAAGAGGCAATAGAGTCTTTATAGAAGGTACAATCCCACTAGTATTTACTGCATTAGCAGCTGTTGCTGCTGTTGGATCAGTTGATGTTGTTTTAGAAGTTTTCAGAAGTGCAACCTCAACTACTCCAATATTCAGATCTAGACAAACTATAGTTAGCGGATTAACTCTAGCAGTTGGCGCAGTAATTTATGATGTTCTACCATTCCAATTTGTTGATGATCCAGCTACTCCACTTTGCGCAGGTTCTACTGATTATTTCTTTAGAGTTACTGCAATCACTGCTGGAATCGTAGTTGCTGCAGCTACTTTAACTGTTAATAGTGTTGCTCAAGGTCTATTCTTCAATATAATTGCTGAAGAAAAACCTGCTGTTTTACTAAACCAATTTACTAGTTTTACAGGTATAACACCTACAACATCTATACTCCCAGTAATACCACCTATAATACCAATAATACCACCTCTAGTACCATAAACTTACTAGGACTGCTTTTGGGCAGTCCTTTTTTACTATATTCACATAAAAAACTTCTAAAGCCGTTGAAATATATAGGTTTGACTAACTCAAAACTTTACATTTTACTTTATAGTATAGGGTTCCATTACGAAAACTTAAGTTGGAACCCTATAAATAAAAGTGCCAACATATTTTAAATATGTTGGCACTCTTAATTCTATAAAGTTGTTGGTGGATCAAAATCTTCAAATGGGAATGGCAAGCTATTAAAGAATTCACATGGATCTCCAGTAATAGGTTCACATTCTGGTATATCACAGTCTCCACTTGAGCTAACTGTCATATTAACTATTCTGTAAAGTTTAATAATTGTAAATAAACCTATAACAACATCAGCATGGTATTCAACTGTTCCTGGAATACTTTCATATATTCCAATTATTGGTTGTTGTAATGGATTAGCTATAGCTTGAACAAGTGCATAAGGTAAGTTGCCAACATTTACATATGTTGACTGTGGGCTGTATAAAGTGTTAGTTGTAGTTATTGTCTGTTCACTAGCTTCTCCACCAAATAGACATAAAGTTTTTGTGTAAGTTGTGAAAGCACAGATGCTAGTTATTACAGTTGCTGGTTCTCCAGTTACTGTTAAAGTTACTGGTATTACTAATCCAGATGCATCAAGCAAATTAATTGCATACGTAAAAGTATATACTATTGTTACGTCATAAAATCCCTCTTGCCCAAATGCACTTGGGTTCACTGTAACTCTTATATCAGATACTCTAAACGATCCTGGTACAACCCTTACTGATGCTACTGAACTATTGAAGGTAATTATTTCACCTGGAGCGATTGGTCCTCCAACTATTACACCACCGCTAATTGATCCTGCCTCTCCTAATCTAGATGAAGTTATTTCAATTGCTCCTGGAGGTGGTGTTAAAACTGTACTATCGAATGGTCTTAAGCAATCTTGTTGTCTGCATTTTCCATATACTCTGTGAGCTATTATACATTCATCGCTGATTGGTGAAGGGCATGGAGCCATTCCTTTTACCTCAAAATTTTCTTGCATAATATATCCTCCTATTCCATTTTACGTTAGACACTTCAATAATATATTATGTTGCTAATATAAAAGTGTTCTTATTACCTTGTGATATAGCATAATTTTGCTAATTTTTTTATATTTTACTTTAATTTGCACAAACAGGTAGTCAATCACAAAACCGCCTTTGCAAATTACTAAGTACTGTGAATAAATCTGTTATCATTTAATATCTTTTATACAGTAAATTCCTACTGAAATTAATGCTTACACATAATTACTGATTCGTTCGGTATATAATATTCAACATGGCTACCAAGTGTTATCTATAATTTGTAAAAATTTAAAATTTTTATAAAAAATTTTTTTAAAATAAAATCCACTATTGATTCTATTTGATAGAATTAATAGTGGACTCTAAATAAATTAGCTTACTAATCTAATTTTATGTGGCAGTAGCCACCTGGGTTTTTCTTTAAATACTTTTGATGATATTCCTCTGCATCATAAAAACATTTTAGTAGTATTATTTCAGTTACAATAGGTTTATTATAATTTTTTTGCTGTTCTTCCTTACTTTGTTCAATCACCTTCAAATCATGTTTATCAATGTAATAAATTCCAGTTCTATATTGGTGCCCTATATCATTTCCTTGCCTGTTAATCACTGTGGGTTCTACTATACTCCAGTATTCATCTAGCAATTGATTTAAAGATATAGCTTCTTCATCGTACTTTACATAGCAAGCTTCTGCATGACCAGTAGTTCCTGTACATACTTGTTCATAAGTAGGTTCATTTTTTTCTCCATTTGCATATCCAACCTTAGTTTCTTTTACACCATTTTTTCTAGACATAAATTCTTCTACGCCCCAAAAACAACCACCTGCAAATACTATTTCTTTCATATTTACACACCCTCCTTAATCCTATATTTTATATATGATTTTCTACCCAATGCTAACTTATGCATAACTCACTGAATCTCGCAACCTAACTTGTAATAAATATCAATTAATTATAATTACATTGTACAAAAAAATAGATTATAATCCAATATCTTTACCTATATTTGTGTTTTTTTGACTTTTTTCTATTTCAAATTACACTTTTCTTGCATATATGTATATGAGAGAAATAATTACAGATTTCCTAACTCAACAATTAATTTATACATGTTAAAGTTCATAGGTGTGCAATTTTCGAACAAGTATAAATTAAGTTTCCATACAGGAACTCTATACTTACAAACTATTTCTTTACTAAGGAGGTTTTTTTATGCTACATCATAGATTAGGCTGGATTCCTGATTACAACGACATAAATGATTATACTGAGGATACTCCTGAAGTCAAAGCCATTATAAAAAACATTTATGCATCAAGTAAAAAAACTGAAGAAAGTCCACCAAGGTTTATTGATCTCAGAAATTGGTGCTCACCAATAAAAAATCAAGGACTAATCAACTCTTCTACTGCTGAAGCATTGGTAAGTCTAATTGAATACTTTGAAAATAAAGTCTTCGGCAAAAACACTAATGGTTCATCTCTTTTTGTTTATAAAAACTCTAGATCAATTTTAGGAAACATCGGAGATACTGGCGTATCATTTCGCTCTGCACTAAAATCCTTAATTCAATTTGGTATGCCTCCTGAAAGATATTATTCTACAAGCTCTAATAAAATTGATGAAGATCCAAAGGCCTTTTGTTATGGTTTTAGAGATGATTATAAGGATTTGATTTTTTTCAAACTAGATGTAAACAAAGATACTGAGAATATTCTTCAAAAAATTAAAGAACTACTATGTTTACAACTTCCATGTATTTTTGGTTTTTCCGTATACGACTGCATAGCTTCTGCAGAAGAATCAGGGGAAATATTATTCCCGAATTCCCGTAATAGGGTAATAGGTGGCCATTCAGTTATGGCCGTAGGTTATGACGATAAATATTTGTCAATTAATAAACTAACCGGACATTCTAGCTTAGGGGCCTTAATAATAAAAAACTCATGGGGTGAAGACTGGGGTGAAGATGGCTATGGTTATCTTCCTTACGAATATATTTTAAAAGGACTCGCCAAGGATTTTTGGTATGTTTTGAAAAAGGACTGGTTTTTTTAAATCAACCTATCCCTTGTTAGACTAACTATGTATCCTTATTACAGAAAATTTCTATTTGTGCTTGTTCGAAAATCATGTGATTTAGTGATTTTCGAACATTTATAAAATCCAATTTTAAAATTACAAACTGTTATATATAAACTTAGCTACTAAACCTTTAACAACAATGCTTTAGTATATACATATTTTTATTTTGAATCGCAATCATTAATACCTGTAACATATATTCCTTCTTTTCAATATATTGAAATTAAGTCACAAAGGAGGGATAACATGAATTTACTAGCAATAATACTATTTGTTTTTACAAGTAGTATAGATAACTTTACTGTAGCTCTAGCCTACGGAGTAAAGAATATAAAAATAAGCTTTTTTAGTAATATAGTCATAAGCATAGTTTCTTCTTTAGGTACTTTTATATCAATGTCTTTAGGTTTAGCTCTTGCAAATTTACTTGCTCCTCATACAGCCAATATTATTGGTAGTACTATTTTACTGGTAATTGGATTATGGTTTTTATATGATTATTATAGGTCTCTTAAAAACATACAATCAGCCAACCTATCGGATTCTAGTAGTAAAAGAAGCTGCATGAACCTACTAGACAATCCCGAAGCAGCTGATTTTGATCATTCTGGTACAATTGATTTAAAAGAATCTTTTTCACTATCAGTAGCTCTAGCAATTAACAATGTAGGACTTGGTATTGGTGGAAGTATAGCAGGTTTAGATATTACTAGAACCACCTTATTCACCTTTATCTTCAGTATAATTGTTATTCCAATTGGCATGTTTTTAGGTAATAAGTTCCTAGCAAAAAAATTAGGTAGTGCCGCACCATTAATTTCTGCGTTAATATTAATAGCTTTAGGCTTATTTGAACTTGCACTAACTTAAAAAGATAAAGTCTAATGTTTTTAATAGATACTACTATATTTTAAAAATAGTAAAACACCAATTTAAAAATTTAAATTGGTGTTTTATAGATCAGTAACCTATAAATGAACCACTTCATAATTAAATTTATATTTTCAAATTCTCCTCTCAGAACCCAGAGGAGTTTTGAAAATAGATTTCGGATTGAAGTGCTTCATCTTTATTTAGTATCAGCAGGGAATTTCACCCCTGTTTGACTTCTTATCTCATCTACTACATTCATCACATTTAGTGAATGTTCATGAGAGTTAACCTGGGATTGAATTTTCCCTTCATTTATGAGATTAATAAATTCTTCTGCTTCATAGAACATATTATCTTCTATCTGAGGTACAGTCAAAACTTCTCTTTCACCATTCCTATAAATTATTTCAATATTTTCTGGAGATCCTATCTTATCTATAATCATTGTTCCATTTTCACCTTGTATCTCACTTGGTGAATAAGAATAAGCTATCTTTGAGTGCATTATAACAGCATCCATATCATCATATTTTGCTATTACTGAGCCTTCTCCATCTACACCAGATTTCAGAAGATACGCAGATGCAGTTATTTGTTTTGGAACTCCGAAAAGCTTTACCATTGGGTGAACGCAATATATCCCTATATCCATGATTGATCCATTTGAGAAACTTGCATCGAAAGTATTGACTCTTGTTCCAGATTTATAGGTATCATATCTTGATGAGTACTGACAATAGTTTCCCAAGTATCTTCTTATTTTTCCTAACTTATAGATATTTTCTTCTATAACTTTAAAATTCGGAAGGAAATGAGACTTTAAAGCTTCCATCAATACAACATTATTTTTTATTGCCTCTTTTATCATAGATTCTACTTCCATTGAGTTAGAAGCAAATGCTTTTTCACATATTACATGTTTTTTATTCTTAAGAAATAATATTGACTGTTCGCAGTGTAACGAATTAGGACTTGCTATATATACTGCATCTATAACATCACTTTGAGCCATTTCTTCTAGTGATGTGAAATAAGTTATTTCATCATATATCTTACCAAATTCCTTAGCTTTCTCTAAATCACGTGAATAAATAGCTGACAGCTTAAAATCCTTTATATTACTAGCACCTTTTATAAATGCATGAGTTATCCAACTTGTACCTATAACACCAAATCTAATCATGTTTTCCTCCTAAGGTTAAAAATCATAATATATACTTTATCTCATAAACAGTTAAAAGCACCAACATTATTACAAGTTTCATATATAATTTTATATTTAAGGTAATTGTAATATTAATATTATAACATTTCAACTTTATCTATTGTCATATATACACTTAGAGAGTTTTGCTATAAGTTCATCAGGATTCCCATTAGTATCCTTTGTAAATACTGTTAATATATAAGGTTCATCAGCATATATTATTCCTATGTCATTTACGTAATCATCGTAGTCCCCAATCTTATGTGCAACCATTTCTTGTGGTATGTACTTATCAATTCTATCATGATAAACTGTATTTTTCATATCCTCGATAATTGTCTTGTAATACTCATTATTGTCTTTATTAAAATATAACTTTTTCAATATTTCTAAAGAATCTAAAGCTGATGATTCATTTTCCTCTCTATTTACCGTATGCTTGACTATATTCTCAATATAAGAGTATTTATACTCTGGTGTTATAGTCTTCAATAGCATATTTACAGCTATATTGTCTGAATACTTTATCGAATAATCAATTAATGTACTTATATTTATTGGCTCCCTTAGTGTACTGGTCCCCTGTAATATTCCAGCGCCATCCTCATAATCCTGAGAAGAGTAAACAACGCCTTGATCCATAGTTAATTTATTTTCTTTTACTAGGTCAACGGTAGCCATGCTAATAGGAACTTTTACGGTACTAGCCGCTCCAAAGATCTTTTCACCATTTATATTAAAGCCTAAATCAGAATTTAAATCATAATAAGCTACCCCAACATTATTCATATCCTCTTTAATAATCTTTTCAACCTTTGCTTTAAGTTCATCTAGTTTCTTTTGTTTGTTTACTTTTATTTCCTGAACCTCTTCTATTTCTCTTATCTTTTCATCATCTATTTGCTTATGTTCAGTTATTAACTTACTTGTATTTTCTGATGTATTAGTAGAACTTGTAATAGCTTCATTTTTATCAGCCAAAACCTTAGCCTGTCCATTATTCCTGTATCCTATAAAAACTATTATAATTATGCCTACAACCATACAGGTATACACATATTTCTTTTTCACACCTATCAACCTCTCATACAGTATTATCTTCTAAGATATAACATTTCGTACCGAAATCTATTTTTAAAACTCTCACGGCTTCTGGTGAGAGAATTTAAAAATATAAATTTTATTACTAAGTGGTACATACATATATATTTATTATAAAACGTATCTTTATAATAACTGTGAGATGAGTGTGTGAAATTATGTGTCTTTATATAATTATTACACAAATTTAACACATAATTTATATAATAAGTCTATTAATTCACTGCTATTCATATAAATCATACTCCTGGCTAGTTTTAAAATAAAAACTATCTAGCAAATATTTTATATTATACTTGCTAGCTAGTTCATAAAGGAGAACTTTCACTTCCTGTAAGGTACATTCATCATTCTCGTACATTTTTAAAGAACTAAAAAAACTTATTTTTTCTTGTTCATCCGCTATCTTCTTAAAATAGCCCCAAACATGCTGCAATGTATTTATTACCTGTCCCTTAGATAAATCCATAAGTAATGCACTACCTAATATTTGTCTTATTTCATCTAGTTTAACATTATCTTCTGAAAAATACTTACTTATTTTTTTATATTCATAATAAGATCTTTCCATTATGCAATATTTATATTTTGCCCATAATTGTTGTGCTTCTCTTATATTATTATTTCTCATAGAAACCTCTGACCACTTTTTAATAATATTATACTCAATATATCAGAACCAACCAACTATTCATGCCTTTTCTCTATCAACAACAAGTACTAAAACAGCCCATACAACAATAAGAACAGATATGGATGTAAAAATTATTTCTACATACTTTCCAAACATAGAAACGCCCCTTTCTTTTCTTATATAGACTTAGCTTATATGGACCTTTTTATTCGAATTTTATAGT
Organism: Clostridium yunnanense; assembly: GCF_016595795.1. GTDB lineage: Bacteria > Bacillota > Clostridia > Clostridiales > Clostridiaceae > Clostridium_AR > Clostridium_AR yunnanense. The sequence goes on from NZ_JAENHN010000053.1 coordinate 181,905, forward strand.
AAATAACTTTTCTACCTCCACTGCCGGCAAAGCCTTGCTATATAAAAAGCCTTGCCCCATATCACAACCATTTAGCTTCAAAAATTCCTTTTGTTCAATATTTTCAATCCCTTCTGCTACTACAACTAAATCAAGACTATGTATTAAGTTCATAACTGCCGTTACTATGATTGCATTCTTATTTTTATTAGATATTGATTTTATGAATTCCTTATCTATTTTAACCACATCCATCGAAAGAGAATTTATATAGGTAAGTGATGAATATCCCGTTCCAAAATCATCTAATGCAATTTTGAATCCCATGCTTCTCAATTTATTTAGCATTATACCCGCTATTTCCAAATTATCTATCACTGAAGTTTCAGTAATCTCTAATTGTACTTCTTCTCTATCAATTTCCATACTATTTGTCATAGAACACAACTCATCTATAAAGCAGTCATTATTCATTCTCTTAGAAGATAAATTAATAGATATCTTTATAGATTTGTATCCTTTTTCATTCCAACTTTTCTTTTGCATCAATGCTTGCTTAAATACCCACTTTTCAATATTATCAATAAGACCCATGCTCTCAGCTAAAGGTACAAAATCCATTGGTGACACAAATCCTTTTTTAGGATGAATCCACCTAATTAAAGCTTCAACCCCTATTACTACATTTTTTTTCAAATCAACTATAGGTTGGTAGAATAAACTAAATTGTTCATTTTCAATGGCATGTATAATCTCGTTAATAAGATTTATTTTAACTACATTTCTCTCTTCTATTGTTTTATCATAAAACGAAACTTTATCCTTTTCCAAGCTTTTTACTTTTGATAATGCCATATTGGAATTCTTTAATAGATCGTTAAAATTACTTCCATCAATAGGGTATAAGGAAATCCCTAAGTTATATGAAATATGGAACTCTTGATTGTTTATCTTCCAGCCCCTTTTTAATTTTAAAAGGATATTATTTACTTTATCCACAACTTCATTTTTATCTTTTATATTTAATAATATAATAGCAAACATATCTTCTTTCAATTTCGAAATCTTATTTGGATTATTTATTATATCCTTCAGTGTGTTTCCTACATTTTTTATAAGTAAATCACCATATTTATGCCCTAATATATCGTTTATATCTGCTAAGTTATCTATTGTTAGACATATAAAAGCAAATTTATTAGTTAAACTTTCAATTTTAGAACTATTAATTAGGTTTTTTATCTCTTTTTCTAATAGGTGTTTGTTAGGTAGCTTTGTGAAAGTATCATAATATGCTAATATGTGGAGATCTTGAAGTTGTCTTTCTATTTCTCCTTCTAGTTCTAGTAAAGTTTCGTGAGATTTATTTAATTCATCATAATTTTGATAGATCTCATTTAGTGCCTTATCAAAAAGCATTAAACTGTTTCTAATGGATATGTATATAACTAAAGTCGTTAATAATACAAACACCCACCCTTTGTAGGTTTGAATTTGCTCATATAAATTATCACGCCCAGCTACATATACTGCCAAGTTATCAGAGGTTACAATCCAAATAATACCTACTATTGCGTAGACAGACGCAACTTTAAATGATTGCCTCTTTGGGTTTATCTTACTTGAAGAATCTAAGTAATACTGTATATTTCTTTCATTCATTCTGTAAATTTTATTTATATCTTTCAAAAGAAAATTCACCACCTCTATAATATATTGTTTCCATAATCTCATAATTAATTTAATAAAAAAACGCCTAATCAATTTTCTTACACAATAAAAAAGCCTAGCATTGAAATTTTTTCACTGCTAAGCTTCTTTCTATTTATCTATTTTATTTATTAAGCAAACTAATTGCTTCCCTTTGAGGAACCGGCCTACTAAAGTAATAGCCTTGTATCCTATCACAGCTATATTTATTTAGATAATTTAACTGCTCCTCAGTCTCTACACCTTCTGCAACAACTTTTAGATTCATTTTATGTCCTATATCTATTATATTCTCTACTAAAGATATCTTGTGTTCTTCAGCAACATCATCTATGAATGTCTTATCAATTTTTAAAGTACTTATAGGTAGTTGTTTCAGATAACTTAATGAGGAGTAGCCCTTACCAAAATCATCAAGAGCTATTTTAATTCCTATCTCTCTTAATCTATTCAACTTATCACTTATGCTGTCATAGGTTTCGATAAATATAGATTCAGTAATTTCCAACTCAATATAATTAGGGTCTATTTTAATATCATTTATAATTTTTAAAACATTGTCTACAAAATCACTTTGCATCAATTGAATTACTGATACATTTATTGATATATAACAGTTATCATGCCCATCTGTATGTACCTCTTTTATAAACTCACAAGCACTTCTTAGTACCCAGTTTCCAATATCTATTATCCTATGATTTTCTTCTGCTAAAGTAATAAATCTATCAGGAGGTACAAAACCTAATTCTGGACTATTCCATCTAATTAGAGCCTCAAAGCTGCATATCTTACCAGTATTAGCATCAACTTGAGGTTGATAATAAAGAATAAATTCGTTTTTATCTAATGCATTTCTTAAATATCTTTCAATTTCCATTCTCTCTATCACTTTATCATTCATTCCTGAATGGTAGAATGTGTAGTTGTTTTTACCTAAACTTTTTGATCTATACATTGCAATATCTGCTTTAGTCAAAAGATCATCTATTCCTTTACCGTCTTCAGGGAAAATTGCTATTCCAATGCTGGATGTAACTTGCAAGTAATTACTGTCCACGTTAAATGATGATTCAAAACACTTCAGCATATCACTACAGAAATGCTCTACCTGCATCCTATCTTCAATAGAATTTAGTATTATTACAAACTCATCTCCACCTAATCTAATCAATAAATCCTCTGCTCCCTTGATTCTATTAAGTCTATCAGCAATAGCACAAATTAAAAAATCACCAAAGTTGTGTCCTAAAGTATCGTTTATGTACTTAAAATTATCAATATCAACAAATATTAATGCACTTTTACTGAGTTCACAGACATCTTTATTATCAAAATACTGCTCTGCTACTTTATGCATATACTGCCTATTAGGTAAATCAGTTAAATAATCATGGTATGCTATGTATTCTAATCTATGTTGATATTCCTTTATATCAGTTATATTTTTATGTGATCCAGCTAACCTATAGGGTTTTCCTTCTGAATCAAATAATGTTTTTCCTATGGTTTGCATCCATGTGTATATTCCATTAACATCTTTGATTCTGTACTCTACTGTAAAGACTGAACTCTTACTCTCCCAATTTTCTCTGATAACATTCTGAAGTCTTTCGTAATCTTCTTCATTAATTAACTTGCTCCAATCCATATCAATAGTTTTTTCCTTATCGTATCCTAATACCTTGTACCATTGATCTGAAAAAAACATCTTTCCTTCTTTTATATTCCAATCCCAAAGCGCATCGTAAGATGCCTCAGTTATAAGCTTGTACCACTCTTCATTATTTCTTAGTAGTTCCTCATTGATTGATATCTCTGTATACTTTTCTCTTAGCTCTTGTTCTAATGCTGTTATTTCCTCAAATGAAGCTTCTAAATCGTTATATTTTTCTCTTAATTCCTGCTCTAAAGCTCTAACTTCTTCATAGGATGCTTCAAGCTCCTCATAACTACTCATTAAGTTTTCTTCGTATTCTTTTCTTTTATCAGCAGCTTTATTTAATTCGATTGCTAACTGACCAATCTCATCTTGGGATTTCATGATTATTTTGTGTTCAAGATTTCCTTCAGTCAAAGATTTTGCAAAATCTAATATGGTCTTTATTTTACCAGAAATCCTATAAGCAATAAAATAACCTACCAGTATTGAAATAACAAAACCCAATACCCCTATAACAATGGTTGATACAATAGTATCATGATATAACTGTTTATTATACTTGTCATACTTCTCAGCAACTCTTGAATTAAATTCAATATAATTTTCAGTATTTTTTACTATATTATCACTTACTATTTCTAAATCATTATATACGATCCACGCTTTATCATAATTCTCTTCATCTATGTATGCTAGCAATCTTTCTCTATATTGCCTATATATACTCAATATATTTTTTAACTCACCAAATAGTTTCCTATCTTCACTGTCTACTATATGTTTCTCATAATCCTCTAGTAATTTATCATCCTCGAATTTCAAGGTATTTATTTCGTCTACTAAAGTTTTTACTTTATTAGAATTTCTTTGATCCAATATCATATAAATATCAAGATTAATTTGGACTAAATTCGACTTAACTAAAGTAATATCTTTTATTACCCTTGAATTTCTTTCATGCATAATAGCACTATTACTATTGAGAACTCTAATATTTTTTAATGCAACCCATCCCATCACTCCACTAAAAAGCGATATTACTGTAAATGCTAATATGAGTTTTGACCTCATCTTTAATCTATAAATAAAATTCATTCTTAATCCTCCCAGTTTTGATAACCGTATTAAGTCTAGATATCTATATCTTAAAATTATACCTTATTAACTATGCAGTTATCAATAAAGACGGACAACTTTAAACCTAAAACTATTCATTGGAGATATGATCTTCAAGTTAGAAACTATAAACTCCCTTAATGAACATAGTTAAAGCTAACCTTACCTCTCTATTCGTCACCCTGCTAAAATTCTATCATGAAACTATAAGAAAAGTAACAACATTGTAATATTATCTCTATTCCCTTTTCAACTCTGCCAGCATATTATAAATTGGCTATGTTCTATAATTACTTTTCGTTTGAGGGAGGTAATAAATTTAATTATGTTAAAGATTTTTAAGTTTGTAAATAAGACTTTTACAAAACTTATGAAGACGCTGAAGTTCTTAGTATTTTTAATTGTTTTTCTTATTCTAACTCTAATACTCTCCACCCTAATCCTAATTGATAGGTATATTATTAGTAATAATTATGATCTCACTGATAAACAGAGTGATTTTTCGTATCCATATGACGAAAAGAATATGATAACTAATTATGAAGATTATAGTTCCGTTTTTAACTTCAAGTATCTTGATATAAATTCCGTATTATATTCTAAAAACATTTCTGACAATACTAATACCAATACTAATACTCCTATTAATAATACAATTCCTATAAATCAAACTAAAACTTCAACTAGGTTTGAAGATGCCCTCTTAGAGGATGGAAAGAAAACTGCGTATTTAACCTTCGATGATGGCCCATCTACTACTGTTACTCCAAAAGTTTTAGACACATTGAAAAGATATAATATAAATGCAACATTTTTTCTACTCGGCAATAATATACAAAAAAATTCTATTAGTAGAAGCTTGGTTAGCAATATCTATGCTAACGGTAACGCTATTGGCAACCACACTTATTCACATGATTTAAACAAACTATACCCTAATAATAAGATAGATACCGACTACTTTATGACAGAAGTATATAAAACAAATACTATCTTGAAAGACATCCTAGGAAACAACTTTAATACTAGACTCATAAGACTTCCCGGCGGATACATGAGTAGATCTTACTATCACGATTCCAATCTTCCTAACTTTGACCAACGGTTAAAACAAGAAAAATATATATCCGTAGATTGGAACGCCTCCGATTCAGATGCAGAAGGAAAGAAAAAGAATTCTCAAGAATTACTTCAAATGGTTAAAGAATCTGTCGGTGGCAAGAAAAAAGTAGTCATACTTATGCACGATACCTATGGTAAAGAAGAAACTGCTAATGCCTTACCTAGTATAATTGAGTATTTAAGAGCTCAAGGCTATGAATTTAAGACACTGGAGTAATTTTTTACAGTAAAAAAATCGAACAGGAGTTTATCCTGTTCGATTTTTCTTTGTTGAGTAAATAACATTTATTCTTTTGAATACTGAAGCGCATCTCTTCCTTCTTGTCCAGTGCTTATTCTTATAACATTTTCCACATCATAGACAAAAATCTTTCCATCCCCAATTTTTCCTGTATGAAGTATCTTCTTAGCTGTTTCCACTACTAAATCAACTGGAACATCACAAACTACGATTTCTAGTTTTATTTTAGGAAGTAAATTCATTTCTACAGCTAAACCTCTATAATACTCCTTATGACCTTTTTGCATACCACAGCCTAATACATTTGATACAGTCATCCCTGTTATACCTATAGCACACAATGCATCTTTTAATTCATCGAATCTAGCTGGTGATATTATTATGTCAATCTTGCTAAGTTTTTCTCCCATTTATATAGCCTCCTTTTCAATCATATTGCTAATTAGATAATTCCACCGTAAGCATCTTCACCATGTTGTGATACATCTAATCCTGCTTGTTCATCTTCATCTTTTACTCTTAAAGCTGATACTGCATTCATTACTTTTAATATTATAAATGTAATTATAGCAGAATATGCAACTGTTGCCAGTATAGCAACTAATTGAGCCCCTAAAAGATTAATGTTTCCGTATATTAAGCCATCTGCTCCTGCTGAATTTACTGCTTTTGAAGCGAATATACCAGTTGCTATACCACCCCATATACCGCCTATTCCATGACATCCAAAAGCATCTAAAGCATCATCATATCCGAACTTTTTCTTAAGCACAGTTACCGCGTAGAAGCATATTGCTCCACCTAAAAGACCTATCGCTAATGCTGAGATTGGAGTTACAAATCCAGCGCCTGGAGTTATAGCAACAAGACCAGCAACAGCACCACTTGCTATACCAAGTGAAGTGACTTTCTTTCTGTGGATATATTCACATAATCCCCAGCTGATTGCTGACATAGCAGCAGAGGTATTTGTTGTTATAAATGCATTAAGTGCAACATCATTTATAGCTAAAGCACTACCAGCGTTAAATCCAAACCACCCAAACCATAACACTCCTGCCCCAAGAACTGTCATTGGTATATTGTGTGGAGTTATTGTTTCTAATCTCTTTCTCTTACCTAGTACTATTGCGAAAACTAACGCTGAAACACCTGAACTTATATGAACAACATTACCTCCTGCAAAATCTAATGCACCAAGGTTTCTAATCCATCCACCTACACCCCATACCCAGTGCGCAACAGGATCATACACAAAAGTGCTCCAAAGTAATATGAATACTGCAAAAGATAAAAATTTAACTCTTTCAGCTACTGCTCCAGATATTAAAGCTGGAGTTATTATTGCAAACATAAGTTGGAATAACATGAATGCTTGATGAGGTATTGTAGCTGCATAATCAGCATTTGGTGCGAAGGTTACACCATTTAGCCCCCAGAAATTGAATCCTCCTAGAATCCCACCAATATCCGTTCCAAAACATAATGTATATCCGATAAGAATCCATTGAATTGATACTATTGCTACTGCTGCATAGCTATGCATTGTAGTACTTAGTACATTCTTTCTTCTTACCATTCCTCCATAAAATAATGCTAGACCTGGAGTCATTAACATAACTAATGCTGTTGCAAAGATTACAAAGGTTGTATCTGCTCCGTTTACCCCGTTCATAAAATTTTCCCCCTTTTTAATATTATTTTTCAGTAGTCAAAATTACTAAACTACGCCTTTAAAATTTAAATTATTTCATATTCTTATTTTATGAATCTTAAAGGGGGCTATCAACAATCTGTTAATTTTTCAATGAAAAACGGCTCATTTTTATGAAAATAAGATTTTACTAACGTTTTCATTAGTATCTATGGATTAATTTAATATTATTTAAGTTTTTATGATGATAATCATTGTATTTTCATAATAAACTTGATATAATATTTAACCTTGTCATATAGAAGCAAAATTAAAGATGTACCACTTCGAGCCGAAATCTATTTTTAAAACTCTCACCGCTACTAGTGAGAGGATTTAAAGAAAATAAATTTCATTACAAAATAGTACATCCATATATTTGTAGTTCCATATTTAGATTAGTTTTATTTTTACTAAATGATAAGATTCAAAATTTTATAAGTATTTATGATTATCTAATTACTAACTCATTAGATTTTATATTTTTATTAGTATATCTATTCCTTTTCTCTGTTCCTTTTCCGTATTGTATTGCTTTGACAGGACACCAATTTATACATGCTAAGCATTGTGTACACTTTTCTCCCCATTTAGGTTTTCCATTGACTTTTATAGTATTAGAAACACAAATCTTTTCACATAATCCACAAGAAATACATTTACTGTTTGCATAAAACTTTTTGGTGTTATTCAATGCAAATTTGTTAAAAAGAGGACTAACTATCTTTGTTAGAGGCTTATCATAAAAAGTGTTTACACTTTCAAATACATTTGATTTTCTATTCTTTATATTTTCAGTTATATATTCTACATAATCTTTTGCCTTGCTAAGTTTTTCTTCAGTAATCTTCTCATTATCAATATCTGAAGATACAATATAGTTATTTGGCATGCGAACCACAAATCCGCTATTTAAAATAATATTTTTTTCTTTTATTAATTTTTCAAAGGCTTTTAATAAATGTCCACTATTTTCTCCGCAAGTGGCTACAGCATAAACATAATTATCTTTATAATTTTTTAATATTAACTTATCTATAAAGGCTTCTACTACCTTTGGTGCTGCCCAAGCGTAAGTTGGAAAAACAAAACCTATAGCTTCATTTTCTTTTAAGCAATAAACATATTCTTCACTAGAATCATTTATTACTGATGCTATCGACGTATAATCATCACCTATATTTTTAGCTATACTCTTAGCTACATATAGTGAATTACCTGTACCTGAAAAATAAAATATCATACCCTCACCCCATAAAAAATCATATTGCTAATCTCTTCTTTAACAATGCCACCTTTATGTGATCATAAGTTATGGCATCGTCAACCTTTTCTTTTATTGGCTTAAGTTTATCATCGCCAAGTTCTTTGACTACTTCTAGTATAACTGTTTCTTGCTCTTTACTAAGTATATCGCTAAAATCTACTAAAAAATCTATTTGATTTCCTTCCAAAACATACTGCTCTAAGTGGCTACACACAGTAGAAATAGTTATTTCACGCTCTTTTGCTATCTTTAATAAACTAAGATTTTCTCTAAGCATATCAATTGTTAGCATAAAGGACTTTTTCTTTCCTTCTTTTGGTTCTTTTACTGTTTTCGCTTTTTTAGAAGTTACTTCGTCTAACTTCATTTGTTCAGTATTGGTCTTTGTATTCTTTTCTTTGTTCTTATAATCAAACTGCACTTCAATTTTATTACTTTCCACATACTCTACAACCACATTAAGAAATCTTTCCCCATACTTATTTAGCTTAAGCTCACCTACTCCAGATATATCACTAAGCTCTTCCATAGTTCTTGGCATTCTTCCGCTAATTTCCTTCAAAGTTGAATCTCCAAATACAATATATGGTGGTACTTTTTCTTGAACAGCAATTTCTCTTCTGAGATTTCTAAGTATATCAAATAACGCATTGTCTTCTATGATCTTGCTTACTTTCTGTATTTCTTTAAACCAAACCTCTTCTTCACCTCTGAGTACAGCCATAGACCTTTCATTTAATCTTACCACAGGATATTCACCTTCATCATAGCTCAATATCCTATGTGAAACTAAAGTGTTTATAAAATTTTTAAGATCATCTTTTGAGTAATCTTTCATTATTCCATAGGTTGAAAGTCTGTGAAAACCTAGATCCTTTATCTTTTTATTCTCTGAACCTCTTAAAGTATCTATTAGAACTGTTGCTCCATATGATCTTTTCATCCTAAACACACAGGATAGAACCTTTTGTGCATCTAGAGTTTTGTTTGTAAGCTCGCCTTCTACTTCACAGTTACTGCAGTTGTTACAGTGTTTATCATATTGTTCACCAAAATAATTCAGTATATATTTTCTATAACAATCATTACTATATACCATATCAGTCATGCTTTGAAGTTTCTTATATTCGTTAACTTTTCGTGATTCATTACCAGTTCCAATATCGATAATATACTTTTGTGTATGTATATCTCCGGGAGAAAATAAAAGTATAGCCTCACTCTCTTCCCCATCTCTTCCTGCTCTACCAATCTCCTGATAATATCCTTCTATATTTTTAGGCATGTTATAATGAATAACATATCGAATATTAGGTTTATCTATTCCCATCCCGAAAGCATTTGTAGCAATCATTACATTATATCTATCATAAACGAAATCTTCTTGATTCTTGCTTCTCTCTTCATCACCTAGTCCCGCATGATATCTAGTACAACTTATATCTTTACCACTTAATTGCTCATAAAGAGAATCCACTTCTTTTCTGGTAGCAGCATATATAATTCCAGCTGAATCAATATTCTTCTTTATGAAGTCAACAATATATTTCTTTTTATTAACACCTTTAACGACTTTTATCTTTATATTTGCTCTATCAAATCCAGATATGAAAACCTTAGGCTCTCTTAACCCTAAAAGTTTTATTATATCTTCTCTTACTTCATTTGTAGCAGTTGCAGTAAACGCTGCTACTATAGGCCTTACTTTTAATATACTTATAAAACTTTTGATAAACCTGTAGCTAGTTCTAAAATCATGTCCCCACTGTGATACACAATGCGCCTCATCAATAGCTACTAAACCAACCTGAACTTTAGATACTAAGTCCAAAAACTGTGAAGTTTCAAGTCTTTCTGGAGCAACATATAGTATTTTCAAATTTCCTTCCAATGCTAATTGAAAAATCTCATCTATCTCTCTACTCGATAAGGTACTGTTTATATATGCTGACTCGATTCCTATATCTCTAATTGCATCTACTTGATCCTTCATAAGTGATATCAAAGGAGAAACGACAATTGTAAGTCCTTCTACAATCATTGCAGGAACTTGATAACATATAGACTTTCCTCCACCTGTTGGCATAATGGCTACAGCATCATTACCATTTAAAATTTCATCTATAATCTGCTTCTGCCCAGGTCTAAAAGAACTATATCCATAGTATTTATTTAAAACTTCTAAAGCTCTATCATTAAAATCTTTTGTATTCATATCTAAATCTAAATTCATTTCTGATGTTACTCCTCCTATATAAAAACATAACTCTTGTAAAAAATCCCATCTAAAATTATATCCCATTTTTTCACTGTATAACTTACTAACATAATTTATATTTTTAAATTCAGCTTTAGGCTCTAAAAAGCTTTAAAAATATTCTTAGGATTATGCTATCCTTTTTAATTATAGCATAACTTCATTCTCCAAACTTCTTGTCCTTACATCTGTTATTAATTACTATAACTTGCATTATTCTTTTGTTTAAATATTAACTTCTGCAAATAATTATTAGCCAATAATCACAGAAGCGACTTATTTCTAAAGAATAAAAAATGCTACAATTATTATAAAATAACAGTAGCATTTTAATATAGTTTAATTAAAATAATATTTAGTTTTATCGATGAGCAACTCAAATATAGGCTATATTTTATAATTAAGTTGTACTTCTATAGTTTGTTTATAATCAAATTACCTGACTCATACTTCTTAAGTCCATTGTAAAATGCTACATAGGCAATAGTTATCCATACTACTGTAACTGCTAAAACTTCTAGCGCTTTTATCAAAGAAAAATTTATTACAATTTCTGCTGGAATATAAACCATGAATACTGTTGGGATAGCTGTATAAAGCACATATTTTATTGCTCCTTTAAAAATACCTTCTGGATATATTGAAAAACTAATCATGAATTCAGTTACAAGTTGAGCTAAACTATCTAAATTGCCTGCATAGAAGCTAAAACTATGACAGGTTATAAGTACTGAAGCAAATATGAGAGCTCCAGTGATGCAGAACAGAATGAACAACATAAAGCTTTTGATATGAAAGCCATTCATGATAATAAATAATATTACTCCATACAGAGTATCTCCCCATGCTGAAACTATTGTTTTAGAACATAGTATGTTTATAAGAGCATCTTTCGGCTGAAGTAGATAAGTATCTAATTCTCCATTTAGTATCATTTTTGTTATATTTCCTACGTTACCAAAAACCAAAAAGCTTACTCCAAAACTAGTGGACATTATAGACCAAAGCATCATAACATCTTTAAACCCATAGCCTCCTATAGAATTTACATTATTAAATAATACCCACCAGAAAAATATAAACGCAGAATTATTTAGTATCATTCCAAAAACTTGTACTAAAAAACTCACTCTATATTCCATTACGGCAGATAGGTTGAATTTAAAATAATATAATATTAATTTTATTGATTTTCTAACCTCCATTAACATTTAGATTTCTTGCCCCCTTTCTATACATTGCTGCTGACAGGAAGATAAATATACCAAGATACAAAAGTTGAAGCATAAACTGCCTTGAAAAATCATAAAAAGAGAAATTAACTGCTAATTTTGCAGGTACATAAGTTACGTAAGAAAAAGGAAGAAAATTAGAGATATTCTTTAGCCATTTTGGGAAAAGTTCTATAGGCATAAGCATTCCGCCTAATGTAAAGATAAGTTTTGAGTAAATCCAAAAGAAAGCATTATTGTCTTCAAACCAAAATGAGGTTAGCGCTATAGTTATATAAATGAAAAAATTTATTATGCAACCCACCACCAATGATATGAATATAAAAGGCAGAGAAACTAAGTTGAAGCTATTAAGCGGCCCTACATATATCACTCCAATTATTATTCCTATAAGACCATTTGTTAACAGTTTAATTCCTAATTCTCCTATAAAATACGAAAAGCAATATGCGATGTAATTATAAGGTTTATTTAATAGATATGCTATATTACCTGTCTTTACATCATCATTTACTTGAAGATGTATATCCGTTCGTGATAAGGTTACAAGTTCTGTAAATATCAAGTACCATATCATTTGATTTAAGCTAAATCCCGCTATTGTATTGCCCTTGCTACCATATACGTTCTTCCAAAGCATCAAATATATAAACATTATAAATACGAAGAATAAGTTTTTGCTTATAAAATTCCAAAAGTAAACTAAGTTGTTAGACATGTTTATCTTTGATATTTGTAGATACTTATAAATTAGCCGCATGAACTTCCCCTCCCCTATTAGATCTATATATATGAGAGATTATATCTTCTAACGAAGGATCTGATATTGTTATATCCTTTACTCTTCCTTTATTTATTAGATTATTTAAAACAACTTCTATATCTTGATTTGATGTATCAACTTCAACTTTTAAGGCATTTTCCTTATTTTTTATTATATTAAGATCTTTATCCATTATGTTTACTGAGGCATCATACTTTATATTAATAACTTTCTTATTTAAATAATTATGCTTAAGATCCTTTATGCTTTCATTTAATACTATTTCTCCATGATTTATTATTATAGCTCTTTTACATAGCTGTTCTATATCTCCAGAATCATGTGAGGTTAAAAATATCGTTGTTTTTTCTTCACTATTTAACTTAATAATTAAATCTCTTATATTCTGCTTAACTACAACATCCAATCCTATTGTAGGCTCATCTAAAAATATTATTTCTGGCTCATGAAGTATGGATGCTGCTATTTCACATCTTATTCTCTGACCTAAAGAAAGCTTTCTAACAGGTATATCCATAAGTTCCTCTATCTCAAATATTTCTTTTAGATAGTTTATCCTTCTTTTAAGTTTGTTTTTATCCATATCATAGATATTACCTAATAAATTAAAACTATCTATTGGAGGGAGGTGAAACCACAGCTGTGATTTCTGGCCGAAAACAGTTCCTATGTTATAGCTTAACTGCTTTCTCTCCTTCGCAGGATTCATTCCAGCAACCTCAATGTGCCCACTACTAGAATGAAGTATGCCTGTCATCATTTTTATAGTTGTTGACTTTCCTGCACCATTTGGACCAATGAAAGCCAAAATCTCTCCCTTCTGAACACTAAAGGAAATATTATTTACTGCTTCAATTTCCCGATAGCTTGGAGAGATAATTGAACGTAAACTTCCTTTTAATCCTGGCTCCTTAGTTTTAACTTTAAACTTTTTGTACAAGTTTCTTACTGTAATTATTTCCACTTATACTACCTCCTTCATTGATTTTTATATAAAATTCAAGCTATGCTTTAATGATACTTTTGAAATTAATTGGTTATGCAGGAGATGCTCTATGAGCGAGCTATTAGAATTAAATGGTTTTTTCAGATGGAATGGCCAATTAATTTCAACACAGTGTTAAAACAAAAAAGTCGCTGAAGCGATCTTCTTCAGTGGGCTTTTTTAACGCATCTGCCTTTCCGAATGCATATAAGGAAAATTTGGCGGGCGAATAAGTTTTATTTTTTTACTGTATAAACATAAAAACTTCTAAAATCAACGAAATATTAAGGTTGAACCGACATAAAAATTTCATATTTTCTTATACAGTAAAAAAAAGCCCAAAAGACAAATCTCATCTCGAGACTCGTCCTTTAGGCTTTTGTCCTAAAAGTGTAGAAAAAATCCTGTATCGCTCGGACCAGTCGTACATCTACATATACCGGAACCCTAGATACACTCTCATATTATTGATATTATACATTATTTGTAAAGAATTGTAAACACAGGTTAATAGTTAGTTCATATATTTGTAACATTTGTAATAATACTATTATATTTGCACTACTTTTTTAAAAACTTTAATGAACCATAAATATATTCCTATGAATTTTCCCAATTATTTAACAAATTAAAAATGCAGTCTATGTACTACAATCTAAATTTAGATATTATTTCTCTTAGACTTTCTGCGCTTTCTTTGCTTCTTAAAACACTATTTTCTATTATATTAACCTTATCTACAACTTCTGAAGTTTTAGTTGCTATACTTGTAATTCCTGCTGCACCGTTGCTTACCGTTGCGGAGATGTCGATTATAGCAGTAGATATATTTTCAATGGTTGCCGTTAATTCTTCTGATGTTGCACTAAATTCCAACATCATATTATTTACTTTAATAGAATCCAAATTATACTGCTCAGAGGATTTTGATGAGCTTTCATAGTCATTTAAAACCTGAGTATCTATAAATTGCAATACTCTTAAAGCTTGATTATTTAAATCTTTAACAGAGGAATTTACAGTCTTTACTATGTTTTGAATATTAGAAGCAGTACTTCCTGACTGTTCAGCTAAGGTTCTTACTTCATCAGCAACAACTGCAAAACCTTTTCCTGCTTCCCCTGCTCTTGCAGCTTCTATGGCTGCATTAAGTGCAAGTAAATTAGTTTGCTCCGTAATCTCTAAAATTGATTGAGCAAGCACTTCAATCTGCTTTACTGCCTCTGACTTCTTTATAGCTGCTTCTAACTGGTCCCTAACACTAGAGTAGATATCTTTAGCATTTTTACCTGAACTGACAGAACTATCTTTAAGAATTTTAGATCTTTCTGAAATATCGTTTGTTAGAAGGCTTCCTTCTGATGCTCTTTCTGAGATTACTTCTATTGCATTGCTAACTTCACTAGAAGATGCTGATATCTCCTCAACTGTAGCTGCACTCTCTTCCATACTGGCAGATAAGGTTTCTGTCTCTAAAGAAGTTTCATCCGCATAAGCTTTTAAGTTTTTTGTCATATCTTCTACTAGTATTGCATTTTCATTTATTTTGTTTGATACTTCGGTAAGATTTTGAACTAACTCTCTCAATATTTTCCTTGTGCTTGTTACTGACTTGAACATAAGCCCAACTTCATCTTTATATCTTTCATACTTTTCATATCTTTTATTATATACAAGATTAAGCTCTGCAGTATCATTTACTAATTTAGTTATATCTAAAATTGAAGATGTAATCCTATGTGACGCTGCAATTCCAATAGCTGCAGATATAACAATTATTATTGCAGCCATTACTATGTACATTTTCATCATATCAGTTATTGGTTGCATTACCTCTGCTTTATCAGCTGATAAAACAACAATCCAATTCATTCCTGAAATCAATTCATAATAGCCTACTTTTTCAGCCTTATTATATGTATACTGAACCTTTTGACCCTTTAGGTTTGAATCATTCTTCACTTCGTTAACCACTTGTTTTATTTTTTCATTTTCTACAAGCTTTCCTATCTTCTTATCATCAGGATGATAAACTATGTTTCCAGTACCATCTACAATATATAAATAACTTGATGGCGAAGACGAAGCTCTTAAATCCTTTAAGTAATTCGAAAGACTTTCGCAAGTTACAGCAGACCCTACTGCTCCTATAACATTTCCGTCTCTCAATATAGGGGTTGCAAATACTATTATTCTTTTTCCTGTAGAATTTGATGTTATCGAGCTGCTTATAACAGTTTTTCCTGATAAAACAGTCTTCACAAACTCCTCATTATCATATTCTGCTCCCATGTTGAAATTTCCGTCCAACACACCACTAAAATTTTTATCAATTACAAAAACATTATCTAGACTCGTTTGATTTCTTACATACTCTCTTAGCCAATTATTAGTATCTGTAATCTTTTGCGTTAGTTCCTCTGAATCTTCTCCATTCCCTTTTCTAGTAAGAATATCTCTAAACTCACTTTTAGTTGCCAACATATCATTTGCTTTCTTCTCTTTTTCTATTAACGCTTCAAGAGTTTTAACTCCTTCTGTTGTTAAAGACTTCATCTCACCATCACTTTGATTCATTAGTGCCTTTGACATGTTATTATAAGTAACTACTGAAAGTGCTCCTATAGCCATAATTAATAACAAAATCATTATTAAAGGTAATCTTTTTTTGATAGACATATTTTCCTCCTAAATTAAAAGTAATAAATTTAAAAAATTTTAGAGAACGTATACACCAAAACTAAACTTTATCTTTTGTTTACATTTGAAACTAAACGGATTCAATTCTATCTGCATAAATTTTAGACTACTTACTTCTTTACTGTACTAAGAAGAACACTAATTAATCTAAATTCTACGCACAGATATATATTCTCTATATAATCTATCAATTCCTTTTAGAGGAATTTACAATATTAAATGAATTTTTAAATTAAAATATACTTATATTAGCAAAAAAGCATTACCAAATACCAGTATATAACATATTTCATCACACATTTTAATAATAAACTATGTTTAAGAATACTGTTGAAATTAATTTCAACACCGTGCTTTAACAGCACCTAAAAATAAATTTTATAAAAATTAAAAGGCATATTATTTAAACAAACAAGTTCAATAACATACCTTCTAAAGCAATTAAGCGCTTTCATTTTTAAATTTTTCTAAATCTCTTATCTGCTTCTTTTCTTCATCAATTATATCTAACAGTATCTTATAGTTTTCAGTTCCTGGATCGGTATGGGATTTTATCAAAAGCCCATGTATACTTAGCAGTAAGGCCAACCCTTCTTTCTGAAATCTCAGAGCTGTGTCTACAAGATCTTTCCCATTTACATAAACTACATTAGTCTTCTTTAATTTTACAAATTCGTATATCAATTTAACAGCTTTGTCATAAGTAAAAAAGTCTATCTCTATATTTACATTAGCATCAATCTTTGTTTTTATGTCGGCATATTTATCAGCATGTCTTTTGTGTCTTTTTGCGAAAACCTTTGCAATTATTCGTACTCTTTCACTCAACTCTTTACTTTCACTAAGTATTATATAACCCTCTTCAGAATTTCTTTCTATAGCGATAAGCTTGTCTATTAAATCAATAATGGTATACATTCCTTTTCATCCTCACAAAACATTTGTTCTCGATTTAAATTATACACTAATTTTTGTAGTTTTCTACATAATATATGGCATATAATATAACTTTTTTTCTTTTTACCTAAATATTCATGTATATCAGCATATACTCAATAAAAAAAGTCGCTAAAGCAAACTTTTTAACGCATCTGCCTTTACTCATGAATGTGAGGAAAAGCTGCTTTATTATAAGCAGCTTTTTTATTTATTATAGTTATATTTAAGAATATTGTTGAAATTAATTGGTTATACAGGAGACGCTCTATGAGCTAGCTATTAGAATTTAATTAGTTTTTGTTTTATCCATAAGTATATTGTTTAAAGCATTAATAAAGGCCATAGCACTAGCCTTTATTATATCAGTATCAATAGCTCTAGATATATAATTCTTTTTGTTATGGCTTAAGTTAATTGTTACTTTTCCTAAAGCCTCTTTACCTCTAGATATACTGCTTATCTTGTATTCTCTTAAATCAACGTCTAATTCAGTCACTTCTTTTATAGCTGTGTATAAGGCATCTACAGCACCGTTCCCTATACTACTTTTTTTATATATCTTGTCACCTCTCTTAAGCTTAACACTTGCAGAAGGAAAGATACTATTACTTATAACCTGTAAATCTAATAGTTCATAAAGATTTTTTCGTTTTTCAATTATTTCATCACCTAAATAGGTGTTATCTTCAACTATATCTTCTATAAGAAAGTAAATATCATAGTCATATACCTCTTTTTTTAGTTCCACAATTTCTTGGAACTTATCAAATATATGATTAAACTCTTCATCAGTAAACCTTTCAAATCCCATCTTAATTAGTGCATCCTTAAGCTCACTTCTACCTGAGTGCATTGTTAAGATTATATCAGAATCCTCTCTACCTATATCTTCTGGATGAATTATTTCATATACGTCTCGACTCTTAATTGCTCCAGCTTTATGAATTCCAGAAGAATGTTTAAAAGCGTTTGCTCCTACAATCGCCTTATTTGAGGCTACATCTAATCCCATTATATAACTAACTAAACTTGAAGTTTTCTTCAACTCTGTAGTTATTAAATTAGTATATGATTTATAATACTCTTCACGAACTTTAAGTGTCATCGCAACTTCTTCTAAAGCTGCATTACCAGCCCTCTCACCTACGCCATTTATGGTTCCTTCAATTTTATCAGCACCATTCTTTATAGCTGCAAGTGTATTAGCCGTTGCCAGCCCCATATCATTATGACAATGTACACTAAGTAGTGCTTTATCATTTAAGTTCTTCAAACGATAATTTATTTTATTAACTAGATCCCCAAACTCTTCAGGTACTCCAAATCCAACTGTATCTGCTATATTGACTATTGTTGCACCTGCATTTACAGCATTTTCAATACTTTTCCAAAGATACTCAAAGTCTGCTCTTATTGAATCCTCAAAGGAAAACTGAATATCATCACAAAATCTTTTAGCATATTTTATAGCTTCTTCACTTTGGAGTAATATCTGTTCTCTAGTCTTTCTAAGCTTCTTATCAATATGTATATCTGATACCCCAAGTGATATATGAATTAGTGGATTGTCAGCAAACTTCAAGCATTTATATGCTAAATCAATATCATCCTTTACAGCCCTAGCTATTGCAGATATTGAAGTATAACTTCCAAGCTTTTTAGCTATAGTTTCTACAGTTTTAAAATCTTGTTTTGAGCTAGCCGGAAAGCCTGCATCAATTATATCTACATTTAAGTTTTTTAATTGGTCTGCAATTTTTAACTTTTCATATAAGTTAAGCTTTACACCTTGAACCTGCTCTCCATCTCTTAACGTTGTATCTAATACCAAAATTCTTTTTCCCATATATCTAACCCCCAATATATGCTTTTTCAATTCATAAATATGGTTTTTTCACAGTAAAAAATATGTCTATCTTAAGCTAGACATATTTTTAATTTTATTATTGATTTTATATTATGTTAAACTCTAGCAACTCCTGTTTCTCTCGCTGCTTTTGCAACTGCATCTGCAACTACCTTAGCTATCTCTTTATCTAAGGCACTTGGAATCACGTTATCAGGTGTCAATTCTTCATCTTTTACAAAGTTCGCTATAGCATATGCTGCTGCAATCTTCATCTCTTCATTTATTTCCTTAGCTCTTACATCTAATGCTCCTCTAAATATTCCTGGGAAAGCTAAGACATTATTAATTTGATTTGGAAAATCAGATCTTCCTGTTCCGATAACTTTTACTCCTGCTTCTTTTGCTTCATCTGGCATTATTTCTGGTACTGGATTTGCCATTGCAAAAACTATAGAGTCTTTATTCATTTTTTTAATCATATCTGCCTTTAATATTCCTGGTGCAGATACCCCTATAAATACATCAGCTCCTACTAAAGCATCAGCTAGACTTCCTTGTATTTTATCAGGATTTGATATCTTAGCTAAAGCTTTCTTTGCATAATCTACATTCTCAATTCCGTCATATAAAATTCCTACCTTATCACATGCAATAAGGTTTTTAACTCCAAGTGATAATAACAATTTAGCTATAGCAGTACCAGCAGCTCCAGCTCCATTTACTACCACCTTTATATCTTTTATATTCTTTCCAACTATTTTTAATGCATTAATTACACCAGAAAGAACAACTACAGCAGTTCCATGTTGGTCATCATGAAATACTGGAATGTCTAACTCTTTTTTTAATCTTTCTTCTATCTCAAAGCATCTTGGTGCAGATATATCTTCTAAGTTAATGCCACCAAACCCTGGAGCAATTAGCTTTACTGCTTTTACAATATCATCCGGATCTTTAGATGCTAAAGCAATTGGAAATGCATCTACACCTGCAAATTCCTTGAACAATATAGCTTTTCCTTCCATAACAGGTAGTCCAGCTTCAGGACCTATATCTCCAAGTCCTAATACTGCTGTTCCATCAGTTACAACAGCTACTAAATTGCCTTTTGCTGTATATTTATATACATCATCTCTATTTTCATGTATTTTCTTACATGGTTCGGCAACTCCTGGAGTATATGCAAGACTTAAATCATCTCTTGTTTCTACTTTCAACTTAGAGATAACTTCTATTTTCCCTTTATGTGCTTCATGTACCTTAAGACTTTCTTCAAAATAATTCATAATTTATCTCCTCCCATAAGTTAGTACTTGTTTTTAAATACAAATACTAACTTTATCGCTTTTTGATTTAAATCTTTTGTATTTATAAAATTAAGTTTTCATAATGGAAACATATATTAATACACTATATCCGTATGGATGAAAGTTAAACTTCTACAGACCTTACATTTTTATCACTTTCAATTATATCTACAATATCAATAGGTGTAATAGATGGATTTACTTTCAAAATCATCTTTAAATCTATAAGTTCATCTTCATGTCTTTTGATAATCTTTATTTTTAGAATGGTAATCCCATTACTTTTTAGTCTCTCATTTATGTCCTTAACCACTTTTTCTTGATTTGTCGCCGTAATATTTACCGGCACAGCCTTTGGTGATGATAACCATTTATAGTCTGCATGTAAAACAGTTTGCCCTATAATAATTATTATGGTGGCCGCGAACCCAACAGAGTATATTCCAGCACCAACAGCCATTCCTATACCTGCTGTTACCCAAATTCCAGCTGCAGTTGTAAGACCTCTAATAGTATTTTTTTGCATAAAAATAGCTCCTGCTCCTAGGAAACCAACACCACTAACAATCTGAGCTGCTATTCTTGTGGGGTCTATTGGGACTTTTAGAAACGCTTCTGAATCCTGAAATCCATACTTTGAGATTATCATCATCAAAGCAGCTCCTAAGGCCACAATAAAATGAGTTCTAATACCTGCTTCCTTCATTCTGCTTTTTCGTTCCCAGCCTACTAGTATCCCACAAAAAGAAGCTATTAGAAGTCTAGATAAATGTTCAAGTATTACCTTATAATCCATTATACCACCTTTGTATGTAATTAATTTATATTTTTACATTTCTTCTTATTTTTTTCTATACACATTGACATGTCAGCTTTTGCTATGCTTGCTACAACAGCTTTTACTCATAATATGCTTTCCAAAATAGATCTATAAACCCCACCAAGAAGATAAATTATGATAAAAAATGTACTCTTTGATATTAGATTCCAGCTTCTTTAAATTTATGTTCCATGAATTCAGTTAATTTATGAAATGGTTTCTTAAGCACTGAAAGCATAATAAAAATTAAAGCAAACATAGATAGTGAAATTAAGTTTTTATAAACAGTATTCCATATTGGACCTGCTATAGCCTCTCTAAATCCATTTATTGCATAGGTAAAAGGCCATAAAGGCTGCAATATACCGAATATCTTGGGATTTGTTTGTATTGGATATATACCACCTGCTCCCGCAATTTGAAATACCATTATTATAACTGCTATCGCTTTTCCTACGTTACCGAATATTGAGACTAGAGTAAAAATTATAATTGTAAAAGTTATCGCAGATGCTAATGCAAATATAATCATAAGTCTCATATCTGCTGCTTTTACCCCTAAAATGTATTTATCCCCTAAAGTAACTATTACAGCTTGAATCATAGATATTATGAGGAATAACAACATTTTCCCAAAATGCCTTTGCATAAAATTTAATCTTTCTCCATCTTCAAAGTCTCTTGCCTCCACAGTGAGTAAAGATGATAATAATAATGCTCCAACCCATATAGCTAATACTGTATAAAATGGAGTGAGTCCAACACCAAATATTCCAGCATCATATACATCTGTCTCATTTACATTTATAGGAGAAGAAATAAAACCAGCTATCTCATCAGGATTCATTTTCATAAGCTTAATTATTTGATCTATGTTATCATTGCTTAAATCTTTCATTTTATCACTTAATTTGCTTAATTCTACTTGTAATTCAGAGAGTTTGTTGCTTAAATCGTTAGCTTGTTGTACTGATGCTTTACTACTTGCTATACCAAA
Source organism: Clostridium yunnanense (assembly GCF_016595795.1). Taxonomy (GTDB): domain Bacteria; phylum Bacillota; class Clostridia; order Clostridiales; family Clostridiaceae; genus Clostridium_AR; species Clostridium_AR yunnanense. Next base: position 204,566 of record NZ_JAENHN010000053.1, read on the forward strand.
GTTGGCAAGTGCATCTAGCTGAGGAACTATGACTTTGGTAGACTCCAATATTGAATTCATGTTATCCAAACTTGCTGTCATACTATCTGCAATGCCATTTAAAAGAGAAATTCCATTTGAATAAAAACCATTGGATACACTAACTACTTGATTAGACAAATCGTTACTTATTTTAGTGAGGTTATCTAAAGATGTATTTATGTTTTCTTTAGACGCACTACTATTTATTGATGTTTTTAAACTATCTAGATTATTTTTCTCTACACCAATTACAACCTTTAAAGCTTTCAAGGAGTTTATAATTGCAGTAATCTGACTGTTTGGATGACTTTCATTTACTGCCTCCAAACTTTTAATATCAGCATCTACTAGTTTATCTGCACCATCCATTATGCTAGCCATATCTCCTATTACTCTAATGATATTATCTGTACTTGTTCCATTATTTATATCTTTTAATTTCTTTAGAAGATTTTGATTTTGATTGTTTATACTTTGAATCTTTCCTATGTCATTGTTTAAAGTTGAAGCCAGTGAACTTATGCTTTGCTTAGTAGCTATAGTAAGCTCTTTACTGGCCTCAGTAGCTTTTTGTAAACTGTTTATTTGCTCTGTTATCCTTGGTAATTTTGTTTTTACATCACCTAAATATTTTTGAAGCTGTTCAGAGTTAGAATTTGCTTCTGCTATGTATTTCTTTATTGCATCTATATCACCATTTGCTTCTGTCATTGTATTCTTAATTTGGATTATTTGTGCTTTATTTATATTAAACTCTTCACCTACAGAATTTATAGTTTTAAGCGCTTCTTTATTTACAGTATCTACAAAATTGCTTTTAATATTTTTTGCCACTTGCTCCTTAGCTGCATTTGTAATTTTTGCTGCTATTGCATTTAACTTTTGGTTAACTCTATATATTATATCTGGCTTCTTTGGAGTAACTGTAGTAAGGCTAACAAGTCCCTTTGAGAAGTCTGAAGGAATTTCTATTAAAGCATAATATTTGCCTTCATTTAATCCATAGTTGCCTTGCCACTGATCTACAAATACCCAGCCAATTGATTTGTTTTTCTTTAATTCAGCAACAACTTGCTCACCAGCATTTATATTTTTACCATTAAAGGTTGTTCCTTCATCACTGTTTACTATAGCCACTGGGAGATTTCCTGTATTTGCATAAGGGTCCCAGCAAGCCTTTATATTTATCCAAGCGTAAAGAGATGGCAAAATACATAATCCTATTACAATAACTAAAGCAGCAGGATTTTTAAATATACTTTTCAAATCCCTAATAAATACTTTAAAAACTTTCCTCATAATTCTCTCCTTAAATTCTTACTCACCAATGCCAGACTCTTCAAATTTCATCTCAAACTTATGAATTTTATTGTGCAAAGGTTCTTTGAAAAAGAATCCTATCAAAATAAATACTATTGCTATAATTATTAATACAGTAAAGTCTAGTACCACACTACTTATTAGTGGGCCAGCTATTGCCTCTCTAAAACCTCCTACACTATAAGTAAAAGGAAATAGAGGTTGAAGTATTCTAAAAATCAAAGGATCTACCTGAATCGGATATGTTCCTCCACTACCAGCTAATTGAATTATCATAAATACTATCGCTATAGCTTTACCTATATTACCTAATATAGAAACTAAAGTGAAGGTTATTATAGCAAAGGTTATAGATGATACAATTGCAAAAATTATCATTAAAGCTGTGCTAACTGTATACACATTCAGCAATACCTTATCTCCTACTGACACAATAAAAGCCTGTATTGATGCTAAGGTAACAAATGTAAGCATTTTACCAAAATGTTTTTCTCTCAGTGATATGTTTTCACTACCTTCAAAAGCTACTACGGAGGTTTTTAATAAAGATGTTAGTAGTAAGCATCCAACCCATAAAGCTAGAACAGTGTATATAGGTGCCATCGCCGAACCATAGTTAGGTATTGCATTTATTGCTTCTTCTCTTAAATTAATAGGATCAGCTATAAAATCCCCCATAAATTTAGGATTACTTTGCAAGATACTTATTATTTGAACAAGATCATTATTATTTACAAGCTGTAGCTTCTCACTAAGCTTACTTATAGTATCTTTAAATTCAACAAGTCTATAATTCATGTCACCTGATACCTTATTAGCTAGATTGGTTCCATCAATTGCTGTATTCATTAGTTTATCTATTTGACTATTAAGGTTTTGAGCTGACTTTAGTAAATCAGTTGCATCATTTGTAGATGTTATTAGATTATTAGAAATAGCATTTAACGAAGTTCTAGCACTTGTATTGTACTGTTTAGATGCGTTAATAATTTCAATATTTATATCAGCTATTCCGTTATTTATAGAATCAAACATATTTTTATTAATTTTATTTGCTTCATTTAACTGTGTTCTTGCACTTTCTAATCTACTTTTTTCATCATTTAATGAAGTTTGAATATTTTTTAAGGATGCAATCATTTTAGTAACTTCACCACTCGGACTTGCTTCATTTACCTTTTGAAGAAAATCTACAGTAGAACTAATTCCATTGCTTATATTACCTACTTCCATAGTGACCTTACCAATAATTGAATTAGCTTCAGCACTTGTAGTATCAGAGGCTACAGCATTCATATCTTTCATCGAAGCTTGAATCCTATAAACTGAAGCCTGTGAATTATTCAGAGTCATATTAATAGAATCAAAAGAACTATTCATTGAGTTTTGAGTAGATTTAATTAAATTTTTATTATTTTCGTTGCTTTCTATCACAGAATCGAGCCCACTGCTTATTGACGGCATCGTTGATTTTATTTCAGTTAAAAACTTACTTAAATCTCCCGATCTAGTATTAATGTTTTGTAGGGTACTGAGAATTAGCTCCATATTTTTATTCATGTTGATTATATTATCTTTTAATTTTATAATGTCTTGCTTATTTTTCTCAGCATTTTGTCCTACATCATTTAATGATGAAAATATAGTTTCATTAACAGTCTCTACGAAGTTTGTAGTAATCTCCTCTGTCAATGTATTTTTAGCTACCCCCGTAATCTTTGTAGCTACAGGGTTTGCCTTTGTATCTACTTTATAGTTTATTTCAGGCTTTTTAGGTTTATCTGATAAAACACTTATAAAGCTTGAAGAAAAATCTTCTGGTATCTCAATTACAGCATAATATGTTCCGTCAACCACCCCTAGACTTGCAGCTTTAGAATTTACAAATGTCCATCCAATCTTTTTGTTACCCTCTAGCTTTTTAACTACCTCTTCACCTATATTAATTTCTTTTCCTTTATATATTATTTTTCTATCATTATTTACCACAGCCACCGGTATAGTACTTGTGTTTTCATAGGGATCCCAGCAGGCTTTTATATTCACCCATGCATATAGAGACGGAATAACACATAATCCTCCAACGATTAATAACGCAATAGGATTTTTTGCTATACTTTTCATATCTCTTTTAAATACTTTTAAAATATTCTTCATTGTATAACCCCTTTTTATTGCATATAAATGTATTACTTCATAAATCAGCCTATATTTGACACAGCTACTCTATTAAAATATAATGAATTCTTGTGATTATTAGTTGCTTAAAAGTATGATTTTAATCATGCAATAATACATTTATAGAGTTTGCAAATATACATTAATATATTTATATATATTTTGACTTTAAGGAGATTATATTTAATGGACAAGAAAAATACTTTATTACCTTATATCTCAGTATCAATTAGTTCCATAATTTTTGGTCTTAGTTTCTTATTTTCAAAACAAGCCCTTACTGTAGCAAGCCCTTTTATGCTTGTATCATTTCGTTTTTTACTTGCCTTTTTGGTTATGACTGTATTAATAATCTTTAGAATATTAAAAGTAGATTATAGAAATAAACCTCTAGGCGGGTTGCTTATCCTAGGACTCGCAGAGCCAGTAGTATACTTTATATTTGAAACTTTCGGTGTTAAAAATGCTTCTTCATCGGTTTCTGGACTTATGCTCTCTTTAATTCCAATAGCAGTAACCTTATTGGGTGTTTATATATTAAATGAAGTCCCTTCTGTAACAAGAGTTGTTTTTATAATAATTTCTGTACTTGGGGTTGCATTAATCGGGATTATGAGCAGTACTGGTGGACAAGAAACTTCTCCTCTAGGTATATTATTATTGCTTGGAGCAGTTACTTCAGCTGGCTTTTACACAATAATATCAAGGAAAGTGTCCAAGTATTATACTCCAGTTGAAATCACATATTTTATGATGTTTTTTGCAGCACTTTGTTTTACTATAATGAACTTGATAGATGTATCTATCAACGGAGATATCCACCACTATTTTGACCCTCTAAAAAACAAAACCTTTATAATTTCTATTTTATATTTAGGAATAATATCTTCCGTAATCGCGTACTTTTTAACCAATTTTACTCTTTCAAAGATTCAAGCTTCAAAAATGTCTGTTTTCTCCAATGTGTCAACAATAGTTTCAATAGTTGCTGGTGTTTTAATTTTGAAAGAAAGCTTTCATATATATCATTTTATTGGATCTATACTTATACTCACTGGAGTTTGGGGAACAAATAAATTTAAGTAAATTAAAGTAGCAAACTTTTATACTTGAATGAGTTTGACTTATGTAGCCCACATCAATTTCAACAATATTATCTATGGATTTATCAAACTAAAAGGTGGTCTAAAAGTAAAATAATAATTTACTTCTAGACCACCTTTTAATTTCATCCTTAGGAGGCTGTGAAAAAAGCTATTCTATAGGTTTCGCTACACCGCGCTTGGCATTCCACGAGCGGCCCACGAAAAAGAATAGCTATATTTTTCACATCCTCCTTTAGCTTACCTTTTCATTTTCTTCAAACATAGATTGTTCTATGCTTTCACATATATTTTCTTGGCCGATAATATCTATAAAGCCATATTTTCTGAGCATTTTCATCGGCTGTTCCTGTACCTCTATAATCTTAAGCTTTGTATCACTCTTTTTACATATATCAATGAGCATTTCGAAAGAGTGATATGCAGTAGAATCCATGTATGGAACTTTACTCATCTTTATTATCAAGGTTTTAGGCGGAGCTCCCATTTCTTTTATGGCACTTACAAACTTATTTGCAGCTCCAAAGAAAAATGGCCCTGTAATTTCAAACACCGCAATACCTTCTTCTAAACTCTCCTGGTCATTTATAAAGCTTTCTTCATATTCACTTGCATCATCATCTAATATGTACTTAACTTCTGTTACTTCAGCCATCTTTTTCATGAATAATAGCGAAGCTAGAACCACACCTACACCAATAGCTACAACTAAATCTAGTACAATTGTTAATATAAACGTAACAATGAAAACTAAATAATCGCTTTTTGGTGCTTTAAATATATCCTTAAAAGCAGACCATTCTCCCATGTTGTAAGAAACCATAACTAAAACCGCAGCTAAAGCTGACATTGGAACTAACTTTACATATGGCATGCATACTAATAGTATGACAAGTAATCCAAGTGAATGAACCATTCCTGCAACAGGAGTTCTCCCACCATTTTTAACATTAGCGGCAGTTCTTGCTATTGCTCCAGTGACAGGAATACCACCAAAGGCTGCTGAAAAAATGTTCGCAGTTCCCTGAGCAATTAACTCCATATTTGATCGATGCTTTCCACCAATCATTCCATCTGCTACTACTGCAGAAAGTAGGGATTCTACACCCCCAAGAATAGCTATTGTCAAAGATGGCATCAAAAGCTCATTTATCATATTCATATTTATTCTTGGCATTGAGAAACTTGGCAAAGCAGAAGATATATGTCCAAACTGTTTTCCTATTGTGTTAATTGGAAGATTGAATACAACAGTAATGATAGTTACTATTATTATAGCAACAAAAGTTCCTGGTATCTTTTTATTTATTTTGGGCCACCCAATTATAATGGCAAGTGTAAGCAAGGCTATAAGAGCACTTGATATATTGATAGTTCCTATATTTTTGATGTACGCTTCCCATTTCCCTATAAATTCTGAAGGTACTGATTGTATCTTGAGTCCAAGCAGATCCTTAATTTGAGTTGAAAAAATTGTTATGGCTATTCCACTTGTAAATCCGGTTGTAATTGAAGATGGTATAAACTTAATAAAACTACCTAGCTTTAATGCACCGATTATAATTAAGAAAATCCCCGCCATTATAGTAGAAACTATAAGACCATCTAATCCATATTTTTGTATGATTCCATAGACTATAACTACAAACGCACCTGTAGGTCCACCTATTTGAACCCTGCTTCCCCCAAGCAGTGATACTATAAATCCACCAATTATCGCTGTGTATAGCCCCTTTTCAGGCGATACTCCTGAGGCAATAGCTAACGCAATAGATAAAGGAAGTGCAATTATAGCAACTATAATCCCCGATATAAAATCTTTTGTAAATTGTTCCTTTGTATATCCTTTCATGCAGGTTACAGACTTCGGAACTAATAACATTTTTATCCCCCCGATATTTTAATTAATTGATGTACATTGTTTAGCCGTAGAAATTATAACACATAAATCCAAATTTAAAGTAAATGTTCTAATTTTTCAAATTGTTTATACATTGAATAACTTCCTACAATCTTTAACTGATTAAGGGATATATTATTCACTTTTCAATTGTTCTAGTTTAACTTTACTATTTCAGTTCATACCACAATAAGTTTTATATTTAATAAATACACAAATCCTCCAATTAATGGTATAATATTTTGTACTTGCACTATCTAATTTTAGCTTTACAGTTAATTTTTCGTTTCAACAAAATTAATTTCGAAGGAAGTATAGAAATATGGTCATGGGATATGTATTAAAAGGGACATTGCTTTTTATAACTATAATACCTATTTACTTATTTGTACTTTGTATTAGGATCTTCTTAAGTAAAAGAAGTGGTAAAGAGATATCTTTTAAAAAAGAACTTCTAAGATTTATTTTCACTTTTTATGCTTTAGCTGTTGTTGGGGTAACACTCTTACCTATAACAATATATGTTTATGGATCACCACCTACATATGATAATTATATATCCGTAAATTACGTTCCATTTACCGATATAGCCAGGGAGATTTCTCAGATGGGACAACACAATTTTTCAGTAGCATTTCAGATTAAACTTATGATTAGAAATGTTGGTGGAAACTTTATTCTGTTAATGCCTATGGGGATGCTGCTACCTTTACTTACAAGTAAAGTAGATTCCATTAAGAAGAGTTTTATATTAGGTTTAATGGTTTCTTTATGTATAGAAATACTGCAATTTTTAGAAAACTATTCAGGACTAACCTTCGGCAGAATTGTGGATATAGATGATTTGATTTTAAACTCATTAGGAGCTGCAGTAGGTTATTGTATCTATATTTTTGTAAGTCTAGTTATTTCAAAATATAAAAACAGTAATAAGGTTCTACAAAATTAAAACTTATAAATTAAAATAAATAAAACCATGTATATAAAAGGTGTTATTCTCCTATTTATACATGGTTTTATTTATAAGATGTATTCTTCAACTATTAAATTATTCATGCTCCAACTATAAAATATTGGGACGACATCAAACTAACCTGTTAATAAAGCTCTTTTCTTAAGCTCCTCTACTCCCGCTTCACTTAATTCATACATTCCCTTATTCAGCTTATTAAACCACCCATAATAATTTTTATAAATAATCGAATAGGCTTTTTTGTGATTAAATCCACTCTTAGCAAGATCTGCTGCAGAAGTTTGGCCATTTTCCATCATATACTCTGCTATCTTTATAGACTGCTCTCTATAAGCTGTCATTAGCTTTTTACCTTTGCTGCCTCCAACATTATCTTCAAGAGTTCTTCCTTTAAATTCTTTCACTAACCTATTTCTTTTTTTCTTTCCTGAGTTTATGCTTTTCTTTATATCGAAAGGAGCTGGTTCTATAGCAATCTTTACCTCGTACTTACTATCTTTTTTAGAAACTAATATGAGCCCTAGTTGTAGTCTTTTTATTAAATTGCAGATATCTTTCCATTTCTTACTGAAAAAATTAATTTTAGGCTTTGGAATTGCTACATAAACTAAATCAGCAAATTTTTGCCTATTAGTAGCTTGTACTAATAATTCTATAGTCAAACCTTTTTTAAGCTCTACCACTGCTACTTTATCATCTTTCATAGCAAAAACATCACAATTGCCCACTTCAGCTTTAACATCATATCCAATGCTTGATAGATATTCCCTAACAGGCTTATACAATTCTTCTTCAAGTAAAAAATCCTTTTTCATTGTTTAAATCTCCACTTGCTCATTAGTCTTTCATAATAATTAAATTAACCAAACTCAACCTCTTTATACCAAATACTAAAAATCTAGTTAAGTTTTGCAGTTTATTTAATATATTTTTATAATAATCAATTTCTTAATATTTTACTATAAAAACTTTACAGAAAAATGAACATACCACCTCATATCAAAAGAACTTTTTGATTGAAGTGGTATATATTTTCTTCTTTATTAGATTTTAAATTTACTTATACTTTTTTCTAAACTTTCCGAACTATTCTTCGTATATACTGCTTCTTCAACCAACTTATTTACACTTTCTACCATGACCATCGTCTTTTCTGCTATACTTGTTGAACCCATTGCCCCATCGTTAGCAGCACTAGTTATCTCATTTATTGTTGTCACCATATTACTTATTGACTTTGCCAATTCATCTGAAGTTGCTGAAAAATCTGATACTAGCTTCTCAACAAAAACCGCATCTTCTCTATACTGTTCTCCGGTTTGAACGAATACATTATAATCATTAAAAACAGTAGTATCCATAAACTCAAGCATATTTTTAGAGTCTTCAGTTAAATTGTCCACGGAATCGATGACTAATTTTGTAACACTTTGAATTTCTGTTGCTGCGCTTTGCGAGTTTTCAGCAAGCTTTCTTACTTCCTCTGCTACTACAGAAAATCCTCTTCCAGCCTCCCCTGCGCTTGCAGCCTCAATCGCTGCATTTAATGCTAATAAATTAGTTTGTGAAGCTATTGTAAGAATGGTTTCAGATAGTAATTTTATCTTTTCTATTGATTTTGCCTTTTCAATAGAAATATTCATGTTTTTTTGAGTTTTATCATATATCTCTTGTGCTATTCTTTGCGAATCTACAGCCTTTATCTTAAGCTCTTCGGCTCTTTTCTTTATCTTTTCAGATGCATCTTTACCACTCTTCGCTTTCTCCGAAGTCTCCTCAATTGAAGCTTCAATTCTTTCAGAAGTCTCATTCATCTCTTGAGCTGAAGCGGATGTCTCTTCTAGTCCTGCCGATAATTCTTCAGTTGTTGAAGAAATACTTTCTATGTCAACCTGCAGATTATCTAGTCTTGAATTGATATTTTCGATATTAGATTCTATAGATTTAGTCTCTTCCATAACACTTTGTACTATAGATACAATACCCTCCTGCATTCCTGCTACCGCTTTACCTATCTTCCCTATTTCATCTTTTCTTCCTAATACCTTTTTATCGATTTCGCTACTAAAATCACCAGATGAAAACACTTCAATTTTGTTCTTAAGTATTTCCAAATCATTAGTTATATACTTTGCTATACCGAAGGCAATGAATGCACCTATAACTATCACAGCAATACTAAATCCACCTATGTATATCGCCATAGCTGTCAATTCTTTTTGAACATCTTCTTGAGCTATTCCAACAAACCACATACCTACTACAGTACCATCTTTATCTTTTAAAGGTACATAGTTAGCTTGTACATCAATTCCTTGTATATTTACCTTTCCTTCAAAGGAATTTCCGTCTTTAATAACCTTATCAACAACCGCTTCACTAGCTTTTGTTCCTATACTTCTTTTGCCATCCTTGTCTTTAACATTAGTAGCTACTCTGGTATCTCCCATAAAGATGGTAACATACATTCCTGTTTTTTCTTTAATTTCATCTATAACAGAATAATCTTCGTTAATAACACTATCCCCTTTATAGAGTTTTCCATCTTGTACTTTCCAGTTTCCCTGATACTTCTTATCTAAAATAAGCAATCCCATATTTGAATTAGTATCAAGTTCATTTGATATCTTCATTTTAATTACTTCTGTAACCTTGTAATAAATAATGCCTCCAAGAAGTGAAGAAAATATAAGAAGCGTTATTGATATTATTAATGTAATTCTCCATTTTAGTTTCATTTCTTTACCCCTCTTTCCTATTTCGACGAAAGTTTTGCTGATTAGTTATAATTATACTGTTTTACTTTATTTATCGCCACATTTTTTTATATATTGACTGGATTAAACTTCCTTTTTAACAACAATTTAACCAAGTTTTTATATTAAAGCTTTGTAGGAACAGCACGAAAAATCTTATATGAAGTAACTGAATTTTTGTTCGAATTTCAAGAAATTTATAAACATTTTATTTATTTTAAAATTAAAATTTGGGGTGGGATTATATGTCTAAATTTATCAAAATTAATAACATCAAATTAGGTGGTAAAATGAGTTTAATTTTGCTTATACCAGTAATATCTTTATTTTTTGTTTCTGCTCTTTCATTGATCGATATTGATTCGATTAATAAAAGATTAGTATCAAACTTGTATGATACAGTTCATCAAAGTGAATACTGGCTTCTAAATGCAGATAGAGATTTTTATCAGGCCCTGGATGCTCAAGCAGAATTAGAAGCTCCTGATAAAGATATTGATGTCAATGGTTTGAAAAGTGATTATGCTGGAAATTTAAAGCAGACCCATGAAAGAGTCAAATTAGCAATTGATATACTGAACAAAGATAAAGATAATTTAACAAATTTAACTCATAAAGATTCAAATTTAAACGTCTTTCAGCTTTATGATAATTTTAATAAAGATTTTACTTTGTGGACAAATCTATATAATCTTGAAACCAATACTTTAAAGGATAAGAAGCAGTATTTAGATGCTTTTAATTCAGCTAGAAGTAATATAAACCAAATGGAAGAAATCTTAGATGATTATGGTAAGCAGGTTATTTTAAATAGTGCAAAATCAGTACAAAGTGTAAAAAACATAATTATGACTGTTTCTATATCTACCTTAGTCCTTTCCTTACTTTTAGGTATAGCTTTGATAATCAATATTAATAGAAGGGCAAAAGTTGCTATTTCCTTAATTAACAAAACTGCGGATTTTGATCTTAAGTATGACGATAGTTATACTAAATATTTAGAAGATAAAGATGAATTTGGTCAGATAATTAAAGCTGAAGGAATTTCAAGAAAAGAATTTAGACAAACCTTAACTGATGTTATCGCCTCCACTAACTCTGTAAATATGATGGTAGACAAATCCAATTCAAACATGACAAGTTTAGGTATGGAATTAGAAGATATATCTAAAACCGTTGAGCAATTATCTGCTGGAATGGAAGAAACTTCAGCAGCTACTGAAGAAATGAACGCATCTACTTTAGAGATTGAAAAAGCTGTTGAAAACATTGCTGGCAAATCAGAAGATGGAGTTACTTCTTCAAGAGAAATTAGTAATCGTGCTACTGCATTAAAATCCGAAGCTGTTGAATCGCAGAAAAAATCACAACAGATATTAGTTTCTCTTGATAACAGTTTAAAATCATCTTTAAATGAGGTAAAAGCTGTTGAGCAAATCAATTCACTAACTGAAAGCATATTGGAGATTTCCTCACAAACAAACTTACTTGCTTTAAATGCTGCAATAGAGGCTGCAAGAGCAGGAGAATCAGGTAAAGGTTTTGCTGTAGTAGCTGATGAAATAAGAAAGCTAGCAGAAATTTCAAAACAAAGTGCAATGGAGATACAAAGTGTAACTGCTTCTGTAATAACTGCCGTTAATAAATTGAGAGAAAGCTCTGTAAACGTGCTAGATTATATGGATAAGCAAATAATTCCTGACTATCAAAAGCTTGTTAATACTGGCGATCAATATAACGCAGATTCCTTAACCTTTAATGATTTAGTAACTGATCTAAGCTCTACAACTGAAGAGCTACTGGCATCTATTCAAGATGTTACGCGATCAATCACTGAAGTTAGCAGTGCAACTAATGAAGGGGCAACAGGGATGACCGACATAGCTGAAAAAACCACTAGCATAGTTGAGATGGCAAATGAAGTAATAAATCAATCAAACAAATCTAAAGAAACTGTAGATAATCTAGTTTCAATGATTTCTAAATTTAAGTTGTAAAAAAAATCTCTGTAAAGCTATTATTTAGCTCTACAGAGATTTTTATTATTTTGTCTTTTTTATTGTGCCTGCCAAAGTGCTGGTACATTTGCTGGTTCCCAACCTACTAATGAGGTATGAGCCTGCCTGCAACTATAAGTTACTCCATTGTAGGTAACTAAAGCTCCTACTGCATATGCAGTATTAGGTGCCCATGCAGCAACTCCAGTTGATGCCTGAGTCTTTGCTGACACAGAACTACTCCATGCACTTGCTCCAGCTGAATTTACTGCTCTTACTCTATAGGAATGTGTTGAGCCTGCAGCTAAATTCTTATGAGCATAAGGACTTGTCACATTTGTTACAACAGCTCCATCGACTTCAATATCATAGCTAGTTGCATTTGATACTGTGCTCCAAGATACATTTATCTGTGAAGTACTTGCGGCTGCTGCTGCGAGGCCCGTTGGTACTCCTGGTACTGTAACTGATGTAGCAGTTTTAGCTGATACTGATGTAGTCCATGCACTTGCCCCTACTGAATTTACTGCTCTTACTCTATAAGTATGAGTTGAACCTGTAGCTAAATTCTTGTGTGCGTAAGGACTAGTCACATTAGTAATTACAGCTCCATCAACCTCAATATCATAGCTAGTTGCATTTGATACTGAGCTCCAAGTTACATTTATCTGTGAAGTACTTGCAGCTGTTGCAGTGAGTCCAGATGGTACTGTTGGTACTGTTGGAGTTACAGGTCCACCAATTCCAAGTTTTGTTGCTATAGTGTTAGTAAGTGGTAGTCCACTAGCAAGATCATCAGTTGATATATCCCAAGCGATTACCCCTCCAAACCCATTATTTATAACATAATCACATCTAGCTGCTGCTGATGTAGTATCTTCATAGGTATAAGTTATACCTAAAGAAGAATTATATAGCCATGGAACCTTAGAATAACTATCTCTATATTTAACATATCCTGATGTTTTTTCTAATTGAAGCATTTGACCATAAGAGTTTTGTCCACCTGGATTATTTGGATCATCAAGGTTACCTACAGGTGCTCCACTTGCCTTTGCAAATAGTCCGTTAGTTCCAGTAGTTTTATCAACATTCTTCCAACCTCTTGAGTAGAAAGGTGAACCTACATTAAGCTTATCAGCAGGAACATTGTATTTGCTTACAAAATACTTCATAATATAATCAGTATTATATTTGTTTTTTATATCTACAGGTGATGTAGGTGAAGGATCATTTGGATTTGCGTAGATTGCAGAATGATGATTTGTTGTATTTTCAAAAGCACCATGAATATCATAAGTCATTACATTTATCCAATCTAGATATTGACTATATAAATTTGGCTCTGTTAGATCTACTTTATCATATCCTCCTGGGGCAGCAATAGTTAGAAGTTTTCCAGATAAACCGTTATTGCTGTACGCCTGTTTGATTTCTTTCATTAAAGTTGTAAAGTTTTGCTTATCTTCTGGTCCACCTGGGCAGCCTTTATCATATTGATCTCCAGGAGCAGCTGTTCTATTTACACCTGGATACTCCCAGTCTATATCTATACCATCAATAAAAGGATATTGTTTTAAGAAGGAGACTACACTATTTATAAATGTGGCTCTATTAGCTGCGGTGCTTGCCATTGCATGGAAGTTCTCTCCTCTTGTCCATCCACCAATTGAAATAAGAATTTTCACATTTGGATTAAGTGATTTATAGTATTTATATTCTCCAAAATGTCCCCTTAGGTCTCCAGGATTCCAACCACCTGAATGAGGGAATGTAGCCTGATAATCAGCATACTCATCTGTACTTGCTAGTTTGTAAGTTGAATCCACTGTAAAGAAAGCGTGATTTACTACGGTTACCTTATCCCAAGGAATATTATCAACTGACATACTGTTATGAGCAGCGTTATACATTCCCCAGTTTGGAAAGTATACAACAAATCTCTTACCAGTAGCTGACTGAGCAGCCAAACTAGTATTTGTAGTAGCTGAAGCTGAGGACCTAGTTAAAGTAGGAGCAGCAATGGATAAAACTGATAATGAAACAACAATGGATAGAATCTTTTTTAAAGATATTTTTTTCATATTCTAACTCCTTTCAATTATCTTTTATTACTGTGCTTGCCATAGTGCTGGCACATTTGGTGGTTCCCAACCTACTAATGATGTATGAGCCTGCCTGCAACTATAAGTTACTCCGTTATAGGTAACTAAAGCTCCTACCGCATATGAAGTGTTAGGTGCCCAAGCAGCAACCCCTGTTGAAGTTTGAGTCTTAGCAGATACAGAACTACTCCATGAACTTGCTCCAGCTGAATTTACAGCTCTTACTCTATAAGTATGAGTAGAACCAGCTGCTAAATTTTTGTGTGCATATGGGCTTGTAACATTTGTTATTACAGCTCCATCTACTTCTATATCGTAACTTGTTGCATTTGATACTGCACTCCAAGTTACGTTTATTTGTGATGTGCTTGCAGCTGCTGCTGAGAGTCCAGTTGGTACTGAAGGTACAGTAACTGTAGTAGATGTCTTAGCAGATACAGATGAACTCCATGCACTTGCGCCAACTGAATTTACAGCTCTTACTCTGTAAGAATGAGTTGAACCTGCTACTAAGTTCTTGTGTGCGTATGGACTTGTAACATTAGTTACTACAGCTCCATCTACTTCTATATCATAGCTTGTTGCATTTGACACAGTACTCCAAGATACGTTTATTTGTGATGTACTTGCAGCTGTTGCTGTGAGTCCGCTTGGTACTGCAGGTACTGTTTGATTGTTATTTCCTAAGCTATCAAGGTAAGGACGATAACTGTTTGTAAATTCATTTCCAGTATATGCATCCCAGTTAATAGACCAAGCCATTAATCCTCTGAAGTTCGTATATCCTTGAGCATTTGCAAGCTTATAGCTTCCACCATAAGATTGTCCTTTTATTAAATAATTAAGAGCTTTCTTCATTTCTGTAGGATTTATATATCCACCACTTGGTGCTGCAGCTTGATTAGAAGGTAATCCAATCATTACTTGATCTTGTCTTAATGCAGGGAATACATTGTTTGCATTACCTCCAGCTGGGAAGCCCTTTAACAACATTTCTGCTAAAGCTACTTCAAAATCAGCAGTTCCTTGAGTGTATACTTTTCCATCTAATCCATAACATGAACCTGAATTATAATGTTGTACATGTAAATAAGTTAAGATATCTCTCACTCCATTTATAAGAGGTAGATATGCTCCCCATATACCTCCATAAGTGCCAAAGCCACCTTGAACATATGCAGTCTCTGGTGCCATACTTACTATGAAGCTTGATCCATAATGGTTATATATTTCTTTTATTGCAGCTATTAGGTTTACGATTTGAGGTGTAGTAGGATTCTTTAAATCGCTATCTCCACCATTTAATGACATACCAGTTTCAAGGTCTATGTCTATGCCATTGAACCCATACTTATCAATTATAGATATCATTGAGTTTACAAACCTAGTTTTTGCAGCGGCATCTGGTAAAAGTACCACTCCATTTTGTCCACCTATTGATATTACGACTTTTTTCCCTATACTGTTTAGGTATGCTACGTCTGACTTGAAACTTGCGTCAGTTCCAGTTACTGGTGCAAATTGCATTGTACTTCTGTCGCCTCCTGATTCTGCGAAAGCAACGTTGACAACATCCCATTTACTTGATATATTTCTTAAGTTTATTATGCCTGTCCCATTGTCGAAATTATGCCAATATCCAACAAGAAGTCGGCTGTTAAGAGCTGGTGCAGCAATGGCACTAAAAGATGGTAACACAAAAAAAGTAAATACCATCGCCACAAGAAGTGATGAAATTAGTTTAAGCTTTCTTTTCATAAAAAACTCCTTTCAAACATTTAATTTATATTATTTTATTGGAAACTTTTTTAATGGAGAATGAATTTAAAACAATAGATTAGTTTAAGATTGTTCTGCTTTTTGCCCAGAAAATTTAAGAAGATGGTTGAATTATAAAGTTATCAGATTATAATTAGCCTACGATAAAGAAATTTTATTTATCATTAGTCACTACATAGATTTGAGTTCTATATCTGTAGTTATGGATGTACCATTTCGTAATAAAATTTATTATTTTTAAATAAGGTTAAACTGAATTTTTATAATAAGAACTATTTTGTTAAGAAGGTTTAGATTTGGTCAATTAATTAAAATCATATGCAAACATATATAGATGTATATACCAGTTTGTTGCTATTAGATAGCAACAATATTATTAAACACGTTATAACTTTATGGATATTAATGTAGAGTATATTTTGCTTAAGAATAAGTTTTTAGAAATGTATTACCACTTATGAATTTAGAATCTATTAGAATATTTATTACTTTAAATATAGAAATTATTATTTATAGAATTTTCTGCTAATTTTTATATCCTTATTATATAATCATAACATCAATTTGTAAACACTATTTTTAAGTTTTTAGTTACTTATATTATATTTTTTTTATTATCAATTACATTTGTTTTAATATAAAGTTATAATATTCTACTAAAATCAGCTAAATAATATAAAAGTAGACACATAGAAATATATATTAACTAAAATAATCTTCATACTCTCTTAATTTATAGAGATATGAAGATTACTTTTCACTTACGACAACTTATACTAAAATAGTCTTATTTACTTACTATTTGTTCAATAGATTCTTTAATTCTTTCAGTACAAATCCCTCCATGGTAGCATATAATCTTTTCTATATCATACTGTAAAAACTTTTCTATTGATTTTCTTGCCTCTTCAATATCTAAAGTATATTGTGGATTTGCAATGCATAACTTACCACTTTCGGCTACCATTGCATCTCCGGTAACTAAAGTTTTACTTTCTTTTAAATACACTGAAATATGGCCAGGCATGTGTCCAGGAGTTTCTATAATCTCTATTCCACCACAGCAATCAAAAGTATCCTTATCTTTTACACATATATCTACCTCAACTGGTTTAACAGCCTGAAGCATCTCATGGAACTTCAACGCCTCTTCCTTTTTATCATCTGGAATATCTTTAAAAATTCTTTCAGCTTGCTGAAGCCTCAAAGACTTTTCTCTACCACTAATATATTTTTCTTCATTAAAAGATGAGATTACCTTTACATTAGGGTAACTTTTCTTAAATTCTCCCAAAGCCCCTATATGGTCATGGTCGTGATGGGTTATTATTATCTTTGTTAATTTCGATAAATCAACTTTTACTTCCATAGCAGCTTTCTTTATTAGTTCAAATGATCCTATATATCCGCAGTCTATCAAGACCATCTCGCTATCATCATTTAATATTACTGGAAAAATTAGATTATCAATACTTCCAAAGCTAACTTGTAACGGAATTACTCTATTCATAATTTACCTTCCTTTCTAATTCTAAGTCCAAATATCTTATATTAAAATCTATTTTATATTTCCTCCTTATAAGTTGTAAAGCTTATGCATGTACCTCTTCATAATAAAAGTTATACTTTCGAATTCTCCTCTAAGAACCCAAGAAAGTTTTAAAAATAGTTTTTTGATTATTTAGCTTTATAACAGAACCCAGAGGTTTTTTTAAGCTATATCTAGGTTTAACGTTGTACATAATTATATTAACTATTAATCGATTCTACAAGGCTGTATTTTTATTTGACTTAATCAATTAATCAGATAGAATTAAGTATAATACTAAGTATATATTTGTTTAATCTTTAGATGATTTTTTTGAAAGGATTGGGCGATCCATGAATAAAGATACTGAAAAGTCTTTTTTTATTGATACAAAAGATGAGAAAAAAATTTTTGTACGTTGTTGGGATGATGTTTCCACTCCAAAAGGGATAGTTCAAATCTTTCATGGAATGGCAGAACATTCAGCAAGATACGCTGCTTTTGCAAGATATCTTAACTCAAAGAATTTCATTGTTTATGCAAATGATTATAGAGGTCATGGGAGAACAGATATAAACAACCTAGGCTACATAGGTAGAGATGGTTTTAACAAGATAGTTGAAGATGAACATATGCTAACTAATATAATTAAAGAGAAACATGTGAATATACCGGTTTTTATATTTGCTCACAGCTTTGGTTCCTTCATAGGTCAGGAATACATCATCAAGCATGGAAATGAGATTTCTGGTATAATGCTTTCTGGTTCAGCTCTAAGAAAAGGATTAGCTGTTCACGGAGGAATTGTACTTTCCTTCATTGAAAAATCTTTATTTGGTGACCTTAAAAAAAGTTCATTATTAGATTTTTTAAGTTTTTATAACTATAATAAAAAAATTAAAAAGTCCAAGTCTAAGTTTGACTGGCTTACTAAGGATAGTATAGAAATACAGAAATACGAGATTGATCCTCTATGTGGAAATATAGCAACTTCTGGTTTTTATTATTATTTCCTAAAAGGTCTTACAAAACTATATGATACTAACAGATTAGAACTTATACCTAAACAACTACCTGTTTTTATAATTTCTGGTGAAGATGATCCAGTAGGAAATTATGGTGTTTGGGTTAAAAACCTATACACTATATATAAAGATGTAAACCTAAATAATGTGAATATAAAGCTATATACTGGCAATAGACACGAGTTGATTAACGAACTCAATAGCAATGTAGTATTTAATGATATAGTTTATTGGTTAAACCATATTCTTTTAGACTAATACTAAAGATGTACCACTTCGAACCGAAGCCTATTTTTAAAACTCTCACGGCTTCTGGTGAGAGAATTTAAAAATAATAAGTTTTATTACGAAGTGATCCATCCATAAATAAATTATTTGAATCAAGGAGATTTATAGATGAAAAAACAACTTAATTCCAAACATCGTATAGCAATAATAGTTTTCTTTGCCATAGTTGCTCTAGTACTGCATTTTGTATTTTTAATGCCATTATCCTTGAAATTTTTCTCTACCACTTTATTCATTTCTGTTTTAGTAATAATTTTTTCCATATTATTTTCAGGTTTTTCAGAGAAAAAGTTTGTTTTACTGCTAATACCACTTACAATAATACTATTTATCGGTTATTGTGTATCCACAAGTGGTTTGTTTAGATCTAAGTCTTATAAAAGCTTAATTGGAACTATAAAAGAGCAGGAATTTTCTAAAGATATATCTCCAATTGATATAACCCAACTACCTGTTGTAGATAAAGCTTATGCACAGAAATTAGCTGAAAAGAAGCTAGGAGAAGCAGGAGCAATAGGTAGCCAAGTTGTAACCGGTGAACCAGTAAAACAAATAGTTAAAGATAAACTTTGTTGGATTGTACCTTTACTTCATTCTGGTTTTTTCAGCTGGATGAGTAACAACGAAGGAACTCCTGGATATATAGTTGTAAGTGCTACAAATGCTGATGATGTAACTTTTGTAAAGGAAGTAAACAATAAGCCTATTTCTTTAAAATATCAGCCAAATGCATATTTAGGTGATGATCTTAAGAGGCATGCTTACTATAAAGGCAATGAATTCACTGGTCTAACAGATTTTTCATTTGAAATCGATGATAACGGAACTCCTTATTGGGTTATTACTAGATATAAAAATACTATTGGTTTTTCCGGAGAAAATGCTATAGGTACTTGTATAGTAAACGCTCAGACTGGACAAGTTGATAACTACAATATTGATAATACTCCAAAGTGGGTTGATAGAATACAACC
This sequence comes from Clostridium yunnanense, assembly GCF_016595795.1. Classification (GTDB taxonomy): domain Bacteria; phylum Bacillota; class Clostridia; order Clostridiales; family Clostridiaceae; genus Clostridium_AR; species Clostridium_AR yunnanense. The sequence continues at coordinate 224,513 of NZ_JAENHN010000053.1, forward strand.
TGAAGAAATAATTAAAGATCAATTAAATCTATACGGTGAATATATAAAAGGCTATCAATGGTTTACTAAGAACAATAAGCTAAAGACCACTGATGATGGAGAAATAATATACGACAAAGGTAATTGCTATTTCTACACAGGACTTACTTCTGTAGGTAAAGACAGCGCAACTATAGGCTTTACTTTGACAAATATGAAAACTCATGAGACAACTTTGTATAAAACTTCAGGTGCCACTGAATCTGCAAGTATAAAATCAGCAGAAGGAAAAGTTCAAAATATGGGCTATACTGCAACTTCTCCAATACTAATAAATATAGAAAATGTTCCTACTTATTTTACAACACTTAAGGATAAAGATGGCATAGTTAGAATGTATGGGATGATCAGTGTGCAGGATTATAACCTTGTTGGAGTTGGTGAGACTACTAAACAAGCATTATCAGATTATACAAAAGCACTTTCTGGAAAAGGTAGTTCTTCATCATTAAATTCTTCTGGAAAAGTAAATCATGAACAAGGTACTGTTTTAAGAATCGGTCAGGAAAATATAGATAAAACAACCTTCTACCATATAATTGTTAAAGAAAAACCTGATGTTGTCTTTGTTGTAAGTGCAGACGCCTCTAGTGAACTAGCACTTACACAACCTGGTGATAAGATAGATATACAATATATCGATTCAGATAACAGTGTTATTAATGCAACTGCCTTCGATAATTTAGAATTTGCTCAAAAGAAGTCAGCAACTGAACAAAAAATTGAAGGTGAGAAGAAATAATATAGTAGATATTACTATTAGCCATACCAAAGCCTTAAAGAGTTATAGGTAGCCACCCCTATAACTCTATTTTTTCAACACAATTAGCTTCCATTTAGAATCAAGTTCTGCTATACCTACTTCGTTTTTGTAATCATAAATCCCTTGTTTATTCAGTTCCTCAATAAGCCATTCTTTTGTCTTTTTTATATGATTAACATTAGTATAAAGTATATCCCCATCAATTATTAAAGGTATTGTTATTCCTTGAGTATTATCTGTTATATTTAAGTCTTTTAATGTAACTGGCTTATTTTCAGCTTTAGGAAATGCTGAAATATTACCCTGAGGCTCCATTATTATCGTATCTAGATCAGACATCTTATCATATCCTTGCTGTCTAAGTAAGCCCTCAAGTTGATTAAAACTTAGACCTAATGTATTTAAAGCTTTCATATCAAGTTTTCCTTTATCCATAATTATACTTGGGGCATGCTCCATTATATGATTAAATTTATTTTTCAAAGCCAGCCTAGTACTTAAAGCCATTAAGGCAACCAATAGTCCTGTGCCATATACAGATTTAACCATAACCTTATCTACTAAAGGTTCTGCTGCTACATTAGCTAAAATCATGATTCCTGCAATTTCATAAGCTGTCATTTGAGCCATGGCTTTTTTTGAAAGGGATCTTGTGCAGAGGTATGTAAAGTAGAAAACTACCACTACCCTTATGCTAAAAGATATGACATCAATCATTTCACCCCTCCTAAATGGTTATTTTCTCATGAAATTAAGGCCCAGAAAAAGCTTTCATCACAAAATCTGTGTAGTATCTTAATCCTCCGACATACTCTCCAGCCAATTCTTGCTTGTTTTTTATTGCATCATCTAACTGGCCTATCATTGAGTCAAATGTGACAAATGCCTCTGTAGCATTATTAATTTGTATTATAGTTCTATTTCCTTCATATATTTTTTTCAACTCATCAATAGAAACTCTCGCTTCATCCCATCTACTTTCCATTACATTCTTCTCAATTATGTCTAATTGTTCTTTAAATCTATCCCTAGGTAATAATATATAGAAGAAACACCACATAAATACAAAAGAAATAATCCATGTCAAAGCAATAAATAATCTAATATCATGTTTGTTTTTCATATTGTCTCCTGTATCAACTAAATATTTATATATTTATCTTTTGATAAAACTCACTTTATATACAGTAAAAAATTACTGAAGTAACCTTCTTCAGTGATTTTTTAACGCATCTGATTTTCTTCATATATAATGGAAGTTTGACAGATGAATAATCTTTTTGTTTTATACACTTAAAATTTTGTATAGAACTTGAATCTTATAGTTTGAAACAACTAAAAATTTCGCATTTTCTTACATAGCAAAAGAGTTACAGATATCAATCTGTAACTCTTAACATAAAAATATTACTATTTTTTCATCCCTGTATATATAAGGATAGCGTCTCTTAAAAACTCTGCAGTACCTGGCTGATCCTTGTCATAATACTGAGTAAATCTCTCATCATCCACATACATCTGAGCAAGTCCTGCGTGAGCCTCTTTGCTGTATTGATCCCAGTAGAAGCATAACCACTGTTTGTGCAGATCAGCTGCCTTTTGAGCTAATTCCCCTGCTGGATCTCCTGTCTTAAATGCAGCTGCTAATGTTTCCATAACATCGTTAGAAAGCTTTGTTATTCTTTCATGCTCTTCCTCAGTCATGTTCTTAAGCTTATTATTTGATTTATTAACAGCTTCATCCCCATATTTCTCACGTATTTCTTTTCCATATTTCTTTTCATTATCATCAACTAGCTTTTGTTTAAAGCCTTCAAATTTTTCTTTATTACTCATAGTAATTCTCCCTTCCATAGACTCAATGGTCTTATTAACATTTGCAATTAGAAGCTCTAACTGCATCTTTCTCTCAAGAAGCTTTACACGGTGCTCCTTTAGCGCTTCAGCTCCGTCAAAAGAAGGTGCTGTTATTATATCTTTAATATTGTCTAGCTCTATTCCAAGCTCTCTATAAAAAAGTATTTGCTGCAATCTATTTACCTCATCTTGACCATATATTCGATATCCAGATGAATTGATTCTTGCCGGCTTAAGAATCCCTATCTCATCATAATATCTAAGAGTACGTGCACTGACACCTGCTAAATGAGCTAACTTTTGAACTGTATATTCCATGTGTATCACCTCCTGATATCTATACTATAAACTTATACGTAGCGTAAAGGTCAATAGGAATTCGAAATATTTTTAAATTTTCTTATTATATCCTCTTAGTTTATGTTTTATAAAATATTGATTAGATTTTTAATCATACTCCTAAAATAAAAAAATAAAAAAGCTTGAAAAACTTCAAGCTTTTTTATCCATGTTCGTCCAAAACATTTTCTTATAATATACTATTTATCCTTAAGAATCGCAATCCTCTCAGGGATTATCTGTCTTCTTATCTATTTTTCCTATACCTAGTTAAATCACATTTTATCTTTAGTATTATTCTATCTATCTACAACTTTCTTCTTACCCATAAAAGTCATAAGTTGCTCTTCATATGGGTATGCTTCCATGTCCCCTTGAACAAGAGTTGCCATTGCGCCTACTGCGTTGCCTTGGGTTCCGCACTCATTCAAGCTCATCCCCTTAAGTACTCCTGATAAAAATCCTGCAGCAAATCCATCCCCTGCTCCAGCAGTATCTACTAGCTTTTCTATCTTAAAGCCAGTAACATACACGCCTCCATCTTTATCAGCTACATAACAGCCATCAGCACCAAGCTTTACAGCTACAATTTTTGCTCCCATAGCTATAAACTTCTCAGCTATCTCTTTTTCATCTGTGGTTCCTAGAAGAAGTCCCCCTTCATCAGCACCAGGGAAGATTATATCTGACATCTTAGCTATCTCTAAAAGCACCGGCTTTGCTTCTTCAATAGTCCATAATTTAAGTCTTATATTAGGGTCAAAAGAAACTGTTATACCATTTTCTTTTGCTATCTTTAAAACTTCAAAAACCATTGCTCTAGCACTTTCAGATAATGCTGGTGTTATACCAGTAATGTGTATTATCTTAGCTTGCTTTATATACTCTACATCTATATCTTCCACTGAAAGTCTGCTTGCTGCAGAACCTTTTCTATAGTAGTACACACTAGGATTGTCTCCACCTATTCTTTCCTTAAACATGATACCTGTACTTGCCTCAGCATCAAATTTAATTCTAGAGGTATCAACACCTTCGCCTCTTACTACATTTAAAATTTGTCTTCCAAATTCATCTTTTCCTAATTTTGAAAACCATGCTACATCGTGTCCAAGTCTTGAAAGTGCTGCAGCCACGTTAGAATCCGCTCCACCTACAGACTTACCAAAACTATTAACATATCTTAACGGTCCATTAGATTCTGGATTGAAAAGCACCATAGTTTCACCAAAAGTTAACACTTCCATCTACGCTCACACCTGCTCTCAATTTTTGTTTTTAAGCTTCTCTTGCTTTTCTTAGTGCTTCAACAAACTTTGCAGCTGTTTCTGTAACTAGTTCATAATCACCAGTCTTAGCACCTTTAGTTAAGTCGGAACCTGTTCCAACTGCTACAGCTCCTGCATTTACCCAATCCTTTATGTTGTCTAGATTTACGCCACCTGTTGGCATAAAGTTAGCTTGTGGTAAAGGTCCCTTAAATGAACTTATTATTGAAGGACCATAAGCATTTCCTGGGAACACTTTTAATACTTCAACACCATATTCAAGAGCTTCAACAGCTTCTTTAACTGTCATTATTCCTGGCATTACTGCTATTCTATATCTATTGCATAGTTTAACAGTTTCTGCATCGAAATAAGGGCTTACTATAAATTCTGCGCCTGCAAGTATACATGCTCTAGCTGTTTCTGGATCAAGAACTGTTCCTGCTCCTATAATTAGATCTTCATTCTTGTAGATTTCTGATATTTCTTTTATGATCTCAACAGCACCTGGCACTGTCATAGTTATTTCTAAGGCCTTTATTCCACCTTTTTTAACTGCATCTATAATTTTTATTGCTTGATCTTTTGATTCAGCTCTTATAACAGCTACAACACCGCATTCAATTATTTTTTGTACTACTTGTATTCTTTTCATTCAATCCTCCTATTATCTATAAAGATGAACCACTTCATAATCAATTTTATATTGTCAACTTCTCCTCTAATAAACAAGATGAGTTTTAAAATAGACTTTGGATTGAAGTGTTTCATCTTTAGTTCCTTTTTACAGCTCAATTTATGTTTTTAATTTTGCACATTAAAATTTTCGATTATAGATTTACACAACTCATAGTAAAACTTATATTTTCAAAATCCTTCTATCTTTCAAAAAGAATTTTGAAAATAGTTATTGAACTGAATTAATATTTCTATATAAATATATAGCTGAATTTAGAACCTCGTAATGATGCACTACTCCATAGTTTCATCGGTAACTTTTAAAGACAAAGGGCATATGAATCAAAAGCAATCAATTGTAATATGGAGTAGTGTATCTTATTTTTTTATATTATGGTCTTTGTAATTTATATTTTATAAATGTACTTATCTGTATAAACCCTCTTCCTTCACTCATCATAAGGACTTATGAGAATTTAGGAAGATAATTATTTTAAGTCCGAATCCTATTAAACTGAATAATCTTTATTTACACTTTTGATTAAAGAGTTACACCTGTTTTGAATATAGCTAATTCTCTAAAATCATTCTTTTCATTATTTGCAAGTTCTCCACTAGCCACACTTATTATGTAGTCAATGAATTCCTTAAGAACTTCTTCTGAATTCTTATCTTCAAGAAGACTTCCTGCATTAAAATCAATCCAATGAGGCTTAAGTTCAAATAATTGTGTATTTGTTGATATCTTTAATGTAGGAACATAAGATCCAAATGGAGTTCCTCTTCCAGTTGTGAATAGTACCATTTGACAACCTGCAGATGCTAAAGCAGAAGCAGCAACTAAATCATTTCCTGGTGCACTTAACAAGTTTAATCCTTTTTCTTTAAGTGTTTCTCCATATTTAAGTACATCTATTACTGTAGCTGTACCAGCTTTTTGTGTACAACCTAAAGATTTATCCTCAAGAGTTGTAATACCGCCAGCTTTATTTCCTGGCGAAGGATTTTCATATACCGGTTGATCATATCTTATAAAGTATTCTTTGAAATCATTTATTAAGTGAACTACTTTATCAAATACTCCTTCATCTAAAGCTCTATCCATAAGCAGTGTTTCTGCTCCAAACATTTCAGGAACTTCTGTAAGGATAGTAGTTCCGCCTTGTGCTACAAGGAAATCTGAAAATCTTCCTACTAGAGGATTTGCAGTAATTCCTGAGAATCCATCAGATCCTCCACACTTAAGTCCTACTTTTAGTTCAGATAGTGAAACTTCTTCTCTAACATCATTTTTCATGTTTTCATAAAGTTCTTTTAAAAGTTTCACACCTTCTTCAAGTTCATCAGAAACTTCTTGTGATACTAAGAACTTAACTCTGCTTTCATCATATTCGCCTAAAGACTTTTTGAAATCAGCCATATTATTATTTTCACAACCAAGACCTAGAACTAAAACTCCACCTGCATTTGGATGTTTTACAGCATCACCTAGTATAGTTCTTGTAGTCACATGGTCATCACCAAGTTGCGAGCATCCATAATTATGCTTAAGCACTAGAGTATTATCTATCGCTAGCTCTCCATATTCCTTCTTAAGCCTATCCAACATTCTGTCAGCCATTCCATTTACACATCCAACTGTCGGAACAATCCATAATTCATTTCTTATCCCAACACTGCCGTTTGCTCTCTTATAGCCTTTAAATGTTAAAGCTTGATTCTTATAAATATTATCTAATAGTTTTTGATTGAAGCTATAATCTTTTATACCGTCAAGATTAGTCTTAGTGTTGTGTGTATGAATCCATTGTCCTTCTAATACAGGAGTAATTGCATGACCTATTGGAAATCCATACTTTACTACATCCTCATTAGCACCTATCTCTTTTATAGCAATTTTATGTCCTCTTTTTACATCTTCTTTTAGAGTAATAACTATTCCGTCTACTTCTATTTTTTGATCTTTATCTAAGTCCATTAATGCTACAACTACATTATCATTTTCATTTATCTTAAGAACACTCTTCATGAAATTACCTCTTTTCTTCTTAATTACATAACTTCCTTAAGTGCTTCCTTAATTCCTAGTGTTTCTATTTTAGCAAGGTAATAAGTAACAGCATCTGTTAAGCCTTTAACTTCATTTAAGTTCATCTTCCAATTCTTTTCATATCCAAGAACTGTAGTAACAACACTTCTTAATCCAGCTTCACTGCCATCACAGCTTCCCCATGCAGTTTTATATAAATCTAATATATCTGCATCATCAGCTAAAGCTATAGCTTCTTCGCCTCTCTTACCTTTGTAGAACTCTATTAAAGCAGCAAGTGAGAATACTAATTTCTTAGGAAGTTCTCCTTTTCTGTTTATGTATTCTAATAATGAAGGTAAATCTCTAGTTTCAAACTTAGACATTGAGTTTAATGCAATGCTCATTAAGTAGTGATTTACAAATGGGTTTTGGAATCTTTCAAGTACTGCACCTGCAAAGTATTCTAATTCTTCCTTAGGAAGATCTAATGTAGGGATTATTTCATCATAAACAACTCCCTTTATAAACTCACCTATTACTTCATGATCAACTGATTCACCAACTGTTTCTAATCCATAAAGATATGATACTGGAACTAATGATGTATGTGCTCCATTAAGGATTCTAACTTTTCTTGTTCTATATGGAGTCATATCCTCAACAAATATAGTATTAAGACCTGCTTTTGCAACTGGGAATTCATTTCCTATCCATGCTGGTCCTTCAATTACCCATAGGTGGAATTGTTCTCCCACATTTACTAGGTTATCTTCATATCCTAATTCTTCTGTTATTTCTTTTATTGTATCTCTTGGATATCCAGGTACAATTCTATCAACTAAACTTCCACAGAAAGTGTTAGCTTCATTTATCCAAGCTACGAATTCTTCACCTAAGTTCCAAAGTTCAGCATACTTAAGAATTATAGCCTTAAGCTTCTCACCATTTTTATCGATAAGTTCACATGGTATTATTATAAGACCTTTTTCTTTAGCTCCAGCAAAAGCCTTAAATCTGTTATATAGTAAAGCTGTTAGCTTACCTGGGAAGCTTTTTTGTGGTCTGTCTTCTAACTTATCATTTTCATCAAAAGCTATTCCTGCTTCAGTTGTGTTTGATATTATAAATCTTAATTCTGGGTTTTCAGCAATTCTTAAGTATTCATCATATTGAGTATAAGGATTTATTCCTCTGCTAATGCTGTTTATAACTTCATGTTCTTTAACAGCCTTTCCATCCTTTATTCCTTGTAAATAAAGTGTGTATAATCCATCTTGTTCATTTAATTTATCAACTAAACCAAATTCTATAGGTTGTACTACAACTACACTACCGTTAAAATCTGCTTCTTTATTCATTTTATCTATTTGCCAATCTACAAATGCTCTTAAGAAGTTTCCTTCTCCGAATTGTAAAACTTTTTCTGGATATTGTTTGTACTCTTTAAAGGTTTCCTTATTTAATTTCATTTCCGACTCCTCCATATACGTTTTGTTCACGTGTGCAAATTAGTTTAAATTTTTTTATTAACAATCCGATATTAATATTTTTCTTTTCAAATATATTATATCATTTAATGCACACGTTAACAATAAGTTTCTTTAAATATTTCTTGTATTATTTTATGGAAAATATAGTATAGCCTTTTTTTAATTTGCTATTGGTTTGTAGTGTTTTTAACACAATAAAAAAGACATGCCTTATATTACTAAAAATTAATTACATCTACCTGCTTCTTAGGTATATTTAACAATCTCAGCTTTCATATTGTGCACATCTTTTTCACTTAATAAATTCTACGTATCACTATTTTTATAACTTACGTGCTGATTCCCTAATCATAAGTTCTGTTTTTATATATACTTTCTCACCTTGATAATCTTTTTTATCAATTAAATCTATAATTGTTCTTCCGCCTATTATACTTATTTCTTCCATAGGTCTCTTTACCGTAGTTAGTGCAGGGGTTGCATACTCTGCAAAACCTATGTTATCGAAACCTACTATGGATATATCCTTAGGTACTGAAAGCCCTTTTTCAAAAACAGCCTTTATGGCTCCGATAGCCATATCATCGTTCGAGCAAAAAACTGCTGTTGGCTTATTAGGAAGATCAAGTAGCTTTTTCATAGCTTCATAACCACTCTTTATATCGTAATTTCCTCTAATCAAATATTCGCCTCTTACTGGAATATTATTATTTAGTAAAGCTTTCAAAAATCCATCTTTTCTCTTTTTTGATGATTTAAATTCTTCTTTACCTTCTATAATAGCTATATCTTTATGGTTGTTTTCTATTAAATAACTGGCAGCCTTAAAAGCTCCTTCTTCATCGTCAGATAGTATGTTTATTAATGAATTCCCCTCAATCTCTCTATTTAAAACAATAAGCGGTATCTGTCTTTGCCATACATGATATATAAATTCATTATCCTTGTCACTTTGACTCATAAGTACAATTCCATCAAATCTTTTATTGTTAATTCCTGAAAAATCCTTGTAGTCATCTATACCTCTTACTACCAAATTGTAATTTTCTTTTATTACACTGTTTACGCCTCTTACTATCTCATAGAAAAAACTTGGAGAGGTTCCCCTGCTTATACTGGAAAAAAATAATCCAATAGTATAAGACTTATCTAAAACTAGACTTTTCGCACTATAGTTAGGAACATAATTAAGTTCCTCTGCTATTGCCTTGATCTTAGCTTTTGTTTCTTCATTAATTACAGGACTATCATTTAGCGCTCTCGATACAGTAGTATGCGATACATTGGCCAATTTTGCTATATCTTTTATAGTTATGCTCATGCTTGATTTCACCTTCTTAATTTGTTAATCAAATTTTTTAATATTACATATAAACTAAAGTTGTACACCTTTCATTTCAGCTACCGCTTTTATGAAGTGTATACACTAAAAGATTCTTTAAAATAACACTTGTTTTTTAATTCTTTTATAATACAATCAATTTGTTCTAATAGTATTTTATAGAACCATATCAAACTTTAGGTTAACAACATTATAAAGCTCTGTCAATATATGAAATACAAAAATCTACTTTCAAACCTCTTAGCACTTCTAGTTATGTAGTGTAAAAATATAAGTTTTAATATATAAATCCTATTTAATTTTCTTCATCGATTAATAATTCAAAGTATAATTGCTTTAATATTTTTATTAATAAAACCTTTATTCTACTGCAACAATTTCTTAACTTATGTTCAGAAAAGGTTGATGCGCAAAAAATCCAATTAAGATGAGATGGATATATTCCATCTGTATACAAAAGTTTTTATTATTTTAACTGATTACTATAAAAATAAGCATATCAGAAAGGCACTTCAGTGAATTTTTATTGTATGAAGTTATTTGTTAAATAAATGTTGGTAATGATTAAAAAAATGAATATGTGGCAAGCATTAAGAGGATAACCTAATTATCAAATTTTCTTAGTGAGGTGTTCCTTTTGCTACAGCCTGATGTTAAACTTAAAAAATTTGATTTGCATACTAATGATGTTCTAAAAAGAGATTTTTATAAAGATAGAGTTGTAAATGCATGTCCAATTTGCGCGTCAACTTGGTATATTAAATATGGATTTTATAATGGAATTCAAAGATACAAATGCAAAGTATGCGAAAAAACTTTTTCACGTACAACTGATTCATTGTGGAGTTATTCAAAGAAGAACACTAGAACTTGGATGGAATTTACTGAATTAATGACAGAAAATAAAACTTTAAAATTCTGTGCTGATAAGCTAAATATAAGTATTGGGACAGCTTTTTATTGGAGACATAAAATACTTAAGGCGTTAAGTATAGACTCAACTCCAGATAGTTTATCAGGAGTTGTACATGTTGGAAAAGTTATTATAAAAGAA
>NZ_JAENHN010000054.1 GCF_016595795.1 Clostridium yunnanense
TGCAAAGATTCTACTTTTAAATGATTTCTACCCATAATTCAACCACCTTTCTCCGTATGTTTAGTATTTGAAGAAAAATTGTGGTTATTCAGTATAACTTAAACTTAGACCTAGGATACCTATATAGGGTTCCATTACGAAAACTTAAGTTATGCATGTTCGAAAATCGTGGCTACTGAGGATTTTTGCGGCATGCATAACTTAATAGTTGAAGTTGGAACCCTATAAAGCAATAAAGGAGGCCAAGTTATATGAGAAATATGGGCAAATTAAGAAATATCCTTTAATTTAAAATAATTAAAGGAGGAATATAAAATATGAATATTAACAAAGAAGTAATGGAGCAGGAAGCTCGAAGTTTTTTATCAGTGCTATTTACATTACCAGAGGTTGAAAAAGTTCAGATAAAAGATATTTTTATCTTATCAATATATGATAACACAAATATCAGGAAGGGCTTAGATGAATGTTATCATGATAAATATAGTGATGTAGATATAAATGTTTATCTAAGACTACACCCCAATGATTATTATGATGAAACTCCAATATATAAGAAGCATTTTTCAAGACTTGGAATTCAAGATAGGATATTTGGCATTGTATTTCAAGAAAGAATTGATGATAAAGAGGGGATGCGTATATGTTTAAATAACGGTGTACGTATTGACTTTTCTTGCTTTTGCAGATGTGATGAAACTATTGAACTATTGAACTATGTACAAACAGCTGTTGAGGAAGATAAAAAATTAGCATGCAGGTATGATTTGAAAAAATCAGATTGGTTTTGGTTTGTGGCAGTGCAAGCTTTAGGTAAATTAATGAGAAAGGATTATTTAATATCTTCACATTTAGCACATATGCTTATTATGGAAGGTTTAGTAACTCAAATGATTATAAGAGATAATCAGTATAATACGAACTTTCATAGATATGGATATTCAGAGCAGCTGGAATATTTAAAAGTAGATATGAATTATGTAAATGAATTTAAAATCCATAATGATGAAACTCATAATCATATTACCGAGCTTTTATATCGAGCGGTAGTTAGTTATGATAAATCAATATTACGGTTAAACGATAGATATGTGAGTAGAAGTGAACTCTTTTTAGAAATATGGAGAGAATACATTAAGTTAGAGGCATATTAGAACAGTATCTGTATGAATAAATATGTTAAATGGATACATTTATAGTATAACGGGCTTATGGTGATATGAAAATTATATAATAAAGTGGAGAAAGAGAATGGATATACATGAAAGAATAAAATTATGGGAGAGACAAGATGGTTTGTCATTGTTTGATAATCTAGGATTAGCAAATGATTCAAATATTTTGGATTACGGTTGTGGTTTTGGACACTATTCTGTACTTGCATCGAGAGCAATTTGCAGGGGAAGAGTATATGCTGTAGATATTAATAAAGGATGTCTAAATCATATAAATGAAGTAATTAAACTGGAGGAGTTAAATAACATTGAATTAAAGATGGGAAATAAAGACTACTCTCTTGATTTTGAGGATGATTATTTTGATATGATTATGTATTATGATATTCTTCATGGCAATGGATTTCATAGATTTACATTGTTAGAAGAAGCACAGCGAACATTAAAAAAGAATGGGATATTGTCTATTTTGCCATTCCATATGTCAAATTTTACAGATAAGGATGGAAAAAAGAAGAAATATTCATATGAAAAGCTTGTTAAAGAGGTTGAAGCATACGGCTTTCAAGTAATTACATCGCTCTCAAAGATAGGAATTCATTTTGAAAAATATCATAGCCCTTACTACATAAGTAAGGGAGGAATAACTTTCGATGATCTTGAAAAAGCTGAAATTTTGACTTTTAGGAAGGTATAGATGAATAGACGTATAACTGACTTGTCTTTTAGAAAGTTATGAGTATAAACCAGTAGAGATTTTGAAAATAGTAGTGAAAGGAGGATTTTACTGAGTTGAAGAATCTAATTTTTATAAATGGAACCATGGGAGTAGGAAAGACGGCAACAAGCAAGGTTCTACAAAAGTTATTACCTAAATCTGTCTTTCTTGATGGTGATTGGTGCTGGGATATGTCACCATTTATTGTCACAGAAGAAACTAAAAAGATGGTTATTGATAATATAACTTATGTGCTAAATAATTTTATTTCATGCTCTGAGTATGAGAATATTATCTTTTGCTGGGTTATGAACGAACAAAGCATTCTTGATGAAATATTATCAAGATTAAATACAAGGGATTGTAAGGAGTATAAGTTCTCAGTAATATGCTCAGAGGAAGCGCTAATAGCAAGAATAAAAGAAGATATAAAGCTTGGAATCCGTAGAGAAGATGTTATTGAGAGGACTGTGCCAAGATTGCAGTGCTATCATAATATGGATACTGAGAAGATAGATGTAAGCAATATTTCAGCAAAAGAGGCAGCAGAGATTATATATAATCAGGTTGTCTATTAATAATAAAATAAATAACTCAATGATAGATCAAATCAGTTATTATGGTGGATATGTAATTAAAGTTACCTTTAATGATGAGCCTTCAGTAACATATGTATATGATTATAGTGGTGAAAAAAGATATCTTCTAGGTCGATGATAGATAATTCTAATTCTGGTAATAAAAATTTAAAACATGAAAATTAAACTTAGATTTTGACAGAAAACTAAGTATTATTGATTGGAGTGAAAAATTATTTTGAATATTAAAATGACTTCAGTTTATTTGTTCTTATGTGTAATCATAATTGTACTAATAGCTTATAATGTGAGAGAGCCTCAATCTATAAAGACCAAACCTTATGATGGAAGAAATCTGACCATTGGAATTATAGGGGACATACCAAAGGTTCGTGAGAAGCAAGTTAAGTTCACGAAGATTCAATTCTCTGATATAGAAAAAGAGAAGTTTGATACAGGTTACGATGCAATATTTATAACTAAAGAAAATTTATCTGAGGCAGCAAAAGCAAAGTATGCTCCAATATATAAAAAATCTAACATTCCATTCTTTTTTATCCAGACTGAAAAGAGCTTTATACCATTTACACTTGAAGAACTATCATATGAGGATGCAGCGGATTCAAAAGATCAAACTTATATTACGGGCATAGTACGTAATGGAGATAATATAACAGCTCATAAATACGGATTATATAACGATATTGAAAATGAAGATAATATTAAAGTTGTTTTTACAAATGTTTTTCAAACAATATCTGAGAATGTAGCAGCAAAGTAGTATAATTTATTTTGTAAAAATGTGTAAGACGGGAACTTTACCATAAATAAAGCATATTTATAATAAGCACGTTACCGGTCTAGGCATTTATAATATAGAAGAAATTATAATTGCTTTGGTGAGTTTAAGTCTGAGCATATTAATTGATTAGAAATTGAATGAGGTTAATGTACATTTAGTAAATAGGAGGATTATATGCTATATCTTGCAGGCGGTATTTGTGTAGTTTGTGGCTTTATATTTAAGTTGTTGCCACCACATAAGATTAATTATATATATGGGCATAGAACAAAATTCTCGATGAAAAATCAAGATACATGGGATGAAGCGCAAAGATATTCTTCTAATAGTCTTATTACATTTGGCTTGATTTATATGGTCTTAGAGTTTCTTCTAGATCAATTTCTTAGTGATTTTAATACCGGATATAAAGTGATAATATTTTTAGTAGGTGTAATTTTTATGCTGATTATTGATGAAGGTCACTTGAGAAAAGTTTTTAATAGTGATGGTACGAGGAAGGTGTAATAAAAGCCGTAAAAAATAAATACACATGAAGAAAGCTAATAAATTTTTAGAGGAGATAGTTTCAAAAAGAAAACATATGAAGATAATAGAAGTTAAAGGAAATACATTTTGTATAGATACAGGAAATGAGTATATACCATTTTACAAGGTTAATGATAAAGAAATCATTTTATTAGATAGTGGGTTAAAAACTGAGAGAGAAAGAATAGGTAAGCTAGTAAATGATAATGATTTTATAGTTAAAGCAATAATTTGCAGTCATGCACATATTGATCATATAGGAAATTGTTCTTATTTTAAAGAAAAGTATAATTCGATTATAGCTATGCCAGCTTATGAAGCACTTTTATGTAGTTCAGTAGTGAATCTTAAGGTTTACTACAGCAGTCAAACATTGGCTGAAGTTAAGGAAAACTTTGGTCATATGGTTTGCGATACAGATATTATGATTTTTAATAATCAGTCACATATAGAGGTGTTTGGGTTGAAATTTAATATTGTCCATACATCTGGACACAGTCCTGGACATATATGCATTATTACACCGGATGATGTTATGTATTTAGGTGATACTCTTCTTAGCTCTGAAATTATGAAGGCTGCTAAGCTTCCATTTGCACAAATAATTAGTGAAGATCTAAAAAGTAAGATAAAGCTTAAGGAGCTAAAGCATAACAAATATATTGTTGCGCATAAAGGAGTATATACCGATATTGCAAACCTTATAGAAGATAATATAAAGCAATATGATGTTGTAGCCAATAGTATTTTTAGATTAATAGATGATGGTATGACTATGGATAATATAAAAACAGCTGTTATTATAGCTTTTAACATTAAGATAAATAGTAAATATAGATATCATCTTATAGAAAGATTATTGAAGCCATATATTGAATATTTAAGTGAAATTGGAAGAGTAGAAACTAAAATACAAGATGGTGAGCTTATTTATTCAAAGGTTATTTGTTCAGAGTAATAGAAATTTCAGTTCTTTTTAATAAGATTAAGATACTAATTACGTTAACTTTCTTGAGTAATTAGTATCTTAATCTCGTGTTTTATTTGCAATTGCTATAGCTTTAAATGTACAACTTCAATTGGAGATATGAATATAGCATAGTTTTTAAACTGATTTAATTGTTAGAGTTGTTGTAACGTTTTTAAATTAGGTGGTTAGTCACCCGATGCTTTGCTGAGCTTTAGCAAACAATTAATATATATTATCATATTCCATGAGAGCGTAAAATAAAAACTGCCAGCAAAATGATGCTGGCAGTTTTTATTTAGGGTTTTTATATTTTAAATAGTGAGTATATTATTAACTCAGCTAGTTTTAAGGGCTAAATTTATTTGTGATACTAATCTAAGTTAGCAGCAACTTCGTCTTTAACAGTTACACCGTTCTTTTCAAGTTCAGCTATCTTTTCAGCAAATTGAGGTAAATGTTTTTTGTGAGCGATTAATAATTCATCTAGTACACGCTTAGCTGTTGCACCACCAGGAATTTGTGGGTTTAAGATAAAGGCTTGTAATGCAAGTCCATAATTACCAGTTACAGCAGCTTCACATACACAAAGCTCCATATTCTTCATAAGTTGTAGCCATCCACGTTGTGCTGGTTCTAATTCTCCAAATGCTATTGGAAGAGCACCTTTACCTGAAATATAAGCAGAAACTTCAACTACACAGTCAGCTGGTAGATCAGGAACAGCTCCATTATTCTTAGTTGAAACAACGATGTGAGCTTTCTTATCAGCATAGATAGAAAGTATTGTTTCACAAGCTGCATCTGAGTAGTGTGTACCACCACGTTTAGTCAATTGTTCTGGTTTGTAGTTTAAGTTAGGATCTTTATATAATTCAAAAAGTTCAGCTTCAGTTTGTTTAACTTGTTGTCCACGAGTTCCAACACCGTTAAATTCCTCTATGCCATGCTTTAACATTTCTTCTTGTAAGTAATAGTATCTATGATATCCACATGGTATTAAATTCATTTGTTCTAATTGTTCTCTGATAAATGGAACATCATGAATGTTTGCAGGGATACCTGAGTCATTGCTATACATTTTATCAATTATCTTAGCAGTAACGTCATTTCCATTCTTGTCACTTACTTTATGCCAGTGGAAGTGATTTAAGCCTGCAAATTGATATGTTAAATCTTCTAATTTTACACCAAGCATTTCTGGTTCTTTCATCATAGCTCCAACTGGTACATTGCAAAGTCCGATAACCTTGTCCCATTTACCGTATCTTACAACAGCTTCAGTTACCATACCACTTGGATTTGTGAAGTTAACAAGCCATGCATTAGGGCATAACTCTTTCATATCCTCAACTATATCAAGAATTATAGGAATTGTTCTGAAGGCTTTAAATATACCTCCAGCACCATTTGTTTCTTGTCCTAACATTCCATAAGAGAAAGGAATTCTTTCATCTTTTATACGTGCATTAAGTAATCCAACTCTGAACTGAGTAGTTACGAAATCTGCATCCTTTAATGCTTGTCTTCTATCTAAAGTTAAGTGTACTTTAACATCGTATGGTGAAGCATCCCACATACGTTGAGCCATAGCACCAACTATTTC
This sequence comes from Clostridium yunnanense, assembly GCF_016595795.1. Classification (GTDB taxonomy): domain Bacteria; phylum Bacillota; class Clostridia; order Clostridiales; family Clostridiaceae; genus Clostridium_AR; species Clostridium_AR yunnanense. Next base: position 6,375 of record NZ_JAENHN010000054.1, read on the forward strand.
TAACTTTTCTTTACCTGCTTCAATATCAACTAACCAGATTTCTCTGATTGGTAGTTCTTCATATCTCTTTATAAAACCTTCCATTAATTCTGGAGTATAGCTGCTACCTCCACCGATTGTTACGATTTTAACTGGTTTCTTTTCCATCTCAATACCTCCTCAACTAATCTACTTAAACAATAAACAATAATCTAAAGCATTTCAACATTGTTTCAATTCGTGAAACGATTTTCAGATTAAGAAAACGTTATGATATATATTTACTGTTTGAAGTTAGGGATTGTGCATGAGTTTTTATGGATGATGTTACTTATTTGCTCGATTTGGGTAATAGTATATGGAAGTAGATATTTCTCTTTTATTATTATGTTGATTTAATTAGTGATAATGATAAACTTATATAAAGATAGCTGAGTAATTGAATATAGTTATACAGTAACTTCTGCATATGTTGGAGGTGAGAATGTGGATTTAGAAATGTCTGATGGTTTTGAAATTCTATTAAACGATATAGCCAAAATAACTTCACTTAAAGACTATTGTTATATATTTGAAAATACATCAAACTCTTTTACTAGCGGACTTTATGAAATTACTAGTGGTGGAGTTGAATACAGCAATGAAACTATATTAATTTTTAATGAATTTGGAAAACGTATAAGAGATATTTTACAAAGAGAAGGTATTCTTGTGTTTTTTGCTTTACAGGGAAATAAAGCAAAATTTAAATTTATTACTCATTATAATAAAGAATTATTTTCAAATGATTTATTTGAGCTTATTATATTTCAAGAATATAATCTTGAACCTTGTAATGAGCAACGTAGGTGTATACTGAAACAATCTATTAAAGCAGAGAAAATTAAAAATACATTGGTATATGCTTGCTACGAAAATAATACTGATAAGATTATGAAGGCACTAAAAAATCCAAAGCAGTCATAATTAGATAGAAGATTAAATTGCGTTGGTACTCCACTTGGTATTTGTGCGAAAAATAATAATATTATCACATTTAAGGCAATTGCTGAAGCAGGTGCTAAGATTAATAAAGTGTCTATAGCATATACACCGTTAGAGATAGCATTTAGATATTCTGCTGATATTGTAAGATATATTTACACAGAGTTTAGGCAACAATTTGATAAAGAGGTGTCAAAGAAGGGTTTTGGTATAGCAACAGAAACAGAAACAGAAGATATTGAGTTATTACAACTATTATTTAATTATGGTTGTGATATAAATTGCTTAGGAAATCCATTTCCGCCATTGCATAGTTTTGCTGACTTTAATAATACTGTTGGCATTAAATTCTTGCTTGATAAAGGGGTAGATGTAAACACAAAAAATCAATATAAGCAAACAGCTATTGATAGGGCAAGAAGGAGAAATAATCAAGAAGCTATTGATTTGCTAGAGACTTATTATAGCTTTAATAATTAATATAGATAACAATAAACAAAAAGGATATCATAGGTTTTCAAAATATGAAAATTTATGATATCCTTTTCAGGTTCGTGTATAATTATAATTATTACAAAACAAAAAAGAGGGATAATATGAGAAGCGATAAAATTAAGATTGTTACAATAGGAGGGGGCTCTAGCTATACCCCTGAGTTAATAGAAGGATTTATTAAACGTAAAGATGAGCTTCCAATTAGGGAAATATGGCTTGTAGATATAGAAGAAGGAAAAGAAAAGTTAGAGATTGTGGGTAATCTTGCTAAACGAATGGTTAAAGAGGCTGGTCTTGATTGGGAAGTAAATCTGACTCTAGATAGACGTGAAGCTCTAAAAGATGCGGATTTTGTATCCACACAACTTAGAGTAGGCCTATTAGCTGCAAGAATAAAGGATGAGAGGATTCCTCTAAGTCATGGTATTTTAGGGCAAGAAACCAACGGAGCTGGCGGAATATTAAAGGCTTTTAGAACTATTCCAGTGATTTTAGACATAGTTAACGATATGAAGGAATTATGCCCCAATGCTTGGTTAATTAATTTTACCAATCCGGCAGGAATGGTGACGGAAGCAATACTCAATTATGGTAAGTTTGAAAAGGTTGTTGGAGTGTGTAATGGTCCAATAGGACATATTATGGAAGAGTCAAAACTTATTAACAAAAATCCAGAGGAACTTTTCTTTCATTTTATTGGATTAAATCATTTGCATTGGCATAAGGTCTATGACAATGAAGGTAATGATTTGACCACAACAGTTATGGATGCCATCTTTGAGGATAGTAAAAGGGAAGATAGAATTTTAAGTGAACTACCTTTTATGGAGGAACAAATTAGAAACTTAGGAATGCTTCCATGTGGATATCATAGATATTACTATTTAACAGATGAAATGGTAAAAAAAGAAGTTAATGAGTATAATGCAACTTCAACTAGAGCTGAAGTAGTTAAAAGAGTTGAAGATGAATTGTTTGAGCTTTATAAAGATGTTAACTTAAAGGAAAAACCAGAACAATTATCCAGGCGAGGTGGGGCATATTACTCTGATATAGCCTGTGAAATAATTAATTCAATTTACAATAACAAGGGTAAAGTTATGGTAGTAAATACAAGAAATAAAGGTGCATTAACCGACCTTCCTTATGATGCTTCTATTGAGATAACAAGTCATATTACAGCTAGTGGTCCAAAACCAATAACTTATGGAAAACTGAATTCTGCTGTTAGAGGTTTAGTTCAAGTTATGAAGTCTATGGAAGAACTTACAGTGGAAGCTGCAGTAACTGGAGATTATGGCACAGCACTACAGGCATTTATAATGAATCCTTTAATCCCAAGTGGAAGCATCGCTAAGCAATTATTAGATGAAATGCTAATTGCTCATAAAGACTATCTTCCTCAGTTTAAAGCTGCAATACAAGAAGTGGAAAAGTCATTATAGTATACTTATGTTAGACTTTTAGATATAAGCTTAAAGAATTTTCTAACGGATACTATGTTAAAAAAACGAAGCATTTATTATCTTATTATTAGATATGAATGCTTTTATTTTTGTCACTATATAAATAAAGAGAACCTATAAACTTTTAAATTTATAGATTCTCTTTATGTACATACTCAAAGTACTTTAAAGGTATTAAATTTGCATAACACTGTAAAATCATAGATGAACTTAATTCATATTTATTAGGTAGTGAGATTACATGATCTATGAATGATTGCGGTGCTTTTATCACAGAAGTAGTTATCATATATATCTTAGGTTTATTCTTTTTATCAAAAAATCCATCTCTTTGAAATAATCTAGAAAAATATGTGCCTGAGGCTGAGAAGATAATAATTAAGTTTTCCTTCGTTGCAGCTTCAATAAACTGTTTTTGGTCTATGTAAGGCATTCGTGTATATACCATCTTACCATTTGAAAACAAATCATGCTGAAGAGATACAGCGATATTTCCAGATTGCATATGGCCGAAGGCGGCAACCTTATCATATTTAAGTAAGTCTTCTACTAACTCATTAAGTATCTTTGAATTTAGAGATTCTTTAACTAGCTGAAGAGCTTTTATTGTCTCGTCTATAAACTGAGTTGTACTATTTTCTAAACTTGCAATAGGATAATATTTTTCTATTACATCAGAGCTTCTATTCTGACAAATAAATTTAAACTCATAAAAATTGTCTACACCAATTTGTTTGCAAAATCTACTTACAGTAGCCTTAGAAACATTGCAATTTTTCGCAATAGTGGACATAGAAAGATCTTCTAGGTCATTTATATTTAATAGAAGATAATTAGCAATTTTAAAATTTACTGAATCTTCATCTAAGGTATTTATAACATTTAATAATAAGATAATGATACTAGGCATTTTTGCACCCCCATATATATAGATAAACTACTTCACAATAGAATCTATCCAAATAAAGCTTCGTAGAACCATCGAAAGCTTTATTTGGAGTTTAGTGACTGAAGTAGTTTATCTGTTCAGCGGAATAGATAATCCAGCTCTATCTAATAAAACTAATCAATATTTTTGTTAACTATTAATGATAATAGGAATATCAAATATATATTTTATGTGAAACTGGTTTATCTATAGATGAACCATTTCATATCAGAGTTTATTAGGAACTGTTATATCTATATGTTACCATACTGTTGATTAAAAGTAAGCAAAGTATTAATACGTACATTTAAAAAGTATAAGGTTTGTTGATATTATAGATTTCCTAGCTCACCTATTAATTTATACATGCTAAAATTCATAGGTGAGTGATTTTTGGACAAGTATAAATTAAGTTTCCATATAGGAATTCTTTAAAGCACTATGCTTAAAATAATTAAAAGTTTAATTAAGGTGCTAGAGAATAGATATTAATAAAACTCTAAAAGTTGTTTGCGGTATTAATAGATGTTTTAAGTTCTCAAAGATAATTTTTATAAGTATTGTTCATATTGTAATTAAATAATATTTACTTCAGAAATGTACTATTTTCTAGATATTATCAATGAAAAATAGATTTTTTGCGGAAAACACTTCCAAGTGTATCAACTGGTGAATTATTTAGAAATAAGGAGATATATCAAAAAAATGTATAAGTAAATTGTTCTCAGGGCATATTACATAATATTGAGTATTAATTAATATGATATTATAGGTTATGTCGCTGCAACACAGTTCGACAAAACAACACAAAGTTTTAAAACAAAATTTAAATTAAATTTAAATAAGTTTTAAAAATGTGTTGACAAAGAAATCTTACGGTGGTAAGATATAAAAGCTGTCAGAAAAACAGCAAAACAACTTGGTCTTTGAAAATTAAACAGAGAAGATAAACAAAGTCTAAAATTAGACTTAAACTAAACCAGCAATTCTTTTGAAAAAAGACTTACTAAGTAAGTAAGCTATGATTAAACTTTAAATTGAGAGTTTGATCCTGGCTCAGGACGAACGCTGGCGGCGTGCCTAACACATG
>NZ_JAENHN010000055.1 GCF_016595795.1 Clostridium yunnanense
AGATAGATATATAAAGTTAGTAGCAATGAAACATAATAGAAATAAATCTATTAAGGTAGAGACCGAATATAGAATAAAATATCTTTGGCCAAATCTAAAGAAATGGCTATCAATCTTCCATGGGGTAGCTTCAAAATATCTTCAAAGATACCTTAGTTTTTTCATAATCATGAATTTGGATAAGGTAGTGGATTATATGGACTTGATATATGATAGATTATTTGAAGGAAATCGATTTATAAAGACTGATGAAATAAGAATTAGAAGTTCACTTTTTTAAAAATAAAAATTAACATCGGGGTTGTCCGTTTTTCTGCATAGATATTTACCAACATTTAATTAATATATAACTGTATAAAGAAAAAATATAATGTAAGTGCAGAGCTTAATAAAAATAGTAGTACATGTATCTTCTTGAAAAATTACTAATTAAGGCAACATTAGTAATTTTAATATACATTATTTAATTTGTTTTACTTGATAAAACAATAAATAAAGGTATCTTTGTTTCAATAACTTTTAGCAATAAAACTTATTAGAACTTATGATAAGATATATTTTTATAAGCAAAATATATATAACATGGTGATTTCACAATATATATTTATATATTGTTGAAAAATTCCTTGTAAATTGCTATAATTAGCTTGTTTTGAGTTAAATATATAATTAGTGACATAATGCAATTTAAATAGAGGTCTTTGCTATTTTAGCGTAGACCTTTTTTGGAGAGTGAACCAATGTAATAGTTATTTATGGTATAATATAATTTTATGCTATGCTTAATATTATTATTAAATTTAAGGTGTTTGTTTAAAACTATTAAACATAACTAAGTTTTACAATAATAATAAGGCTTCATCAGTAATAGGGATATATGATTTTAATTTAAGTATTATACTATTACTATGAAAAAGAGAAATAAAGAAACGTGATATTTTCATAAATCAAATGGTTTATGTTGTTCATTAATAAAGGAGGATTAGCTGTGGCAGATTTTGTTGAAGAAATAGAGAAAAGACGTACCTTCGCTATAATTTCCCACCCAGATGCAGGTAAAACTACACTTACAGAAAAGCTTCTATTATACGGAGGTGCTATAAGACTTGCAGGATCAGTAAAAGCTAGAAAAGCATCTAAGCATGCTGTTTCTGACTGGATGGAAATAGAAAAACAAAGAGGTATATCAGTTACATCATCAGTTATGCAGTTTAACTATGATGGATATTGCATAAATATATTAGATACACCTGGACATCAAGACTTCTCAGAAGATACTTATAGAACTCTTATGGCAGCAGACAGTGCAGTAATGGTAATTGATGCTGCAAAGGGAGTAGAAGATCAAACAAGAAAGCTTTTTCATGTTTGTTCATTAAGAGGGATTCCTATATTTACATTTATAAACAAAATGGATAGAGAAGCACAAGATCCATTTACATTATTAGAAGATATAGAAAGAGAACTTGGAATAAAATCATATCCTATGAACTGGCCTATAGGTTCAGGAAAAGATTTTAGGGGAGTATACGAAAGAAATAAGAATTCTATTGAAGTGTTTAATGGTGGAAACCATGGACAGACAGCAGTAAATTCAGTAGAAGGAGATGTCTCAGATCCTGTGTTTAAGGATCTTTTAGGAGAAGCCTTACATAACAAACTTATGGAAGATGTGGAACTATTAGATATAGCAGGCGATGACTTTGATATAGAAAAGGTAAGAAGTGGGGAGCTATCACCAGTATTCTTTGGATCGGCACTTACTAACTTTGGTGTGGAACCATTCTTAAGAGATTTCTTAGGGCTTACATCTTCACCACTTCCAAGAAAATCAAATCAAGGTGAAATAGATCCTTTCAAAGAGGAATTTTCAGCCTTTGTATTTAAGATTCAGGCGAACATGAATAAAGCTCATAGAGATAGAATAGCCTTTATGAGAATATGTTCAGGAAAGTTTGAAAAGGGAATGGAAGTAAATCATGTTCAAGGTGCTAAGAAATTAAAATTAGCTCAACCACAACAATTCTTAGCTCAAGAGAGAGAGATTGTTGAGGAGGCATATGCTGGAGATATAATAGGTGTATTTGATCCGGGTATATTCGCTATTGGAGATACTTTATGTGCTAACAATTCAAAGTTTAAGTTTGAAGGCATACCAACCTTTGCACCAGAACATTTTGCAAGAGTAAGGCCGGTTGACACAATGAAGAGAAAACAATTTGTCAAAGGTGTGACTCAGATAGCTCAAGAAGGAGCTATTCAGGTGTTTAAGGAATTCTATGTTGGTATGGAAGAAATAATAGTTGGGGTTGTAGGTGTACTTCAATTTGAAGTTCTTGAATACAGATTAAAGAATGAGTACAACGTTGATATTAAGATGGATAGATCTTCTTATAGATATGTAAGATGGATTGAAAATGAAAACATAGATGTTGATAAGTTAAACTTAACTTCAGATACTAAGAAGGTTAAAGATTTTAGAGATAGAAATCTTCTTATATTCCAAAATGATTGGGGTATAAGCTGGGCTCTTGATCATAACAAGGGTCTAGTGCTTTCTGATATAGGTAAGACAGAAGAATAATATATACTATGTAAATATAATTTAAAGAATAAAACCCCTAAATATTTAGAGTTAAGTTTTCCTAAATATCCAGGGGTTTTATTATTTATTTAAGTTAATAACATCAAATTTCAAGAACTCGCAGTAAACTATACACCTAATATATCTAAAATCTTTTCGCTTCTTTCCTTTGTATTGCCTTCTATAACTTGATAATTAACATTTTCCGAATCTAAGAAATGTTTTATAGCAAAGTCGATACCTTCGGCAGCAGTTTCATCTTGCCATCTTACTCCATCCTTAGTATACCCAAATTCTCTTGGTACGAAGAAAATATGATCATACTTGTCCAAATCTCTAAGAGCAAGAGCATAAAGATCCTTTAATATTTCCTTATCTTTCATAGTTCTTTTTTTATCACCTAACATAAAACGTCCATATATATATGGCACGAAAGTAGCATAGTCGGTTATAGCATAATCAAAACTACTTAATGAATCTTCTATGTTTTTCTGTCCTAAATAAATACCATATTGTTCAGCTATAGACTCTATCATGCCTTTTTCTCTAAGGTATTCAGTACTGTACTCACTTGCAGCACCTACATTTAAGCCTTTAATTTTCAAATCTACGTACAGTTGTTGTATTAATGTGGTTTTACCACACCTAGGACCACCTAGAATTGCAATTCTAATTGGCATCATTAAACCCCCGAATAAATAATTTCCAACTCAGATCTGGAATTTATAATTTTGTGAAAACAAAGTTATTATAGCAGTTTTGCACATGATTTTCAATTATATATGAATTCATAAATTAACATTAAAACTTATATATTATTAACATTCATAAAACATGTTGAAATAACTATGAGCAATAGGAAGTATTCTGATGAGATTACAAAAGGCCTGTATGCCTAAGCGTAGTAGATATTTACATTAAAGTAAGTATAGGAATGTAAGGAATATGGCAATAATTATTATATGTAAAAAAATAGCATAAAAATATGTATAAGTTAGAAATCCAATAATATAATTTATTAAAATCACAAGAATTCCATGATGAAGTAGTATCTATAGGAGGGTAATATGAAAAAAGTAAAGATGCCTAGACAATATAAATTTGCTATTATTCTATATTCTGTAATAAATATGGGAGTAGGAATTACTCTAACAATTTTAACCAGATACAATAGTAGTATTGGCTATGATGCTTTCACAAAACAAAGGTTTGAAGTAAGTATAATAACAATGGTAATAGGTTTTTTGCTGCTACTATATAGTATATTTTTTATTAGGGGATACAAGAAACCAAAGAGAGTAAAGTTTTTTTCAAGTTAAATATTTAGAAAACTCAATATATTATAATATACAAAAAAAACATGTGAAATCGTTTCAAGATGAAGATGTTTTATTGTAAAAGCGTATTTCCATTAAAAAGTAATTAGCGTATCAGTGCTATAATAAACTCGTAATAATTTTACGGGGGTTGAGTATATATGTACAAACTAATTGCAATAGATATGGATGGTACTTTACTAAAGGAAGATAAGACGGTTTCTGATATAACTAAAAAGGCTATAGCAAGAGCTAAAAAAAGAGGCGTAAAAGTTGTACTTGCTTCTGGAAGACCTATAGAAGGTATAAATAGATATTTAGAGTCCTTAAATTTAATTGATGAAGATGATTATGTATTAAGCTTTAATGGAGCATTAATTCAAAATACAAAAACTAAAGAAGTAATTTCAAAAAATATATTAAAAGGTACAGATGTAGCATACCTTTACGGAATAAGCAAGGAATTAGGTGTAAACATACATGCTTTTGATAAAACTGGATGTATAACTCCTAAGATGAGCAAGTACACTGAAGTAGAAGGAGTTATTAATGGTATTGAAGTATCAGAAGTTGACTTTAATAAGGTAGCTAGTGATGCAGATATATCAAAAATAATGATGATTGATGAGCCAGAAATACTACAAGCAGCCATAGAAAAATTACCAAAAGAAGTTTATGATAAGTACACGGTTGTTAGAAGCGCGCCTTACTTTTTAGAATTCTTAAACAAAAAGAGTAATAAGGGTGAAGGTGTTAAAGCCCTTGCTGATTACCTAGGTATTAAGCAAGAAGAAGTTATTTGTGTAGGTGATGCCGGTAACGACTTACATATGATAGAATTTGCAGGGCTTGGAGTTGCTATGGGAAATGCTTTCGATGAGGTAAAGCAAGTAGCAAACTATGTAACATCAACTAATGAAAATGATGGTGTTGCTGAAGTTATAGAAAAGTTTATATTAGCGTGTTAAATACAAAAGGATTGATCAATTTGTTTTATAGTTGATCAGTTCTTTTTTTGCTTTATAGGAGTCTATAAAACCTTAGTGGTAGCTAATTCTAGTAGTTTCAGAAATTTAGTCTGTAAAGAATGTGAAAAATTTAGTATTTATTTTGATAACATTAAGGTGTAATTTTCCTATAAGATATAGGAATTCCTATATAGCTTGAAATATCCTTTTACATTATTGTTGAGATTAGATATTATAGATGTAATAAGAAATAATAAAAGATTATAATGAATTTTTTTTACATGAAGGGAGAAGACTTTGCTGTTAAAAAGATTAAAAATAGGACAAAAGTTGTTTTTAGGGTTTGGGATTGTAACTTTGCTTATGATTATGGTAATAGCATATACATATATAAATTTTCGAAAAGAGTCAGAAGCTGTGGATTGGAGTGTTCATAGTTATAAGGTCATTAGCGAATCTGATGCTATACTTACAAGTCTTATAAACATGGAGACTGGTGCAAGAGGATATGTAATAACTGGTGATAAAACTTTTTTGGAACCTTTCAATAAGGGGAAAGTTGACTATCAAGATCACTATACAAGAATGCAAGAACTATCTAAAGATAGTCCAGACCAACTTATAAGACTATCGATGCTCGATAAATATTATAAGGAATGGGCAGAATGGGAAGCTAAAGACATAATATCAGTGAGAGAAAATGTTTCTTATGGAGGAGCTCAAATATCTGATTTAGTGAAAACTATTCAATCTGGAGTTGGCAAACAGAAGATGGATGCAATACGAGCAGTTTTGAATGATATCAATCAAAAAGAGTATAAGACATTAGGGGAGAGAGATACTGCCTTAAAGAAAATGGAAAAACAAACTCAGTATATTATGACCTCAGGTGGAGGATTTGCAACAGTACTAGCATTTATCATAGCAGGCTTAGTAATTAGGATCGTTGTTAATCCTGTGAGAATTGTTACTAATACTTTTAAGGAGATAGCTGAAGGTGAGGTAGATCTGGAGGTTAGGTTAAATGCCGATTCTAATGATGAATTAGGGGAGATGTCTAAAAACTTTAATAAGTTTATGGCGAAGCTTAAAGAATTAATAGATGGAAATAGAAATGAAACTTGGTTAAAGGTAGGAAAATCTGAACTCAATGAACATATTAGAGGGAAACAAGACCTTGAGACTTTATCTACAGATATAATTAAGCATATTTCAAAATATATTAATGCCCAAATTAGTGCACTTTATCTGAGAGATGAAGATGAAGTTTTTAAAAGAACGGGAAGTTACTGTTATAGAGAAGATGAAGAAACAATAAATGAATTTAAACCTGGAGAAGGAATTGTAGGACAAGTAGCATTAGAGAAACAGCCAATAATAGTAAGAGACGTGCCAAAGGATTATATGAAGATAGCTTCGGCATTAGGGCAAGCATCACCAGATAATATAGTGGTAGTTCCTTGCATGTATGAGGGAAAGGTTGAAGTGATAATTGAGCTCGGTGTGTTTGGTGAGCTAAGTAACTTAAAGATGCAATTTGTTAATCAAATAAGCTCAAATGTGGCGATGAGTATAAATTCAGTAAAAGCCCAGATTAAGATGAATGAATTATTAAATAAGACCTTAATACAATCTGAAGAATTACAAGCACAGCAAGAAGAGCTAAGACAAAATAATACTGAACTAAGCTTGCAGACAAAAGCTTTAAAAGCATCAGAGGAAAGTTTGCAAATCCAACAAGAAGAATTGAGAATGATCAATGAAGAATTACAAGAAAAAACACAAATACTTGAGGCGCAGAAGAAAAATATAGTATCAAAAAACAAAGTCTTAGAGAGAGCTAGGCAGGATATTCAAGAAAAAGCTGATGAACTTGAGCTAGCAAATAAGTATAAATCAGAATTTTTAGCTAATATGTCACATGAGCTTAGAACTCCATTAAATAGTATACTAGTTTTGTCTAAATTAATTGGAGATAAAAAAGTAAATGAGCCACTAACTGAAAAGCAACTTGAATATGCAAAAACAATTAATTCATCTGGCCAAGATTTATTAAAGATTATTAATGACATTCTAGATATATCAAAAGTTGAAGCAGGAAAGTTAGATATTTCTGTTGAAAAAGTAGATATATATGATTTTGTAGAGCAATTAAGGAGATCCTTCGCCCCATTAGCTAGTGAAAAACGAATTAAGTTTAATATACACTTAGACAAACAATTGCCTAAGTTTATAAGTACAGATGAACAAAGACTTAAGCAAATAGTGAATAATCTATTATCTAATGCCTTCAAATTTACTAGTGCTGGAGACATTACTATAAATATAAGTTATTCCAGTGAGCTTTATGAAAGTGAGTTTCATCAAAAGGAAAGATATAAGTATATTAATATATCTATATCTGATACGGGTATAGGCATACCAAAAGATAAACAAGACATAATTTTCGAAGCCTTTAAACAAGCTGATGGAAGTACTAGCAGAAAGTATGGAGGAACTGGACTCGGACTATCGATATCTAGACATCTCGCACAGCTTCTTGGTGGAGCAATCACCCTAGAAAGCGAAGTGGGACGAGGAAGTAGCTTTAAATTGACTATGCCTGTGGATTATTATAAAGTGTTGGAGTCAGTAGACATTAATGATGATAATATGAACATGGATATCTTAAGACAATCTTCACTGGAAGAGGCTGTAGAAATTGGTTTGATAGATTTACCTAAAGAAGAGGCTTTATCAAATAATCAATATAAAGATGTATTAGAATATGATGATAATTCAATACTGATAATTGAAGACAACGAACAATTTGTGAGTGTTCTATCAGAACTAATTATTGAAAAAGGTTATGTGTCAATAGCAGCATACAATGGACAAGAAGGAATAGAGAAAGCAATTAATTATAGACCTCAAGCAATATTACTAGATATAGGACTTCCGGATATAAATGGATGGAAGGTTTTAGATATGCTTCAAGAGAATGTTGTTACTAAAGACATTCCAGTACACATAATATCTGGTAGAGAAGATATCAATCAGCGTAAGGATACGAGTAATTTGATTGGTTATCTGAAAAAACCAGTAGATATGAATGCGCTTAACATAGTATTTAGTAAGATTGAAAGAGAAAACTTAAGACAATACAGTAGGGTTCTTATAGCTAATGAAAATGATGAAGAAGCTGCTGCAATAGTTGACATCTTAGAAGGAACAGGCTGCAAGTGTCATATTACAAGTAGTGGATTAGAAGTAGAAAACCTTCTGGAGACTCATAAATTTGATTGCTTGATTTTAGATTTGCTACTTAAGGATATGGAATCTTTAGAGCTGTTAACTAGGTTAAGGCATGATAATGCAATAACTCTACCTATAATAATATACACTAATAAAAAAATTAAAGAAGAAGACGCAGAAAATCTTAACAAGTATGCAGATAGCATTATAATAAAAGGAAATTATTCTGTTGAACGATTGATAGATGAAGCTAGCTTGTTTATACATAGCTTGCACAATAATTGCAATAATAAGGATATTGATTCAAAAGGTATAGATCATGAAGAGGTAGATTGTCTTAACGATAAGAAAATTCTTATAGTAGATGATGATATGAGAAATGTATTCGCGCTTTCAAATATTTTAGAAAACAATGGGTTGAAGGTAGTTGTTGGACGTAATGGAAAAGAGGCTATGGAAAGATTTGACCAACATAAAGATATTGATTTAGTCTTAATGGATGTGATGATGCCAGAGATGGATGGATATTCTGCTATGAGAGAGCTAAGAGCTAATGAGAAAAATACACGAATACCTATAATAGCTGTAACTGCTAAGGCAATGAAGGACGATAGACAAAAATGTATAGAAGCTGGTGCTAATGATTACTTAACCAAGCCGATAGATATGGATAAACTTATTTCACTTTTAAGGGTGTGGTTATATAAATGCTAAAAGATCTTGATATATATAAACAAGAAAATGAAGATATAGAAATTTCACTTTTACTAGAGGGAGTATATTTGAAATATGGATATGACTTTAGGAACTACTCTAGAGCACATATTAAAAGAAGACTTCTTAAGAGGAAGCTTGAAGAAAGCTTAGAAAGCATATCTCACATGCAGTATAAGATCCTATATGACAAAAACTTTTTTTATAAGATACTAGGAGATCTTTCGATTAATGTTACTGAAATGTTTCGTGATCCAGGCTTTTATAATGAGTTTAGGCAGAGAGTGGTACCTATTTTAAAAACATATCCGTTCATAAAGATATGGCATGCCGGTTGTTCCACAGGTGAAGAAGTTTATTCCATGGCAATTTTATTGAAAGAGGAAGGTTTGTATGAACAGACACAAATTTATGCTACAGATTTTAATAATGAAGTCTTAAAAAAAGCTAAAGAGGGTATATATTCTATCGATGATATTAAGAAGTACACTTACAATTATCAGAAGTCTGGAGGGAAAAATTCTCTTTCTGATTACTACATTGCAAAATATAATTCTGTGATAATGGATCAAGCACTTAAGAAAAAAATAACTTTTGCTGACCATAACCTTGTAACTGATGGGATCTTCGCTGAAGTGAATGTTGTAATGTGTCGTAATGTTCTTATATATTTTAATAGAGAATTGCAAGATAAGGTGTTAGATTTATTTTCAGATAGTTTATGTAATGGAGGCTTTCTTTGTTTAGGTTCAAGAGAAAGTATTAAAAACTCAAATAACATAGATAAGTTTAAGGAATTTGATTATGCAGAAAGAATTTATAGAAAAAGGTATGGGAATGATCTGTAAAATTTAATTAAAGCTGGAGAATTATTATGAAGTTTAAATGTATAGTTGTAGGGGCATCAGCTGGTGGAATTGAGGCTATAGCAACCATATTAAAAGCTATAAGCAGTGAGTTTCCTATTCCTATAGTAATAGTGCAGCACTTGAGTCCTGAATCTGATAGCTATCTAATTAAATATTTTGACAGTATATGCAGGCTTAAGATAAAAGAGGCCGAGGAAAAGGAAAAGCTTACTTCAGGATATGTATATATAGCTCCCCCAAACTATCATCTTTTGATTGAAAAAGATGAAACTTTGTCGCTGACAGTGGAGGCTAAAGAAAACTATTCAAGACCATCTATTGATGTACTTTTTGAAACAGCCAGTGATTGCTTTAAACATAAACTTATAGGAGTGATATTGACTGGAGCAAATGGTGATGGCAGCAAGGGTTTAAAAACCATAAAGCAGCATGGGGGAATTGCTATAATCGAGGATCCAAGTACTGCTGCGGTAAGTCTGATGCCTCAAATTGCTTCAAAAACCTTGAAGGCAGATTATACAATTCCTTTAGAGAAAATTGTCGAAAAGTTAATTGAATTAACTACTGTAAGTAGATATAATGAGTGTTGATAAAAGTTAAGTTTATTTTAAGAAAAGTATATGTTTTGAAAGTTGTATATATTTTATAAGTTATAGATGCAATTTATTATATCGGGGAGATGAAAATGAACAGCAAGGATAAAATGAATGTATTAATAGTAGATGATAGATATGATAATTTACTAGTTTTAGAAAGTCTTTTGGAGCATATGGAATGCAATATTATTAAAGCAACCTCTGGAAATGAAGCCTTAAGTTTAATGTTTGATTATGATTTTGCGCTAGTGCTCCTAGATGTTCAGATGCCAAACATGGATGGTTTTGAAACAGCAGAGCTTATGAGGGGAAACTCTAAGACTAGATACGTACCTATAATTTTTGTTACTGCAATAAGTAAAGAGCCTAGCTGTATATTTAAAGGCTACGAAAAAGGTGCAGTGGACTACTTATTTAAACCAATTGAACCAGTAATACTTCAAAGTAAGGTAAAGGTATTTTTAGAGCTTTATAATCAAAAGAGATTATATGAAGACCAGGCAAAACTTTTAGAACTAAAAATAACGGAACTAATAAAGCTTCAACAAGATAATCATAAGCTGCAAAATTTATCTACCACTGATGGACTTACAGGTATACCAAATAGGAGAGCTTTTGATAATTACTTAAATAGGACCATAAGGAACTGCTTACGTTCTAAAAAACCAGCTTCCTTAATAATGGCTGACATAGATTTTTTTAAGGCATATAACGATAATTATGGTCATCTAAAGGGAGATGATTGCCTTATTCAAGTGGCAAATTCTATTATATCCTCGGTGAAGAGACCACTTGATTTTGCTGCAAGGTATGGTGGAGAAGAGTTTGCAGTAATCTTACCTGAAACAACAGCAGAACAGGCTAAAGTAATAGCAGAGAACATAATAGAGGATCTGGCGTTATTGAAGCTTGAGCATGAATACTCATCAGTATCACCATTTATTACACTAAGCTTGGGGATTAGCGAGATATCTTGTGAGGAAGTCTGTTCTACAGACAGCTTAATAGAAAATGCGGACAAGGCTTTGTATAGAGCAAAGAAAAATGGTAGGAATCAAGTAGGTTATTAAAATATAATACATATTTATATACTCGAGTAAGAGATACAGTTATTATAGACACAAAGAATTTAAAGCGTATGAGTCATGCAATTTCTATAAAGATGTACCACTTCAATCAGAAATCTATTTATAAAAATAATAAATTTTATTACAAGATGGTACATCCATATAAATTGAGGGTATGAAATATATATTTTGAAACTTAGGGGCTAAATTTAATTGAGATATAAGAGTTAATGAATTAATTTAAGCATAATTAAAGTGTCTCTACTACCTTTAACCACTCTTTGGCAATCAAGCCATGACCAGCTTGAGTTGGGTGGACGCCGTCATAGGTCCAGAAACTCATAGGTTTATAAGTAGAAGCTTGATTAAATATTCCGTCCAGTGGAATTAAAGTTGCGTTAAAATCTCGTGCTAGCTCTCTGACAGCATTAATTTTAGGATCTAAATCTTCTCGCCAAAGTTCTTGTCCTGGTTGAACTGGGAGAAGGAAAGGCTCCAATAGTATAAGTTTAGGATTATTATGTTCTTTAAGTCTGGTTAAGATATTTCTATAGACATTCTTGAAATCACTTAAAGTAGTTGGATCGTTAGCATCATACCTTCTCCAACAATTATTTATTCCTATTAATATAGAAACTAAGGTAGGATTTAAAGATAAGCAATCCTCCGTCCATCTATCATCTAAATCTTTAACTCTATTTCCGTTGATTCCTCTATTAATAAACTTAATCTCTTTGTCTGGACTAAGTGCATGGTATAAGGAGGAAATGAGCATGGGATAGCCAATACCTAAATCTTCTTTTTCTTCATATTTTCTACTAGAATCTGTAACACTATCACCTTGAAACAAGATGATATCACCGTTATTTAATACCATTAAATCAACTCCTTGCTAACTGTTGGTGGCTGTGTAGAAACTTAATTTATAATTGTTCAAGAGTCACGCATCTATGACTTTTAGTATGTATAACTTAATAGTTGAATTAGGAACTCTGCATTATATTACCTTACGAAAACTTTAATTATGTTTTTATAAGTCTATTATATTAATGAAGACGTTATATTAATATATAAAAAATCAACGATAATATAAATTATTAAAGATGTACCACTTCGATCAGAAATCTATTTTTAAGACTCTCACGGGTTTTGGTGAGAGAATTTAAAAATAATAAATTTTATTACGAAGTGGTTCATCTATAGATAAACCAGTTCCAAATAGAATTTATATTTGATAATCATATTACATTAATAGTTAATAGAAGTATCTCTTAGTTTTATTAGATAGAACTGGATTATCTATTCCGCTGAACTGATAAACTACTTCAGTCATTAAACTCCAAATAAAGCTTTAGATGGTTCTACGAAGCTTCATTTGGATAAATTCTAATATGAAGTAGTTTATCTATATATAACACAGCAGAAAAGACGTAGATAAACATAAAATAGTTATATCTACGTCTCTTTATTTTAATGATGAATAACTAGTTAAATGATATGATTATTGGCCTTCAGGTACATAATCATAAGGTGGTTTAGTATTTAAGAAATAACCGACTTAATCTTCGGGAAGTTCTAACATGAATTTAGGAGTTGACATATTATGAGTCACTTCTATATATTATATCCATTTATTAATTAAAGGTTCATTTTAAGTGTTATAATTATAAGAATAAAACATTTGAATTGCTCACATTCTATGATGTATAAAGCAAGAAGAGGGTTAGGAGAATCTATGGTTAAGTTAAGAAAAAGCAAAATTAAGATTCTAGGGATAATAATTGTTGCTATAATATTTGCTCTAATAATTAATTCACATATTTATTCGCCAGAGAAACCTCAAGTTGTAGGCGGTAAAATTGATTTATCAAATTGGAATTTTAATAAAGACGGTGTTATAAAACTTGATGGACAGTGGCAGCTCTATCCAAATGAACTTCTAGCTCCAGTAGATTTTAGAGTAAATGATGATAAGGTAAAAGAAAATCTGAAGTATATAGAAGTACCATCTCTATGGAGGAAAAACGACAATATAGTAAATAAAGGAGCTGCTACATACAGATTATTAATTAAAACTAATGAAAAAGATAACTTGCTCGGAATAAATGTAGAAAATATAAAGATGGCTAGTAAGGTTTATATAAATGGAAAGCTTCTAGGTCAAAAAGGTGACCTATCATTAGATGTAAATAAATATAAAGGTAATAATAGCCCTTATAACATATTTTTTTATAACGACAGTGAAAAAGATAAATTGAGAAGTTATGGAGCTGATAGCGATTTTGATATAGAGATTATAATACAAGTAGCAAACCATGATTCCTCAGTGGGAGGTATAGCTAATAGTATAGTATTCGGTGAAAGCGGACAGGTAGATAGATTAGGAGATATTAAAAATGCATTGGATATATCAGCTTCAGTGGTACTAATTTTATTTGGATTATATCACTTAACCATATATAAGATGGGGGGAAAGCTAGTAAACAAAAGTTTTTTACATAGTGGATTGTTTTTTATGGCATTAGCTATTTGTATATTAGCTAATGGTGAAAGAATTCTCATGCAGCTTCTATATAATGGCTTAGGATATATAGTTTATAGAATCCAATACTTTTTTTCCATTGGAGTAGTGATTCCTTTTAGTTTATTTGTTAGAAGTATAAATGAGGCTTATATAAACAATAAGTTTAACAAGATTATTTATATAGTTGTAATCCCATACTTAACTTTAATATTGATTGCACCTTTTAATATATATTCGTCAATAAAATTTGGCTTTCTAGCCTTTAATCAAGTAGTTATATTATTAGTACTTGTAAATTCAATCCGATGTATATATATGAAGGATTATGGAACTTTAGATAAAAAAGGATCTATAATGTTTTCAGCTGCAATGCTATGTCTTTTTATATTTCCTATTGTTACTGTAATATATGACAATGCAATTTTTGGTAGTTATATCGTTCTAGGGATTTTCTTTCTAGGATTCATAATATTTACAGCTACATTACTAGCTTATAGATTTACATTAGCATATGAAGACGTAGCAAAGTTATCAAGAGATTTAATGGAAGTTGAAAAGGCTACAGATGAATTTATGGCTAGGATTTCCCATGATTTAAAGACACCTATTTTTGGTATAAGTAATATATCACATTCATTGCTTCAAAGAGAGGATGTTAAGAGATTAGCTAAAGAAAGAAGAGATATATTATTAATAAATAGAGTTTCAAGAAGAATGTCAAAGCTAGTTGGAGATATATCAGACTTTATAATTCTCAAAAGCGGTAGGTTAAGACTTGAACTAGGGAAAGTTGATCTTAAAATATGCGTAAGCATATCAATAGATGTTTTTAACTATTTAATAGACAAAAATAAAATAGAACTGATAAATGAAATAAAAGATAATGTCTTTATCTATGCGGATGAAGATAGAGTAAGGCAAATACTAAATAATTTAGTAGAAAGTTCTATAAATAATATAGAACAAGGTTCTATTAAAATAAGTAGTGATAATGAAAAGAATTTAGTACGTATTTACATTGAATATGAAGCAAGTGTTGTAAACAAAAGTAATACACAAAATATATTTAATGACAAAATAAGTCCGGAGCATGAAGAGTTACATTTTTTAATAGCTAAGCAATTAGCTGAAGCTATGAATGGAGCATTAAGAAAACAAGAAACTGAAGAATCTGGAAAGGTTAGATTTATTTTTGATATTCCTAGGTATATGGAGATGGATAAGTCTAATAAGCCTAACAAAGTCTTGACATCAAAGCCTTCATTAAATGAAGATTTTTCAGATGCAAATTTAAGAATTGACATAAAAGAAGGAAGAGATTTTACAATTCTGATTGTAGATGATGATGTTGAGAATATTTATGTACTAGCAAATATATGTGCCTCAGAAGGATATGATGTTTTGACAGCTCTTTCAGCAGAAGAGGCTATTAGAAAACTTAGAGATAATGATGTAGATGTAGCAATAATTGAAACGATGCTACCTAAGGTATCTGGCATAGAACTATGTAAGCAGCTTAGGAAAGATTATAACTTGGTAGAACTTCCTATGTTGATAACAACCTCCAGCCATAAAAGTGATGATTTGCTATTAGGCCTTGAAGCTGGAGCAAATGATTATATCAGTAAGCCATTTAATGATAAAGAGATAAAGGCCAGAATAAGAACCTTGATTAATATGAAAAAATCAGTCAGGGAGGCAGTAAGTAGTGAAATGGCATTTTTACATGCTCAGATTAAGCCGCATTTTCTATTTAATGCTTTAAGCACAATAATGTCCTTTTGTTATACAGATGGAGAAAAGGCAGCAAATCTTATAGGACAATTTAGCAAATATCTAAGAACAATCTTTGATATTGATGAAGATTCCTTCTTAACAACTATATATAATGAATTAGATCTTGTAGGTGCATATTTAGCAATAGAAAAAGCTAGATTTGGGGATAAGATATCTGTAGAATATGACATTGATGAGAGGCTTGCAAGCTGCCTTATACCATCACTGATAATACAGCCATTAGTAGAAAACTCTATAAAGCATGGTATATATGACAAAGAAACTGGTGTAAAAATTCAAGTATCAGTAAAGGAATCACAAGAAAAAGTAGTGATAATTGTAGCTGATGATGGTATTGGAATGTCAAAGGATAAAATAGAACAATTAACAAGTAGAAATGGCAACCAGAGAGTTGGTATAAGGAATGTTTATGGAAGAGTGAAAAGTATTAAGGGAAGCGAATTTATTATAGAAAGTGAAGAACAAATATTCACAAATGTAATTATAAAGCTACCAAAGATGTAGGGGGGTACAAAAGATTGAAATTAACAGCTATTATTATTGATGATGAACTTCCAACCCTAAACCTTATGAAATATATAATACAAAAGAGTGGCAAAGTTGATGTAATAGGGGAGTTTTCTAATCCAAAGGAGGTAATCTCAAACATAGATAAGCTTAAGCCTGATATTGCCTTCGTTGATGTAGAGATGCCTGGAATGAACGGGATAGCTTTAGCAGAGGAACTAGGAAAACTAGATTATAAAATACAAATTATTTTTTCTACCGCTTATAAGGAATATGCCTTTGATGCATTTAAGGTAGAGGCTGTGGATTATATATTAAAGCCTGTTACAGAGGATCAGATAAACAAAACTATAGATAAGATAATTAAGAGGTATCCATTAATTCTCTCTAAAAATAGAGAGGGCAATGAAGATAGTCTAAATAGTAACATTACTAGTGAGGTGCATAGTGATGAAGAGGTTAATGCCAATAATTTAAATAAAAGCTATAAAAATGAAGATGCAAAAAATGAAAGCACAAAAAATAAAAATAAAAAAAATGAAAATGAAGTTTTGATATATGATGACAGCAGAAGCAATAAAAATCAGAGATGCAACATTAGCTGTTTGGGCCAATTTGCAGTTTATATGGAATATAAAGATACTATATCATCAAATCAAGTAAAATTTGAAACAGTTAAAGTTGAAGAATTATTTGCATATCTCACTTTAAGTGAAGGTCGCCCAGTTGAGAAGTGGAGACTATGTGAGATGTTATGGCCTGATTTTCCAGATAAAAAAGCAGAACATAATCTTCATAGTACCATATATAGACTAAAAACATCATTCAAAAAAGTAGGCTTTACTGAAGATTTTATTAACTATAAAAATGGCTGTTATACCTTGAATGTAGATAATTTTTATTGTGACCTATGGGATTTTAGAAAACTTGAGAATTATAAGGATTTAGAAGCTGCTAACGTAATATTAATAGAAAAAGTACTTGATTTATATCAAGGTGAATTGTACGGAAATAAAGCATACATATGGAGTATAGATGAGGGGCAAAAGCTTAATGATTTAAATGTTCATATGACAATGAAGCTTTCAAATTATTATATTGAGAAGAAACAGTATGATATATCTATAAGACATTTATATAAATTATTAAGGCTCAACAATTATAATGAAGAAGTTTATGAGCTAATGATGAAATGTTATTTCTATAAAGGTGATAAAGTAAAGCTTATGAAGTTTTACAAAGATGTAAGAGATACCTTAGCAAAGGAGTTAGATGTAAAACCAAGCAAAACAACAGTGGAGCTTTATAACTATCTTATAAGAAACTTGGAGCAATAGTCGAGTTAGGAATACTGTAGGATTATGGTCACATTTAGGACATATAAAGCATATATAATAAAACATGTTGTGATAAACACAATATAATTGTATGAGGTTTATTAAAAAGACATTATTTCCATAAAGGATATTATTAAAGAGCTATGTAATAGAAAGACATTAAATTTAAATCTAAAAACTAAGTATAATAAATGTGAGGATTAATAATGGATAAGTTTCAAGCAGAAATAAGAAGCAGTTTTCGTACAGAGATGTTTGCATTTGGTTTATATACTGTGCTAGGTAATCAATACAAAAGTTTTAAACCTAATTTTGGAGAGCATTTAAAAGAAGCTGGGAAGCAAGAACATATGCACGGGAGAATATTTAGGCAGTTTTATAAAAAACAATACAATATTGATCTGAAGGAAGAAAAACTTTGTATAGCCTTTGGAAAACTGATGGGGTATGCGTTAACACCTATGCCTCTAAGTAAAAAACTAAAAATGATTAGTGATAATGAAGCGAATGTTGTAGTAAAGATTGAAAAACAGATAACTGATGGAGTAGACAACAAAGATTATCTAAAGGTGTTAAAAAGAATACTTCCAGATGAAATTGCACATTCAAAGATATATGATGATGCATTTGGAGATAAATAAAAAATTATTAAATATATAAAGTGAAAAAATATAAACATAAGGGGTTATAGGGAATATGAATAGTGAGTTTAACATAGCAGAATACATGAGTGGTGGCATAGAGAATATAATCAATAATATAATAAAGGCATCTTTTAAAAACCCAAGAGAAACGGCGTTTATGGTAAAATACATGCTGGCTAGTAAAGAAGCAAAAAAGAAAAGAGAAGCCTTTGAAGCTAATGGACAAGATATACCTTCATTTTTAATTTCAAGTATAACCAGCACTTGTAACCTATTTTGTAAGGGCTGTTATGCAAGAGCAAATAAAGCTTGCGGAGAAGGTTTAGAATTAAATCAAATGTCAGCAGGAAGATGGGGAGAAGTTTTCGAGGAAGCGAAGGAATTAGGGATACCATTTATATTACTTGCTGGTGGAGAACCACTTATGAGAAGAGAAGTAATTGAAAAAGCTGCTAAAGTAAAAGAAATAATGTTCCCTATATTTACAAATGGTACAATGCTTGATGAGGAGTATATAAAATTACTTGATAAGAATAGAAATCTTGTGCCAATTCTAAGTATAGAAGGAGACAGAGATCAGACCGATGATAGACGTGGTAGAGGAACTTATGATACTCTCATGAATGTGATGGACAACTTAAAGAAAAAAGGTATATTATATGGCGCTTCGGTTACGGTAACTACTGAAAATATAAATACAGTTACAAGCAAAGAGTTTTTTGATAAGCTTTATGAAAAAGGCTGTAGGGCAATGGTGTTTGTAGAATATGTACCAGTTACAGAAGCTACTAGAAATATTGCGCCAACGGATAAAGAACGTGATATTCTTGAAGCTGAGCAGAGTAAGCTTAGAGAAATGTACGAAGATGCTATCTTCTTGTCTTTCCCTGGAGATGAAAAATATACAGGTGGTTGCCTTGCTGCAGGTAGAGGTTTCTTCCATATAAACACTAACGGAGGAGCAGAACCATGTCCGTTTTCTCCTTTTTCAGATATGAACTTAAAAAATTGCACATTACTAGAAGCTCTTAAATCCCCACTATTCCAAAAGCTTAAGGAATACGAAATACTTTCAGGTGAGCATAGTGGTGGATGCGTATTATTTGAGAAGGAAGCTGAAGTTAAGAAACTGTTAGCAGATAACTAAATAATTTATACTTTTATATATGAATATGTTATGAATGGGCAACTCTATAGCTAAAAATAAGTTTATGTTTAGAGTTGACCATTTTTCTATATAAATATGTTGATAAGTATGCAAATAACAATAAGAACTGTGGATAATATTACGGAGGAATAATATGTTTCATATATTGGTAGTTGAAGACAATAAAAACATAAGAAAACTCATGGCTGTAAAGCTTCAGCAGGCAGGGTATGAGGCCTATCAGGCAGAAGATGGTGAGAGAGCCTTGGAGATAATGGACAGTGTTCACATAGATCTTATAATAAGTGATATCATGATGCCAAGACTGGATGGATACGAGCTTACTAAAACCTTAAGAGATGCGGATTATAATATTCCAATACTTATGGTTACTGCTAAGGACAGTTTTGAAGACAAAGAAAAAGGTTTCCTTGTTGGCACTGATGACTATATGGTAAAACCTATAGAGATGAATGAGATGCTTTTAAGAGTTTCAGCACTTTTAAGAAGAGCTAAGATATCTACTGAGCGAAAAATAATACTTGGAGCTGTAAGCTTAAACTATGATAATCTAACGGTAACTACACCAGAGGAAACTATAGAACTTCCTAAAAAAGAGTTCTATCTATTATTCAAGCTTTTAAGTTATCCTAATAAGATATTTACTAGGCAGCAGCTTATGGATGAGATATGGGGGATGGATACAGAAGTGGATGAACGAACTGTGGATAGTCATATTAAGAAGCTCCGCAAGAAGTTTGATTACTTAGAACAGTTTAAAATAATAACTATACGTGGATTAGGCTATAAGGTGGAAAAATACATATGAAGAGAATATCAAAATCAATAAGAGCTAAGTTTACTTTGGTTTTTATAAGCATACTATGCTTTTCATGTGCATTATCCCTAGTAATTTCGTTAATAATAAGCAATGTCTTAAAGATATTGAATATAAACTTTTATTACAAAGGTCAGAGCATAACTCAAAGTGTGCTGTTGATAAGTACGTTAATTATCTGTGCTGTAATTGGATCCTTAACTGTATTTTTTGTAACAAAACAAATAGTTAAACCAATAGAATATTTTAGTGACAGTACAAAGGAAATAGCAAAGGGAAACTTTGATGTAGAGATAAATTACAAAAGTGAAGATGAGATGGGAGCCTTAGCTGATAACTTCAATGCTATGATAGGTGAACTTAAAAGTATGGAGTATTTGAGAAAAGATTTTATGAGCAGTGTATCTCATGAATTTAAGACTCCAATAGCTTCAATTCAGGGTTTTGTAGAAATATTAAAGGACAAGAACTTACCAAAGGAAAGCTTTGATGAATACACTGACATTATTATAGAAGAAACAAAAAGACTTAACAATTTATGTTCAAACATGCTGAGGCTTTCAAGACTAGACAATCAAATAATTCAAAGTGAAGCAAAAACATTTTCTTTAGATGAGCAGATAAGAAAAACTCTTCTATTATTAGAGGAGCAATGGAGTAAGAAGAACCTAGAGCTAAACCTAAACTTAGATAAAGTTATATATAACGGGGATGAGGAACTTATGCAGCAGGTATGGGTGAACCTCATTGGTAATGCTATAAAATTTTCAAATAATGAAGGATACATAGATATATCACTTAAAAAAGATAAGCAGAACATAGTAGTTACAATAAAGGATAATGGAATAGGTATATCAGAAGAAGCAAAGAGTAGAATATACGAGAAGTTCTATCAAGGAGATCCATCAAGGGCTTCAGAAGGAAATGGGCTAGGACTTGCTATTGTAAAACGTATTGTAGAGATATGTAATGGTGACATAATCTTTGAAAGCAAAGTTTACGAAGGTACTGTTTTTAAGGTTATCTTATAAAAAAGAAAACTTATTCTCCTGCCAAGTTTTCCTCATACACATTCAGAAAGTCATATGAGTAAAAAAACTCGCCGCGGCGAGTTTTTTTATTTGCTAAGATATGTAATAATTAAATTAATATATTATTTATGTTTAATGTGGGAATAATTTTACCTCGGAGTTTATATTATGTTTAATGATATAGATGATAAGAAAAAGTTGCTAGATAGGAAAAGAGCTTTAAATATTGCAGAATTGAATAAATGGGTTAATTTATATGAGAAGGGGAGAATTATATGGAAGTAAGGTTCGGTATTATAGGGCTTGGAGGAATAGCTGCAAGGTTTGCAAAGGTTTTAAATACAGCTCAAGGGGTAGAACTAAATTCAGTGGCAGCTTCAGATATGGGACGAGCTGAGGCTTTTAAAGAAAACTTTGGTGCAAAGAAAGCTTATGATAAATACATTGATTTGATAAAAGATAAAGAGGTTGATGCAATTTATATAGCACAAACTCATAATTTTCATTTTGATATGGTAAAGCTTTGTTTGAATAACAATAAGCCTGTAATTTGTGAAAAGCCACTAGTTACAAACAAGAAAGATGCAGAGGAATTAGCAACACTTTCTAGAGAAAAGAATGTGCTCTTGATGGAAGCAATGTGGTCAAGGTGTATTCCTACTACTCAGAAGGTAAAGCAGTGGGTGAAGGAAGGAAAGATAGGGGACGTTAAGTTAATCAATGCTTCTTTTGCTTTTAACTTTCCATTTGATCCAGAACACAGGCTTTACAATCCGAAGTTAGCTGGTGGAAGTCTATATGATGTAGGGGTATACCCTATAGAGTTCACAACAGGTATATTAGAGGAAAAACCTACTGTGATAAATAGTGTAGGTACCATCAGTAAGTCAGGTGTTGATGATTTCGTAGTAATGAATATGAAGTTTAATAGTGGTGCTTTAGCTTCCTTGAGCTGTGGGTTTACTGCTGAAACTAATAGAGATGCACATATATATGGATCAGATGGACATATAGTAGTTTATGATTTCTTAGGACCAAGAAGATGTGAAAGATATGATAGACAAAATAATTTAGTAGAGGTCTTTGAGGAAAGCTTTGAAGATGGCTTTATATATCAGATTAATCATTTTGCTCACCTATATAAAAATAATAAAATAGAGAGTGATATAATACCTCTTCAAGATACTATTGACTGCGCAGAAATATTTGATATAGTTTTATCTCAATGTGGAGTTAAGTAGCGTTTTTAAAGACTATGAAATTTAACTAGAGAAAAATATAACTTTAAAAAAAAAAAAACATAACTTCTTAAGAAGAAAACTTTTTAAATAGAGAAAAATATAAAAATTTAAAAAGATAAATATATAACTTTTTAACAATTTACGCCTAAAATCAGGGGTTGAAAGCTTTGTAAGTAAAGAAAAACCAGTAAATCCATAACTTAATTTAAAGGTTTACTTGGGAAAATTTATTGATAATAAAAGTATATTTAGAAAAAATTAGAAAAAAGCAAAATGTAGTAGTTAAGTAGAACCCCTAATATAAAAGGAATAGCAAGATTAATATGAAAATTGATCAATACTCACATAGATAGTTTTATCTCTGTGAGTATTTTTTTCTGTGAGAATTCTGTGAGAGGTTTTTGATAAAGTTTACTTATAGAAAAAATAAAAATTAACTAAGAAGTAAGGGGGATAACATGAGGAGCAAAAAAGCTAAACGGTTTGTCACGTTTCTGGTCGTACTCGCTATGCTTTTTGTAGATGTAGTACAAATCACAGGAATAAACAAATCATTAATTGCAAAAGCTGATGAAACTGATACCAGCGCTTATGGAGAAGTACTTGTCAGTGATGTTGGAACAAATCCAACTCTACAAAACGGAAATACCTCAAGAAAGCTTGCAGTTGCTTCAGACGGAACGATCTATGCAGTGTATAGAAGCAACGAAGGCATAAGAGTAGCTAAGAGCACAGATAATGGTGCAAGCTTCAAGCCAAGCGTAAATGTGTATAACATGAACAATGAAGCTGAAGTTGCCGTATCATCCTCTGGTATAGTATATGTTACATGGATAGAAAGTGGCATGATTAAGGTTTCAAGAAGTACTGATCATGCAGCGACCTTCTCGGAACCAATTAATGTAGGCGCTTCAAATGATATGAGTGTACATATGACTACAGATGGAAATTATTTATACTTTATAGATAGAAGTGGTAGAAACTTCTATAAGAGTGAAGATGGAGGAGATACTTTCTCGCATTATGATTTTGCAGAAAATTATGTTTTCTCAGATGTACACGTAGATCCATTTACACATAATGTTATAGTACAAAAAGATAATCCAAGCATTACATATTACATAAGTACAGATCACGGGCAGACTTTTAGTGAACCACATATGCCTGGTAACCAAGTATTTTTCTCAGTGGGAAGTATAGCAGCAACAGCAGATACTAGTTATTTACTTATTGCTGGACAGAATAATCTTGGTGTGAAGGTTAACTTAACAACAGGAGTATCAACAACTCCAGATATGGGAAACAACCAAGTTTCTCAGGGTAGATCCTTAAGTGATGACTGGTATGGTAACGTAGTAACTGGCTTCTCAGATGGAAGCTATGTATACTTCTCAGTAAGTGGTGACTTAGGAGAGACTTTTGGAACTCCTGTCCAAGTAGCTCAGACACAAGTAGCTAATGCATCAATAAACTCAACAAATGGAGATATATTATTCCTATATGAAAAGGAAGGAAATATATATCTAAAGGTATTTGGAGGAAAACTTCAAGGTTATGATCTTAATGTATCAAACAGTAGTTTATTCTTTGATGCCAGTGCAAGTAGTGCTGCTAAAAAGATAACTGTAACCAATATCTCTGAAGATCCTATAAGCATAGTTGATATTAAAACTACAGGAGAATTTACATTAGACAGAACAGGTATAGGAAGCACTTTAAATCCTGGTCAGTCTGGAGAGATCAGTATAACCTATAATCCTTCAGAAAATCCAACAAGTGCAGGTAAGGTGTCAATACTTTATGGTTCTCCAACAAAGGAAAGAATCATAAGTCTTAATGGAGCTTTAGATGGAGGCGGAGTAGTAGTAGGACCAACAGATCCATCAGGTCCAGTGTCAGAGCCAGCAGCAGACTTAGCTGCAACAGCATCAAAAGGAACTGTAGTTGGAGATACTAAGATAGCAGCTACAACAGCAGGTGGAAATCATCTAGCGGTAAAGGTTTCAGACAAAACTGTATCAACTCCAAACAAAGGAGATGCAGCGCCAACGGGAGTAGGGGTTACTAACCCATACAATGCTGGAAATGACCTAAACCTAGGTGATTACAATGTTAACAGATATGTAGCAGTATATGAATTAGATGATAGTGATAAGGTTGTAGGGTTTAAGCTTATAAACTTACAAGACAATCAAATTTATGGAATACCAAGTACTGTAGATGCAACAGCATCAAAGGGAACTAATAGTCAAGAAACTAAAGTAAATGCAACTGCTGGCAATGGAAATCACATTGCAGTTAAGGTTTCTAATGAACTTATAGAAACACCAGTTGAAGGACAAGATGCTCCATTAGGTGGAGGAGTATATAATCCATATGTTAACGGTACAGACATTAACCTTGGAGATTATACTGTAAACAGATACTTAGGTGTATATGAATTAGATGATAATAATAAAGTTGTAGGATTTAAGGTTATTAAATTATCATCAGTTGAAGTAAACACTACTGCTAAAGTTATAAATGCTTCTGCAGAAAAAGGAAGCAACACAGGAGAAACTAAGATTAATGTTACTCCAGGCTTTGGGAACCATATAGCAGTAAAAGTTACATCAGAAGTATTATCTACACCAAACATAGGAGATCCAGCTCCAGTAGGAGAAGGAGTAACTAATGCATATGTTCCAGGTAGCAACCTTGAGCTTGGAAACTACACTCAAAACAAGTATGTTGGTGTATATGAATTAGATGGTGACAACAATGTTGTAGGCTTTAAGTTCTTAGAATTGACAGCTGAACAAATAAACAGAACTGCACCTGCAATAATGGTAGATCCAGAAAAGGGTAGTGCCACAGGTCAAAGCAAGCTTATAGTATCACCAGAAAACGGAAATTACATCGCGGTTAAGGTTTCAGATCAAGCTGTGACAACTCCAAATATCGGTGATGATGCTCCAACAGGAGTAGGAGTAACTAACCCATATAATTCAAATACAGATATTAACCTTGGAGATTTCACTAAGAACAAATATCTAGCAGTATATGAATTAGATACAAATAATAAAGTAGTTGGCTTCAAACTTGTAAACTTAGCGGATGAAGATATAAACAGAGAAGCTCCAGTTATTGTAGCAACTACAGAAAAAGGAACTGAAAATGGAAACACAAAGGTTAATGCAATCCCAGGTGTAGGAAATCACTTAGCAATTAAAGTTTCAAATGCACCTCTAGGAACTCCAAATGTAGGAGATTCAATGGAGCTGGGACTTGGAATAACAAATCCATATACTCCAGGATCAGATATAAACCTAGGAGATTATGTAAACAATAAATACTTAGGTGTTTACGAATTAGATTTAAATAATAAAATTGTAGGTTTTAAACTAATAACTTTAACAAATGAAGATGTAAACAGAGTTTCTCCTGAAATAGTAGTAACTCCAGAAAAGGGAACTACACTAGGAAAGACTCAATTAAGTGGAACACCAGGTATAGGAAATCACTTAGCAGTTATGGTAGCTGAGATGGCAGTACCAACACCAAACAAAGGTGATGATATGCCTTTAGGACTTGGAATAACCAATCCTTATACTCCAGGTACAGACATTAATTTAGGAGATTACAATAAGAATAAGTATCTAGCGGTATACGAACTAGATTCTGATAACAAAGTTGTAGGTTTTAAATTAGTAGCTCTAATTGATGAAGATATCAATAGAACTGCACCAGAAGTTGTAGTAGCTCCTCAAAAGGGAACAAATACTGGTGATACAAAGATCAATGCAGCCGTAGGAAATGGAAATCACTTAGCTATAAAGGTTTCAGACAAAGATTTATCTTCAGTAAACGTAAATGTAGGAGATGCAGCACCAGTAGGTGAAGGCGTAATAAATCCTTATACTGCAAATACTGATATAAACCTAGGAGATTACACTAAGAATAAGTACTTAGGTATTTACGAATTAGATTCAAATGACAAGGTTGTAGGATTTAGAGCTTTAACTTTAATAGATTTAGCTATAAACAGAACTGCACCAGAAGTTACAGCAGAGCCTGGAAAAGGAACAAGCACTGGTGAAACTAAGATTACTGCAACAGCAGGCAATGGTAATCACCTAGTTGTTAAGGTTTCTGATTCAGAGATTCCAGCAGTAAACATAGGGGATGCGGCACCAACAGGTGAAGGCGTAACAAACCCATATACTTCAGGAACAGATATAAACCTTGGAGATTATAAAACTAATAAATATGTTGTAGTATATGAAGTAGATTCAGATGGTAAGGTAGTAAGCTTTAAGTCAATAACTTTAACAAATGAAGATATAAATAGAACTGCACCAGAAGTTACAGTAGAACCTCAAAAGGGAACAACTTTAGGTAAGACTCAGGTTGATGCAACAGTAGATAAAGGAAATCAATTAGTAGTAAAGGTTTCTGATACTGAAATTCCTTCGGTAAACATAGGAGATGCGGCACCAACTGGTGAAGGCGTTACAAACCCATATGTTCCTGGAACAGATATAGATCTTGGAGATTACACTAAGAACAAATATCTAGGAGTTTATGAAATAGACAAAGACGGAAATATAGTTGGCTTCAAGTCAGTAACTTTGACAAATGAAGAAATAAACAGAACAGCACCAGAAGTTACAGTTGATCCTGAAAAGGGAACAACTGGAGGAAAGACTCAGGTTAATGTAACCAGTGCACCTGGAAACCATATAGTGGTTAAGGTTTCTGATACAGTATTACCTTCAGTAAATGTAGGAGATGCAGCACCAACAGGCGAAGGAGTAACTAATCCATATGTTTCTGGAACAGATATAAACCTTGGAGATTATGCTAAGAATAAATATCTAGGAGTTTATGAAGTAGATTCAAATGGTAAGATAGTTGGCTTCAAGTCAGTTACTTTAACAAATGAAGAAATCAACACAACTGCACCAGAAGTTGTAGTAGCTCCTCAAAAGGGAACAAACACTGGTGATACAAAGATTAATGCAGAAGTAGGAAATGGAAACCACTTAGCAATAAAGGTTTCTGACAAAGATCTATCTTCAGCAAATGTAAATGTAGGGGATGCAGCACCAGCAGGTGAAGGTGTAATAAATCCTTACACTGCAAATACAGATATAAACCTTGGAGATTACACTAAGAATAAGTACTTAGGTATTTATGAATTAGATGCAAACAATAAGGTTGTAGGTTTTAGAGCTTTAACTTTAATTGATTTAGCAATCAACAGAACTGCTCCACAAATAGAAGCTGATGCTGAAGAGGGAGCAAATAAAGGAACTACAAAGGTTACAGCTACAGCAGATAATGGAAACCACATAGTAGTTAAGGTTTCAGACTCTGTAAATACAGCAGTAAACGTAGGCGATGCAGAACCAACAGGAACAGGAGTTATTAACCCATATGTTTCAGGATCTGACATCAATCTAGGAGATTACACTAAGAACAAGTACTTAGAGGTTTATGAAGTAGATTCAAATGGTAAGGTAGTAGGCTTTAAGTCAATAACTTTAACAAATGAAGATATCAACAGAACTTCAGAGGATGTAGTAGCATACCCAGAAAAGGGAAGTACTTTAGGAAAGACTAAGGTAAATGCAACTGCAGGAGTTGGAAATCACTTAGCAGTTATGGTATCAGATGTATTAGTACAAATACCTAATAGTGGCGATTCAATGCCAGTAGCACTTGGAGTTGTAAATCCATATGTTTCTGGAACAGATATAAACCTAGGAGATTACACTAAAAACAAGTACCTAGCAGTTTACGAATTAGATTCTAACAATAAGGTAGTAGGTTTTAGACTACTCGCTTTAAATGATGAAGTTATAAACGAAACTGCGCCAGAAGTCAATGTGACTGCTGACAAGGGAACAGACTTAGGTAAGACTAAGGTTACTGCAACAGCAGGAAATGGAAACCACTTAGTAGTTAAGGTTTCTAACACAGAAATACCTTCAGTAAATGTAGGAGAAGCAGCACCAACAGGAGCAGGGGTAACTAATCCATATGTTTCTGGAACAGATATAAACCTTGGCGATTACGCTAAAAACAAATATCTAGGAGTTTATGAAGTTGACTCAAATGGTAAAGTAGTTGGCTTTAAGTCAGTAACTTTAACTAATGAAGATATCAATACTACTGCACCAGAGGTTAATGTAACTACTGATAAGGGAGCAGCTTTAGGTGAAACTAAGGTTACTGCTACAGTAGGGAATGGGAACCATCTAGCAGTTAAGGTTTCAGACGTGTTACCAGAAATAAATGCAAATGTAGGAGATGAAGTTCAAACTGGAGCAGGATTAGTAAATCCATATGTTTCAGGAACAAATATAGACCTTGGAGATTACGCTAAGAACAAGTACTTAACAGTATACGAATTAGATGGAAACAACAAGGTTGTAGGTTACAAAGTAATAACTTTAACTAACGAAGAAATCAACACAACTGCACCAGAGGTTGTAGTTGCTCCTCAAAAGGGAACAAACAATGGTGAGACAAAGATCAGCGCAGAAGTAGCACCTGGAAATCACTTAGTAGTTAAAGTTTCTGACACAGTATTACCTTCAGTAAATGTAGGAGATGTAGCACCAACAGGTGAGGGTGTAACTAACCCATACGTTTCAGGAACAGATATAAACCTTGGTGATTACACTAAGAATAAGTATCTAGGAGTTTACGAAGTAGATGCAAATGGTAAAGTAGTTGGCTTCAAGCCAGTAACTTTAACAAATGAAATTGTAAATACTACTGCACCAGAAGTTAATGCAGAGCCTGCTGTAGGATCAAAGGTTGGTACTACAAAGGTTACAGCTTCAGTAGAAAACGGAAACCACTTAGTAGTTAAGGTTTCTGATTCACAAGCAACAGTAGTAAACAAGGGAGATGCAGTGCCAACAGGAACAGGAGTTACAAACCCTTATGTTTCAGGAACTGATATAAGCCTTGGAGATTACACTAAGAACAAGTACTTAGAAGTTTATGAAGTAGATTCAAATAATAAGGTTGTTGGCTTTAAAGCAATAACTTTAACAAATGAAGATATCAATAGAACTTCAGAGGATGTAGTAGCTTACCCAGAAAAGGGAACTACACTAGGAAAGACTAAGGTTAACGCAACAGCAGGACTAGGAAACCACCTAGCAGTTATGGTATCAGATGTATTAGTACAAATACCGAGCAGAGGCGATGGAATGCCAGTATCACTTGCAATAACAAACCCTTATGTTTCAGGTACAGATATAAACCTTGGAGATTACACTAAGAACAAGTACTTAGCGGTATATGAATTAGACTCTAACAACAAGGTTGTAGGCTTCAGATTAATAACTCTAGCTAATGAAGATATCAACAGAACTGCACCAGTAGTTACTGTAACACCTGACAAGGGAACAGACCTTGGAAAGACTAAAGTAGCTGCAACAGTAACAGATGGAAACCATCTAGTAGTTAAGGTTTCTGATACAGTATTACCTTCAGTAAATGTAGGAGATGCAGCACCAACAGGAACAGGGGTAACTAGCAACTATGTTTCAGGAACAGATATAAACCTTGGAGATTACACTAAGAACAAGTATCTAGGAGTTTATGAAGTTGATACAAATGGTAAAGTAGTTGGCTTTAAGTCAGTGACTTTAACAAATGATCAAATCAACAGAACTGCACCACAAGTTACTGTAACTCCTGACAAGGGAACTTCTACAGGAAAGACCAAGGTAACTGCAACAGTTGGTTATGGAAATCACTTAGCAGTTAAGGTGTCTGACACACTACCACAAACTTCTGCAAATGTAGGAGATGTAGTTTCAACTGGAACAGGATTAACTAATCCATATGTTTCAGGATCAGATATAAGCTTAGGTGATTACTCAAAGAACAAGTACCTAACAGTATACGAATTGGATGCTAACAACAAGGTTGTAGGTTACAAGGTAATAACTTTAACTAGTGAAGCAATCAATACAACAGCTCCACAAGTAACTACTACTTCTACTGTAGGTTCAGCTCCAGGAACTACTAAGATCAATGCAACAGCTGGTTATGGAAACAAGCTAGCAGTTAAGGTTTTAGATGGAGTAGTAGCAGCACCAAACGTAGGAGATGCAGCACCAACTGGAACAGGAGTAACTAATCCATATGTTTCAGGAACTGATATAGCTCTTGGAGATTACACAAAGAACAAGTATGTAGCAGTTTACGAATTAGATTCAAACAACAAGGTTGTTGGATTTAAGGTAGTGACTTTAGCAGACAGTGTTATCAATAAGACTATAGTATTAAATGATACACAATCAGTAACTTCAGATAAGGAAAGCTTACAAGTTAAATATGCTGATGGAGATAGTGCAAATAGTGTGACTAAGCCTATTACATTAGCAGGTTCAGGTTCAAATGGAACAAGTATAACTTGGAACTCAAACCCATCAGGTTTAGTTTCTAAGGATGGTACACTTTCAAGACCATTATTTGATACAGATGTTAAGCTTACAGCAACTATTGCTAAAGGAAAGATAAGCGATACTAAAGAATTTGCTCTTAAGTTAAAGGGAACTGTTCCAGTACTTTATGACTTAAACAGTGGAAGTGAACTTATCGAACCAACAGATAAAGAAAAGGAAACTGTAACTAAGCAAAATGAAGTTAACATAGGTGGAAACAGAGAGTACCTAGTAGATTTATTCATAATGTCTATTGAAAAGAAGAATACAAACTACGAAGGTAAAGCAGTAAAGATAGAAATTGAAGAAAAGCCAGTGGTTGACACTAGATTCTTTAATGCAATTGATGGAAAAGACATCAACTTAACGTTTACTGGAAATAAGGTAGGCTGGACATTTAATGGTAAGGACATAACTGCAGATAAGTTTGCAGGTATGGACAAGATAGATTTATCCTTAAAAGAGCCTTCAGCAGAGCTTATAACTAGCATTGGAAAGAAGCTTAAGACTGATTCAGGAAAAGTAGTTGAGTATGCTACCTTCTCATATACTTATGATGGATTCTTACCAGGTAAGGCAACAGCAAAGGTATATGTAGGAAAGCAATGGGCGAACAAGACTGTTGATGTAGGCAGATTCTACATGGATAAGGACAACTATGATATAGTAGCTAAGACTGTAAAAGTTGATAGCGAAGGTTATGTAGCTTACGTAACAGATCACTGTTCAGACTACTTCGTTGTAGAAACAAATACATTAACACCTACAACTACAACACCTACTGACGATCTTCCAAAGACTGGATCACCAATTAATGCAAATGCTTTAGCTCTAGCTGGTTTAATGTTAGCGGCATTAGGATTTGTAGCTCTAAGAAGAAACAGAAAAGCAAACTAGTATTTTTAACAAGCTTAAAGCAAAATTAATTATTATAAATTACAAGTTTATAGAATAGAAAGCTTGTATACAAATCTAGAATATTAATCAAAGAAAGACTGCTGCCGAAATGAAAGTTTTGACAGCAGTCTTTTTATTTTAATATATAAGATTTATTTAAAGTTCTTCATCAATTAATTCCCTAAGACATAATTATTTTAATACCTTTGTAGATGTGATTTATTACAGCTTATATGGCATTTGCAAATGTTATTAAGATTCGGTAATAATAAGTAATTAAAGGTATCTAAATTTATTGTTTCATTTTTAAAAGGCCTGATCTCTCAATAGTTACACTAACATTTACATTAAACTGAACCTTACTATATTCCTTAGTCAACCATTTGTTTGATAGCTCGTAGGAAGGTGTCTTTGACCAGTATAATCTTTGAAGCTGAAGAGGATCTACTTGATTTTCTTTTAATTTTTCTAAGAGTGCAAGAGCCTTTTCTTCAACATAACGATTTATTGAATTTTCTAGATCCTTTGTATTAAAGTCCTGTATACCTACTTCCTCTAAGGTTGCAGCAACTTTAATATTGATATCAAACACAATATTACGGCTTTCTGTAACTTCCTTAAATTTTATCTTGGTTTTAGTTTGATTCAATCCTACACCTATTGGATTTGAAGCGCCTCTATAGTTATACCGAAGAGAGCTAGGATCTGAGGTGTTGTTTAGTATGTTTAAAACTTTTGCTTCATCCTGTTCTAATATTAACTTAAGCTTTCCATCTTGAAATAAAGCTACCTTTTTTATATATAAATCATTTTCTTTTTTTTCTACCACTGAACAAAATGGAGTAGAGCCAGGAGTTATTAACCTATCATACATTTGAAAAAGCTTTGCAGTATATTTATAGGGCGATTCAGACCCTTGACCAAACTTCATAAATAAAGCATTGCCAGGTAGGTATTCATCACTAGGTGAGACTGATAAAACTTCTTTTGCATTTGGGAATGCCACTGCACTATAAGCTATAACCTGGAAGTCTCTTCTTCTAACAAAAAAATCTATAATTGAGTTTATAGAATAATTTTCTGCGAATTTTTGCCCAAAGACGATTATTTTCATGTGGCTGTAGTCTGGTTCAAAGGAGGTCAAGGTTTTCACTTCTCTAAAGGCATTGGCCAAAGAATCGGCTTTTACCTCATATATATGATAATCCTGCCCACTGCCTATTTCAGATGAGCCTTTACCAGAACTACCAGCGGTTAAAGCTGCTTTAAAAGAAAAGATAAGCTCTTCACTATTTGTATCATTATAATCAATGCCTAAAGCTACTATAAAAATCCTTCTGTCGATATCTTTATAGTCGCAGGATACCAGGGATAAAGAAGTGAAAATATATAAAAGCAGTACGAAAATTTTTATAGGTTTATTTAACATTTTTTTACTCTCCCCCTCACTTTAATTATGAAAAAGGATATTGCCGATACTGCAATATTAACTAGGAAGAATGCTGAGTTAAATAGTGAACCGGTTTTCATAAGTGATTGTGAATTTCTAAATACTATTGTAATGATTAGATATAATATAGAGCAAAACACTGTAAATATAATATGATATATCTTCTTAGGAAATAATTCTTTAAATAATGAGTATCCAACGTGGTTGTAGTTAAGTAATTGACTAGCTGAAAGCAAGAAGAATAAAGGTAATAATATAAATAAAACACGTTCTATAAAAAATAAATCTAACTGCAGAGTATCAGCTGTAGCTATCCATGGAAATTGTATATTTTGTATCGCCACTGGCCCCCAGATTCCCACTGGAACATAAATTGATAAGAGGGCAACAGGAATACCTACTAAAATATAAACTAAGAAGGTTTTCTTCCAACTTATTTTTTTAAAGTTTGGATTGAAAGCGGTTAAATGTGATACACCACTGAAAAAGAAAGCCGCAGTCCATATAGTACTAAGTTTTGGTAACCGGTTGGAGTGGATTATTACTCCTCTTATATTAAAAAATTTAACCTCTCTAAAGGCAATTGGGAGTTGTATAAGTGATAAAGCTATTACTATAACAGCGAGATATCCTATAAAGTTTAAATAAGATTTATTATCATTAAATAAATCGACATATATTATAGCTAAAACAAGTATTGAAACAAATAAAATATGTGTGTTTGGTAGTAGAAACTGGTTCACTATTTCTACTAAGCCTCTATACATAAAAAAACCTACTGTATAATTAAAAATTATATATATAAAAGTAATAATATTACCTATAACTTTGTTAAATAGCTTTTTATTTATTTCAACCAAACTTAAATCCTTGTAAGTGTTAAAAACATAAATCTGCATGTATGAAAAGATAAACCTCATAATGAGAACTATGAAAATTGCATACAAAACACCATTATATAGCTCTTCATGCATTTTATTTGGCACATACAGGATAAAGTTGCAAAGTATATTGATTATAAGCATTAAGTAATAGAATCTATCTTTCATGATTTATCTCCTTTATTAATAAAGGATTTTAGTTTCTTAAAACTAAGCTTATCTATAGGATTAAAATACTCAGTGTTAAAGGTCTTTATTGAAAATATATATAAAGACATATAGAAGAAGCCCATATATATTCCTGCTGTCCCAGCAAAACACGCAAGTATAAGCATTATATATTTTGATACTCTTACTGTTAGGTTCATTGAGGTTACAGGTATAGTAAAGTTTGAAATAGCTACAGTGGCGATGATCATGATCATTATATTACTTACTAAGTTTGCCTGTATTGCCGCTTGACCTAAGATAAGACCACCAACTGTAGTGGCCGCCTGGCCTATAGATTTTGGAAGCCTTAAGCTGGCCTCAACCAAAAACTCCATAAGCAAAAGCATAATTCCAACTTCAATAAATGCAGGATAGGGTACGCCATTTCTGCTTGATGTTATGGAAAGTGCTAGCTGCACCTTTACTATCTCAGGATTATATGCAGTTACAGCTACATAAGCTGCAGGTAAAATAAGACTTAGTATCAATCCGAAGTATCTGAGTGCAATGATAAAAGATGCTGGTATTGGCAACAAATAAGTATCATCCACTGTGGTTAAAAAGTCATGAAAGCATACTGGTAATATCAAAACTGTAGGTGTACCATCAAGAAATAAGAGTATCTTACCAAGAGTCAAATTTTTTATTGCTCTATCCGGTCTTTGAGTTACCATAAGTTTTGGAATTAATAATTGATGCTGCCATAAAATCTGCTGTAATTCATTTAAAGACTGTATCACTGGAATATCAATGTTTTCCACACGTTCTACAAGAGTTTTTAATATATCTTGATTAACAAGCTTTGAATCATAAAGTATTGAAAGCTTTGAATTAGCTAGTGTGCCTACAGTATAACTTGATACTACTAAATTACTGTTTCTATAGTATTTTCTTACGAGATTAAGATTTAAATTAGTTTCTTCAACAAAACTTTCAGTGCCGCCTTCAAAAGAAGCTTCGGTAGTGAGTTCGTAAAGACCGCGATTTTCTCTTTTTGAAGCTTCTGGAATAGCAAAGAACTTACCTTTATAAAGCGCTATCACGTAACCTTCCATTAGTTTAAATAGAATACTGTCAATATCAGTTGTTAGATTTGGCTCAGAAATACTATAAATATATTGTTCAAAATTAATGATAGATTCAAAGTAAAATTTTTTTATGTTTTCAGAAATATACTGACTATTTACTATAGTTTTTAGATAAAACAGCTTAAGCTCACTACTCAAAACTAGTATCTGCCCATCTGCATTGTTTTTTATATATTTTTCTAACTGTTTTTCTGTGTCATATATATTGTTATCCATTTAAATCACCTGAACTTTAGTTTATTAGATAGTTATGAGTTACATTTATTATCTTAAGCCTACACAGATTGCAGGTTTTCCTTAATCTATAGATGAACCACTTCGTAATAAAATTTATTATTTTTAAATTCTCTCACCAGAATCAGTGAAAGTTTTAAAAATAGATTTCGGATTGAAGTGGTTCAGCTTTATAAAGAGACTCATTTAGAAATAAATTAAGTCTTTTCTTGTAGTATGTGCTTTAAACTAGAAAAAGAACATAATATTTAGGATCAATAGGGTAACTTTCTAAGAAATTAGATTTAAGTCTGTAGAAGAGCAAAAAGCTTTGAACTTAAGTTTATGGAAGAGCAAAAAATCTAAACTAAGCAAGCAATGTAGTGATATATTGATAAATAAAGCAATAATTGTATATAATTCATATAGACGGAGGAATTGTGAGAAAGCACATTACTTAACTGATTGTATGCTTTTGAAGCTCTTCGCTGAAATAAAATGGTTATAGATCTGAAAAGATCATTTAACTCTAATAGCTAGCGCATATAACATCTCATGTAAAAACGTTTAATTTTGAAATATTGCTAGACATAGACAAGAATAAGAAGCGTAGCAAGGTACAAGTGAGTACCTAATATATAAATATGAAAGGATTGATGTAGTATGAAACGAGTGACGAAAGTTGCATGGACCACAATAGTTATAGTTATAATCGTGCTTATAGGGGTAGGAGTATTCCTTATAAAGCCTGAAAAAGAAGTGCAATATTTTGATGCTAGTAAATCAAATACTGTAGATACTAATTTATTTACAAACAAGGATATAGATCTTAAGACCTTTACTTTAAATGTAAATATTGACGAAAATAAATTGAACAGCCTTATTGCCACCAAAAGTGAGGTTAAAGACTTTAAAGCAGAGATAGTGGATGGAAAAATCATATTCTATAAGAAAGTACAACTTATAGGGGCGCTTAATACTCAATATAAAATGGTATTCACTTTAAACACAGAAGCTAACAATATTGTTATGCTGCTTGAAAGTGCTCATATAGGAAAAGTTAAAATAGCAAATAGCACTGTAATGCAAGAAATGAAGAAAAATGAAAATCAATTCATGTCAGTGGATGAAGCTCAAAGTAAAATAACAGTAAATCTTCAAAATGTTAAAATATCAGATGCAAAGATTGAAGACAATATAATAAAGATAAAAGTGGATTTTAGCCAATATCTAAAAAATGGATTAGGTTTTATTAAGGATTTCTTTAATAAATAAGGAGTGTTTTAAGTTAATTGATTATTCATCTGAAAAAATCATTTCTACTGTATAACCAATCAATTTAAACACTATTCTTAAGCAGAATTTAAATAAAAGATAAAATTACATGTTTGAAGGAAATATGTTAATGAAATTTGATTATGATAACATTATTTATATGCGGTAATAGGATTATAAAGAATAATTTAACACATTAGGAATATAATTAGAAAACTTTGAAATTATTAACATTATTTTTAGT
Source organism: Clostridium yunnanense (assembly GCF_016595795.1). Taxonomy (GTDB): domain Bacteria; phylum Bacillota; class Clostridia; order Clostridiales; family Clostridiaceae; genus Clostridium_AR; species Clostridium_AR yunnanense. The sequence continues at coordinate 37,126 of NZ_JAENHN010000055.1, forward strand.
TTTTTAGTGATTTTTTGTTAAAAAGCATTATAATTATAGATATATAAGGTTTCAACTTTAACTATTTGCTTATGCATGTTGAAAAGTGTAAGTACATGATTTGGAAGCAATTCTGAAATAAGTTTTAGTAGAGAAACCATTTAGTAATTTAAGCGATAAGAGGGGCAGGGGGGATTGTTTTGGATTTTTATAGTCCTAGTGAAAAAATAAGACTTATGAGAAAACGATTTAGAATTAACCAAGCTGAGATTGAAGGAGTCAATATGACAAGAGCCTTCATAAGCATGATGGAGAGCGGAAAAAGAACTGTAAGTAAAGCAAGTTCCAAAGCTTTAGCTGAAAAGTTTAATGAAATAGGAAAAAGAATTTCTGTCAACTTAGATTTAGATGATGAATACTTTTCAAGGCAGCCAGATGAGGATGCTAGGTTTTATTGTGAAGAAGAGTTACATAAAGATAATAATCATAAAAAGCTTGAAGCACTTATAAAAATAGCTAAAGAGTTCAAATTAGATGATTTATTGGCTAGAATATATAAAATAGACGGGGATAAGTATTTTGAAGAAAAGGAATATACCAAGGCATTCATGAGTTTAAGCAATGCTCTTGGTAAATATAAAGAACTTAAAGATGATAGGGCTCAGGCTAGCATTTATAATAGCATGGGAACTTGTAAAACTAGAATGAATGAATATGAAGAAGCTATATTTTATTATAAACAGGCTTCAAGTTACGCTCATGAAATGGGAGATATAGCTGTATACTCGAAAGCAAACTACAACCTTTCGGTAGCCTATTATCATATTGAAGCATATGAAAAAAGTATAGATACTATTGATAAGAATATATTGAGTGAGGGTAGAAGGGCTATAATAGATGATACAATTAGAATCAATGCAAAGGTAATGAGAGCGGTTAGCCTTTACGATTTTGGAAAAGAAAAGGATGCTGTTCAAGAGTATTTTGAGATAATTGAGCAAATTAGAGATAATGATGAAGTTTTGCTTTCTGTTGTATACAATAACTTAGGAAGATATTATCTTAAAATTAATGAATTCCAACAAAGTTTGAAATATATTACTGAGTCTCAGAGGCTAAAGAGTAAGGTTAACAAACAAACATTGCCAAATACGTTAAACAATAAAGGCCAAGTATTCTTTAAACAAGGATTTTACGATGAAAGTATAATGCTTTTTGAATTGGCTATAGATATAGCAGAAGAATACAAGCAATTTGATATGCTTTTTGAGAATTATAGGGATTTGGTGAAGATATACGAATCAAGAAATGATTTGGATAAAATAAAAGCTTCTATGGATAGATTTTTAAGTACTCTAGATCAATATGACATTGAAAATGGTAAGAGTTATGCGCTTTATAAACTTGCAGAAGTATCTGCAAAACAAGGAGAGAGTATCACGTCTATAGAGTATTTGAGAAAGTTAGAACCATTACTAATAAAATAATTTATAAAGTTTTTCAATATAATGTAATATAAACCAAAATGTAGTATAATAGTAACATATATTAAAAGGGGTGATTGGGAATGAAAAACAAAATCATAAAAGTTATGTTAAGTGCTCTTATTATGGCAGTGGTTGCTATTCCTGTTATAGGAAATGCTGCTTCAAACCTACATGGTGGCATAGTTACTACAGAAGCTCCACAGACAGTATACTAAAATTAATTATGTGAAAAAGCTAGAAAGTATAATTATAGTGCTTTCTAGCTTTTTTTTGTATATAAATTCTATTTAACTTACATCATAAAGTAATAATATAAAGTATCATTACTTTAGTATTTTTATGAATAAAACTTATTCTACTACAAGAATTTCTTAACTTATTATTTCTTAGTATTTAGAATGATTCTAATATAGTTTTAAAATTTAGAAACAAAGAAAAAAATTGTTGTATCTAAAGATACGATGAAGTTCTTTTGATGAAAAACATAACTGCATACTTGTACAAATGTTAATAAAAACATTGAATATGTGTCTGATTAGTTGTAAAATTATAACATAATACAAATGTCTAAAAATTAAGAAACATAATAAATCACTTTTTGTGATACTCTAATATACTTTAATCTTAGCTACACCAATATTAGTAAAAGTATCCTTATAAATATCCGATCTATTAATAGTAATATCTCATAGTAATGATCTCAATAATTTTTTATAATTCATTAAGCGTCTCATGTTTGAGACTAAATCTTCTTAAACAATAAGTATTCTAATGAGTTCTATTTAGTATTCAAAATAATTTTATTCATTAAAATAAATTATTACGGAGGTGATTATTAAGTATAGGGTTCTATTACGAAAACTTAAGTTATGCATGTTCGAAAATCGTGGCTACTGAGGGGTTTCGCGGCATGAATAACTTAATAGTTGAAGTTGGAACCATATAAGTACACGGCATTTCAGTATAATAATTAAATATATTTGTGAGGTGTAAAGATGCGAAGAAAAAGTAAAAAGATCTTATCGCTAATGATAACCTTTACTATGTTTATTTGTTTATTCATAGGAATAAGTCGTACTACTAGAGCAGCACAAGTAAATATAGCATTAAACAAAGTTGCTACTGCATCGTCATATTTAGGGGGAAATATACCAGCAGCAGCCTTTGATAGTAATACAAACACTAGATATGAATCAGCTTTTAGTGACCCTCAATGGATTTCAGTAGATTTAGGGGCAAGTTATAACGTAACTGGAGTAAAACTAAACTGGGAAACTGCAGCAGGCAAAGACTATAAGATACAAGTATCAGTAGACAATGTAAGCTGGCAGGATGCTTATACAAAAACTGGTGGAACAGGCGGAGTTGAAGATATAACCTTCTCTTCTAGTAAAACAGGAAGGTACGTAAGAATGTACGGAACAGCAAGAACTACAGGGTATGGGTACTCTTTATGGGAGTTTGAGGTATATGGAACAGCTGTAAATCCAGATACAAACATTAATGTAGCTTTAAATAAAAGTGCCACAGCTTCGTCTTATCAAGGAGGAAACACAGCAACGTTAGCTTTTGATAGTGACAATGCAAATACCAGATGGGAATCAGCTTCTAGTGATCCTCAATGGGTATCAGTTGACCTTGGTTCCTCCTATACAGTTACAGGAGTTAAGCTTATTTGGGAAACTGCAGCAGGCAAAGACTATAAGATACAAGTATCAGTAGACAATGTAAGCTGGCAGGATGCCTATACAAAGACAGGAGGCACTGGTGGTACTGAAAATATAACTTTCTCTGATGCTAAGATAGGAAGATATGTAAGGATGTACGGAACGGCAAGAACTACAGGTTATGGATATTCTTTATGGGGATTTGAGGTATATGGTACAGGAAGTACTAATGTTAGTAAAGTAGCATTACCTTCAATAACTCCTCCAACAGGAAGCTACACTTCTTCACAATCGGTTTCAATAACTGATAGCACTCAAGGTGCAACTATAAGATATACCACAGATGGATCAAACCCAACCTCTTCAACTGGAAGTATATATTCAGTTCCTTTCACAGTATCAGCTACCACCACAGTAAAGGCAATAGCTTATAAAGCTGGTATGAGTGATTCTGATATCTCATCTTCAACTATAACTATTGGAAACTCAGCTTTAAGTGCTCCTACTGGACTAACGGTTACAGGAACCACTAATACCTCTGTAAGTTTAGTTTGGTCAAAGGTTACTGGAGCTGACCGCTATAATGTATATCGTTCTTTCAGTGGCAGTGGGCCTTTTACAAAGGTTAATACTTCTGCTGTGACAACAAATAGCTATACTGATTCCAAGCTAGATAATGCAACCTACTACTACAAGGTTTCAGCTATAAACTCTACTGGAGAGTCAGCTTTATCCTCAGTAGTTCAAGCTGCAACTAGCATAGATTTTGGGCCAAATGTAATCATATTTGATCCATCCATGTCTGCGGCAGATGTTCAAAATACTTGTACTAATATATTTACAAAGCAAGAATCTAATCAATTTGGTACAGATAGATATGCACTTTTATTTAAGCCAGGTTCTTACAATGCAGTGGTTAGAGTAGGCTTCTACACTCAAGTAGCAGGACTTGGTCAAAGACCAGACGATGTTAATGTATCTGGTGGAATAGGAGTTGATGCAGGGTGGATGGCAGGGAATGCTACCTGCAACTTCTGGCGTTCCTGTGAAAATATCTCCATAACACCATCAACTGGTGAGACTAAATGGGCTGTATCTCAGGCTGCACCTCTAAGAAGGGTTCACATTAAAGGAAACCTATCTTTATTTGATGGAGGTTGGTCTAGTGGAGGATTCTTATCAGATTCTTTGATAGATGGTATTGTAATACCAGGTTCTCAGCAGCAATGGTTTTCAAGAAATGATAAATGGGCCAGATGGGATGGCGGAGTTTGGAACATGGTCTTCACAGGGGTAACAAATGCTCCTTCAGGAACTTGGCCAGCAAACCCTATAACAGTAGTAAATCAAACTCCTGTAGTTAGAGAAAAACCATTCTTAACCATAGACAGTTCAGGAAAGTATAGTGTTTTTGTACCTGCACTTCAAACAAATTCTCAAGGAATAACTTGGGCAAATGGACAGTCACAAGGTCAATATCTAGCTATGGATCAGTTTTATATAGCTCATCCAGAAACCTCTACTGCTGCAAGTATAAATGCAGCCTTAAGCCAAGGTAAAAACCTAATATTTACTCCAGGTATATATCATATTAATGATACCCTAAGAGTAACTAACCCTAATACTGTTATACTTGGTCTCGGCTATGCAACTATTCAACCAGATAACGGCGTGGTTGCAATGTCAGTGGCAGATGTAGACGGTGTAAATATATCAGGATTACTTTTTGATGCAGGAGCAGTAAGCTCACCACTTCTTATGGAAGTTGGAGAAGCTGGAAGCGCTAAGGATCATTCTGCAAACCCAACGTCTCTAAGTGATCTTTTCTTTAGAGTAGGCGGAGCTGGTGTTGGAAAGGCTGATACTTGCCTAAAGATAAATAGCAATAACGTAATAGGAGATGACTTCTGGATATGGAGAGCAGACCACGGCGCAGGTGTTGGATGGACTTCTAATACTGCAACAAATGGGCTTATAGTAAATGGAAACAACGTAACTATATACGCTCTAATGGTTGAACACTTCTTAAAGTATCAAACTATATGGAACGGTAACGGAGGAAGAACCTACTTCTATCAAAGTGAGATTCCATACGATGTTCCAGATCAAGCAAGCTGGATGTCAGGAAGTACAAAAGGCTATGCATCCTATAAGGTTGCAGATACTGTAACCTCGCATGAAGCTTATGGTCTTGGAGTTTACAGCTACTTCTTGAATCCAAATATAGTTCTTAATAGTGCTATAGAAGTACCGAATAATGCAAATGTAAAAGTCAGAGATGCCTGCAGTGTATACTTAGCTGGATATGGTGAGATAACTCATATTGTAAATAACACTGGTGCAACAGCTAACTCTGCAAGCTATAGACAGACCTTAACTCAATATCCATAAGCGTAGACTTTCAATTAAAAATAGGCCATGTTTAACAGTGTTATTGGAATTAATTGGTTATACAGAAGACGCTATATGAGTGAGCTAATAGAATTAAAACGTCGGATGATTAACCAATTAATTTCAACATAATAATTAAGCAGACCCAAAATTTAAGGGGGAACAATTATGATTGGAAGGTCAAAATCAAGTCGGAAAATATGTAAAAGACTTTTAAGTCTATTTAGTATAGCCGCTTTTATGGTTACTATGGATACTTCTTTAACTGTTAGGCCAGTAAAAGCAGCTACAGCTTACCTTTTATCAGCCAATAGACCCTGCTATGCTTCTACTGTAAATGGAGGGGATGTAGCAACTAGAGCTACCGACGGTGATATAAATACAGCCTGGGGAGCAGCATGGAATGTGGACAATCAATGGATCGACATAGACTTAGGAGTATCGGCGTCAGTAAGTCGTGTAGTATTAAAATGGCAAAGTCCTAATACCTATGCCACAAAGTATAGGATTCAGGTGTCTAATGATGAACTAAACTGGCAGACCATATATACTCAGGACAATGGTACTGGAGGTACTAGAGTACCAGATGTTAATGGAAATCCATATTGTGTTGAAGATCTAACAGTTACAGGTACTGGACGTTATGTACGTATGTATGCACCAAAATGTGTATCTGGTTATGGTGCAGCTTTGTATGAATTTGAGGTTTATGGTACTGGTGGAGTAAATCCAGCACCAAAAACTACAGTAAACCTAGCAAAGAATAAGGCAGTTACTGTATCCTCCTATCTACAACCCTGGTGGTCAAAGGATTCTAATGGAAATGTGGTAACACCATTAACAGGAGCTCAAGCAGTGGATGGAAACCCAGCGAGCTATTGGCTTTCAGATACTGGAAGCGATCCAAATGGTCAGTGGCTTCAGGTTGATCTTGGTCAAAGTTATACTATTGGTGAGGTAGATATAACCTGGGATGCAGAGTTTGGTAGAGTATACGATCTTCAGGTGTCAAGTGACGGTCAAAACTGGACTACTGTGTATAGACAGGTTCACGGTACTGGTGAAGCAGAGAAGATTCCTATGTATGCTACAGGACGGTATGTGAAGATGAAAGGAATCGCTATGGGAAGAGGCTCAGGATATTCTATCCATGAATTTCAGGTGCTTCAATATGTAGATGGTGATCCAAAGCCTATCTATACAATTCCAGCACTTCCAGCACCTAAAACAGTGCAAATGGGACAGGGAAGCTATTTAACAGATGATGTGACTTTAGCACAGCCAAGAGATCCAAAGTATATAACAAGTAACGTTAAGGCGCCAATACCATCAAACGACTGGTGGACTTCTGTTATATATACTAGACTAAGTGATGGAATGCCGGCACTACCTTTAATGTATAAATATTTTGAAACTGGACTTGGTTTTTATTACGCTAGTGATATTTTTACCGCACCAAATGATGGCGGCATGGATACTAAGTTTAACAATATGGATCTTACTATAAATTCAAGCAGTATAGTAAAAACTCCTGAAGCAAGACTAGATGGATATGGAGATTACTCAGCAAGTATTGTGTTCAGTGATGACAGCACTGCAAAGATGAAATCAACCTTAGTAAAAGGATCTCCTTATGTTTATAATACCTTCTTAGACCCAAGCTCCGTAGAAATATCCAGTGGTGCAATAGTAGGATTATTTGATGACAACAACAATCCGGTGCTTGCTGAGGATGGATCATCAATAACTGCGGATCATGTAGGCATCGAAGTTAAGAATACAAACACTGCTCCAGTAAGTCAAACTGTAACTCATGATTACGGAATATTTGCTCCAGCAGGCACAGTATTCACAAGGTCTGGAAGTAAGATAAAGATAAATCTAGGAAGTGGGCAGAACTATTTATCTGTTGGGCTTCTTACAAAAAGAACTGATTTAAATTATGTATATCAGCATGCTTATGCCTTTGTATCGAATACCTCTGCATCCTACAATTACGATATGGCTTCAGCAAATGTAAATACTACCTTTACAGACACTGTAGATTTAAAGCGTACGGGTTTTTCTTCAAGTCCACTAATGGCTCTATTCCCTACTCAGTGGAAATACACAACAGCTACCTTTGCAGCTCCAGTGTATAAATCTGCAAGAGGTACCATGAAGGTGCTAGAAGGAAATACCTTTAAAACTACCGTTAAGTTCAATGGCATAACACCATCCTTTGGTGAACCTACAGAGTCAGGTTCTTATAATAAAACTCAGATGTTAGCTTATTTAAATACCTTCAAGCAAAGTGTCACAAAGGATTATTGGGTGGCAGACCCATATTGGCAGGGTAAAAAGCTTCATCCTTTAGCTATGGGTATACTTATATCTCAGCAGCTTGGAAATTATGAGACTAGAGATCAATTTATAAGTATATTAAGAAAGATTTTGGTCAATTGGTTTACCTATAGTGGAACAGATGATAACCCATATTATATGTATTACTCAAAGGATTGGGGTACTTTAATAGGTCAAGGTGGAGATCACGGAATGGGTATAAACCTTTCAGACCATCACTTTTTATGGGGATACTTTACCTTTGCAGCAGGAGTATTAGCTGCCTATGATAAGGACTTTGTAACTAACTATGGAGGCATGGTGGAGCAGCTTTTAAGAGATTCTCAAAACCCATCTAGAACAGATACTATGTATCCATTTATGAGGAATTTTGATCCGTACGAAGGTCACTCTTGGGCAGGAGGTTATGGAGACAATCAGAGTGGAAACAATCAAGAGTCTTCTTCAGAGGCAACCTTTGCCTGGGCAGGAGAATATCTATGGGGACTTGCTACAGGAAATAATACCTTTAGAGATGCTGGAATATGGGGCTTTACCTCAGAGGTAAATGCTATAGAACAATATTGGTTTAACTATGATAAAGATAACTGGGCTAGTGACTATGACCCGGGATGTGTTGGAATGGTATGGGGTTCAGCCTACACCTACGGCACTTATTTCTCTGGAAACCCAAGCTGTATCTATGGAATACACTGGCTGCCTGTGTCGCCAGTACTAACTTATCTAGGTTATAAACCAGATATTGCAGCAACAATATATAGTGCATATAGAAAAGATGAGGATGCATATCAAGCAAAGCTTGCAGCTGAAGGAAAACCAAATGCAGATCCAGAAGGATGGTACCATATAACCTGGCCATATCAATCCTTGGCAGATCCTCAGGGAGCTATAAGTAAGTGGGATGATAGTAAACTTCCTGATGATGAACGGTTTAACTCCTACTGGTTTGTTCAAAATATGAGTGCAAAGGGAAGTAGAGTGACAGATGTTTGGTCTAGTAACTGGACTAGTTACCAAGTCTTTAAGAAAGACACTAAATATAGTGCAGTGATCTGGAATCCTACAGACACTACACAATTTATTCAATTTAAAAATTCAGCAGGAAATACTGGTTCAGCCTATATTCTTCCAAAAACAACCTTAACTGTAGATCCATTTGTAAATAATGCTGTACCGTCGCAGCCAGCACCACCAGCACCAAAGGCAGATTCAGCACCTATAAGCCTTCCAGGGCTTTTAGAAGCTGAAAATTATTATACAAACTTTAGCTGTATGACAGATGTAAGCTCAGAGGGAGGGAATTGCCTTGCATATATAGATGGAGGAGACTCAGCTCTTTATGATGTTAATGTGGCTAAAGAAGGAGATTATACTGTTTCCTATAGAGTGAATAACGGAGGAAATAAAGGACAGATTAAGTTGAAGTCTAGTCTAAGTGGAAGTACAGTTTTATCCACTACAGATGTAAATAATAATGGAGGAACTTGGACCACTGTGTCCTCAACAGTTCATCTAAAAGCAGGAGTTCAGAGAATAACCTTATACTTTGCGGCAGGGGGATTCAATCTAAACTGGATTAATTTCATCTCAGGTGACAGCCAGCCACAACCATCAACAAATCTCGCTCTAAACAAAGCCTCTACAGCTTCATCTTATATTGGAGGAAATACTGCAGCAGCAGCTTTTGATGGAAATAGCTCTAATACCAGATGGGAATCAAACTACAGTGATCCACAATGGATTTCAGTAGACCTTGGAGCAAATTACAACCTAACAGGAGCTAAGCTTACTTGGGAGACAGCAGCAGGAAAGGATTATAAAATACAAGTATCCTCAGATAATACAAACTGGAAGGATGCATATACAAAGACTGGAGGCACAGGTGGAGTTGAAAATATAACCTTCACAACTGCACAGACAGGAAGATATGTAAGGATGTATGGAACCTCAAGAACCACAGGCTATGGATATTCACTATGGGAATTTGAAGTTTACGGAACAGCAGCTAACACAACTAAGGTAGCAGCACCAGTGATAACACCAGCTACTGGAAGCTATACTTCAGCTCAAAATGTTACCATAACTGATCCTACAGCTGGAGCTACAATAAGATATACCACTGATGGCACAGTGCCAACAGCAACCACAGGAAAAGTATACTCAGCTCCATTTACGGTATCCAGTACCACAACGGTAAAAGCCATAGCAATAAACCAAGGCATGAGCGATTCAGATGTAGCAACCTCAACAATTACTATCAGTTCAGTAGTTAAGAACTTAGCCTTAAATAAAACAGCTACAGCTTCCTCCTACAAAACAGGAAATCCAGCTTCACTGGCCTTTGATGGAGATAACTCAAATACTAGATGGGAGTCAGATTATACTGATCCACAGTGGATATCAGTAGATCTTGGAGCAAGCTATACTATAACAGGAGTAAAGCTAACTTGGGAAACGGCCGCAGGAAAAGATTATAAGATACAAGTATCTACAGATAATATAAACTGGAAGGATGCTTACGTAAAAACTGGAGGCACAGGAGGAGTTGAAAGAATAACCTTCAATTCTGCGCAAACAGGAAGATACGTAAGGATGTACGGAACCTCAAGGACTACGGGATATGGATATTCTTTGTGGGAATTTGAGGTGTATGGGAACTGAAGATAATAAGCTAATCATGGTTTTGAAAGATGTACACTTAGGGAAAATAAAGGTACCCAATAAAACTGTAATAAATCAGTTGAAAAAGGTTGATAAGAGCATTCTATCACTTGGAAAAAATGAGGATGAAATAATAATAAATACTCAAGCTGTAAAAGTATTAGAGGCTGGTATAGAAAATAACTTGGTGCAGGTTAAATATGACTATGGAGATTCTGTTAAGAAAGCTCTAGCTGATAATCCTAATATGGGCAAAAAGTAAGTTTATGATCTAATCCTTGGAGAAATATAAAAATAAATATAAAGAGTAACATAAATGAAAGTGTAAAGAAAAATATATAATTTAGAGTAAAAAAAGATGGAGTAAGATATAAAATTGTATCTTACTCCATCTTTTTTATTATCTATATTTAAGCATTAATTAATGTTAGTACCAGTACTTTCCTAAGTCGCTAATTGGAATTATTAATATCTTAGGGTTTTTGGTTGGATTAACCCAAGTGATTAGATCCTTCACCTGTGCTTCAGGCATTGATACACAACCAGCGGTTCCCCCACTGCCGTTTACGTGAACAAATATTCCACCGCCCTTATTTGCAGTTTGATTTACATTATAATCCGTTATTAAAGCATATTTATAATGAGTAGGATAACTTGCAAGATGTTCATAATCTCCGCCAGGATTACTATATATAAGTCTATTATAAGTAGAACTTCCGCTATTAAGATCCCAGTACATGTTATCAGTAACCTTAGTATAGCTGTATTTACATCCAGGGTTATCGGATACTCCAAAGGCACCTAGTATTCCAAGTACTCCAGCAGGAGTTTTGTCTGTTGACTGCATTCTATTTGATATGTAGGCTAAACCGTTTGAACCAACTCTTCCATTAGTTTCGGTTTTTATAGTCCAATCATCACCATTTTTTTGATAGAACTTTATATTAGCATAGCTAGAGCTCATGCTGCTGGTGGTAACTAATATAATTTGGCTGCTATTTGACAGCTGAGGAGATTTAAAACCTTTTTTTACTTCAGGCGCTGGGGTAGCAGGTTGAGTGTTATTGATTGTGGAGGGGTTAGCCTGTGAAGCATTGCTAGTAGCAGCAGCTTTTTTAGCTTCTTCACTCTTCTGTGCCGCAGCTAAAGCTTCTTGTTGTTTCTTTTCTGCGTCCTCATCAGCTTTTTTATCATCAGCAGTATACTCATTAAGGTATTTAGAATTTATCCAACCCTCTTTTGAATCATATTTAACCTTATACCAATCTTGTTGTTTACCTAAAACCTCAACAATAGTACGTTGTTTTAATTTGCTTATTACAGTTTCTGTATCAGAAGGATTTTCCCTAAAGTTAACTACCTCTGTAGTCTTACCAGTAAATTTCTGTTCTACAAATTGAGATTCTGGCTTTACAGCAGCTTGTTCAGTTTGTGCATTCTCTTTACTCGAATCAGCTTCAGTAGTCTTTGAAGTTGGTTCTTCTTTTTTTACATCAGTTAGCACAACTTTATTCTCTTTAGTTTTATTATTTTTATCGTTAGTATGTATTAGTATTCCTACTGCAGCTGCGCATAAAACAACACAAGAAGCTGTAATTATTATGGATTTTTTTCTATTGTCACTAATAAATCTTAAAAGCTTGCTCATATAAAAACTCCTCGCCATTAAATTATAGTGCTGTAAATAGTTTATCAAAAAAGTAAAAATATTTAAATGGAATATTATCTGTAGGAAAAATTTACTTATTAAGTGATTAAGAAGATAATAATCAATGGATTATGAAATATGAAGTTGATAAAAGAATGAATAGAGTAGTAGCTTATGATGATAACAATTTCGTTTTATCATATTCATTTGAAGAAAATAAGGGAATTGGTGATAATAACACAACAATGTACACTATGAATGGTATTTACACACTGGTTCAAAATGGAAGAGATGGCTTAGCCATCTCTTTTATTTTATATTATGAGGAATTTTCTACTGGAAAACATATTTAAATGCTTTAGGTTTTATCAATAAAAACTGATGGTGATTTGATATTATATTTTAACTTTTTAGCCTTAGGGGGAATAAGTCTATACTTAACTCCTATATTTTATTATGTGATCTACTGTTCTTTTAAGGAAAATAAAAGAAAAGATGACATAATGAAATATACAGTGCATATAATGGCAGTAGTTTCTTTAATCACAGTAATTTATGAAAGCATATTTTTAAAACTAAGAGTTTTTGGCTCATTTGGTTATGCCAATACTTATATACATATATGAATCAATAGGTAAAGGCGCTAAACTTGAGCATTTTAATTATAATATTTTTTCACAGTTTATTAGACAAGGTATGACGGGGAAGATTTTAAATCCAAGAAGTAAATATATAAACAATCAATTGAAGCAGAGCTTTAAAGAAACCTTAGAGATAGATATAAAAAATTAGAGTAATTAGTGTATAAACATATTACGGCAAATTGTGATATATTTATACACTGTTTTACTGTATGGAAAATTGCAAGATTTTGGATTTAAATGAGCGTATATACTTCAAATACTTTGTTAGCTGATTATATCTACAGTAAAAGAAGATTTATTTGATTGCTAAAGTTTACTTACATGCTTTTAGAAGTTATAAAGCACAAAAAAACATACTATAGAAAGATATATAAGTGATTTTTTTAAAATATAATATGTGAAAATATGTGATTAATATGTTGAGAAGTCAAATGGGTTATATGATAAAAAAGGTGAGTAAATCATAGAAAATGATAGTAACTGTCTATATAATTTGATTTAATAGTGTTAAAATGTATTGTGTTAATATGTAGAAAATAAAAATATGTATAAGTCTACAAAAAAGTAATGTATAATTTATACGATATCACAATGGGTTCGACAAAAAGTATGTTGGTAATAATTAGTATCGTTTTTTTGACATGCAATAATATGGTTTTAGATGCATTAATTTGGGTGTGGAAGGTTTGTGATAGTATGTGTTATAATTTGATTAAAGAAATGACAATAATAAATGAAAAAAATGACAAAAAGTATATGTTTTATAATTGGACATGCTGGGGCCGTGGTATTATAATAAAAACGTTACAAAAAAGTTAATAGAATTAAAAAAATAGTGAATTTTATATAGAGTTTTTAAATAAATATATAACGTTGTGAATTTTATGTTAAGGGGGAAGGATTAATGTCTAGCCTAGGAGAAGAACTATTTAGTGCTGAGATTCAAAAAGAATTAGCTATTGAAGAAGAAATCGTCGTAAAAGAAGAGAGTGCAAGTAATTTTGCTATCAAAGGCGGCAGGAGAATTGTTTATCAATCAGTAAAAAGAATTCTAGATATACTAGGAGCTTTATTTGGTCTGATAGTTGCGTCACCTGTTTTTTTATTGACTTCGATTTTGATAAAACTAGACTCGAAAGGTCCTATATTCTTCTCGCAACAAAGAGTAGGTCTTAATGGAAAGCCATTTAAGATGTATAAGTTTAGATCTATGGTTGTAAATGCTGAAGAACTAAAGGAAATACTTCAGAAACATAATGAGATGGACGGTGGTCCTATGTTCAAGATGAAGGAAGATCCTAGAGTTACAAAGATAGGTAGATTTATAAGGAAAACTAGTATAGATGAACTTCCCCAGTTAATCAACATATTAAGAGGCGATATGAGTATTGTTGGACCTAGACCAAGCCTGCCTAAAGAAGTAGCAAAGTTTGAACCTTGGATGCTAGAAAGGCTTGAGGTTAAGCCTGGACTTACTTGTTACTGGCAAACATCTGGAAGAAGTGATATAGGTTTCTTAGATTGGATGAAGCTAGATGTTAAGTATGTAAGAGAAAGAAGTACTTTGGTTGATATAAAATTGATTTTTAAGACATTTAAGGTGTTTTTAGGGGATGAACATGCTAGATAGGGGGATATCGTATTGGGGAATCTAATAAAAGTGCTAACTGTGTTTGGTACAAGACCAGAAGCAATTAAAATGGCACCTTTAGTAAAAGAACTTGAGAAGAGAGAAGAAATAGAGTCCATAGTGTGTGTAACAGCGCAACATAGAGAAATGCTTGATCAAGTATTAAAGTTATTTAATATAGAACCAGATTATGACTTGAATATAATGAAGGAAAAACAAAGTCTTACTGGTATAACAACTAAGGTTATAGAAGGATTAGACAATTTTATCAAATCAATAAAACCAGATATAATACTAGTTCATGGGGATACTACCACTACTTTCGCGGCAAGCTATGCAGCTTTCTGTAATCAAGTGAAGGTAGGACATGTTGAAGCTGGATTAAGAACTTTTAATAAATACTTCCCTTTTCCGGAAGAAATGAATAGAAAGCTTACAGGAGCTATTGCTGATATGCATTTTTCACCAACTAACAGTTCTAAAATGAATCTGTTGAGAGAAGGAATAGAAGAAAAAGATATATTTGTAACAGGGAATACTGTAATTGATGCAATGGATAAAACTGTTGAAGACAATTATAAATTTGAAAATAATATTTTAAATAATATAGATTTTAAAAATAAAAAGGTAATTATGGTAACAGCCCATAGGAGAGAAAATTGGGGAGAAGGAATAGAAAATATATGCCAATCCCTAAAGAGTATTGTGAAGAAAAATAAAGATGTTGAACTAGTTTATTTAGTTCACCTTAATCCAGTTGTAAAAGATGTGGTAGAAAAACATTTATTAGGAGAAGAAAGAGTTCATCTGTTACCTCCACTAGATACTAAAGAGACTCATAACCTTATGAATAAAAGCTATATGATAATGACTGATTCAGGTGGTCTTCAAGAGGAGGCACCACACCTTGGAAAACCAGTATTAGTACTAAGGGATGTTACAGAAAGACCTGAAGCAGTAAATGCAGGTACAGTGAAATTAGTAGGTACAGATTATAATACAATATTAGAAAATGCTGAAGAATTGCTATATAATGATGAGTTCTATAAAAGTATGAGCACTGCTGTAAATCCATATGGTGATGGCTCTGCTTCAAAGCGAATAGTTGATAATATCCTATATTATTTTAATATAAGAAAATATAAATCAGAAGAATTTAAGGGGGAGTAAGTGATATGGCAGTAAGAGAATTAGAAATAAAAGAAGAATTTATGGAACAATTTAATGAAAATATTCCAAGTGATTCTATTAATAAAAAAGTATGTGTATTTGGACAAGGATTCGTAGGACTTCCTCTTACATTGAGTTTTGCTTTTAGAGGTTGTGAGACAATAGGTGTGGATGTTGATGAAATACTAGTGAAGCAGACTAATGAGGGAATGACTCATCATACTGAGATGTTTCATGATGTAACAATTAAGGAAGTTTTAAATATAGAATTAAACAACGGAAGATATAAGGCTACCACTGATGGTGGAGAAGCAGTTAGAAACAGCAATAATATAATTGTTACAGTAGGTATACCTATAAAAGAAGGCGAATATATTATAGATTACCTTAAATCTGCATGTGAAACAATAGGCGCTAATCTTAAAAAGGGTGATTTAGTAATAATAAGAAGTACAGTTATACCAGGTACTACAGAAGAGTTATGCCTACCTGTATTAGAAGAAAAATCAGGTATGAAAGCTGGTGAAGATTTTTATCTAGCTTATGCTTCAGAAAGAATAGCTGAAGGACTTGCTTTCGATGAATTTGCGAATATGCCTACTATTGTAGGTGCAATAAATGAAGCTAGTCTAAAAAGAGCAATTGAAGTTCTTAGTGTAGTTTGTAAAGCTGAAGTTATACCGGCTACAAATATAAAAGCAGTTGAAACCTCAAAGGTATTTGAGAATGTTCAAAGAGATGTAAATATAGCTATGGCTCAAGAGTTTGCTAGATTTACAGAAGGGTTAGGAATAGATATCTTTGAAGTAGTTAAGCTTGCAAATACTCATAAAAGAGTTAATTTATTAACACCAGGACCAGGAGTTGGGGGATATTGTATACCAAATGCATATCATTATATCCAACCAAAAGCAGCAGAAATGGATGTTGATATGGGCATACTTAAGCTTGCTAGAGCAAAAAATGCTGAGCTTCCAGCTTTTATAGCAAGTAAAGCTGAAGGACTTTTATGTAAGATGGGTAAAAGCTTAAATGGAAGTAGAATAGCGGTTCTTGGTTTAGCTATGAAGGATTATTCAAATGATGATAGAATAAGTCCACCAATTGATATATGTAAAATACTTATCGAAAAGGGTGCAGAAGTTAGAGCTTTCGATCCAGTAGTTCCTACTAAATATAGCTTTAAAGTTGATTCACAAGAAGATGCACTTAAAGATGCAGATATAGTCATGATACTAGCAAAGCAACATGAATTTAACTTAGAGTGTAGTGATTTAAAATCATTTATGAGTGAAAATCCTATATGTATGGATACAAAAGCTATAATAGATAACAATAAAGCTATAGAAGCAGGATTTGAATACTGGAGAATATAGATAGGTGGTACTTTATGAAAAATATATTTATAATTGGTTCCAAAGGAATACCAGCCAGATATGGTGGTTTTGAAACTTTTGTTGACAAGCTTACTGAAAAAAAACAGGCCGATAATATAAAATATCATGTGGCCTGTTTGTCCTATGAAAAAGAAGATGAGTTTGAGTTTAATAAAGCAAGATGTTTTAACGTTAAGATAAAAAACATTGGTAGTGCATCAGCGATAAGCTACGATATAAAAGCTCTAAATATGTGCTATGATTATATTCAATCAAATGCACTAAAAGATTGTGTGATTTATATTTTAGCGTGCAGAATTGGACCTTATGTCAATGTAGTGAAAGGAAGATTCGAAAAAGCAGGTATAAAGATATTTGTAAACCCAGATGGACACGAGTGGAAGAGAAGCAAATGGAGCTGGTATATAAAGATATACTGGAAGATATCAGAAGGACTGATGGTTAAGAACGCTGATTTACTTATATGTGATTCGATTGGTATAGAGAATTATATAAAGAGAGATTATAGTAAATATAACCCTAGAACTACTTTTATAGCATATGGGGCAGATATAGAAAAATCTAAGTTATCAGATAATGATGAAAAATTACTAGATTGGTATAATAAATTTCAAATCAAGAAAGATAATTATTACCTAATAGTTGGACGTTTTGTACCAGAAAACAATTATGAATTAATGATTAGAGAGTTTATGATAAGTAAGACTGAAAAAGAGTTAGTTATAATAACTAATCATGAACACAATAAGTACTATGATCAATTACTTGAGAAAACAAATTTTAAGAAGGATAAGAGAATAAAGTTTGTAGGAACAGTATATGATCAGGAATTATTAAAGAAGATAAGAGAAAATGCTTTTGCATACTTGCATGGACATGAAGTTGGTGGTACTAATCCATCTTTGTTAGAAGCTTTAGCAAGCACAAAAGTAAATTTATTATTAGATGTTGTGTTTAATAAAGAAGTTGGAGCTGATGGAGCTCTTTACTTTGGTAAAGGTGAAGGTAACTTATCTAATACTATAGATAGTTTAGATTCGTTAGATGTTGAAAGAATAAATGAGTTAGATAGGAAGTCTGAAGACAGAATAAAATCATCATATTCTTGGGAAAAGATTGTTGATGAGTATGAAGGAATATTTCTATAATTTTAATTTAGTTAAATATAGAAGTTACGGAGGTACTGGTGAAATATATATATATTGTATATAAGGAAGAGAATTTATCTGTTTTTGAATCACAGGTGTTGAAGTTTTTGCGGATTCTTAAAAATGATTTTGGAAGGGATATCCTTTTAATTGTTGTAAAGAATAAAAAAACTAAAGAAAATGAGCTTAAGAGTAAAATTGAGAAATATATTAAATCTAGTTACATGGTGATAGAAGAAAGTTCACCTTTATTGTATAGTAAGTGGAGAAAAACAATATTTAGGTATTTTGAGCATAGTGATTGGGAGAATGAGAAGATAGTAGTACACGCTAGATCCTCTAAGGCAACAGTGCTTGGATATGAGTTGAAAAGGGTGTTTAAAAATTGTGTCTTGATTTTTGATAATAGAGGAATTCCTTTAGAAGAAATTGATTTGATGATAAAAGATAGCAAGAAAATAAAAGAAAAGATTAAGTTACAAGTAAGTAAAGTTTTTTTTGCAATATGTCAAAAGGTTGCGGCAAAAAATAGTGATTGCTATATTTTTGTTACAAATAATTTAAGGAAGTACATGATCCAGAAGCATGGGTATAGTGAATCTAAGGATTATCTAATCATCCCAACTTCAATTGATTTGAAAGAAGTTTCTGAGAATATTAATAGTGTTAAGGATTTGAATTCATATATATATATAGGAAGTAACGACTGTTGGCAAAATGGGGAGTTGATTTTTAAACTATTTAAAGAAATAGAAAAAAGAAATTCAGAATCTAAATTTATTATTTTAAGTAAGGATTACAATGAATTTTCAAAGTTGAATTCTACTTATAAGTTGAAAAATATAACTTTTAATTCAGCTACTCATAAAGAGACTCTAGAAATTTTATCTAGGTGTGGGTATGGTGTTATAATTAGAGATGATTCTGTGGTAAACAAGGTATCAAGTCCTACTAAATTGATTGAATATCTTTCTGTTGGGCTGAATGTAATATATAGTGGAAAAATAGGAATAGTTGAAGATTTAGTAAATGAATATGGAAAAATAGTAAGCAATAGACTTATAAATTTAGATATAAATAATATGGAGTCAGTATTGGTTGGAAAATTAGAAAATGAATCTAGTAGCATTAAAGATGAAAAGTTTATAGATTATTTTTCATGGGATGAGAATGTAAAAAAAATAATTGATAAAATAAATGATATGTAAGTATTAGGGGAACAAATGGTAAATAAGATTAACTTTAAATTAATGAAAAAATTAGATGTTATTATAATTATTATAAGTACTATAATCAAGGTGATAAGAGGTGTATTAACTAAGATACTATTGAAAGAATCAAATGGATTGATATTTATTGGTAAAAAGGTTGATATAACACATCATTCTCATATCGTTACTGGCCGTAATGTTAAATTTGAGGCTTATTCTGAAATACAGGGTCTTTCGGGAAAAGGCATTACCCTTGGGGATAGTGTTACAATTGGCAGAAATGTCATGATTAGACCGTCTAGTTATTATGGCACTGATCTTGGTGAAGGCTTATTTGTAGGCAACAATTCTTCTATTGGTCCATTCAGTTATATTGGATGTGCAGGATATATACAAATAGGAAATAATGTTATGTTGGGTCCACGTGTAAGCTTATTTGCTGAAAATCATATATTTTCAGAAGTAAATGAAACCATAAAGACCCAAGGAGTTCAGAGAAAAGGAATAATAATTGAAGATGATTGCTGGATTGGCAGTGGAGTAATCATATTAGATGGAGTTACGATTGGAAAAGGATCGGTTATTGGAGCTGGTGTACTGTTAAGCAATGATGTGCCTAAATACAGTATAGTAATAGATAAAAGACAAAAGGATATAAGAAGTAGAATGGAGAAGGAGCTATGATTAAGATACTATTCTTGCATGCTGGTGCTGAAATGTATGGAGCTGATAAAATACTGCTCGAACTTTTGAGTGGATTAGATAAAACTAGGTTTGAACCATATGTAATATTACCTAATAATGGACCGCTGTATGAAGAAATTAAGAAGAAAGATATTTATGTTGAAATACGGGAATATCCTATTTTAAGAAGAAAATTTTTCAATCCTTTAGGTATAGTGAACTATATATCAGGAGTACTTAAATATAACAAAATAATTGAGGGGTTCTGTAAGGAAAAAGCTATTGAAATAATCCATAGTAACACTCTTGCAGTTTTGGAAGGTGGTTTCGTTGCTAAAAGATTAAAGATTAAACATGTATGGCATGTTCATGAAATAATAATGAAGCCAAAGTTTATGTTTAAGTTGACTAGCTATTTACTTAATAAGAATGCAGATGAAATCGTGGTGGTTTCCAATTCAGTTAAAAATCATATTTTAAGATCATGTTTAGTTGATGAAGGAAAGATTAAAACAATATATAATGGTGTAGATAATACTAAGTTTAATAAAGAAGCTGAATATGATTATCTACTAAAAGAGTTTAAAGTTGATAAAGATGATATAGTAGTAGGGATGGTTGGCAGAATAAACTCATGGAAAGGTCAGAGAGACTTCATATTAGCTATAAAAAAAATAGTTAAAGAACATACGAATATTAAGGCTATACTCATAGGTGGGGTTTTTGAGGGAGAAGAGTGGAGAGTACAAGAATTAAAAAGATTGATTAAAGATAATAATCTTGAAGATGTTATTATTATGAAAGACTTTAGGAGTGATGTTACCAATATATATAATTTAATTGATATCTTTGTTCTTCCATCAACTAATCCGGACCCACTTCCAACAGTAGTATTAGAAGCAATGGCTAGTGGAAAGCCTATTGTGGCATATAGGCACGGAGGGGTTACAGAAATGGTAAGTGAAGGTGCAAATGGGCTATTTGCGGAGGTACTTAATATAGATGATTTAAGTACAAAGATATTATATTTGTTAAAAAGACCAGAGGAAAGAGAAGAAATGGGACGCAATTCATTGAATAGACAAAAGAAGATGTTTTCTAAGTCTTCTTTTATAGACAGCTTTGAGAATCTTTACGAGAAGATACTAAAGTAGTGTTTTTTGATAAAAGGAGAAAATATGTGGAATAGTGATTCAGAAAATCAGATAATAAATCCTGTGCTATTTATTTGTGCAGTATTTTTCCCTATTATGCATAACTTAATATTAATTAATCTAGAAAGCCAGTTCAACAAGATATATTTACTAATTAGTATGTTCTTATTATTAATATCGCTGATAAAAGTAATAAAAAAGAAATCTTTGCAATTCAATAAATGTATAAAAGTAATTATATATATTGTGGTGTTTATTACAATTCAATCAATAGTTACTTTTTTTACAGCGGATAACTTACATCCATTAAGCTATTTAGTGAGGTTTGTTTTCCCGATAAGTGTTTTTATATTTTTATCAACAATTCAAAAGTTAACAGTAAACAGATTTGATGTTAATAAAAATACATATGTAATTATCTTAATTATTTATATTTTTATAAATATTTTATGTTTCTATTTAGAGTATTCTGAGAATCCTATATATATAAAATATATTTTAGGCAAATACTACGAGGTTAGTAAGGGTATGAGGTTTGGAAATATAAGATTCTCTGGAATCTTTTGTTGGCCTAATGCTTTTGCATATTCTTCAGGTAGTTTATACATAATGTTAGATAAATTTAAAACACTAAGAAAATTAAGATTTTGGCTTTTACCTTTAATTTTTCTTAGTGGAAATAGAACCGTAATGATTGCCTTATTGCTTTTGGAGTTTTTAACTGTAATAAGTGATAAAGGAAAAAGCACAATAAGAAGAATTTTAGTAATAATACTTGGGGTATTATTATTAGTTTTTACTTCTAAGTCATATTTTTATGATTTAGCAATAAGCATAAATAGTGAAATTTTAGCCTATAGCTCTGATAATTACAGAATTAGTGTACTTAAGCAAAGCTTTGAAATTTTTAAAGAGCATTGGCTTTTTGGAATTGGGTTAGATAGATTTTCTGCATTAGCTGTTTCTATAAAAAATGCAGACTATTTGGTAAACAATCATTTAGCAAATTTAAATATTATTTTAGCTACATCAGATACGTTTTATACAATAATCTGTGAAGTGGGAACTTTAGGCATTGTTTTATGGAGTTTAGGTATCTATAGGATATTTAAATTAAATAAAATTATTATAGGAAAGTTTGTATTATTTATTCTAATAGTAGGGTATTCGGATTCTAATCCGCTATCGAATTATTATACAATTATAAGTTACTTGATTATTATAATAAGTGTTATTAAGGATTCTATAAAGTTAAGCAATGTAGGTGAAAGTAGTTAGGTTTATTATAAGTTCTTAACTAATAATTAAATGAAATAGGTGGGCTAATAATGTATATGCATATAATGAACAATGAGAAATTCACATTACCATATATTAAATTTATAAAAAATAATTTTGATTTTAAAGAACACTTTTTTATAATAGTTGGTTCACAGAAATATTTAAAAGATAATGATTTTAAGAATGAGAATGTTAAGTTCATTAAAGGAACGATATGTGATTGGATTAAAAATGCTCATTTGATAAAAACGTGTAAATTGGTAATAATACATGGATTTTTTCAAGGAATTCCGCTTAAAGTATTTCTTTCATTAAATTTAAATGTTTTAAAGAAAGTTAATTGGGTGATTTGGGGTGGAGATTTAAAAAAGAGAAAAAGTTCGTATAAATTAGTAGAATATATAGATGACTATTTAAAGAAGTTTTCAACTAAAAGATTTGGTTATATATCGACTTTGGTAGAGAATGACTATGATATAGCTAAAGCTGCTTATATGGTTAGAGGTGAACATAAAAAAGCGATTTATATTAATCCAATAACGTTAAGTTTTTTGGATGATATAAAAAATTCTCATAAAAATAGGGAAGATATTATTAATATACAAATAGGTAATTCAGCTGATGCATCTAATAATCATATTGATGCTATAGATAAGTTATCGAAGTATGAAAATCAAAATATTAAGATTTATTGTCCTTTATCTTATGGCGATGTTGAATATGCAAAAGAAGTGATAGAATATGGGAAAAGTAAGTTTAAGGAAAAATTCGTTGCAATTACAAATTATATGACTCCAAGGCAATATGGAGAGTTTTTGGGCAAAATAGATATAGCAATATTTAATAATGATAGACAACAAGCTTTAGGTAATATTTTTGCTTTGGCATATTTAGGAGCTAAAATATATATGAGAGACGATACAACAATGTGGAAAGATCTTGTTCATAATGAAAAATATAAGTTTTATGCAATTAAAGATATCCCTAGTATTAACTTTAATAGTTTTTCTGAAGTGAATAATGAAAGTATTTATAATAATAAAGTCTTAAGCAAATGTAGATTTGATGAAGATTATATAAAGAAGGTTTGGCAGAATATTCTATTAGATTAGTGAAAAGGAGAATTTTTGTGAATAGCTTTTATAGTATTGAAGAATTAAAGAAACTTGGATTAAAGAGCTTCGGCAAAAATGTTTTAATTAGTAAAAAGGCAAGCATATATTCTCCTGAGAAGATAAGTTTGGGTAGTAATGTGAGAATTGATGATTTTTGTATATTAAGTGGTAATATAATTATGAAAGATTATATACATATAGCCGCTTATTGTGGTTTATTTACAGGTGGATCAGAAATATATATTGATAGTTATACTACAATGTCGTCAAGGGGTGCGATTTATGCAGTTTCTGATGATTATTCAGGTGAGTATATGACAAATCCAATGATTGACGATAGATTTAGAAATTTATGTGAAAAGCCTGTTTATATTGGTAAACATGTTATAATTGGTACCAATTCAACAATATTACCAGGTGTAACTATTTCAGAAGGATGTGCTTTTGGGGCGTGTTCTTTAATTTTAGAAGACTGTGATGAGTGGGGCATATATGTCGGAGTTCCTGTAAGAAGATATAAAGAAAGAATAAAGGATTTACTAAATTATGAATGTTTAATAAATTAAAATGTAATTAAGAAGGTGAAGTAATGGAAAAATTTGAGCAACCTATACAAGTAACAAAATCATTTTTACCTCCGTTAGATGAATATATTGAAAGTCTCAAGACGATTTGGGATACAAGATGGATTACTAATAATGGATACTTTCATAATCAACTTCAGAATAGTTTGAAGGAATATCTTAATGTAGAAAACACTACGTTATTTACTAACGGACATTTAGCTTTGGATGTGGCTATAAAAGCATTAGGATTAAAAGGTGAAGTCATAACAACTCCTTTTACTTTCGCATCAACAACTCATGCAATAGTGATGAATGGATTGACTCCAGTATTTTGTGATATAAATATGGATAACCTCACTATAGATACAAATAAGATAGAGGCGTTAATTACGGAAAATACCTGTGCAATTATTCCAGTTCATGTCTTTGGATATCCATGTAATATAGACGAGATAGAAAAAATTGCACATAAATATAATCTTAAGGTAATTTATGATGCAGCACATGTTTTTGGAGTTGAGGTTAATGGTGTAGGAATAGGTAATTTTGGTGATATATCAATGTTTTCATTACATGCTACTAAAGTATATAATACTATTGAGGGTGGATTACTTACCTATAATAATGTTATGTATGAGAGGAAGATGAACTTACTTAAGAATTTCGGTATATCTGGATATGAGCAAGTTGAAGAAGTCGGTCTTAATGCAAAAATGAATGAATTTCAGGCTGCAATGGGATTAATAAATTTAAAGTATGTAGATGGTCAGATTGCAAATAGAAGGAGAATAGCTAAAATATATAGAGAAAATTTGAAAGAAGTATCAGGAATAAGATACCTGAATGATTTGAAAAATGTAAAACACAATTATGCATATTTTCCCATAATTATAGATGAAACAAAATTAGGTATTGATAGAAATCAATTGTATGATAGACTAAGAGAATTTAATGTAATTACAAGAAAATACTTCTATCCATTAATTACAGATTTTGATTGTTATAAAGGTTTGTATAATGATAATGACTTAATGAATGCAAAATATGTAGCCGATAGAGTTCTGACATTACCTATATACGGTGAATTAAGTGAAGAAGATGCCTTAAAAATAACTAAGCTAATCAAATTTGTTATAAATTCGTTATAGTAAGGAGCTGTAGTTATGCCAGGTGTGTACGGTATTATTAATACCACTAATTTTAGTGTTAAAAAATTTGAAAATATATCAGAGACTTCAATAAAGTCTTCTGATTACTTTATTAGTAAGCATAGTATAGAAAAATTTAAAAATGATAAAGTTTTTTTTGATGATGAAAGGTTTTCGGTCTTAGTAGATGGAGTTATATTAAATTCAAATGAATTAAGCCGTATATATATAGCTAAAAGCTGGCCAGAAACGATCATAAAAATGTATGAAAACTTAGGTGAAACTTTTATGGATTCTTTTAGAGGATCTTTTTGTGGAGTATTTTGTGATAAGGAAAGTAGCACATATATTATATTTACAAACCACTCGGGGGATAAGCCTGTATTTTATTGTGCTTTAAGTGATAGAATAATATTTTCATACAGAATAGATGATTTAAAAGATGTTCTTATTGAAAATAAAGAACAGGTTTCATTCAATATTGATGCTGCGTATCAATTAGTAACATATGGTTTTATGTTAGAGGATAGTACTATAGTTAAGCAAATCAATAGATTGACTGCAGGTAAATATATAAAGTTTTCTAATGGAAGTGTAAAGCTGAGAAGTTTTTATAAGGTTAATAATGATATAAAAATAAGTAGTAATGAAGACAAGTTAATAGATAGAATAGATGAATTATTTAGGTATGCTGTTAAGCTTGAATTTGAAAAAGATATTGAATATGGGTATGATCATTTGGCTGGATTAAGTGGTGGTCTTGACTCTAGAATGACAACATGGGTTGCAAATGATATGGGTTATAATAATATAACTAATTATACCTTCTCAAAGTCGAATTATTTAGATTTTAGAGTTGCTCAACAAATTGCTAGTGCGTTAGGAAATAAGTTTATATTCAAATCATTGGATGATTTACAGTATATAAAAGATATAGATTCTGTTATCAATAATAATGGAGGGACTGGATGCGCAAGTGGACATATACATGGGAAGAGTTTCTTAGAACTTATTAATTTTAATAGGTTTGGTCTTATACATACTGGACAATTAGGAGATGTTGTGCTTGGAACATTCTCTAGTTCTAAAGATCATAGGAAACCTTTATTAGGTGATGGCGCTTACTCAAATATATTGATTGATAGAATAGACGATAATCACTTAAAGCAATATGAAAATGAAGAAATTTATAAAATGTACAATAGAGGGTTTAATGGAGCATTAAATTCGCATATAACCATGCAAAATTATAGTGAGGTTAGTTCACCTTTTATTTTAAAAGAATTTTTTGATTTTTGCCTATCAATAGATCCAAAATTAAGATTAAATCATCAAATATATTATAAATGGATATTAGAAAAATACCCTGAAGCAGGTAAGTTTGTATATGAAAAGTATAACGCTAAAATAAATAGCCATATTTTTAATAATAAATTATTATACCTTATTTTTAGACAGATTCCTAAAAAAATAAGTCAAAAGAATAGGAGCATACTGTTTTCTTTAGGGATTACAAATAGTAAATATAGTAAGAATGATATGAATCCATTTCAATATTGGTTTGACACTGATGCTGGAATGAGAGACTATATATATAATTCTTTTGAAAAAAATATAACAGAAATAAGTAAAATTGAGAAATTAAGTAATGACATAGAGTATATGTTTAAAAATAGTTTAGCAAGAGAAAAGTTGCAAATATTAAGTTTATTAGTGGCATATAATCATATGTTTGTAAAGGGTAAATAATGATGGATAAATTTAAAAAAGTTATGAAGAAGTTAATGGATAAAGGTCTATTTCACATTTTTGGGTCTACTATTATTAATAAGTTAATAGCATTTTTTAATAATGCTGTTATTGTAAGATTAGTGACAGTAGAACAATTTTCTTCATATTCATATGCTAATAATATTCTATCTATAATATTACTAATGAATGGATTAGGAGTAACATCAGGTGTGCTACAATTTTGTAGTGCAAGTATTTTAGATACTACAAAGGCAAGTTATGAAAAGTATGCTTTTAAAGTAGGATTGGTATTTAATTTTATAATATCAATAATTATTATTTCTATTTGTAAGTTTATTGGATTACCAGTTGCAAATAGTAGTGAATTATTACTCTTGATGAGTGGTATGCCAATATTATCATTTATTTTAGAGTTTATAAATGTAAAATTTAGAACTACATTGCAAAATAATAGATTTTCATATATAACTACAATAAATACAATATTAATATTTATATCAACTATAGTAGGTGGCTTATTAGGTGACATAAAAACAATAATTTTATGTACATATGTTGCCACAACAATTCCAATTGTGATTGGATTATATTGGTTGAAGCATGCATTCACAAAGATAAAAATGGCTACTATATTAGAAAAAAGTATGAAAAGTGATTTTATGAGGTTTTCTACAACTTCTTTAGCCAATAATGCTATTTCTCAAGTTTTGTATCTATTTGATATTTTTTTAATAGGCATACTAATAAGTGATAGTACAAGTGTGGGGATATATAGAACTGCAACTCTGATCCCGTTTACATTGAATTTTATACCTTTGTCTGTTTCGACATTTATATACCCTTATTTTGTGATGAATTCAAAAAATAAAAACTGGATGATTAAAAATACAAAATTATTAATTTTATCTATGGGAATATTTAATTTTATAATAAGTCTAATTTTATTTGTTTTTGCACCGTTAATAATAAAGATATTATTTGGAACGAGATATTTAGCTGGAGTACCTTCGTTTAGAATGCTAGCTATAGGATATTTTATTGCTGGAACCTTTAGGATTCCTGTTGGAAATATTCTTACTATGCTAAGGAAAGTAAAGTATTTACTTTTCGTTACTATAACAACTGGAATTGTAAATATAATTTTAGGATATTATATTATTAGTAATTTTGGATATCAAGGGGCTGCAGTTACAGTTCTTGTAGTTTATATATTGTCATCTGTTCTAACTCTTCCATATTTAATTTATAATTTGAAGCACTTGAATAGCTTAAGTTAATGTGTTTCAAAGCTATCTTGTTATCGTGATAGATATACAAAATATATTATAAATAAAAAAAGCGCTTAAGCGCTTTTTTTATTTTATAACTTCAATTGAATCTAGGCAAATAGCATAATTTTGTGAATTAGCATTTTTAGAATTAGTAACTTCGATTTTAACAGTATGATCACCAGAAGTTAAATCTAACTTTTCGAATACTTTATTTTGGAATACATCAGATGAAGAATAA
>NZ_JAENHN010000056.1 GCF_016595795.1 Clostridium yunnanense
TTCTTTTATAATAACTTTTCCAACATGTACAACTCCTGATAAACTATCTGGAGTTGAGTCTATACTTAACGCCTTAAGTATTTTATGTCTCCAATAAAAAGCTGTCCCAATACTTATATTTAGCTTCTCAGCACAGAATTTTAAAGTTTTATTTTCTGTCATTAATTCAGTAAATTCCATCCAGGTTCTAGTGTTCTTCTTTGAATAACTCCACAATGAATCAGTTGTACGTGAAAAAGTTTTTTCGCATACTTTGCATTTGTATCTTTGAATTCCATTATAAAAGCCATATTTAATATACCAAGTTGACGCGCAAATTGGACATGCATTTACAACTCTATCTTTATAAAAATCTCTTTTTAGAACATCATTAGTATGCAAATCAAATTTTTTAAGTTTAACATCAGGTTGTAGCAAAAGGAACACCTCACTAAGAAAATTTGATAATTAGGTTATCCTCTTAATGCTTGCCACATATTCATTTTTTTAATCATTACCAACATTTATTTAACAAATAACTTCATACAATAAAAATTCACTGAAGCTCCTTTCTGATATGTTCCTTTTAATAGTAGACAGTTATAATATTGGAACCTTGTATACAAAAGCAGAGTAAGCTCTCTTATTCAGTGAGTTTTTTACACGTAACCTTTTCTAAACATCAGTAAAAAAACACTTTCACTCAAATAGTTTATTTTTGACTATTTTTCTTTATTGTAGTTATAAAGATAGACTATTTTGATCCGAAATCTATTTTTAAGCTTTTCTAAATTCTAATTGGAAAACTCTAAAATATAAATCTTATAACTAAGTGGTACATCCATATATAGTTTAAAATTTATAGGACACTGAAATGCTAAGATACTAAATGTTAAAGAACTATCTCCTTCTATCAAGTCTTATTGGTTAAATTTAAATAAGCCATACCACCGAATTGAAACTCAGTGATATGGCTATGTTTTCTTAAAACTTTAGTCAAAAATTTAATGTCACATTCTATTATTTTCTTAATTAATTATTTACTTAATTACTTAGTTTATTATTTAATTGAGTAAATACTTATTCCTTTAATAGAAATTACTTGTTCATTAATTTCTTTATTTGCGAAACAAGTGGGTCTGCTAATGTGCCAACAACAACTTGAACATTGTTTCCACCAAGTCTTGATATACCTGATGCACCAGCTTGTTTTAGAGCCTTTTCATCTAATTTAGATGTATCCTTTAAAGTTAATCTTATTCTAGTTACACAAGCATCGATAGATTCTACATTGTTCTTTCCACCTATTGCACCTAATATAACTTCTGCTTTATCAGATAACTTACTGCTCTTTGAATTGCCAGCTTTAGTATTAACTGTAACTTCATCTTCATCATCTTCTCTACCAGGAGTCTTAATGTCAAACTTCTTGATATAGAATAAGAATATGAAGTAGTAAATAGCAGCGAATATAAGACCTACTATTGCGATACCTATTGGGTTACTTGTATTTGACTTACTGAAGTTTAAAGCATAATCTATGAAACCTGCTGAGAAACCAAAGCCCAGTTTCATGTTTAATGCATAAGTTACAGCTCCTGCTACACCAGTTAATACTGCATGTATAGCATATAAAGGAGGTGCTAAGAACATAAATAAGAATTCGATTGGTTCTGTAATACCAGTTAAGAAGGAAGTTAATGCTATACCTAAAAGCATACCTGTAACTTCTTTTTTCTTTGACTTTTTAGCTGCAGTAATCATAGCTAAACAAGCAGCTGGCAGTGCGAACATCATAATTGGGAAGAATCCAGTCATGAATGCACCTGAGTTTGGATCTCCTGCCAGATATCTAGTTAAGTCTCCTCTAACTACTTCTCCTGCAGCATTTGTAAAGGTACCAAATGTAAACCAGAATATTGAGTTCATTACGTGATGTAATCCAAATGGAATTAATAATCTATTTAATAGTCCAAATCCGAAAGTTCCTGCTGGACCAGCGTTAGCAACTGTATTACCAAATGCATCTAAACCATCTTGTATTGATGGCCATATATATCCAGCCGCAACTCCCAATATAATCATCAAGAAAGACATTAGTATAGGCACAAATCTCTTACCACCAAAGAATCCAAGGAATTGTGGTAATTGAATATCTTTAAATTTGTTATATAAAAGACCTGCGGTTATACCGGCTATGAAACCAGCAAAAACTCCCATATTTACAGTTGGATCTATAGCAGACGCAACTTTTTGTAATACTAGGAAACCTACTGCTGCTGATAATGCGGAAACTCCGTTATTTTCTTCAGCAAGACCTATTGCTATACCAATTGCAAATAATAATCCAAGGATTGATATTGGTGTAGCACCGTCTCCTTTACCAAGATATAATGTACCAAAAATAGCATCTCCAGCCTGAGCAATTATTGGTATACCATTTTTCATTAAATATGCATTTCCTGTCCATCCCCATACATCGCTTTGACCTAGTCTAAGCAATATTGCCGCAGCAGGCATTACTGCAACTGGTGTCATGAGAGCTTTACCTATTTTTTGAAGGAAAGCTAAGGTTCTGTTAGTTTCTTTACTCATTTTTCAACACTCCTATTACTATTAATTTTGTAAAGAAAAAATAGTTAATTAATAAATAAAATTAGATAATTGCTATAACTTTCTTTTTGGCGATCAATTGTCTTATAATAGTTATATGCCATTGTATAAGTTTTTATTAAAACAAAAAAAGCCGAAAAGGGAAAACTCCCTTTTCAGCTAATGCCCTAATTTAGGTTACACGCCGAAAGAAATAAATCAATCAAGCTATTCAACTTTACAAAATTTATTATATATCATATCAATAAAAATTGCAACGTTTTCAATAAACTTTTATTATAAATTTTTCAATCTTTCTATATGAATGGCAAGATAAGCTACTTCATCTATAGTGACTTCTGCTTCTAACTGGTCTTCTATTACTTTTGCAGCTTCTTTTGCAAGCTTATATGATTGTTTATATCGTCTTTTTATTGTATCTTTAAGTTCGTTCTTAATAGTTTTATTGGTCACAATTCTCTCACAAGCAAACCTAACATGTGTTATAAATCTTGCATAGTCTAATGATTTCCTATCAATCTTTAAGTTAAGCTCTTCTTCTATAAATCCCACAATTGAATTATTTATGAAGCTATACTTCATAGTATTTGACAACTTTCCATTTTTTCTCGCTGAATGTATATGTAGAGCTATAAAGCCAACTTCACCATCAGGAATTTCAACTCCTAATTCTTTTTCAAGTCTTAAAGAAGCTTGTTTTGCAAGATCAAATTCTAAATTGTATAAAGTTTGGATTTCACTAATAAAAGGATTTTGTATTTCTTCTTTGTTTTTCAATCTCTTTACTGCAAAATCTATATGATCAATAAGTCCAACATGAATGTTTTCACTTAATTCTTCCCCTAATTTATCTGATATATCTCTTATAATTTCTTCACAAAGTGCTAGGAAAGCTTCATCATTTCTATTCACTATCTCTTTAAAATTACTTTTATTCTTTTCATCTTCTATTGTAAATATCTTTTCTACCAAAGTTTCACTTGTAATAACGTCTCCTAATTTTTTATTAAATCCAATTCCTTTTCCAAATAATATCTTTTCACTCTCATTATTAGTTGCTAAAACAATGTTGTTGTTAAAGGCTTTTATTACAGACCAGTCACAGTTAAGTTTTTTAACCATACTTATCACCTCAACAATATTGTAACACCTAGTTTTATTTTTTCTAGTACATTCTAACTTATTTTGTATATTTATTATAAAAAATTATTATTCTATAATTAAAAGACTGTTTTTTTGCTAATTATTATTTTCATATTAAGTGAAATAATTGTTTAAAAAATGTGTTGGACTTTCACTATTAATATCCGTATCACACAAAGCGTCACACACTTTCCCACAATGATAAACTTTTTTTTAAAGATATCTGAAAACTAAGGATTGACTTATTTTTTGTGCTAAAATAGTTTTTGTTTAAAGCATATTAAAAAGTTCTTAGATAATATTTATAGAAACAGGGGGATTCATTATGGGAGACTCTAAAAGAGTTGATTACTTAGATATTGCAAAAGGTATCCTAATTATTACTGTTATTCTATGTCATAGCGATTTTCCTTTCGCTCAATATATGTACTGGTTTCATATGCCTGCATTCTTTATAATAAGCGGTCTATTATACAAGAATAAGTTAAGTATAAAATCACAAGCTACAAAATTTTTTGTTCCTTATATAGCATTTTCAATAATTGATATGACACTGACTTTTATGGCTAATCCTCATGACCTTTCAATGTCAAATATTCTTTACTATAGTTATGAGCATCTATATTCCGGTAAAATGATGCCTGGTGTATTTTGGTTTATACCTTGCTTATTCCTTACTAAGGTAATATTCCATTATGGAAAGAAGTTATTATCAAACCAAGTTTTAATAATGTTACTGATTGTATTATATGTTGCTGGTCACGCATTTGTTTTAGCTACAGTACCTGAAAATGTAGTAGATATAACCACAGCTAACTATATACCTTGGAACTTAGATGCATTAATGATTACATTACCATACTATGCAATTGGATATTATGCTAAAGACCTATTAAAATTTGTTAATAACAAGATCACTTTAATAATAAGCGGACTACTTGCAATTAGCTACTTAAAACTAAATACTGATCTTCAAATTTATTATTATATGAATATAAAATACTCTGAGTTTAGATATTACTTCTTAGATTTATTAATACCATTAACCTTTACAGTATTTATACTTTCCATAAGTTATCATTTAACTCAGCTAAAACACCTAAGCTCTGTTGTAAGTTTCTTTAAACTTGCTGGTGCTAACTCATTAATAGTAATGTATTTGCATATTCCACTAAATCATTATTTTGAAACATTGTTTAATTATAATTACGTAATTTTCACCCTGATTGGATTATTAATTCCATTAGGTTTAGCAATATTGATAAATAAAAGTGAGCTTTGTGAGTTCATTTTTAAAGGAACAAGTCCATCATCATCATCAAAAAGTCACTCTGTGAGATTTGCTCATTAAATCTCATAAGTTGTTTTAAACTTTAAAACAACAAAAAAACAGTAGAAAACTTCTATTATGTAGTTTTCTACTGTTTTTTATTATATAAAAATCATATTAATTCTTTGTGAAGCTCATTAAAGTATCGGATGTGGAAACGCCTTAAGTTTAGTAATATTAACTATGATATATAATCTATTCAAAGGTTTTTAAGGTTCCTTTAGGTACGTGAAGCTTGTAGTAGAATGCATTTACATCTTTTCCTGAGAACTTTCCAGATGTAGATTTGTAGGTTCGTTTGAATATCTCCACATATCCTTTATCTAAATTATCTTCTTCAGATACACTGCACTGCAATGAACTTATTTCCATATCATAAGACTTTTCACCTTGTTTTTCTACTTCAAATCTATAATAATTTTCTCCATCAGAACTAAAGGTCCCTGCATAATAATTATCTGATTTTACAAGATCGTATTTGTTATCTAATTTTTCATTATAAGCGCTAGCTCCGCTTATACCTAAGTATTCAAAGTATGCCTTTCCTTTATACATATCCTTATCCGAACTATTACTGCTTACTATAAATATAACAAATATACCTATGATTACAGCACCACTAAATATTCCTAAAAGAACTCTAGCAAGAGTATATGCTTTTTTATCATCATCAGTTATATAATTATACTTTTTATTCATTGATGGATTTTTCTCTTTTTTCTTAGTTTTTATCAATGAAGGGTTATACATCTTTTCTTTTTCTTTAGAAATAGATTTATTATTAAACCTTGCATCCCTAAGCTTGGAAGGATTTTTAGGAACTGCATCTAAGTTTTTCTTTATGGCTGGCTTTTTATCATCTTGACTCATTTAACCACTTCTCCTTCCATTGAATATAAAGGTGAGTACATACATATGTTATTTGTTATTTTGGAACCTACTCTAGTATATGCTCCTGCAAAGGTTTCACCAACTATATAAGTACCGATTATAGGATATAAATTTTCCTTCCAAGTACTTAAATTAGACTTTATTGTAAACTTATGAGTAGCTCCTCTTATGGTCTCCTGAAATATGCAATCATAATCAGGTATTTGGTCCAATTCATAAGATAATTTCACCTTGTCTCCTTCTCTTCCAAGCAAGGGTTTTACAACATAATCCCCATTTAAAGTTGTTGGGTCAAAGGTTGTATATGGAATATACTTTTTTATAAGCATCATTTCTTTTTTATCATAAAAGTTATATTTTAATAACTCATAAATTGCACTGAAAAAGCCTTTACTTTGAGGTATTATTGACCAGGTTGGGTTAACAGAAAGTATGCTTTTGTTTATTAGTTTACCTATAGCTTCAACTTCATATTGTGGTTCAAAGAACCAATCCAGTGGATAAAACCTATAAAAACAATCTATTTTATTTCCATACAAGTAACACTGTTCATCTTTTACTTCAATATCGTATATACTACCGATAAGTAACTGTACGCTCATATCTTTATTTTCTTTGATATATTGGCCTTTTACAGCATCATATATGCTATTTATAGTATACCAGTCTTCATAATAGGTTGCTGATACTATAGCCACAGTACTTACAGTTTTCTTTGATCTTGCAGCTTCTAATATCTTATAGAACTGTTCTTTAAGCAATGATGCCAATTTATCATTGATTCTATTAATTTTAAGGTTTTTGTTAATTATTATTCTATCATAATAAAGCTTATCGACTACAAGACTTTCACATACTCCAGCTGGTGTTTCTGCATTAAGTTCCAGCACCTTAAAGTTCCCGTATTTGTCTAAAATCCAATCCATTCTCCCTATAAATATAAGTTCATCAGTAAATTCTCTTTTAATAGTATCTTCTAGATTCTGTATTCCAAGTATATCTCCGTATAAATCCAGATTGTTATATATTAGCTTAGTAGTCTTCTTAAAAATAGCTGCTAGTTTTTCAGTGGCATTCTTTAACTCTTCAAGCTTTTCCTCTTCTATAATTATGATTTCTTCACTAAGATACTCATAATTCTTAGCATAAATTCCTGTAAATCCATGTTCTAATATGGCTTCTTTTTTCAATTTCTCTAGGTCAATATTAGGATTTATTATTCTTAATTGAGGTGCTTTATTTATACTTACAGAACTTATCCAAGTGCTTTCCTCTTCAGTAAGATAGTCATCGTTCCATCTTATACAACTACCTATAAAATCATGTCCACTTAAGAATATACCATAGTTACCAAACGCCTCAACATCATAACTAAATCTCTCATCATAATAAGGTGCAGTCTCCATCTCTATTTCACAAAATTCTTGAAGTATGAAGGTTTTATGCTGCATTTGCTCTTCAACGTATTTCATGTTTTTCTTCCACTCATCTTCATTATGAAGAGTCCCTATAAATACATCTATACTATATCTTCCGAACACTGGCTTTACAACATACTTATCCTTATCACGTAGAGCTTTATAAAAATTAGCTTCACTTAAAATCTCAGTTCTAGGTAGAACAGAAGTTATTACATCAAGTTCTAATTCACTAAGCCTTGGGTCTTTATCATCTGATAGTGACCATAAATATGCATATAAGCTTTTACATTGAGCTATTATTACCCTTGGATCATTTAGTATTAAGAATTTATTATTGTTATGAAGCCTTAAGATATGTTCAAAATCGCTTACTTCATATAAGAATTCTGTAGGATATAATCTTATCATCACATCAATCTGCTTATTGAAGGCATAAACCTTATCCTCTATTACATTGAAATTATCTGGTCCTGCCAAGATAAAGGAATGCTTATCATCTTCAAGTATATCTTTTACATACATTGCTAGATGGGTTTCTTCATATCTAGATGGTGCAGTCAAAAATGCAATATTTAACTCTTTTTTATCTGGAATTTCTTCTGAGCAAATCCTTTTGAATACACTTTTTAAATCTTTATCAAAATTATCACCAAAAGCGCCTTCGAAAGTTGAATTAAAACTGCACTCCCTCTGTGCACAAGGTTTATCGTAGTTAAGTTCACTATAAAAAATACCATCTGCTTTTCTAAATCCATCATATCTGACCCACAAGGTTTCAGGTAATTTTCTTTTTATAGCTATTATCTCGTCTTTATACTTGAAATCTGGTATATATGGCTTTACATCTTCAAACTCTTTATTGATTCCATTAAGGATTCTTTCTATAAGAGAGTTTAAAATTTCACTGCTTTGTTTAAAATTATTTGCTAAAGTCTCACTTATAAGTGCTGCTTCATCAGCAAACACATCATTTTTTCTTGTGGTATGAACCATATCATATTTAAACATCATCATGTCACTAAGGCTTCTATATCCATCATAATGACTTTTCAACATAAGAATCACTCTTTCATCTTTATATGGATGTACCACTTCATTTTTAAATTTATATTTTTAAATTCTCCTCTCATAATCCATAGGAGTTTTAAAAATAGATTAAGGATTGAAGTGTTACATCTTTGGATGTACCACTTCGTGATTAAGTTTATATATTTAAACACTCTCAACAGAAGCCGTGAGAGTTTTAAAAATAGATTTCAGATCGAAGCGTTACATCTTTATTAACTTGAGGAGCTTGTCATTCTATCATTTTTGTAACTGTAAAGACCTTTTCCATCCTGCCAAGCCTTCCAGCTGTCAGAAGAAAACTTTGTTGCCCTTCCTCTAAGTAGTAATGGCACATTTGATGGAAATATTATTGCAGTAGAACCTGTACCATGATAAGCATCATCTTTCTCAAATTTATCTACAGTTTCCTCTTCTTCCTCTTCTGAAGTCCAATTATTAGAGTTTGCTTTAACAATCAGCTTTCCCTCACTATACAAAGGACTTGCCAAGCTTACTGCAGTTGCTACGGACAATGCTAATGCTCTTTTCTTCCACTTGTCATCCATTTACTATATCTCCCTTAAAACTCTAGAATTTCTTCAACTTCAAAACCACTTTTTCTTATATAGTCTAAATAATACTTTACATCTTCTTTTACGTAACCTTCCGAAATATACACAATATTTTTTATACCAAGTGCTTCTAAGATATCAGCAGGAGGTAATTCTTCCTCAGTTATCTCATATTGATTATTGAACTCCATATAGTCACAGATATAATCTTCCTTATACCTGTCTTTATCCAATACAAAACAATATGCTTTTGGTTTCATAAACTCTAACCTATCACTATATAATATTAATCTCTGAGCCATTCCCTCATCACCAACGATTCCAAAAGTATGAAATATATGATTAAAGGATAAGATAGGCTTTACATTTACTTCATTATTTAATAACAAAGCTAGATCTAAAGCTAATTTTGCTTCAAGATCAATAATATGCAGGCTATCAGCTTCAAATCTATGTTTTAATTTGCTGAACTTATCTATACTATCACTGCTAGGTGAAATAGTATCGTCTAATGAAAAATTGTTGTAATTTTTCATTGTAGCAAAAGGGGTTACTTTGAAATAACATTGAAATTCTTCTAACCCCTTTTGCCAATTATCATACACCTTGTAAATATTTATTTCAGTTCTTCGCATTTTTATCTCCTGCTTTAATATCCAGCACTCTGACCTGCTTTATAAGTCACTGCAAAAACTCTAGTTAAGTTTATTATATGAGTATATCCACTAGTGTCTTGAAGAGTAAGATAATCTCCATTTTGCTTAACATCTTTTACTTCCACCGTAACGTCTGGCGCCTCACCATTGTAAGACTCTATTGAATTATAAATATAACATTGAGTTACTCCATACATTTTCTTCACCTCTAAAATTTAAAATTTGATATATAGATGAACCACTTCATACTTCAATTTGTATTTTCAAATTGAAGTATTCTATCTTTATATATTTTATAACAATTGGAAAACTTATTAAATAGTAGCAATATAAATTTTACCTTAAGATTAATTTTTTTTTACTCTTTAACTTATATTATGTTTTAATTCTGTTACTCATACTTATTCACAAATCTCATTTAATTATATCTAAATAATAAAAAAGTCACTGAAGCGACCTTTTTTAACGCATCTGCCTTTCCCAATGTATATAAGGAAAATCTGGTAGACGAATAAGTTTTGTTTTTTTACTATATAACCATATAAAACTTTTAAAATGTTGAAATATCTAGACTTAGATAACTCGAAAATTTTATACTTTCATATATAGTAAAAAAAGAAGGTGCCCTTAAGCACCTTTACTAATTATTATTCTATAAGACAAACTTTTCTATAGCTTTTGCTACTCCTGAATTTACATTTGTATCTGTAACATAATCTGCTTCTTTTTTAATTTCATCTGGTGCATTTCCCATAGCGATACCAAGACCTGCATATCTTATCATCGACAAATCATTTTCGCTATCCCCTATACATATTATCTCTTCTTGGTTTATATCAAGCATTTCTGCCAAGTTCTTTACCGCATTTCCCTTAGATGTACCAGCGTTCATTACCTCAAAGTTGTTAGTCCATGAACTTACTACTTCAAGATCTTTGTATTGTCTTAATTCTGCTTTAGCTTTCATCAGCTTATCTATATCTACTTCTTCAACACATATGGCTTTAAGAATTTCACCTTCATGTCTTTTAAAGGCTTCCTTAAAGGCCGTTCCTTCATCGAATTTTATTCTGCCTTCTTCCGGTAATTCCTTGTTATTAACCTTATACCCATGATTCTCACCTACCACGATCTCTGATATTAAGGTATCATGAGTATTAAAGTATGTTAAAAGATTATACTTTTTTATAACCTCGTAGATTCTTTCTAATTGATCATCATTAAGTGAAGACTTATATATTATATCTTCTCTATCTTTTTCTCTAACATATGCACCATTTGATGCAACTATCGGCACCTTTATACCAATTAGGTCTGCATAGTATTTTGCTGATGTAAATAATCTTCCGGTAGTTATAGCAATCTTTATTCCTTTATTGTACGCCTGCAATACAGCATTTCTATTCTCTTCGCTTATGGTACTTGGACTACTTAAGAGTGTACCATCCATATCTAAGCATATTAATTTATATTTCATCACAAGTTCATCCTCTCCTATTTATTACATCTACATCAATACTTAAATAATTGTAATTGAGTATAAATAAGTATTTTATATACGTTCTTTACCTAGTAACTTTTATTCTAAAATAATTTATCTATATGTTTATTATAACAAATATTCTACATTCTTACCCAAATCTATAGGTTAATTTTAATGTTAAGTTTTGTTTAAAGAGTTCCTATGTCGAAACTTAATTTATACTTGTTCGAAAATCCCGGCTTCTGGGGATTTTCGGGCATGTATAAATTAATAGTTGAGCTAGGCACTCTGTATAAAGGTCACAAGACCGCAAAAAAGGAAGCTTGTTTTGCTTCCTTTAAAAATCACCTTACTATTTTTTTATAGTTCTACTTTCCATAATCCATGTAAATTGCAGTATTCTCTAACTGCTACTACTTTTTCATCACCAGTTTTAAAATACACTTCTGGTTTGTCTCCAGCTTTTAATGTACCTCTTAGTACTTTTGACTCAGTGATAACTTCTATCCACTGTATTAAGTGTTCTTCTGTCATTGGATGTGCTACTTCTCCAACCTTAACTAATACTCCACCTTCAACAGCTTCTACTACTGGAACATGTTTTTCTTTTGCTCCATCAGTTGTATTTTCTTTTTTAAGAGTCATTGGCTTTCCACAGCAAACTAATGTTCCACCAGCTTGATTTACAACCTCAACAATGTTACCACACACTTCACATTTGTATACTTGATTTACTTCTGTCATAATAATTCTCCTCCTACTCATTATGTGATGAAATTTACTTTAATCCCAATTAATATATATATTTATTACATATATTACAGATGACTACTTTATTATAAAATTCACACTTTTAAATTCTTCTCTCAGAGCTCAAAAGAGTTTTGAAAATAGATTTAAAATTAAAGTAGCACATCGTTATAGGCTATGAATGTCTCACTTCGCAATAAAAATTATACTTTTAACTTCTATAGCCGAAACCAGTGATAGTTTTAAAATAGACTGCACATATAAGTTGTCCACATTTAATCGGACAATTTGAAGCCCATATCCTAAATCTGGACTAATTATATATATATTCCTATTAATATTATAAAATTCATGGTTCTTTTTTACAATATAAAATTATAACAATTTGAGATACTATAGATAAACTACTTCATATTTAAATTTCATACCGTGTTGGAATTAAGCGGTTATTCATCCAATGCTTTAAAATCAAAGTAGTAAATCTTAATAACTAAAGGAGTGATATTTATGGCAGACAAAAGTAAAGCTACTAATAAAAATAAAACTTACTTACCAAATGATAGAGATTGGTATTCGCCTGAAGGACATGACTTAATTTCACTTTCTAAAACTGGAAACACATATACTAAATTACCTAATCCTAAGACGGATCCTATTGTATCAAATAACATTTCATATATGGAATTCGATTATACTGATCAATCCTTATATGAAGATCAGGATTCAGATTAAAGGAATGTATTGCTAAACCCCACTATTAAATTAAATGCTCAGTCATCCGATGCTTTAATGAGCCTTCGCAAAGAATTAATTTAATTTAAAAAATATTCTTTAACATATCATAAAGCAAAATGCATGTTCTAAATCATTAATTATGATTTTTGAACATGCATTTTTTTGATGAACCACTTCATACTTAAATCTATATTTCTAAGTTTTCTCGTGAGGAGCCGTGAGAACTTTTAAAATATATTTAGTATCAAAGTGGTTCATATTTATAGATACCCCAGTTCTATAAGTCAAAATA
This sequence comes from Clostridium yunnanense, assembly GCF_016595795.1. Taxonomy (GTDB): domain Bacteria; phylum Bacillota; class Clostridia; order Clostridiales; family Clostridiaceae; genus Clostridium_AR; species Clostridium_AR yunnanense. The sequence goes on from NZ_JAENHN010000056.1 coordinate 12,913, forward strand.
TTCTAGAAGCCGTTTTAACTGTTAATGGTACTTTGATTAAGTTATATATTGCATTTGGAACTGGTCTATCTATAATTTAAGCTTATATATGTACCTCTACTTCATGCTTTCCTTCTAGGTATGGAATAATATCTGACTCGAGCACTTTACCATCTAAAATAATTGTTTTTGATGGCTTTTTATCACTTGTATTAGTAGCTTTATTAATATCTTGTGTTACTACTATGTGATAGTGCATATTGTCTTTATTGTACTCTATCTCATATTGCTTCCAATTACTTGGTATAGAAGGTTCTATCTTGAAGCCTTTGTCATAACTTCTATTAAAGCCTAACATATACTCAACTGCTGCCTTATACATCCAACCTGAAGCGCCTGTATACCAACTCCAGCCTCCTCTACCTCCATGTGGTTCCTGAAGATAAACATCTGCCGCCATTACATAAGGTTCTACCTTATAGGTCTTACTTGATAATTCTGAAGAGCTATGATTAATTGGGTTTATCATGTTAAAATATTGCCATGCCTTATTGCCCATTCCAAGCTTTGCCATAGCTACAATAACCCAAACTGCAGCATGAGTGTACTGGCCTCCATTTTCTCTTACTCCAGGTACATATCCTTTGATATATCCTGGTTCTAATTTTGAGTTATTAAATGGCGGATTTAACAGAAGTATAATTCCCTTATCTTCCTTTACTAGATTATTTTCGATGGCATCCATAGCTTCTTTTACTCTTTCTGGCTTTCCACCACCAGTTATTGCAGCCCAGCTTTGTGATAAAGAGTCAATTCTACATTCATCATTTTCTTTAGAACCGAGTGGAGTTCCATCATCAAAGTACGCTCTTCTGTACCAGCCACCATCCCAAGCATTCTTCTCAAGATTTTCTAGAATGAAGTTTCTGCTTTCAGTAAAGTTTTTCGTATTCTCATTGTCTTTCTTATAACTAGTCACTTCAGTAAAATCTCCTAGTATTTCATACAAGAACCACCCAAGCCATACGCTTTCACCTTTACCTTCATTACCTACAGTACTCATTCCGTCATTCCAGTCACCGCTTCCCATTAAAGGTATATTGTGCTCTCCATATCTTAACGAATACTTTATTGCTCTTATGCAGTGATCGTAGACTGTTCCGGACGATTTAGACTCAAATCTATCTGAATATCTTTCATCCTCTCCATCTTTAAGCGGATCATCATATAAGAAAGGTGCTTCTTCATCTAAAACACTATAATCACCAGTAGCTTTTAAGTACTTTGCAACAACATAAGGTAACCATAATAAGTCATCACTAAATCTTGTTCTTATACCGCTGTTTACCACAGGATGCCACCAATGTTGAACATCTCCTTCTTCATATTGTCTAGATGCACTTCTAAGAATTTGGTTTCTAGTAATTGTTTCATCTAATATTCCTAAAGACAATGAATCTTGAAGTTGATCTCTGTATCCATAAGCTCCACCAGATTGATAGAAGGCTGTTCTTGACCAGTATCTACAACTCATTGTTTGATACATTAACCATCCATTTACCATATAATCCATTGATTTATCTGGAGTCTTTATCTTAACTGCTCCTAAGAAATCTTTCCAATAATCCTTAACCTTAGCCAGTGTATCATCAACAGATTTTAAGTTGCTATATTTATTTATAATGTTTCCTATAGCTTCTACACTCTCTTCTGCTCCAAACATTAATATCAAGGTTCTCTTCTCTTTTGATTTTATTGTAATCTTAGTTTGAGCACCTAAACATGGGTCTAGGCCTCCTCCTACTGTATCCGATAGTTTCTCTAGTCTTAAAGCTGCTGGATAACCAAGCCCCTCATTTCTTCCTAAGAACTCAATTCTGTCACCAGTAAAGCTCTCTTCATCTCCTCCATAAAACTTCAAATAGCTCTTATAGTTACCGAAGTTTGCAGAGTATGGATTGTTAGCCCATATGAATCTATCTTTTTTATCTTTACTGTTTTCCTTTGTATTCACTTCATTTATATAAGTTGATACATATTGTGCTGATTGTTGAGGAACAACTCCTAATACCAACTGAGCATAATAATATAGTGATATTGTTCTCTCATCTTCGCCACTATTTTCAAGCTCTATCTTCAATATTTTTATATTATCTTCCATAGAACAGAACATAGTAGTCTTTCCACTTATATTATGGTAATCATGACTAAATCTAGAGTACCCAAAACCATGTTCTACAACGTATTCTCCCGTATCTCTTAATGGTTTAGGTGTTATACTCCATATCTCTTCATTTATATCATCTCTTAAATATAAACATTCAGTTGCAGTATCCATAACCCAGTCATTATTCCAAGGAGTAATTTTGTTTTCCCTAGAGTTCCCGATCCAAGTGTAAGCAGCTCCACTTTCGGAAACATGGAATCCAAAGTCTCCATTTGATATTACATTTATCCAAGGCGCAGGTGTATCTCTATGATCATTTAATACAACTACATATTCACTACCATCCTTCTTAAATCCACCATAACCATTAAAGAAATCTAAATCTCCTATATTATACTTATAATTTATACTTCCTTCATAGTTACTAAATCCATTATACTTAATATCTTTTTCATCTTTACCTGCATTAGCATTTTCTCTTAGTATGGTTTCTCTTCTAGGAATATCATATCCTTGAAGCTCCTTGTGCCTTAGAATCACATCATCTCTAACCTTCTTATCCTTTGCTTCCCACTGCTTCATCTGATTTAATAAAGTCCCTCTATCCGAGCTAATTACAAGCTTTGCTATCCCCAGTAAAAAGTCTCTCATTTCATCACCTAGGGTGCTTTTGCTATGTAGGTATATTCCACCTGGTTTATTCCAATAATCTCTTGATTGAGACGTGTTAACCTGCTCTATTATATTTTTTTGTACTGGCAGATCATAAGAAGTTTCTTCATCATTGTATATCAATAAATCCGACTTAAGACCTTTACTCCTCCAGTAGTAATGCATGTTAATCACTTGTCTAAGAAGATCCATATCAGCTTCTTCTTTTATCACAAGCATTAGTATAGGAAGATCCCCCGAAATTCCATAAGGCCATAGATCTCTTTGATGTTTACTTAGTGATTTTATATATTTTTCATTTTCTCTTCTCCAACTAGTTAAAAATAGTATATTTGAAGCTAATGATTGGAATAAGTTAGCTTGAAATGATTTTATACCTAAATATTTCATTTCTAAAGCAACCTGCTGGGTTGCACCTATAAAAGCTCTTTCGCTTGAGCTATTATCTGTGTACTTACTTGCAATCTTCATAACTTCTTCTCTGCTATCACCAGCAATAGTAACATATGACACTGATACTTTTTGCTTTGGAGGCACCTTCACCATGACTCTCATAGATATAATTGGATCCAGTATTATACCTATACTATTATTTAATGCAGTATCATTATCCATAGCTCTTGGAGCTCTTAAATTTCTATTCCTTCCTATAAAATCTGCTCTTGCAGTTTCATAGGAAATTGCTCCTATAATATCTCCATCACTTACAACTTTTTGCACTAGATGATGTTGTTTTTGCCCTTTTGCTCTTGGTCTCCTTTTAGCAATGATACATCTGTTTTCTTCATCGTACTCTGTTGTGATAAATAAATTCGAAAAGGTTGGATGAACCACATCAGCGCTGAATGGTGCTAAAGTGACTTCCATATAACTTGTTATCTCAATATTTCTCACACTTTCCGAATTATTTTTTAAAGTTATTTTTCTAACTTCTGCATCATACTGTGAAGATACACATACTTCCATAGAACTTTCAATGTTTCCAACACTTCTCTTAAAGAACGCTTTATCTAAAGTAAATTGAACTACCTCTTCATCTCCAGCTACTCTACATGGCTCATATGAAGGACTCCAATATTCATTAGAATTTAAATTCTTTATATAGAACAAGACTCCCCCGCCTTCATCTGCAGTATCGGACTTCCATCTGTTTACAGTCATTTCACCTTTTTTACTTAACCCACTACCACTATTGGTTATAATTGTTGAATACGAACCATTAGATAACAAAAGAACCTCTGGGTTTTCTGTAGCCGAGGAGTACTCTCTTACTATAAGTGGTTCCTGTTCAGCCTTAATCTCTGGCAAATCAAACTCTTGCTTTCTAGTAAATATCTCATGGTAGCCTTGTTTTTCTTGAAGCAATAACTCAAAAGCCTTTACTTGAGGAAGCTTATGAAATCTTTGTTGCAGTATATTTTCATTTACAAAGTTATCAAGTGACATCAAGCTCATACCTTGATGATGTACCATAAAGCATTTCACTGGAGATTCTTGTTTTCCTCTAGTTACTCTTTCTTCAGTGAAATCTATAGCTTCATAAAAACCATATCTTCCTATCATACCTTTGTTTATCAAGGTATTCATATTTTCTATTGAAGACAAAGGGGCAAAACTTAAAGCCATTACTGTTGAATAAGGGGATACTACCAACTCATCTACCAAACCTCTTTTTAGTCCTATACCCGGTACACCAAATGCTTTATATTGATAGTTCATAGCTACATCAAAATGATAAAATGCTGACTCTGATATTCCCCAAGGAATACCTCTTTTATTGGCATAAATCTTTTGAGCTTCTATTACAGAGTTATATGTTAAGTCCCATAGAGTTCCTTCATAATTTTTCATTATTAAGGCTGGCATAAAATACTCAAACATTGTTCCACTCCAAGAAACCAAACTCTTTATACCAAAAGCTGTAGTTATTGCTCTACCTAGCTTAAACCAATGTTCAAACTCCACATCACCTTTTGCTATTGCTATAAAAGACGCCGCCCTTGCTTCTGATGCCAATAAGTCATAACAGTTATCACCTAAAATATTGTTCTCCATATCATATCCGATTGAAAATATCTTTCTATGACTATTATATAGAACCTTGAAATCTGTTTCAGATGCCATCACATCTAGTCTTCCGATTATATTATTTATCTTTGCTATTAAATCAGCAACAGGGCTAGTTTTAATTAGTATTTCTTTATTACTTGATTGAGACTTTCTAGCCAAACTATTGTTTAGAGCTGCTTCAAGATTGGTAACCGGAACCTTTAGTAATATATTTCCGAGTTCATTCAATCTATCATCGTTGTCATCTTCTTCACTGCAAGATTCTATAATTTCTCCTAGCTCAGCTAGCTTCATTACAGCTTCTTTTTTTAGCTTTGTTACCCAATATAACTCCTTCTGTTTGTTTTCTAATTCTATATTTAAACACTTATCTACCACATATTTCAGTGTTTCCATATAATTTTTTAAACTCATATCTTCCCTGCATATAGCATCTTTTTCTAGTTTAAATATATCGTTATCTTTAATTCCCTCTTCAATAATACTCATGGTATCTATCAAGGAGCTTCTTTGGTTATCTGATATAAGAGGTTTCTTTAAATATTCACTTAAAGCTTCTTCAATGACCCACAGATATCCTACTAAATTCCCACTATCAACAGTAGAAACATATCTAGGCCATAATGGAGTCTTTGTTCTTGTGTCATACCAGTTTAAAAAATGCCCATGATACTTATCTAATTTATCCATGTTGTTAAGAATTTTTTCTATTCTATCTACTGTATCGAATAGTGTAATATACCCCATATCTCTTGCAACTATATTTGACATAAGCCCCATTGCCATATTAGTTGGTGAGGTTCTAAAGGCCACTCCGTTGTTAGGATCTTCTTGAAAGTTATCTGGTGCTAAATAGTTGTTTTCTTCATTTACAAAATCCTCATAATAAGCCCAAGTTCTTCTGCTTAAAGTTCTTATAAGCAACTTATCCTTTTCTGGTATATCATTAAAAGTAGTTGCTGCATTTCTATCTTCTTTACTTATTAAATAAGCTACTAGAGGACTAATAATCCATAAAATAGATATTAGTAAATTTGTGCTCCCTAAGGAGATTGACTTATTAAAAGTTGCTATCAAGTACAATACACCTATAAGTGATGAGAGCCACATATACTTAAAATAACTGTATAGATCTTTACCACATGCAGCCTCAGCATCAGCTGAGGTTTGCCACTGAAGCATATTTTTCTTAGATATAGTTGATCTATATATAGTTCTTATTATTGCATCTATCATTATTACACATTGATTTGGTAAAAAGGTTATTGTTAAAAGTACTTGCTTTAGACTTCTCAGTATATCTTTTTTCTTATATTTAGGCGTAATCATCATGTCTGTAAACGCAAAAGCCACAAGCGATATCACACCAAGAAGAGTGAATATATCCCAAAGCATCCCATTTTTCAATACAATTACAGTAATGAACAGACTTATTACAATCCATGGTGCTACTAAACTTCTTCTTAAGTTATCAAATATCTGCCACCTAGATAGTAACTTCAACCTTTTACTAAATAACCAAGGTAGTATCTGCCAATCGCCTCTAACCCACCTATGAGACCTCATACAGCTAGCTTTATAAGAAGCTGGATATCCATCTACTACATTTACATCTGTTAGAAGTGCACATCTTGTATATGAACCTTCCAATAAATCATGACTTAGAACTCTATTTTCAGGTATCTCATCTTTTAAGATATTATAAAATGTATCAATATCTATAATACCTTTTCCTGTGAATATACCTTCCTTAAATAAGTCTTGATAAGAGTCTGATGCCGCACTAGAGTATACATCTATTCCTCCATCACCTGCAAATATTTGAGTAAATATAGTTTTTTCTGAAGCCTCTATCTTCATATCTACTTTAGGCTGCATTATTCCATATCCTCTTATTACTCTGCCTTCATTATTTACAGTAGCTGAATTTAAAACATGAGCCATTGCGCCAACTAATTTTTTTCCTGCTCCCATTGGTAAAACAGTATCTGCATCTAAGGTTATTAAATATTTAGCCTTCTTAAGTTCATCTATATTACCACTAATAACATTATAGCTAGTTTCTCTATCATTTCTTAGAATAGCCATAAATTCCATGAGCTTTCCTCTTTTTCGTTCCCAGCCCATCCAGATATTATCTCTATCATTAAACACTCTTTTTCTATTAAAGAAAAAGAAATGCTCTGGCTTTCCTTTAAAATACTTGTCATTTAATAATTTTGCTGCTTCTTTTCCAACATAATTTATATCCTTATCTGTTTCTTCTTCCTCATTTGTAGAATCAGCCAGATCTCCTAACAGTGCAAAATAGAAATTATCATCTTTATTTGCTATATAGTAAACCTCTAAGGAATCCATAAGTTCCTTCACCTTTCGGCTACTACTAAATATAGCGGGTATAACAACTAAGGTTTTAGAATTCTCAGGTATATTTTCCTCAAAATCCATCTTAGGTAAGAAATCCGGTTTATAAAGTTTAGTTATACTCCAATTCATAAATCCTACAACAACTTCTGAGATAGGCAATAGTACAATTAAAGCACCAGTGACCAACTCTCCTGTAGACATATATGAATCAAAAGCATATGCCAGAGATACAACTATTATTTCACATAGTATGATTAAACATATTTGATATAATATAAACTTCCCTGGAGTTACAACTTTCTTACTTCTAAATCTACCAATACTCTTCTCTAAATCTTTTTCTCCTTGATCTAGTAAATAGTAGCCTACATGAGCTTTATATCTATCATTCTCAAAAGACTTAGCGTTATTACATAGTTTTAAAACCTCTTCTACTACTTTCCACTCCTCTTTTGATGTAGCTCTGCTTATTTCTTCAACTCTATGTCTATAAAAATCCTTGGAGCTAAAATCCATATTACTGTAAGTTCCTTCAGGATCTTGACTTAAGAGCTTTTCAATTCTTGATACACTATCAAAAACATATTTCCAGCTAATAGCATCTATGGTTCTAAGTGAACTTATATAATTCCCCATAGAAAGCTGGAGCTTATTTTCTCTTATAAATTCTCCTGTAATAGCATCTTCAAAATTTTCTTCTTTTGCTATCTTCTTTCCTAACACCTTATAAAGCTCATCATTATCTATAGAGTTATCTCTTAAGACTCTAAATAGTTTTTCTCCCATTTCAACTGAGAACTTGTCATCATTTTTACCTATTTCTTCAACTGTCTCTGCTAAACTATCATTATTACTACTATCTATTATTCTATAAGCTAATTCTTCTCCGCTTTGTTTTTCTTTTTGTATATATGCTAGCTTATCAGTAACTGTTGCTATTCCTTCTATTAACGCAACTCTTAACATCAATGGAAAAGCCCATAACTCTCCCAAAGTTATATACTCTTTATCATCGCAGCCCTTTAGGAAATTTACTGTGTCGTGTTCCTCTACTTTTCCGTCATTAGACTTAAGAAGATCTTTAGCTAGAAGATATACTTTAGGACAAGACTCTTCTCCACTGACTAGGGGAAGATTTTCGAAATATCCCCATGGCATATTTATCTTAATAGTCTTATACTCTTTTTCTATGACATAAATATTGTCTAAAAGCCATTCTGCAGCCCCAACTATATCCCTATTCTCTTTTACTTGTTGATTAATATATTGATAGTTTTCTAAAATTCTACTATAACTCTCTTTTAGAGAATACATTATTCTCCTTCTGCAGTTAACTGAATCAAGTATCTTCATAAGTTTTTTCCTTCCCTCTCTATAGTGTACATTTTATTTTTTCCAAATGTAGCAGAATTATAGTGATTGTCCATTAGTTTTTTTTATTTTTACACATAAAGTTCATTTTTATGCCTAAATATATCTCTTTATACAACGAAAAAAAACACTGAAGAGACTTTCAAGGGCACTGAAAAACTTTAGCTTTTCAGTGCCCTTGTGACTTTCTTCAGTGATTTCTTATATGTCTTAACTTTCCAAATTATATACTATAAAAAGTTTCAAAAGACTTTACACAATAATAATGATCTTTTACTCCTCCTAATTCTCTTACCGAATGCATAGAAAGAATTGGGGTTCCCATATCAACAGCCCTTATATGAAGGTGAGTTGAAGATATTGGCCCTATTGTTGATCCACCTCTTAGGTCTGATCTATTAACAAATCTTTGCACAGGTACTCCAGCCTTCTTACACATCTCTTCATAAACTACAGAAGAATTTGAATCAGAGGTATAGCTTTGAGAAGCTGCTACTTTTATAACTGGTCCTCCATTTATAACTGGTTTAAGTACTGGATCATGCTTTTCTCCATTGTTAGGATGAACAGCATGAGCTAAGTCTGCAGAAATTAAGAAAGATTTTGCTAGTGCTCTAAAATAGTGCTCTCTATCTCCACCTAGACATAATACTATTCTTTCTAATATATGAGCTAATAACTCTGAAGCTGCTCCTTGTTTAGTTTCACTTCCTACTTCTTCATTATCAAAACAAGCCATCACATTTGTAGCTCCAGATGGTTGAGTGTTTATTATGGCCTTTATTCCTGCATGAACCATAGCTAAATCATCAAGTCTTGATGAAGATATAAACTCATTGTTTAATCCCATTATACAACCTTTTTCAAATTCGTATAAAAACAAATCAAAATCTAATATATCACTAAGCTCTACCTTTAACTCTTCTGCTATAATGCTTAGCAAATACTTACCACTCTCAAGCTTCTCACTTATCATCGATAATAAAGGAAGTGTGTCCTTTTGTCTATTTAATTTAACTCCATCATTAACCTCTCTATTCATATGAATAGCTAAGTTTGGTATGACCAGTATTGGTCTGTTGATATTTACGAGTCTAGTTTCTGGAAACAATGGACTCTTTCCTTTTACAGTTACTCTACCAGCTAACGAAAGAGGTCTATCAAACCAAGTATTTAGTATAGGTCCGCCATAAACCTCAGTATTTAATTTTACATATTTGTTTTCTGATGTAATCTCTGGATTAGGTTTTACTCTGAAGGTAGGCGAGTCTGTATGTGCACCTATTATCTTAAATCCGTGTTCTTCTATTCTTCCGCTTCCAACTTTAAAAGCTATAAGTGCAGAATCATTTTTAGTAACAAAATATTTTCCTTCCTTTTTTAGCTTCCAACTATCTTCTTCTTTAAGTTCTCTAAAACCGTTTTTAGTCAATTCCTTCTTTACATTTTCAACTGCATGAAAAGCTGTTGGGCTTTCATATAAAAAGTCTATAAGTTCATTTGCTAATTGTATCTCCATAATTCACCTCTATAATTCTATAATTTAATATATATTTACTATTTTTGAAATTAAGGTATAACTGTAAGCTATTAGAATTAAACTGTTTTAGAAAATGGAATAGCCTTAAAAAATCGCTAATCGTTCTTCATTAGTGATTTTTTTGCGCATCTGCCTTTTCTGAACGTATGTGAGGAAATTTTGGCAGGCGACATATTCTCACTTTTTACTCTTTAAGTACATACACTTTTTGTTTTCTTAAATTTGATATATAAAAGATTTATAAGTAAGTATGATTATTAAAGAGTAAAACTGTATTGTCTGAACTTAGTGAGTTATACAGTTTTAGCTACTCCATTGTAAAAAATCATATTAATTCTTTGCGAAACTCATTAAAGTATCATAGGAGTGATATCTTAATTTCAGTGTAGCGCTAACTATAGCGTATTTAATTTGCTTATGATTATTATTGATTAAGTACCATTCTATTATAATCTTCATCTTATAAATAAATCAGTTCCAAATAGTATTTATATTTGATAATCCTATTACAATTAATAGTTAACAAAAATATCGCTTAGTTTTATTTAGATAGAACTGGTTTATCTATAATATATTATATTTAATATTTCCTATATTATCAAATTATCGATCTATTTTTGTAAATTCCTTGAAAATCAAAAAATCCGCTATATTCAAATAACGGACTTTTTAGTAATGTTTATGTTTACGAGCATTATTTAAATTAAGTGTCTGTGCATGAGATACTATATGAGCGAGCTATTAGAATCAAATGATTTTTTCAGATGGAGTGGCTCTAAAAAATCATACTAATTCTTTGCGAAAGCTCATTTAAGCATTGGATGCGTGACCACTTAATTTAAACACAACGCTTGAGTAAGGATTTATTATTTTATATCTTTATATACTCTGCTTTAACGTATCCTTGCTTAGTTCCCGTATTGGTTATAAATTCTATCTGACACCACCCATTAACTTGAGATATGACCTTAACGCTGGCATTATTAAGTAAGTATCCTATAACCAATGTATTAGTTCCAGCTCCCTGTCTAACATTAAGATTTGTAGAAACATTAATTACATTAGCTGGTTTAGAGCTCGGGGGAGTTTGTCCAGAATTCGTTCCCGTATTTGAACTGTTTTGAGTACTAGTTATTTGTATGTAACTTTTTGATACATATCCTTCTTTATCTCCACTTATAACTTGATACCAATCTCCTTGTTGAGATTTTACTTGAACTTCTGTACCATTACGTAAGTAAGCAATAGCTGAATAATTAGTACCTGCCCCTTTTCTCATGGTTAAGGATGTAGATATATTAACAACTTTTCCCTTTTGAACAGTAGTTGTATTATTATTTTGATCAGTTGATGGCACCGTTGGTGTTGTTGGTGTTGTTGGTGTCGTGGTTCCATTACCAGGTACTGTGGTAGATGGAGTATCTATTATAGAAATATATTGCTTGCTTACAAATCCGGTTTTATTGCTATCAAAGGTTATGTTATACCACCCATTTTGCTCATAGTTTATCTTAACTTCAGTATTATTCTTTAGATAAGCTATAACTGTTGCTGATGCTGAAGCTGCAGATCTAACATTTAGGTTGGTTGAAATATTAGTAACCTTTCCCTTTTTCTCAGTACTTCCCTGCTGACCATTACCAGGTGTTTGTCCACCATTGGTAGCCCCGCCATTTGAACCAGTATTATTGCCTCCTGTTTGAGTATTACCATTAGTGTTAGTTAAAGACCCTTGAGTAATCAACACATAATTTTTGCTTACATATCCATATTGCTTTAGTCCATCTTTAGTTAAATCTATCTTATACCAACCATTTTCTTCTTCATATATATTTACGTTTTGACCAATTGAAATACTTCCTATTATAGTAGAAGTTCCATTAGCTTTTTCTCTCACATTTAGTGATTTAGAAACATTAACTAAACTTCCTTTTGCTTTAGGTTCCATTGTTGCAGGAACACTACCATTATTTATCTGTTGTCCCGCAATAACTGATTTGAAATATGCCCAAAGTTCTGGTCTGTCTTTAATCATCATTTTAGGACATATCTTACCAGAAACATCGTAATGCCTTACAACATTTTCCGCAGGTATGTTATACTTTTGCATAAGATACTTAGTGAGAGCTATTCCATTTTGTAATGTCTTATCAAAATTATTATCTGGATTTACGCATAACTCTATAGCTATGGTATTAGAATTGTTTATTATAGGATTATATCTATCTCCACAGTGCCATCCTCTCCAAGTATTCTCGAGACACTGTATTATATTGCTTTGATCTACAGTATAATGAGCAGATGCATCTGCTTCTGGATGATTAGCAAAGTAATTTCTGTTAGCCATAGCATTAGCACCCAGCTGTCTATTATCTGTATCATGGATGACTATATATCTAGGCAATATATTTATACCTTGCGAATAATTTATACTTATTAGCTGTTTATTTACCTTTATTCCATTCAACACCGGCGTATCAGAATTTACAGCAGTATTTTGCTGTTCTGAATTTGTAGACGTATCTTTATTCTGTTCTTCGCCTAAAGCTTGTACAGCTTCTTCTGTAACAACCATTGAAGTAATAGTTGATGATATTATAAGTGCGGTTAATAACTTTTTCTTCATATGATTTACCCCTCAAAATTAATCGAAACTTATCAAATAAGTTCCATTAAACCACTTAATATATTTATATTATAGCATTTTGTAGCAAATTTTGTTTAAATATAACTTATTTTTCATATTATTTTATGTCGTACTTTAAGCATAAAACTTTAATTAATCATAAATATATTTGTTTTCTATTGAAAATACTTAAAAAAATATGTACAATAGTCAAATCTACTACTTACTGGTTATATGTAAAATATTATCCAGTATTCTGTACTGCAAATTTGAAAATATTAATAGGGAGATTTTGAAAGCATTAATATAACCGTAAAGTTATATATCTAATAACTTTTGGAAGGGGTTTTTAATTTATATGATATCCGATTTTTTGATAAAAAAAGTTTCTAAAAACAGTACTAATTATAAGAATGATACAGTCAGAACTAGACTTGGCTACTTTGCTGGAATTATTGGGATTGTAGTAAACTTGGCTTTATTTCTAATAAAACTCACTGTTGGTCTATTTACAGGAAGTATTTCCATTATGGCAGATGCTTTTAACAATCTCTCAGATGCTGCATCTTCTATAATAACAATAGTAGGAATTAAACTTTCTAATATGCCTCCAGATAAAGAACATCCCTTTGGACATGGGAGATTGGAATATATTTCAGCCTTAATAGTTGCTTTTATGGTAATGCTTGTTGGCTTCCAATTTGTAAAGTCTTCTTTTGAAAGAATACTTAACCCAGAACCAGTTATCTTCCAATGGATTCCTTTTATACTTCTTTTAGTATCAATTATTTTTAAAATATGGCTTAGCAGATTTAATAAAACCATAGGAGATAAAATTGATTCTTCGGCTCTAAAAGCTTCTTCATTGGACGCTTTAGGAGATGTATTTACAACTAGTGTAGTTGTTGTATCTTTCTTCATTGCAAGATTCACAACCTTTCCTCTGGATGGATATATAGGTATAATCGTTGCACTTTTCATACTGTATTCTGGTTTTTCGCTTGTAAGAGAAACTATGAATCCTCTTATAGGCTCAGCCCCAGATGAAAGCCTAGTAAGCTCTATAAATGAAGGTGTTCTTTCATACGAATTTGTAACAGGAGTCCATGATCTAATAATTCATAACTATGGACCTGGTAGGTGTATGGCATCAATACATGCTGAAATTCCAGCAGATATAAACATAATGAAGATACATGACATAATAGATACTGCTGAGCGAGAACTCTCGGAAAAGCTTAATATCTATTTGGTTATCCATATGGATCCTATATCTGTTGAAGATGAGGAGATAAAATCAGCTAAAGAAGAGATTGAAAAAATAATTAACCATAATCCACTAATTAAGTCAATGCATGATTTTAGAATAGTAGGCGAAGGCGATAAGAAGAACCTCATATTTGATCTTGTGGTAAGTTCATCGAAGCTTACCAAAGCAATGTCAGAAGCACAGCTTAAAGAACAAATTATAAATTCTATTAAGGAAACTCGCCCTCAATACAACTGTGTTATAACAATAGATAAAGACTTTGACTAATTTATATAGAATTTTAACTTGAAATTAAGTTGTCACATCTCCAATACTTTGATGTGCTTCGCAAAGAATTAATATTATTTTCTTTAATGGAATGTCTAAAACTGTATAACTCACTTCGTTCAGACAATACAGTTTCCTTACGCCATTCCATCTCTGAAAATCATTTAATTCTAATCGCTTGCTCATATAGTATCTACGCTGTGCCACCTTAATTTTATTAGTATTCTTTAAACTTAGTTATAGATATAACAGTTTGATACAATGGAGTGGGTATATCTATTAACAGGCAAACAAATTTTATCTTTCTACTTTACATACTAAAAAGTTAGTAAATTCATTGAGAATACTAGGTTTAGCTAATATTAAAATTAAAGATTTTCCATATATGAAAAGTGCTTTAGGAATAATATTCCTAAAGCACTTTTTATATTATTAAACTATTTATTATTTAAATATTTACCTCTAATGAACATATCACTAATCTGAAGGGAATCCTCTAGATGTTTCTTTTCTTTATCATCTTTAGGAGTTCCAATAATCTGACCATAATTTAATACAGTTGCATCTCTATTAGTGTTTACTAACACTCTTCCCATAGTGCTTCCATCAAATTTATTTCTATCTATACCTATCAGATATGAAATAGTTGGTAAAAAATCTATTTGACCGCCTGCCTTTGAAATTGTTTCGCCTTTTGAATCTTTACTATATACTATGAAAGGAATACCTTTATCATCTTTTTGCCACCAGTCTCCCTCTAGTTTCACTTGTTTAAGCTGGGCTGGATAGAACTTATGAACACCTGTATGATCTCCATACACAACTACTATAGAATCTTTTAGGATTCCTTCTGCATCTAGTTTATTAATAAAATTGCCTATTTGCTCATCAGTATATCTTACACTTTGGAAATATGCTCCGAGTATTGTTTTGTCAAATTCCTGAGGTAAATTTAACATTTTATATTGCTCTGGCATGTCAAAAGGTCCGTGACTTGTAAGTGTAACCATAAATGAATAAAATGGCTTTGGCATATCCTTCAATTTATCAGCAACTTGGCTTAGATATGATCTATCTGATAACCCAAGTCCTATTACTTCATCTACGTTAAACTTACTTATATCCAATATCTTATCAAAACCTAAGGAACCTCTATGAACTTCTGTCCAATTCCAGTTTCCAGCTACTTCAGGGTGAGTAGAAACAGTGTTATAACCCTTTTCTTTCACTAAGTTAGGTAAAGTAGTGAAAGGAGTATATGGATTATTAAAGAAAGTTGCTCCCTGTCTTATAGGTAACATTGAAGTATTTACCATAAGATCTGCATCTGAACTAGTACCGTTATTATTTTGTTCGTGAATATTATTAAAGTATAAACTGTTATTTATAAGTCTATTTAAATTTGGTGTTATTTCCTGTCCGTATACCTTTTGCCCAATAACAAAGTTTTCTAAAGACTCTACTTGCACAAATATTAAGTTCTTACCATTAAGTTTTCCTTTGTATTCATTGTCAGGTAAGTTTTCTTTATTATCTTCAAACCATTGGGTTATTTTATCAGTATCATCACTAGAAAGCTTGACAGCATTTTTTTCATAAATTGTTTTATAAATATCATATCCATGATAACCAAGTGGACTCATATCTGACATTGTTTGAAATGGTGCCCACGCAATCTTGAAAAGCATCTTTTCGCCTTTTGTACCGTCGATAACATCTATATAATAGTAAGAAGACACTAATGTTACTATTGATAAAACAAAAGTAGCTGCAAAAGCAAATATATATCTTTCCTCAGATTTAATCTTATTCTTAAACTTAAATAACAATGCTGCAATAAATACAAAATCTATAAAGTATACTATATCAACTGCTGCTGGTAAAAATAGATTCTTCTTCACAGGATTAAATAATGCTGGATATAAAATATGTCTAATAGATAAAAAGGTGCCATTTGCTCTATAGTACCAGATATCTGCTAATAATAATACACTAACAAACAAATCAAGTATTATAAGGTATCTAAGTCTACCTTTTGATCTAAATAAGAAACTAATACTAATCACCAATACTATACAAGCTATATGTGCCCATATTGGCGGTGGAGTGAAGTACATATTTTTAAAATTCAAAGAAGAAGAATTTGGAGTCCTAAGCATTGCTAAGAAAGCCATGGATTTCAACATCAGTATAACACCAAAAATTGCTGGAATTATCATTTCTTTTTTAAGTTTTTTAGTCTTTATTAAAAAACTTTTCTCACCCATAAAATCACCTCATATGTATATCATTTTCATTCAACAACTGCAGAAACTTATTTATTCGTTGCCATGAATTATTATATATTATTTAAATATTATATACTATAAAAATATGAAATTGTTTCAATTTATTAATATTTCCAATGATGAAACAATTCGGCCACTACTTCGTTAGCAACTAAAAGGACACTATCCATAATTATGAATAGTGCCCTAAATTGGGGTTGGTATATAAAAACAGTTTAGGATTTAAATCAACATTATTCTATACCACTTATTTATAAATTGATCAGATAAATAAACAAGCTTTATAAACTAATAATTAATCTAAAACCTATATTTGGGTTGGCAAATTAAGTTTATACTAAAATATAAAAATTCATGTACTATCCACTAAATTTCAGATAAAACTATTTAAAGATAATTAATGTCAAACTTCTATCATTATTGATGTAACTTACATTGGTCAAGTCCTCTTAACACCCTGTATATAAATCCAGAAATCTCAAATTAAATATCTCTTTTAAATATTCCACCTTATGATATGTACTATTCATATATCTATATATTTTCAAATTCTCTCTTTAAAATTTCAAGAGAGAATTTGAAAACACTTAATTAAATAACCTACTTTTAAAGTACTTTTGATAGAAAATCTTGTGTTCTTGCGTTTTTAGGATTATCAAATACTTCTTCAGGTGTACCTTGCTCTACTATAACTCCACCATCCATGAATAATATTCTGTCTCCAACTTCCTTTGCAAAACCCATTTCGTGAGTTACAACAACCATTGTCATTCCTTCAGAAGCAAGACCTTTCATAACACCAAGAACTTCGCCTACCATTTCAGGATCTAAAGCTGAAGTAGGCTCATCAAACAGCATAACATCTGGTTCCATAGCTAATGCTCTTGCTATTGCAATTCTTTGCTTTTGCCCACCTGATAATGATGCTGGATATGCAGTTGCTTTATCTCTAAGGCCAACCTTATCAAGAAGCTTGAAAGCCACTTCATCAGCCTGTGCTTTACTAAGGCCCTTTACTTTAATTGGTGCAAGAGTTATATTTTCTAGAACTGTTTTGTGTGGGAATAAATTAAATTGTTGGAACACCATGCCCATCTTTTCTCTTATCTTATTGATATTTATATTTTTACCGATTATATTATTTCCTTCAAATATAATTTCGCCATCAGTTGGCTCTTCAAGAAGGTTCAAACATCTTAAGAAAGTGCTTTTACCTGAACCACTTGGCCCTATAACAACAACCACTTCTCCTTTATGGATATGGTCAGTAATACCTTTTAGAACTTCGTTTTTTCCAAAATATTTATGAAGATTATTAACGTGAATCACTTGCTCCCAGCCTCCTTTCAAATTTACCTATTAATTTAGATAACGTGAATGTCATTACAAAATACATAACTGCCGCAATTATAAGCGGAGTAAAAGGTTCAAAAGTGTTACCTCTTACTGTATCAGCTTTGTACATTAGCTCTGCTATACCTATAACAGATACTATTGAAGATTCTTTTATTATTGTAACAAATTCATTACCTAAGGCTGGAAGTATATTCTTTAAGGCTTGTGGAATCACTATATATCTCATAGTAGCTCCTTGAGTAAAACCTAAACTTCTTGAAGCTTCTGTCTGTCCTTTATCTACAGCATTTATCCCTGCTCTTATTATCTCAGCAACGTATGCTCCACTATTTATTGATAAGGTTAATATACCTGCCATCATACCTGGAAGACGTATCCCAGTATAATCTAATCCATAATATATGATGTACAACTGTACTAATATAGGTGTACCTCTTATAATCTCAATATAAGTAGAAGCAATAAACTTTAAAATTTTATTCTTTGATAGCTTCATAAGGCTTAAAAATAAACCTACTACAGTACCTAAAATTACTGTAAAAAATGCAATTATTATTGTATTTATTGCACCTTCTATATAGAAGCCACTGTACTTGCTCAAAATATCTGTTAAACCCAACCCAATTACCTCCTAAATAATATGAAATATAGCAGGCACCCCTACCTACTATACTTCACTTGATATCTTATACAGCCCCCATTTATATTTATAGCCCCATTACTGCTTATTGCTTTACTTACTAAAACTTAGTATTAAATTTATAAATTAATCAACTGAATTAGTTGCATCTATTACTAATTGATCTATCTTCTTTTCTTTAATAAGTTCATCAAGAGCTTCGTTGATTATCTTAAGCAAATCCTCTGATCCCTTAGCCACTGCGATTGCTGAACCTTGCTCATCAGGATTTAAATCAAATTTAGAATCACTTACTGCTAAACCATCACTCTTCTCTGCATAAAGCTTTGCAACTGGTCCTTCCACAACTGCTGCTTCAACCTTTTTGTTCTTCAAGCTAAGTACTACATCAGGAACTTTTGCTAAAGATTGAAGTTTTGAATCCTTTATCTGCTCCTCAGCCAACTTTTCTTGTACTGAACCCTTTTGAACGCCTATAGCTTTGCCGGCTAAAGAATCTAAAGATGAATATTTAGCTTTATCTTCTGATCTAACCAAAACATATTGAGTAGCTGTATAATATATTTTAGAGAAATCTACACTCTTTTTTCTATCTTCAGTTGGATTCATTCCTGATATTACCAAATCAACTTTATTTGTTTTCAAAGCTGCTACCAATCCATCAAATTTCATATCGCTTATTTCAACTTCAACTCCTAGCTTCTTAGCTATAGCCTTAGCTATTTCGATATCAAATCCTACTATAGTATCCTTACCGTTTATTGATTTGTGGAACTCATATGGAGCATAATCAGCACTTGTACCAATTACAAGCTTTCCTGACTTTTTAATCTTATCTACTGTAGCCTCACTTTTATTTGAACACCCAACCACGCTAAATGCCATTATCCCAACCAAGGCAGTAGCTAAAACTGTTTTTAATATACCTTTTTTCATTTTAAGACCCCTTTCTATAATTAAACATAATATAGTTTACCATTTAGAAATAAATATTATTCCCTGAACTGAGTATAATTATACATTATTCATTCATTTTTATGCAAGTATTTTTTAATATTTTTTTAATATTTATAAATATGCAATTATGATATCGTTTAAATAAAAAAATAAACAAATAAACTCGTTGCTATTACTATATTTCTTAATATATTTCTATAACTATTTTAATTCATATTTATTAGGAATATTCAAAATAAAAAATGCATAAAATGTTTATTTCAAACACTTTATGCATTAATATATTACTAATTTATCTATATAATTATAAGTTTTTGTTTATAATTATAACTTAATATTTATATCTTTTAGCATATGCAAAGCTCTCG
Organism: Clostridium yunnanense; assembly: GCF_016595795.1. Classification (GTDB taxonomy): domain Bacteria; phylum Bacillota; class Clostridia; order Clostridiales; family Clostridiaceae; genus Clostridium_AR; species Clostridium_AR yunnanense. The sequence goes on from NZ_JAENHN010000056.1 coordinate 32,851, forward strand.
TACTCATTATATACTTTATCAAATCCTCATCTTTATCCTTTTCATAGTTGAAATCTACTATGATAACTCCATCAAATTCCAAGCCTTTTGCAAAGTAAGATGGAATAATAACAGTTCCTCCATTATAGATTACATCTTCATTATGGAACTTCATAACAGGAGCAAATTCTCGAACTTTTGGATATATCTTATTCATATCTTCAGAGTTTCTTGTTATGATTGCAATACTTTCTAGCCCTTCGTCTTTGAAATCTTCTATAGACATAAGTATTTCATCTATTAAGTCCTCTTCAGATACTACTTCAACTGATTTTACTTCTTTTCCTTGTCTTACTAGTGGAATTACTTTTTCTTCTTTTAGGAACTTATTAGCATAATTCATTATTTCCATAGTAGATCTATAGCTTATATTTAGATCATAATTTTCAACATCATCTTCTAAATAAATGTCTTCAATGCTTAACATAGCTGCTTCTTGATCAAGATCTACTAGTCTTTGATTTGTATCTCCAACTATAGTCATGCTCTTACAGCCTGTTAGCTCCTTAATAGCCTTAAACTGCAATTCACTATAGTCTTGTGCCTCATCTATAACTATATGCCTAATATCACTTTTTGCTTTCTTACCATCGAGTTTTATCATCAGATATAGTATTGGTGCTAAATCATCTGACGTAAGCTTCTTATATCCATTGAATTTATTATAAATACTTAATATTGATTCATTTTCTATCCACTCTTCTAGTTCTGCTCTTGAGTTCATAAGTTCTCTTACTATCTCTCTTACTTTCATTTTTCTATTGAATTCAATATTGTTTTCTTCTATCAATAAATCATCTGGTTTTAAACTCTTTTTATATTCTTCTGTTTCTTTATTTAGCTTCCAAATCTTTTCATCACGTTTATCTTTTATTTTAGATATGATAACCCTTTTTACTTTTTGGCTTCTTCTAAATATAGGCATATATAAATAATCTTTTTCAAATAAATTACTTATTTCTTCTACACCTAATATTTCTTCACCAAAATATTTAACAGGTTTTATCTTAAAATAATTTTGCTCTATATCTTTTATAAGTTCATCTAACTTACTAATAAACACTTTGGATTTCTTAAGTTTAATATCTTCAATAAATTCCTCATCTCCAGATAGTACTTTTTCCATGTACTTTGGAAACTCCATAATCTCTTCATTTAAAGAAATTTGTTTCATAATAAAATTAGTTATAGTGTCTTGTTTTACACCAACTTCCCCAAGGCTAGGAAGTACTGTCGATATATATTCCATAAATATAGAGTTAGGTCCTAATATCAAAACCTTATCCCCAAGTTGTTTTCTGTTATTATATAAAAGATATGCTACCCTATGAAGAGCTATAGTAGTTTTCCCACTACCAGCTACACCATTTACAACTACAGTCTTTTCTCTGGGTCTTCTTATAATTGTATCTTGTTCACCTTGAATAGTCATTATTACATCTTTAAGCTTTTCACTTGAGTTAGAACTTAAAACCATCTGTAATATGTCATCTTTAACATCTACTTCTGAGTCAAACATCCCTTGAAGTTTTCCCTTTTTTATAATAAACTGTCTTCTTTCCTTTATATCCGTCTTTATATCCCCAACAGGTGAATTGTAGGTAGCTTCACCTAAACTTCCATGATAAAAAAGTGCTGCTACTGGAGCTCTCCAGTCTACAATTATAGGTTCATACCTACCTTCTTGCGTAACTCCAAATCTTCCAATATACAGAGTCTCTAATAAATCTTCTCCTTCAATAAAACCTACTTTTCCAAAGTACGGATTTTCCTTCAATATAGTAAGCTCTTTTAGCTTTCTATCTATGGTTTTAAACGCTTCTTCTTTAACAAATCTTTCATGATCAAAGTATTCCGTAACTTTATCTTCGTCATCTCTGTATTCTTCAATTACATTTTTTCTGTAATCTATTATATATTCTGATATGTATTTGCGTTTTTCTAGGTAATTTAAAATCTCATCATTTACTATCCTTAAGGTTTCAGTTAACTTTTCTTCCTCAAATAGTAATTGTAATTCTTTCTCCCTGCTTGAGTTATTCTCTTCCATTCAAATCACCTTTCCTTTAAATTAATGAAGAAAAAGTTCCCCCTTGGAAACTTTTTCTCTTTCTTAAAATAAACTTATCACTATATAAATTTAAGATTGAACGATACTATTATTACCATCAACCATTAGCTCTGAAGTAGACTCATTTATATTAGGTTCTAAAACTAGATCTGAATATACAGGAACATCATTCTTTTTGTCTCTTCTTTCCTTTTCTAGCTTTTCAAACTCTTTCTTTTCTGCTTCTTTCTTGTCTCTTTCTACTTTTAGCTCTGGATATTTATTATATACAAATATCATAAATTCCTCTCCAGATAAAGTTTCCTTATCTAAAAGATCATTTGAAATATCATTTAATAAATCTCTATTATTTCTTAATATTTCTCTTGCCTTTTCATGACTACTTTTGATTATCTGTAAAGTTTCTTCATCAATTTGTGCTGCAGTTTCAGCAGAACAGTTCTGAACCGGTCTTCCATCTAGATATCTATTACTAACAGACTCTAATGCCATCATATCAAACTTATCCGTCATACCATATATGGTAACCATACTTCTAGCTGATTGTGTAGCTCTTTCAATATCATTTGAAGCTCCAGTAGATATTATATTAAACTCAATCTCCTCTGCAGCTCTTCCACCAAGCATAACTGTAATTTCATCTACCATCTCATCTTTAGAAACCAAATACTTTTCTTCATCTGGAAGTTGCATAGTATAACCCAATGCCCCCATGGTTCTTGGAACTATTGTGATCTTGTGTACTGGATCAGTATTCTTTAGTAAAGCCGCTACAAGTGCATGCCCTACCTCATGGAAAGCAACAATTCTTTTTTCTTTAGGCGAAAGAATTCTATCCTTCTTTTCCTTACCAGCTATTATTACTTCTACTGCTTCTTCAAGATCCTTTTGAAGTACAAATTTTCTATTATTTTTAACTGCACTAAGTGCAGCTTCATTAACTATGTTTGCAAGATCAGCTCCTACTGCTCCAGGAGTACTCTTTGCTATTGACTCCATATCTACATTATCACTCATCTTAACATCTTTGGCATGAACTTTTAATATTGATATTCTTCCTTTTAAATCTGGTCTATCAACTATAACTCTTCTATCAAATCTTCCTGGTCTTAACAAAGCCTTATCAAGTATTTCTGGTCTATTAGTAGCCCCAAGAATTACTACACCCTTAGAAGAATCAAATCCATCCATTTCAGCTAGTAATTGATTTAGAGTTTGTTCTCTTTCATCATTACCTTGGATAGCTCCATCTCTGCTCTTACCGATGGCATCAATTTCATCTATGAATATTATACATGGAGCTTTTTCTTCAGCCTGTCTAAATAGATCTCTTACTCTTGAAGCACCCATACCAACAAAAAGCTCTACAAAGTCTGATCCCGACATCGAAAAAAACGGCACTTTTGCTTCTCCAGCTACTGCCTTTGCAAGCAGAGTCTTACCTGTTCCTGGAGGTCCTACTAAAAGAGCTCCTTTAGGTAATTTTGCACCTATCTCCTGATATTTTTTAGGGTCATGTAGAAAATCTACAATTTCTTTTAATGATTCTTTTGCTTCTTCTTGACCTGCTACATCTGCAAAAGTTTTACCAGTCTCATCTTCTGCATAAAGCTTAGCAGTGTTCTTGCCAAAAGACATCACTCCGCCACCCATCTTTTTATCCATCTTACCAAACATTAATCTACCTATTATGAAAAAGAATATTATAGGTACAACCCAATACAGTATTAAATCAGCTATAGGAAATGCATCTGGAAGCTTTCCTTGATATTTTGCACCAGAATCCTGTAAACTCTTAACAAGATCCTTATCCCCTAGGTTCACTGTATATAGTATCTTACCATAATCACTGCTTTGCTTATTTGGTACTATAGTCAATTTTTGACTTGTTATAGTTACAGTTTCTACCTTTTTATCTTTTAACATACTTTGAAATTCATCATATGTAATGTTTTCTGTCATCATCTGAGTTTTAGTATAATTAAAAGCAAATAATAATCCTAAAGCTATTATTCCGTATATAATAGCATATTGCCATTTTTTATTATTCTTAAACATATTTGCACCTCTTTTCATTTGTCATATTATATGGATGGATAACTTATAATTAAACTTATATCTTTAAAGCCACCCGTCTTTGAATTAACTATTTTAGAAGCCCAATCCTATCAAACGGAAAAACTCTAATTCTTGCTTTTCCTTGTATATCCTTAGCATCAATATATGGATTATTCCAATATCTTGCATCTGCAGAATTAGCTCTATTATCCCCAAACATTAAATATTTTCCTTCTGGAATCTTAAAACTTCCTGTTTTGCTATCTGGATTTTTTACATAATCCTCTTGAAGATATTTACCATTAATATAAACATCCCCGTTGTCTTTTATCTCTACAGTTTCTCCAGGCAACCCAACTACTCTTTTTATAAGTAAGTCTTTAAGTTCATCTGAGTAAAAAACCAATATATCTCCTCTTTTTATATTTTGAGGATTATAAATCTTGGTTACAAACATTTGATCACCTTTTTTTATAGTTGGATACATAGATTCTGTTGGAACAGAAACTTTGTATAAAAGAAATTTATTGATAAGCATGGCAAGCAATATAGCTGCACCAATAGGTACTACCCAATCTAATAAAAATTTGACCATAGGATTTCTATTACTACTTTTCTCCATCGTTCCACATACCTTTCATTAAATCTTCTACAATTGATTTCCTTTTACTTGTTAAATCCTTGTCTATATAATAACTGGAATCTTTTTTAACCAACACATCGCCTTCCTTAGGTACTCCTTTAATATTATTGACATTAATTCTTAGAATTTCTTCATTTACCTCACAAACGGCAATATTGTTTTCTATTCTATCTATTATTATACAATCTTTAGATAGTTCCATATTATCTCCTCTAGATTTATCATTTCTTTATAAAAATTATATTTTCAAATTCTGCCCTTGAAACCAATATGAGCTTTAAAAATAATTGTATTATCGAAATGATTGATTCTAATTAAAATACACCTTATATAAGTATATCATAATAATTTTTTTTTTCTATTGTAGATAGATAATTTAAAGGTTTTTTTCCACTTGTTGTAAACACATTGCATAAAATTTAATTGGGTGAATTATATGATATACCTTTTCTACCATTATGTAAATAGGTTGGCTTAAAAATAACAGAGTGTCGATATATTCAACACTCTGCGCAAATCCTCAACTATTAACTTATCCATAATCTTAAATTACAAAGAAGTAGTGTTTTTCGAACAGTTTTAATTTAATCTTTCCTAATTGAACGCTATATTTCATTTCTAATTATATCTGCATAGGTTTCTCTCTTACAAACAAGTCTATCTTCTCCATCTTTAATCATAACAACTGCAGCCTTAGGAACCTTATTATAATTATTAGCCATTGAATATCCATAGGCACCTGTTGACATTATAGCCAATAAATCACCAGTCTCAATCTTTGGTAACCTTATGCTATTTATTAATATATCTCCAGATTCGCAGCACTTTCCAGCTACAGTTACATCTTCCAACTCATCCGAATTAACTTTATTTGCTACTATCGATTCATATTCAGCATTATATAATGCTGGTCTAATATTATCAGTCATTCCGCCATCTACAGATATATACTTTCTTATTGAAGGTACTTCTTTAATTGATCCAACTTTATATAATGTAATTCCTGCATTTCCTACTATAGATCTTCCTGGCTCTATGGTAAGTATAGGCATATTTATCCCTAAGGTTTCACAAACTTGATCAGCCTTACTTAGAATTGCAGCACAATATTCGCTTGCAGGTTTTGGTTCATCATCAGAAGTATAATAAATTCCGAAACCCCCACCAAGATCAAGTTCTTTTATAAGATATCCTGTCGCATCATATATATCCTTAATAATTGTTAACATTATCTCAGTCGCATCTTCATAAGGAGCTATATCAAAAATTTGAGACCCTATATGACAATGTAGCCCTGAAAGTTCTACATTTTGTAATGATAAAACCTTATTAACAACATTTAATATATTATCTCCTATATATGCAAAGCCAAACTTTGAGTCTAACTGACCTGTTTTGATATACTCATGTGTATGAGCTTCTATCCCAGGTGTTATTCTTAAATAAATTTTTTGTTTTTTATTATGCTTTCTAGCAATATTGTCAATAAGTTCTATTTCCATTTCATTATCTGCTACAAAAGTACCTACACCAAGATCTATTCCTAGTTCAATTTCGTCAATTGTCTTGTTATTTCCATGGAAATATACTTTTTCCAACGGGAATCCAGATTTATATGCTGTAAAAAGCTCGCCACCTGACACAACGTCTAAATATAGATTTTCATCTTGTATTATCCTACACATAGCAAGAGTTAAGAAGGCTTTTCCAGCATATGCAACCCTATTATTTCTATTTTCACAATTAAATCCATTGTAATATTCTCTACAATTTTGTCTAATAAGATTTTCATCAAAAACATAAAGTGGTGTAGAGTATTTTTCTGCAAGCTCCGTAGCTCTAACCCCACTAATTGATAATACATTTTCATCAACATTCATATTTCCAAACAATTTCATCAACATTACCTCCCCAATATTAACTAAAAATCTCTTTTACTTTTTACTATTACATAGTAAAAAACGTCACAGAAAATATCTGTGACGGGTAGAATTCGCTTTAAGGTAAAATTGCAGAAATGAATTTTTATCTTATGATATAATTCTAAAACATATCAATAACTACTTGAAAATATTTTATCGCAATTCTTAATACCTTGTAGCTCTCCACTTTAATAACTGAATGACAACACTATAATTATCTTTCTTTAAAGTGACAGTTATATATATATTATATATATAACCAGAAAAAAAACTTCGCCAAGCTATCTTCTTCGGCTGTTTTTCCTTTCTTTATTTATCTACACTTGCCAGCTCCAAATAAATACTTTTAAAAACAGCACCTCTACCCTAGGTTTCGCTTAATATGTTGAATCAAATAATACTTTAATATTATTATTGATTCGACATTATTCAATTTTATTTATAATTTAACTATTATATTATCATATTAAAATAAATATGCAATACAAAAACAAAAATAATTAAATTAGATTTTTGATTAAAGTGTTTCATCTTTAACTACTCTTTATCGCTTCTGTATTTAACCATAAGTTCACTAAATATTTCACCAGAACTAGGCGGTGTATATGTTATTGCGTTTGCTCCTGCAATTATTGTCTCTTTTATGCTTTCAGTAGTTGGTCCACCTGTAGCTATAATAGGAAAGTCTGGAAACTTCTTTCTTACATTACGAACTATCTCTGCAGTATTCTTTCCACCTGAGACATTTAATATGTGTGCCCCTGCTTCTATTCTACCTTCAAAGTCATCATTTTCAGATACAACAGTAACTATTATTGGTATATCTACTGTATTTCTTAATTTATTTACTATTTCATTTGATGTAGGGGCATTGACTACAACTCCCATTGCACCTTTGAATTCTGCATCTAATGCAAGATTTATAACTCTCATCCCCTGAGTTATACCTCCTCCTACTCCACAAAATACTGGAACGTCTGCAGCAAGCATTAAAGCTTCTGTAATAATAGGCTGAGGAGTAAATGGATATACTGCAATTATTGCATCAGCATTAGTGTTTTTTATTATTGCAACATCTGTAGTAAATACAAGTGATTTTATTCTTTTACCAAATATCTTTATTCCACTTGCATCTCTTATAACAGCAGGCATTTCTATTAAGTGATTTCTTAGAGCACCTTTAATCTCAGGTACATACTTTGGCTCTTTATTTGTGTTTCCTATCATTTAAATATCCCCCTTTCCCTTTCACAAAGATATATAATTAGTAAATTTGAAGTATCAAAGAAATTAAGCACAGAATCTATTGTAATTAAGATATATTTATACATAAATTTTGCCTTATCATAATTTCCTAAGAATAAAAAATAATTTGAAAATTAACTATATTTTAATACAACGAGTTTCTCTTGTCATTTTTTTTATATTAATTTTTCTTTAATTCATATGACAATATTATTCAAAATATAACAAATGTAATTATTTTAATTCATTTAATATCTTTCTAACTACTGCTTTTCCTATCTTATCTTCAGTCATTTCACTTATTGCATCTTCAATGTTGCTCCAATCAAGCCATTCTACTTCTGAAGACTTTATGATTTCTCCTGATTTGTAGTGTGCTATATATGTAAGCATAAGTAGATCTTTCCCCTTGACATAATCACTACCTAAATATTTTATGTTATCTACTATTAATCCCGTCTCTTCTTTTACCTCTCTATAAACAGCATCTTCTGCTTTTTCATCTGGGCTGATATAACCTGAAACCAGTACTTTTGAATTTTTATATATATAGCTTTGCTTAAGCAATAATATCTTATTACCCTTTATAATGGCAACAACAATACAAGGTCTTGGCACATCAAAAAACATCATATCATCCTCTGAACAATATGGTACTCCCCCTTCATCCCAACTATGCTTTTCTTCAAGCTTTTTCCCACAAAGTGGACAATATACGAATTTCATGTCATTCCCCCTAAAATCACTTTACAATATACTCTATATACTATAATATCACTTGAACTTCCTTTTTCAAAGTTATGCTGTCTGGAGTAACCTCACTGCAATACGCAAAGATATCAACTCCATTTTTAGATGCAAATCTTAACGCCTCGCCAAACTCAGGATCTGTTTCATCATGAGGTGTAAATGCTTTTATATCATCAAGTTGTATTAGAAATATAACTCCAGCACCTTTCCCTTGCCTTTTAGCCTCTACCAGTTCCAACAAATGCTTTCTACCTCTTTCAGTAGGTGCATCAGGAAAGCTAGCAACTCCATCCTTTTCCAAAGTCACTCCCTTAACTTCTAGATAATACTCATCACCAATATCATCACTTAATTTAAAATCAAATCTACTGTTTCCAAAAGTTTTCTCTCTCATTATTATATTATATTTCTCTAAAGAAGGAATCCTTTTATTTATTAATGCTTCTTGTACTACCTTATTTGGGATATGAGAATCTATACTTATTAGATTTTCCCCTTTGTATGCAGCTATTAGATCATATTGTGTTTTTCTCTCTGGCGAATCCTCTTTTCTAAGTATAACCTTTGTACCTGGTATCAAGATTTCTTTGCATCGCCCTGTATTGGGCACATGAGTCATTATTTCCTTATTATCTAGAATTACATAACCTTGAAATCTATTAGGTCTTTTAACAAATACCGCTTCTAATACAGGTTTTTCTATTAACACATTAATCACCTTCATAATATATTCAGAATAGTTATCCACATTACCCACACATATTGTCCACATAATATGTGTCCATTGTTGATACTTAACCGTAAAATTTATATTTTTCACTATCATTATTACTTTTATGTAGGTTTTTGTAAGTTTATATACTATTTTGTTATAGCATATTTATTAAACTGAGTATGCTAAACTTTAATTATCACCCTAATTATATTATTTTCTTATAGTATATAGCAATAAATATTAACTTTTCCACTACTTATCCACATTTACTCACAGGTTTGTATACAAAAATGTGGACAACTATTATAAAAATCAACTTTTTGTGAATAAGTCAATACTTTTTTTTAAAACAACCTTTTTCTACATTTTGTCCAAAAAGCCGATAATTTTTATAGACAAAAATAAGGAATTACCCTTATGAGTAACTCCTTACATATACATTTATAGGCCTCAGCCATATTACGTTCTACACATATATAAACTCGATATACTCCGGAAGTAAATCGAGTTATATAAGTTATGGTGACTCCTAGGGGAATCGAACCCCTGTTACCACCGTGAAAGGGTGGTGTCTTGACCGCTTGACCAAGGAGCCATAAACCTAGCGACCACTTACTCTCCCACACAGTCGCCCATGCAGTACCATCAGCCGTCTAAGTCTTAACCGTCGTGTTCGGAATGGGTACGGGTGTAACCCTTAGACGCATCATCACTAGATATTGAA
>NZ_JAENHN010000057.1 GCF_016595795.1 Clostridium yunnanense
AGATAGTGCGAAAGCAACCTATAGTGATAATAATGCAACACAAAAACAAGTTGATGATCAGGTTGAAGCCTTAGAACAAGCGATCATATCATTAGAAAAGAAAAAAGATGATCCAGTTATTGAGGTGCCAGGAGAAAATATAGACCAAACACTTCAAAGTCCAAATAAAGATGTAAGTGTTTCTGGAAAGCTACCAAAGGCTATAGAATTATCTTCGAAAGCCTTAGATGATGAACAATTCAAAGAAGTAGTTAAAAAGATATATAAGGTTAATTCAGAAGCCTTAAAAGATACAACCTTAGAAAAAGTATATGATTTAAGCTTATTACTAAAAAATCAAGTCTATAAGTTAGATGGAGAGGTTGAAGTTTCACTAAAGCTAGATGACAGTATTTTAAGCAAAAAATTAGGTGTGGTTTATATTGATGAAGCTGGAAATCTTAATAAAATGGAATCTAAAGTGGAAAATGGATTTATTAAATTTAAGACTACTCATTTTTCACAGTACGGAATTGTATCAACAAATGATTTGGTTTTGAAAGCAGATAAAGCTGCATTAGATAATGAAATTAAGAAGGCTCAGTCGGTAGAAAAGGATATATATACAAATGAATCATTGAAAGCATTAGAAGTAGCTTTAAATGAAGCAAAAGCAATATATAATGATGGTGATGCAACGCAAAAACAAGTTGATGACAAAGTTAAAGCATTGCAGCAAGCGTTTATAGCATTAGACAAGAAAAAGGATAATCCAATTGTAAGTGTTCCTGAAAAAAATACAACTGACAATAATACAGCTAATAACAACACAACTAACAACAATGCACCTACAAAGAATACAGAGGTAGTAGTTCAAAATACAAATAAAAATATAAATACTTCTGGTAATTTACCACAGAATAATGAATTGGTAGAAAATAAAGAAGAAGAGCCAATTGCTAGTGCGCCTGAAGAAAAGAAAGACACAACAGTTCAAAGCCCTAACAAAGATACAAATGTTTCAGGCAATGAAGACAGTAAAGTAACAACTAAGGATGTTTCTAATAAAAGTAACTTATATAATATTGCATTGGGTTCTACAAGTATAGTTATTTTCGTAGGTGTTATATACGCACTATGGAGAAAGAAAAAGAATAAATAAGTTTTAAAAGAGTGGTTGGTGTACAATCACTCTTTTAAATTTAGAACCTCTAAAATGAATTTGGGTTAATACCTTATATTTGACAACATTATATAAGATACAATAAAACAGTTGACAGATTGCCAGTTAATGCATATAATTAAATCAAGTAATATTTAATTGTGTTCAATGTAATTTTGTTTAATGTTTAAATTAATAGAAAATGTGTCTTTAATTAATTTTTAAAGGTAAAGTAAATATTTATGAAGAGAGGAAAGAAGTTATGTCAGTTTATGATTTTAAAGCAAAGACAATAGATGGAGAAGAAATATCTTTAGAAAAATATAAAGGTAAAGTATTAGTAATAGTTAACACAGCAAGTAAATGTGGATTTACTCCTCAATATGAAGGACTTGAAGCTCTATATCAAAAGTATAAGGATCAAGGTGTTGAGGTATTAGGATTCCCAAGTAATCAATTTGCAGAACAAGAACCAGGAAGCAATGGAGAAGTTAAAAATTTCTGCCAAATTAATTATGGAGTTTCATTCCAATTATTTGAGAAAACAGATGTAAGAGATGAAAATGCTCATCCTTTATTTAATTACTTAACAGAAAAAGCGCCTTATGAAGGTCTTGATATGAATCATCCAATAGGAAAGATACTTCTAGATGCATTAGAAAAGAATTTTCCTAGTTTTCTAGAAGGAAACTCAGTAAAATGGAATTTCACTAAGTTTGTTGTTGATAGAGATGGTAATGTAGTTGAAAGATTCGAACCAACTTCTGAACCAGCTGAAATGAATGAAACTATAGAGAAGTTACTTTAAATAGTACTTTTAAATAATTCCCTAACACATAATCCCCTTGAAAACGCACTTTCCCCAAGTGCGTTTTTTTACTGTATAGAAAAATATAAAGCTTTCATGATGAATGAATTTAGTTTATGTTTTTTAATAGTAAATGGTAATGTTTTTTGTTATATTGTTAAAAAGTGTTAAATAAAAATTATAATTTATGGAATATGAAGGAATTGAAAAAAATAGATAGAATTAGAAAAGATGTGAGATTTATAATGAATACAAATATAAGACCTATTCTGTATGTGTTTAGAAATACTCATACAAGGAAATAACTTTCTGTATAGTAAGATGCTCAAATTAGCTACTATGTTTTGATAAGGGCTATAGACATAATTAAATTTAAAAAGGGGTTAACATGATGAGGGAAAAGGAAATCATAAAGAAAATTTTAGACAACCTTAATAAGGTAATAATAGGGAAGGAAGCAGAGATTAGCAATATATTAAAAGGTGTAATTGCAAATGGTCATATTTTAATTGAGGATGTTCCTGGTGTTGGTAAGACTACACTAGTTAAAGCATTGGCTAAGACAATAGATTTAACTTATAGTAGAATTCAATTTACACCTGATCTTCTGCCATCAGATATAACTGGTATATCAATATACAATCAGAAAGATATGGAGTTTGAATTTAAGGAAGGACCTATATTTTCTAACATAGTACTTGCTGATGAGATAAATAGAACTTCGCCAAAGACTCAATCAGCATTACTTGAAGTTATGGAAGAGAATCAAGTATCTGAAGGGAAGAAAACATATAAATTAAAAACACCTTTTGTAGTTATGGCTACTCAGAATCCTATTGATTATGATGGAACCTTTAGATTGCCAGAGGCTCAGCTAGACAGGTTTATAATTAAGGTTTCTTTAGGATACCCATCAGCTGAAGCTGAAGTTGATATATTAGAAAAGTATAGAGAGAGCAATCCATTGCAAGAGCTTTCTAGTGTAGTTACTGCTGAGGATATTTTGTATCTTCAAGATGCTGTTGCTAAGGTTAGAGTTGCTAGGGTGATAAATGAATATATAGTTAGAATTGCAAATAAAACAAGAGAAAGTAACTACATATCTTTAGGGGTAAGCACTAGAGCAATTCTAGCACTTCAAAAAGTTGCACAAGCCAGTGCTCTTTTAGCTGGAAGAGATTATGTAATACCTGAAGATGTAAAAGAAAATGCAGCTTTAGTATTGAGTCACAGAATAATTATGTCTTCAACAGGAAAGGCAAACGGCTATGGAGAAAGGGAGACCATAGAAGATATCTTAAAGATGGTAGAAACTCCGAGGATAACTGTTAATGTTTAAGTTAAGAATTAGTATAAAATATGCAGTTATTTTTGTATTGGCCACAGTATTTGTTTATGTTCAAGGTGGAAGCCTTCCGCATGTTATATTTTATATGTTACTAATACCAGGAATCTTAGGACTTATATCAATAATTGTGTTTAAGTCAGGTTTACATGTCCAGAATGTTACAATAGCTAGATTTTATACATGTGGAAATAAAGATTATATTGATACTATGGTAAAAAATAACACAATATTAATTCTCCCTTATTGTAAAATCACAAATGAAGGTATAAATAAAATTAAAAAGAATTATACAGGGGATGCACTAACTCTAGCAATAAATGAAAATCATATAATATCTGAAGAAATAGTATATATAAGCCGAGGTAAGTTTGATTTAGGTAATTATGATGTGGAACTTAAAGATTTGTTAGGTATCTTTAATATTAATTATAAGATAAATGAAAGTAAACCAATAAAGGTGTTTCCAAGAGTATATGACATCAGTCAGTTGGCTATAAGTGGTTCGGAGATAATCGAAAATACTTTATCAATTGTCACTAGCAAAGAAGACCCTCATTCTACAAGAGATATGAGAAGATATAGAGAGGGGGATAGCTTAAAGAGAATAAATTGGAAGGTTAGTGCAAAGTTAAATGACTTATATGTAAGAAATTTTGATACTGTTTCTGGTGAAGAATTTAATATATTTATAGACATGAATGAAAGTAATTATAGGCTTGATCCATATGGTAAAAATGAGGAGTTTCTTATAGACTTTTCTGCTTCTCTTGTATACTCACTTTTAAAAAGAAATATTTCTACAAAAGTGTTCGTTAATAATAAAATTGAACAGATAGAAAGCATAGAAAATAAGATGGATTTTGAGAAGTTTTTAGAATACTTAATAGAGCATAGGAGTGAAGGGATAACTCCTATAACAAACTTTATTAATATACAAAGAAGTAGGCTTTCATCTATAGCAGGAATAGCTGTTATAACTCATACACTGTCTGATAATATGGTGAGTTTTATAATGGAAAACAAAGAAAAAGGTAATTCTCTTATTATATTTTATCTTAGGAGCGAAATTGGTGATGAGTCTGTGATTACTATGAGAAATCTTGGTATTATATGTTATAAGATAGATGAAGGCTTGTTTAATGAGGCTGCCATAAGTATAGATGAGCTTGTAAAAGGGCAGGTGATTTAGTATGGAATGGTTTAAGGAGAGGTTTTTAGATAGTTTTATTATTTTTTTAAACATGATACTTACTATTTTAATACTAAAATCATGCATTAATATTGAAGGAATTGATTATTATCTTATAACGCTTCTGTTTATAATAGGGTTAATTATAGCTTGGGTTTATGATGAAAAAGTTAAGTCTTTAGAAAAAAAACTAGTGCTAACTATGATTATACTTTCTGCTATGCTATTAATGGTTATAGTGTTTAGAAAGTATGCTGTTTCTTTTATCATAGAGGGAATAGGTAATAACATGACACATATAACTTCAAATATGAGAGAAAGATTGCCTAGTTCTTTTTCACTTATAAGAAATCTATTTGTTATCACAATTCCCACACTAACACCTTTTGCCATGTGGATCAAAAAAAGAGGATTTTCAGATATAATTATTCTTATAAATATGGTATTAATGATGGTTTATTGGTACCTAGGATACTATGAAGAAATTGATAAGGTAATGTATATATTTATCATTTTAAGTATAATAACATATGCTGTAAATAACCTGGGAAACTATAGTAAAAGGTTGAAAAGAAAAGAGATTAGAAATAATATTGTAACGTCTAAAATTATTTGGTCAACCATATTGCTGTCTATAGTAAGTTCGATGTTTATAGTGCTATTACCAAAATCAGCAAGTGGAAAGTTTTCTAAAATAATTACTGATAAAGTGGTTGAGAATATAGCTGATGATAGCGGAGGCGATTATAATCCAGATAAATATGGATATAGTCTAGCGAAGTCTGGTTATAATGATTCGTCTAAAATATTAGGTGGACCAATTAATATTGATGATAGAGAAGCATTTAAGTTAGAGTACAAAGGAAATGTTAAAAATGAAATTTATCTAAAAGGTTCTGCAAAAGATAAATATACTGGTATGTCATGGGTACCTAACTATAGGTTAATAGAGAAAAACAACATGATGGATTCGGCATATCTTGGTAATTTTGTTGGGGCTAATGAGGAAACTATGACAATTCATCCTGATTATATTACAACCACAACTTTGTTTAATCCTTATTATTCTAAGGTTGTGAATATAAAATATAACAGTGATAATAAAACTTATGTGGACAAAGTAAATGGGGCATTTTATTCTGAAAAGCCTATAAAGACAGAATATACAATAAATTTTTATTCAAATAGTACTTACGATAAAGATTTTGATAAACCTTTAAGTGGAAGTAATTATGTAGAGATAGATCAATTGCTAAATAATGGTGACTTGTCTAATTATCTTCAATTACCAGATACTATTACACAGAGGACTGTTGATTTAGTTTATGATATAGTAAAGGGAACTTCTTCAAATGACGAAAAGGCATATAGATTAAAAGCATATCTTACTAAAAACTATACGTATAGTTTAGATGTGTCTAGTGTTCCAGAAGGAAAGGATTTTGTAGATTACTTTTTATTTGAAGAAAAGAAAGGATACTGCGTATATTTTGCAACTGCTATGACGGTAATGTGTAGGATTGCAGGAATTCCAGCAAGATATGTTGAAGGTTTTAAAGTAAGTAAGGATAAGGAAAATAACGGCATGTATAAGGTTACTAATGAGGATGCCCATGCGTGGACAGAAATATATCTGGCGTTTAATGGTAGTAATTACAATGTAGCAAGGGCTTTACCTTTTACAAAGATTGATACAGTACCTACAGCATATCAATATAGACATGCAAAAGAAGTGCAAAACAATGGTGGAAGTGACGGTGTGGGATTAGATGGTTCTAAATCAGCATTAGATAGCAATAAAAATGGAAACACGAAGAAAGTTGATTTAGAGAAAGCTGATAGTGAAGATAAAAATAAAACTTATTATTTATATTTTAAAGTTTTATCTCCAATAGCTTTAATACTGATATATATAATTACAAGAATATGTTTGGTAGTTATAAAAAGGAGAAAAATAATTAAGAGCAATAGTTTAATTCCTTTATATGACTATTGTAAATTAAGAGTAAATAGAATAAATATAATTAAGTCTAAGAATGAGACGGATCTAGAGTTTGCCGAGAATATACCTAATTATGAGATATCGAAGAAGATGGTAGAATTAGTTGGCTTAATATATAGAGAGTTTTATGCGGAGGAAGATAATTTGCATTACGATAGGATTCAAATGATAAATTATATAGAGAGTACAATTAGGAGTAATCAAGGAAAGACGAAATATCTGATAAAGAGGTATATATTATTTTAAAGATATAAAGCATTTTTTAAAAGCTCTCACTAAAATCTGTGAGAGTTTTTAAAATGAAGATATATATATTTATTGTTTATCTAAATTCATGTTGGAATTATTTGCTTTAAAATGTTTTATTGGTATAATGTTGTCAGATATGAAAAAGATAAAGTATAGAAATTCCGTTAGCAACATCTTAATTTCTATAAATAAATACTGAAATTAAAATATACACAAATTATAAAATAGCGTATTAACAAAACAAAGATATAAGTATGCTATTTAATATACTATAGAAATAGGAGTAATATATGAGCTATAAACTAGTATGTATAGATATGGATGGAACTCTGCTTAACAGTAAAAAAAAGATTTCAAATTATAACAAAGAAATGCTGAAAAAGGCCCATGATATGGGAGTGCATATTGTTATAACAACAGGCAGGATATTTAATAATGCCCTACATTATTCAAATTTATTAGGGGTTAAATCTCCTGTTATAGCCACTAATGGAGCTGTGATAAGAGAGAAAGACAAAGGGATAGTTATATACAAAAATGCTCTTAACAGTGAGATTTGTCTTAGACTTCTTGATTCAGTAGGCAAATATGGAATAAAGATGCATTTTTATACTACTGATAGTATATTTGTAAGTAGTAGACTTCAAGGGACTGCATTGAAATTATATATGTCT
Source organism: Clostridium yunnanense (assembly GCF_016595795.1). Classification (GTDB taxonomy): domain Bacteria; phylum Bacillota; class Clostridia; order Clostridiales; family Clostridiaceae; genus Clostridium_AR; species Clostridium_AR yunnanense. Next base: position 7,412 of record NZ_JAENHN010000057.1, read on the forward strand.
TATCCATTACCAAAAGATTTAAGACTTAATATCAAATATGTAGGTAAAAGGCAAGAATGGGAAAGCGTATTTAAAGAGCATACAGATGAGTTTGTAAAATGTATTGTATTTAGTCCTAATAAGAACATACTAAGAAGCTTTAGAAAAGAACTTGATGCTATGGATGATGTAAGTGTAACTAGCTCTGGAGCTTTTAATATAGAAATACTCAATAAGGATGTTACAAAAGGAAGAGCAGTTGAAGTTCTTGCTGCATACTACGGTATAAAAAGAGAAGAGATAATGTGTATAGGTGACAATGAGAATGATATGCCAATGATAGAGTATGCTGGTATGGGAGTAGCAATGGGAAATGGAATAAAAGAACTTAAGGATGTAGCAGATTATATAACTGACACAAATGATAACGATGGGGTTGGAAAAGCTATAGAAAAATTTATTGTATCTAAAGAAAAGTAAATTAACATCTATCAATAGCGAGATATAAAATCATACTTTGTCATGTTGACTTAAGAAACTATAGTTTATTTTAGATTTGATTAACATAATAAAATATTGTAATATAATAAGATGAAGTGTGATTTTACAATTTATATAGACCGTTCGGAGGAAATAAAGTGAATCTTAATATAGTTTTATATCAACCAGAGATACCTCAAAATACAGGAAACATAGCTAGAACTTGTGTTTTGACTAATTCTAAGCTACATTTGATTAAACCGTTAGGCTTTGATCTAGATGAAAAACATGTAAGAAGAGCAGGACTTGATTATTGGCAGTATTTAGATATGGAAATTTATGAAAGTTATGAAGAGTTTATGGAGAAGAATAAAGGAGCTAGAATATTCTTATCTACTACTCATGCACAAAGTTATTATGATGAGGTGGAATATAAAGAAGGTGATTTCATAATGTTTGGTAGAGAATCATCTGGAGTTCCTGAAAGTGTCCACAATGATTTACAGGGAATAAGGGTTCCGATGATAAATACATCAACGAGATCACTTAATTTATCAAACACAGTTTCAATTATTGCTTATGAAGCATTGAGACAAATTGGTTTTCCAAGTATGAAATAAATAGGGGGAAGGGATATGGAAAAGATTAAAATAATTACAGATAGTACTGTAGATATCCCCGTTGATTTGTTAAAGAAGAATGACGTGGAGATACTACCACTTCTTATTAATTTTGGAGAAGAAAGCTATCTTGATGGAGTAGAAATAGATCTTAGGACTATGCTTAAGCGTATAGAAGAAGAAAACGCACTTCCAACCACAGCACAAGTTACCCCAAATAGATTTTATGAATGTTACAAGAGATACTTAGAAGAGGGGTATAAAGTTATATCCATACATCTTTCATCAGATATGAGTGGGACTTATAATTCGGCTTGTATAGCTAAAGATATGTTTGATACGGAAGATGTGGTAGTTATTGATTCGAAAAATGTAACATCAGGATTAGGTATAGTAGTTCTTAAGGCAATAGCTTTAAAAGAAAAAGGAATGAATTTAAAAGAAATAGAACAAGAATTATTGTTAGCTATACCACATATTAAGAGTGCGTTAAGCTTTGAAAGTTTAGATAATCTAGTTCGTGGAGGAAGACTTTCAAGAACTGCTGGAGTTATTGGTAGTGTTCTTGGAATAAGACTACTATTAGAAGTTAAGCAGGGAAAGATGTCGGTAATGGACAAGGTTAGAGGTAGTAAAAAGGCTACTAAAGAAATAATTAGAACCTTTGAAACTCTTAAGAGAAAAGCAGGGGAACCAGTGGTGCTTCTGCATATTGAGAATCAAGACATCTATGAACCGTTAAAAGAATATTTAAATGAAAATGATATTGAGTATATTGATGCGGAAGTTGGATGCACAGTTGGAATACATTCAGGTCCAAAGGCTTGTGGATTATTTTTTATTGAAGAATTTTAAGCTTTATAAGAGATTGTTAATGATATATTGGAAGATTACATTGGCAGTAGGGTTAATAAACCTTACTGCTTTTTTAGTCTAATATACCATATTAGCAGAAATTTCTATATTAAAATTAAGAATAAATAAAGGCAAAATTCTATATACTTATTATATAGAAGAATTAATAAAAAATTAATAAACACTTCAAGATATATTTCTAAAATAATCCATGGATATTTATTTAGAAGTAGGATTAAAACGTTAAAAAATGAAAAGGTATTCATTTAAATGTTTTATCCAATATATGTTTAGTAAATTCTCCTTAAAAAATTATTATATTGATAGTTTAATTTAGTAACATAAATGAAAAAAGTGTTTCATTTATCCTGTACGTATGCTATAATTACAACGGGCAAATGATTACCAAAATATGCTTATGTTATTAGTTAAAAGGTTATTCTCTCAGATTTAGGGGAATTATAAACAAAGGTGTTTGTTATATACAATTATTTATTAGGTTTTAAAATATATTTTTAGGACATGTATATCTATTAATTTTGTATTCATAACAGGCATTTTTTTATTATTAAGCTAATATTCTGTTAACTTTTTGAGTAAGTGCTTACATATTTATTTTGGTATCATAGTACTCGTTCAAAATGTAAATGGTTGGTTATATGTTTGTAACCAAACAATATATAAATCTTAGGAGGGATCTGTAATGAACAAGAAAAAATTAATGGCTGCTGTAGCTTCGGTGGCAGTAGTAGCAACTCTATTTGCTGGTTGTGCTAGTAAGTCTAATGACAAAACAACTACTGATAACAACGCTTCTGATAAGAAGGTAATGGTTGGTCTTTCAACTGATGAAGGTGGATTAAATGATAAGTCATTTAACCAAGCTGCTGATACTGGAATAAAGAAAGCTAAAGACGAGTTCAAATTTGATTACAAGGCTGTTGAATCAAAAGGTAAGGATGATTATGAATCAAACCTAGATGCATTAGTATCAGAAAAAGCAAACTTAGTTTTAGGCGTTGGATTCCAAATGTCTGATGCAGTTAAGAATGCAGCTAAAAAACATACTGATGTAAACTTTGCTATAGTTGACTCAGCTGTTGAAGCTTCTAATGTAAGATCAATACTATTTAAAGAACAAGACGGTTCATTCCTTATGGGAGTTATAGCTGGTAAGATGGCTGGAACTGGTAAAGTAGGATTTGTTGGTGGAAAAGACCAAGAGCTTATACAAAAGTTCGAAGCAGGTTTTGCAGCTGGAGTTAAAGCTGTTAACCCAACTGCTGCTGAAGATTTAATTGGAAGAAAAACAGTTCAATATGTTGATAGCTTTACAGATGCTGCTAAGGGAAAAGAAGCAGCTAAGAACTTAATCAATGCTGGTTGTACAGTAATATACCATGCTGCTGGTGGAGCTGGAGAAGGTATGTTCCAAGCAGTTCAAGAAGCAAACAAGAACGGTAAAAAGGTTTGGGCTATAGGAGTTGATATGGACCAAGCGGTTACACTTCCACAATATGCAGAGGTAATACTTTCTTCTATGATAAAGAAAGTTGATTTTGCAACATACCAAGCTGCTAAAGATGTAGTAAATGGTACTTTCAAAGCAGGTACTGTTGAACTTGGATTAAAAGAAGGCGGAATAGATATAGCTGGAACTTCAAGCAAGAATACTCCTAAAGATGTTCTTGATTTAGTAGCTAAATATCAAGCTGCTGTTAAAGATGGAAAGATAACAGTTCCAACAAAGCCAGCTGATGTTAAAACATTTGCACCAGCTGCAGTACAATAATTTAAAAAAATTATAGGTTCAAAGAAGAGCTAGATGTTGCTACATCTAGCTTTTTTAAAGATTTGAGGAGTTTTCTATTTTTAAATTAGGAGGTATTAATGGTGACGAAAGTGGTAGAAATGAAGGGCATCACAAAGATATTCCCAGGAACCATAGCTAACGATGATGTTAATTTTGATCTTAACAAAAGTGAGACTCACGTTTTGCTAGGTGAAAACGGAGCGGGAAAAACCACTTTAATGAACATACTATATGGGTTGTACCAACAAGAGAAGGGTGAAATATATGTTAACGGGCAGTTAGCCAAGATAACAAACCCTAACGATGCTATAAAGCTTGGAATTGGTATGGTGCATCAACATTTTATGCTTGTTCATAATTTTACAGTTGCAGAAAATATAGTTCTAGGAATTGAACCTAAAAAAGGTTTAAAGGTAGACATGAAGAAAGCGATAGAGGATGTTAAGGCTATTGCTAAAAAGTACGGTTTCAACATAGATCCAAATGAAGTAATTGAAGACATCACAGTTGGTAAACAGCAAAAGGTAGAAATACTAAAGGCTTTATATAGAGGAGCAGATATATTAATACTTGACGAACCTACGGCGGTTCTAACTCCTCAAGAAATAGATGAACTTGGGGTTATTATAGATAACTTAAAGTCACAAGGTAAGTCAGTAATTCTTATCACTCATAAGCTTAAGGAAGTTATGAAGATGAGTGATAGAGTAACTATAATAAGAAGAGGTAAGGTTACTGGAACTGTAAATACTAAGGATACTAATATCGACCAATTAGCAGAGCTAATGGTAGGTAGAAAAGTTAATCTTGTAGTAGAAAAGGCTGAAGCAAAGGTAGGCCGTGAAATCCTTAAGATAGAAAACTTAAATGCTAACGATCATAGAAAACTTCCTGTAGTTAAGAATCTTAATCTTACAGTACATGCAGGTGAAGTAGTTGGTATAGCTGGAGTAGATGGTAACGGACAGTCAGAGTTTATAGAAGCTTTAACTGGTCTTAGAAAAGCAGCTAGTGGAAAGGTAACTATTAATGGTAAAGATATATTTAATAAGACACCTAAAATAGTTATGGAATCTGGCGTTGGACATGTTCCTGAAGACAGACATAAAAGAGGACTAATACTTAAATATTCATTATTTGAAAACTCAATTTTAGGTATTCATAGAAATAAACCTTTTAGCAAAGGTATTGTATTAAACTATAGCGAAGTTAGAAAGCATTGCAATAAGCTTATAGAAGAGTTTGACGTAAGAACTCCAAATGATGAAGTTTCAGCATCAGCTTTATCAGGAGGAAATCAACAAAAGCTTATAGTAGCGAGAGAAATCTCAAAGGATCCAGAACTTCTAATAGTATGTCAACCAACAAGAGGCCTTGATGTTGGAGCT
>NZ_JAENHN010000058.1 GCF_016595795.1 Clostridium yunnanense
CGCTAAAGTAAAACAATTAGCCACAGCTATAGATGGAACAGATGGAGAGGATAATCTTGTAGGGTGGTCAGATATGGTATCCATAATGAAAGGTTATAAAGGAAATGATACTATATCAGGAAACAGGTATAATGATACGCTTGATGGAGGAGAAGGAAACGATAGCCTAAATGGAGGGTATGGAGCAGACATCTATATCTTTAAGAAAGGCTACGGTGTAGATAAGATAGACAACTACACTGGCAGTGATTACACAAGTGACATAGATGTTCTTAAGATGGAAGATATCAATGAAAGTGAAGTGCTAGCAAGAAGAGTAGGAAATGACTTAGAGTTAAGAGTAAAGAACGCCGACGGAAGTCTGACCGGGGACAAGGCGGTAGTATTAGGATACTTTAACTATGGAACTTATGCAGTAGATAGTATACAGTTTGCGGATGGTAAGACATGGGATGCCGCTAAAGTAAAACAATTAGCCACAGCTATAGATGGAACAGATGGAGAGGATAATCTTGTAGGGTGGTCAGATATGGTATCCATAATGAAAGGTTATAAAGGAAAT
>NZ_JAENHN010000059.1 GCF_016595795.1 Clostridium yunnanense
TATTTGCATGCATATTTTCCGATTACTTTCCTTATTCCGATTGCACTTCCAAAGCTAATTGCTAAAAAAGAAGCTATCACGTTGTGTAATAGCTTCTTTAATCACTCTTAACTTAATGACATTGAGTGACCATCTTCAGCAACTTTTTTATTTCCATTGGAACTAAAATTACACTATTTATTAATTTATACAAGGTAGAGTGCTCTTGAAAAATATGTTACAATATGTATATTATAGTCTAAAGTTGTGATTTTAATGGAAATTATAATTTAGACGAAAAATTGCTTAGAAATAATGTAAATATATTAGAGAATTGGAAGGGGAAGATTTTATGCCTGCAATAGGAATTGACTTAGGAACAACAAATAGTCTTGTGGCTTATTGGACTGAGGATGGGCCTAGAATAATACCAAATATACATGGGTCAAACCTTACGCCATCTGTGGTTGGGGTTGATGATAATAATGAAATACTTATAGGAGCAGTTGCAAAGGAAAGGCTTATAACTCATCCGCATATGACTGCGTCTGTATTTAAACGATATATGGGAACAAATAAAGAGTACAAGCTTGGTAAATATTCATTTACACCAGTGGAATTATCCTCATTTATATTAAGAGCTTTAAAAGAGGATGCGGAAGCTTTCTTTGGAGAAGAAGTGAAGGAAGCAGTTATAAGCATACCTGCTTATTTTAATGATACCCAAAGAAAGGCAACAAAACAGGCAGCAGAGCTTGCAGGCCTTAAGGTGGAAAGGCTTATTAGTGAACCTACTGCAGCAGCTATAGCCTATGGTCTTCATCAAGAAGAGGAGGAAACTCAATTCATAGTTTTTGACTTAGGTGGAGGAACCTTTGATGTATCTATATTAGAATTATTTGAAGGAGTAATGGAGGTTAGATCCATATCAGGAGATAACTTTTTAGGAGGAGAGGATTTCACAAATCTTTTAGTGTCTTATTTTATAGATAGTGAAAAGCTTGAAGTGGAAGCTTTAAGTTCAATGGAGAAATCCGCACTTTACAAACAGGCGGAGATTTGCAAGAGAGCAATTGGTGAAAACAATTCGGGAACTATGACTTTTACTTTCGGTGATAAAACCTATGAAAAAGTTATAAATAAAGATGAATTTGATAAATTAGCAACTCAGCTATTATTTAGATTTAGAAATCCTATTGAACGTGCTTTAAGGGATGCGGAGCTTAGTCCTAGCGAAATGGATGCGGTAATTCTTATAGGTGGAGCAACTAGAATGCCTATAATAAAATCTGTAGTTAGTAAGATGTTTGGAAAGCTGCCATATACAAATATAAATCCTGATGAAGCGGTTGCTTTGGGAGCTGCAATTCAGGTTGCCTTAATGGAGAGAAATGAGGCTTTAAAAGAAATGGTACTTACTGATGTATGTCCATACACTCTTGGAGTAGAAACTAGTACTAGGCATAGTGATGGAACTATAGAATCAGGATACTTTCTCCCAATCATTGAGAGGAACACAACTATCCCTGTAAGCCGAGTAAAATCCCTTGTTACCATAGTGGATAATCAATCCATAATGCAGATATCTGTTTATCAAGGTGAAGGCCGTAAGATTAACGAAAATCTATGGCTTGGAGAATTTGAGATAAATCTTCCAAAAGGTCCAGCAGGAAAAGAAGCGGTTGATTTAAGATATACCTATGATATCAATGGGCTTCTAGAAGTAGAAGCAAAGGTACTATCCAGTGGTGAAGTTAAAAGCGTAGTTATTGAGAAGAATAAAGGAACTATGACAAAGAAAGAAATTGAAGAAAGATTAAAGGCCTTGAAGGATATAAAAATCCACCCTAGAGATAAAATGGAGAATAAACTTCTGCTTGCAAAAGGAGAGAGGTTATATCAAGAATCTTTACGAGATAAACGTCAATATATAGCAAGCTTGCTTAAAGACTTTGATGGAGTTTTAGCAAGTCAGGATGATAAAGCTATAAAAAAAGCAGCAAAGGAACTAGAAGGAAAATTAAACCAACTGGAAGGGTGGCTTGATTATTAATGAGCATGTGGCAGGTGCTTGAAATCGAACCTACTGGAGAAGTGAAGGAAATAAAGAGAGCTTATGCAAAGAAATTAAAAAAAACTAATCCAGAAGATGATCCAGAAGGATTTCAGGTCCTTAAAGAAGCATATGATAGTTGCTTAAGATATGCTAAAAATCATAAGAAGAATATAGGATATAACGATTTATCCTTAAGAGGTGAAGATTTAGACACTGTTCGTTCTGAAGCGTTCAATGAAAATGACAATGGTGATATTTATAATGAAAGCAATAATCAAAGATTTGTTGATTTAAAAATAACAAATGAAGAGGACAACTTAGACGATTATAACTATAAGACACCTCCTCGCATCAATATAAAAGAGGAGGAAGTTAATCTTGGCGAGCAAATTGATGTTTTCTTTGAAAAGGTACAGGCTTTATATGACGATTTCGTTAAGCGCGTTGATCTAAAGTATTGGAAAGAACTTTTAAATGATGAAGTAATGTGGAAATTCGAACTTAGGAATCAACTTGGTGATAGAATGGCGGATTTTTTAATAGAGAATTATTACCTGCCAAGAGATGTATTTAAGTTGCTTGGTGAGAGTTTCCAAATCGATGAAGAAAAATGGCATACTCATTATGATTATCCAAGGGAGATAGTAAACTACATATTTTTGCAGTTAAGTAATGAGGACAGAATTACAAGATATAACTATTTGGATGACAATGCAAATGTTGATTTTAGTAAGTACGTAAAATATAGAGAAGATGCTTTTATCGCATTAATGAACAATGAACTGGGCAATGCAAGGAAGTTCATTGTGCTTGCAGAAGAGATATATGATAAAGATCCATATTTAAAAATCATGAATAGTGAATATTATATTAGGGTTAATGATGATAGCACTGCTCGTGATAACTTTAATGCTGCGAGAGAGTTAGCAAAAGATGACATTGCAATATATTTATATCAAGCGAAAACCTATACTTATGCTAAGAAAATCGATAAAGCTATAAAAGTTTATAGATTCTTAGTGAATGGTAATCCAGAGGATTTAGGCTTAAGGGAACTGTTAGGAAAAAGTTATATTGAGAATTCAGATTTTGTTAATGCAAGTAAAGTCTTTAGAGAGACTTTGCAAGTAGAACCAGAAGATAGAGTTGCTAGAGATTATCTAACTAGAATACTTCGTTATGCGAGAAATGAAAATAATTCTAAAATTATAAGTCGTGATTTAAAGAAAGAATGCAAAAACATAGAGAAAGCTTTAAGTGCAAGGAAAATAGAGAGAGATTTAAAAGCAAAAAAGTTAGATAAAGATTTAAAAACAAAGAAATTAGATAAAGACTTAAAGGCAAAAAACATTAATGTTAAATCAGGGGAAAAATCTACAAATGGACGATTTTCATATCGCCTATTTGGATATTTGGCTTTGATAGCTGGAATTATAAAGGCTCTATTTGTTATTGGAAAAAATGTATCTTCTGAAACTATGGGCAATATAATAGTATTACTAATATTAGCAGGTATTATGTATCCTTGCTTTAAGTATTTCAAAAAGGCAAGATCTAGAGATATACAAGGTAAAAAAAGATTCTTTTATATATTTTTAAATATAGTTGTAGCAATAGTGGCATTAATAGATGGGTTTCTTTTAATAATTGGTGTGCTAGATTTAATGGGTCCAATTGGAAAAAATGAATCATCTTCTAGTAGTGGAGTTATAATAGTATTACTAATATTAGCAGGTATTATGTATATTTGCTTCAAGTATTTCAAAAAGGCAAGAACCAGAAATATACAAGGCAAAAAAAGATTGTTTTATATATTTTTAAATATAGCTGTAGCAATAGTGGCGTTAATAGATTTCTTGTTTTTAATAGTTGGTGTGCTAGATTTAATGGGCTTAGCTTAAATATATAATACTTCAAGCCTTGGAAAGTAAAGTATCAAAAAGTCAATTTGGTGATTTAAAAGTCACAGGATTGGCTTTTGTATTTATAAGTTAGTTATTTTTAAAAGCATAAGTGTGATTTTTGCAAGATTCTATAATATAGGCTCTTATTTTTAACATTTAGCAATCACCAAAGAAGGCAAAGTCATGAAATCAAGCTTATCTTTTTGTGAAAAATCAAGCTCGTAGCGGGGAGAACACTAAGGTAATACTAGGTAGGAATAGAAACAATATTAATTTGATATGTGGTGGTTTCTACCATATAATAATTATATTAATAAGAATAATGAAAGTTAAGATGATTAAGAATTAGAAGGGTTCTATTACGAAAATTAAAGTTAACCTTAGGCATGGATAACTTAGTATTTGAAGTTGGAAACCTATAAAGGAGAAAATATATGATAGAAACTAAAAGAGAATGGAAGACTTTTGAATCCATGGAGGAAGAACTTGAGAAACTTAGAGACTGGCATTTAATATCTCCAAAAGCTTCGGAAGTAAAAGCCTTTTATTATAAAGGTGCTTATACAGACAAGCATATAGAATGTAAGGTTGCTGGATATGTAGATGATAATGAACTAGTGCTTTATGTTGATGGAAAGCTTCATAGTATTCATCCAGATTATTTCTTGGACATGCAGAAAAAAGATTTTTCACTATATGGTTCAATTGAAGAACCGGGATTAGATAAAAATAAAAAAATAGATGAAACTAAAAAAGATAAAAAAACAGATGAAAGTAAGTTGAGTAATAAAAAAGCGGAGAAAAAAGAGCGATTTATAGTAGTTGATATAGAAACACCTCATAGCTTTTCTCCAAAAGACGGAATAAGGGAAGTAGCAGCTACAGTCGTTGAAGATTATGAAGTTATAGACAAGTTACACTTAGCAATTATTACTGATGAAGAAGAATATAAAAAAGGTTATGGCGCAGGCCTCGAGAATATCGAGGAAAACGAAGCTTTAAGAGAAGAATTCAAAAATTTCCTTCTTAAATATAAGTATCCACTAGTAGCTCATAATGCTAGCTTTGATAAAAGTTTTCTTGATTTCTGGAACTGGGTAGATAAAGATCAGGTATTTTATTGTAGCATGAATACAATAAGAAAGATGGAAAAGTTAGATAGTTATAAGTTAAAGGATTTATTAGAACATTACGGTATAAAAGATGGCCAAGAGCATACTGCAATGCAAGATGTATTAGATTTATTAGAACTCTTGAAAAAACTAAAACCTAAAAAATGGAGCAAATTAGGTGGAAATACTAGTGCTAGTGAAACAAAACCTAAAAGAAGTTTCATGTTTGATAAAGAAGAAAGAGAAGAAAATAAAGCTAGGCTTGAACGAGCTAAGGAAAACATCATAGAGGATATATTACATAGTAAAAACATAGTATTTACGGGAGAGACCGTGAAAGACAGAGTAGAGCTTTCAGAACTTGCTATTATGTATGGTGGAAATGTAAAAAGTGGTGTAAGCAAAAAGACAAATATTCTAGTTGTAGGCGAGAATCCAGGAAGTAAACTCAGTAAAGCACAGGAGCTTGGAATTGAAGTACTGTCTGAGGAAGAGTTTTTAAATCTCATAAATAATAAATAATACAGACAAAGATAGAGTAGAAATACAGCTAATTAAATAAATACACATAAAAAGCAGTTAAAGAAAGTCTCTTTAGCTGCTTTTTTATATATTGCATACAATAATCAACATCGTATTGAAAATTATGGTAAAATATATATATTATAAATCCATAAATGATTATATAAATTTTCAAAGTGGAGTTGGTTATTACGAAATTTAAGTTAGGCAATATAAAAATTAATAAAATATATCTAGTTCTTATAACAGCAATTATTTTAACAGCAATAATATTTACTATTGAGGCTGTTAAGTTTAAAAAAGCTGATAAAGCTGTGAGTAAAGATTACCCTGCTAACAAAGTAATTAAGGACTTATCCCAAGAGGAAAAAATAGAAGACTTTAATTATTTATATAAAGTGATAGAAGAGAACTATCCCTTTTTGGAAGTTAATAAAAGAGTGAATAATATAGATTGGGAGAAAAATAAAGAACTGTATATTCAAAGGGTAAAAGAAACTGAAAATGATACTGACTTTTTTATGGTTTTGCAAGGAATATTAAATGATTTAAATAATGCACACACCTCTATGTATAAAGTAAATGCTGAAGAAATAAAGGATCTTTTAAAAAAGAAAGATGAGATAGATAAAGAAAAACATAAATACAACTGGCATGAAAGAAATACACTTGATATATTACAGAACAAAACCTTTCTAGAAAGAAACAATATAGATGCTAGTAATAAAAATCTCGATGATAATAAATCCAAGGATAATGGAAAGCAGGAAGCAAGAGAAAGTACTCATGGCGATAATATTATCGCTAAAGATATAGTTGAAAATAAGGTTGGCTATATACGGATAAAGTCCTTTGATGATAGTAGTATGGAAGAGGATGAGAAGGCTCTTAACAAGTATTTAGAAAAAGTAAGTGATTACAAAAGCCTAATAATTGATATAAGAGGAAACAGAGGTGGAACGGATGCTTATTGGAAGAAGGTTTTATTTCCAAGGATTATTAATAAACCATTTTCCAGTACAACATATAGCTTTTATAGGGATGGCGACATTTCAAAAGAGTATTTAAGATACACTTATGGTGATGACTTAAAAGGGGTAGGCGTAGTAAACAAGGATTTAATAAGCAAGCTTCCTAATCTTCCTAAAGAAGTATTGAGTGATTTTAAATATTACGAGACTGATGAAGATGAGATTAGTCCTAAAGCTTCAATAAATTATAAAGGAAATATATATTTACTAGTGGACAAATCAGTATATTCTGCGGCAGAATCCTTAGCGGTTTTTTGCAAACAAAGTAAACTAGCTACTTTGGTAGGAGAAAAAACTAAAGGTGGAGCCAATGGAATCGGTCCAACCACAGTAATGCTGCCTAAAAGTGCGTTTTTATTCGAATTTGAGACAGCTCTTGGTACGCATTTAGATGGAACCTGTGATGAAGAGTTTAACACTGAACCGGATGTTTATGTTAAGGATTCAAGTATAAATGAGGATTTGCAGATAGATAATTGTATTAATGAGGTACTAAGATTAGAAAAAATCAATTAAAATTAAACTTAAAATAATGCTTTCAATTAAAGTATGAAGTATTATTTTAATAAATCACAATAATATGTAGCATGGCTATAAAGATGTATCAGTTCAACCGGAGATCTATTTTTAAAACTCTTACTGATTTTTGTGAGATGATTTTAAAAATAATAGATTATTACAAAGGGTACATTTATAGATATAAAATGCGGAAGAAGGATGAATTTATGTTCAATATTGAAGCAATAGTAGAGTATTTATTACCATATGCGTTAAAGTTTGAGGAATTGTATAACTATGATATTCCAAAGGATAAGGATCTTATGTTGTTAAAAGAAAAGGGCATAATTAGCTTTGAGCAATGTCAAGAGCTGCAGCAGATGGAAAGTAGTTTTGAGAAAAATGCAGAACTAAAATTGATGGTATCTTCTGGTTTAAATAAGATGGATTCGATTCAAGATAGAAAGCTAGTTTATAAATGGATAGTATCTACCTGGGGTGGGATAAACTCAATTAATGTTGAAAAGCTAAACTCTTCAGTAGAGGATTTTCTAAAGAAAAGGGCAGAGGGAGCTAATTACTCCAAAATAGAAAGCAGAGCAAGTGTAACAAAGGTTTTAAGTTTTATTGATCCTGAGAAATACATTATTTACGATACAAGAGTGGCATATTCTATTAACTGGATACTTCTAAAAACTAATGCTTCTGAGATGTTCTTTCCTATGTCAGAGGGAAGAAACTCAAAGCTTACAGGAGTAAATATTGAAACTCTAATAAGGCTGTCTAGAGCTAGTGAGTATTTAAATAATTTAGAGGATAAAAAAGTTATGAGTAAAGTTGATAAGAAAGTATTTATAGAAGATGCTTTGGCTTATCCAATGCTTTGTGACTTGATATCTGATATTAATGATAAACTTTGGAATGATGACAGGAGAAAGTATCCTTTCTATACGGAAATGCTTTTGTTTGCAATAGCTGACAATATAATATTTGAGGATATTTTGAAGACTTGCTGCATAAGTTTTGCTTAAAAATATTGAAGGGTATAACAGTTTTTATGGAGAAGATAAATTTTAAATTAAAGAAAAACACATTGTTTACAAAGGCTCATAGCAAAAAGATCAAATATAATATTATTACTATAATCATCACCTATTTTTGTTTATGGCTGGTAGGATTATTTCTAGGACGTTTGATTTATAATGGACTACTTGCATTAGTAACTGATAAAGCAAGTGACGTGCAAAGTTACATACAAGTAATTAGAAAGATTGTAGTATGTGGTGTGCAGATTACATTGTTTTTTATATGGGTTAAGTTTGTTGAGAAAAGGCCTATAAAGACAATGGGGTTTAGTGCAGAGCGTCCTGCATTAAGCTATATATGTGGCGTGGTTGCTGGCTTCTTATCAATTCTAATAATAACTGCCTTATTAATAATTTTTAAGGTTGTACAAGTAAAAGGAATAAATACAAGTTTTTCACCCTTACTATTTATATTAATAGTTATTTCATGGATGGTTCAAAGTTCAGCGGAGGAGATTGCTATAAGAGGCTGGCTTATTCCTAGCTTAGGCAATAAAAGCACTCCATTTACCTCAATAGTTATTACTTCAATAATCTTTGGAATACTTCACTTATTTACTTCAGGAGTAACGATATTATCTTTTATAAATCTTATTTTATCAGGAGCTTTCTTTGCACTCATTGCCATATACTATAACAATATTTGGGGAGTTCTAGGTTTGCATTTTATGTGGAATCTTACTTTGGGAAATATCTTTGGATTTCCAGTGAGCGGTTTTTATGGTTATGGAGAAAGTATATTGCTTACAGAAGCGACTTCGGCAAGCTTTCTTACTGGGGGCACTTTTGGGCCAGAAGGTGGATTTATTGCGACGGTTATTGTGCTAATTGGGATCTTTGTCATGGGGTTTAAACTTTATTGTAAATATAAGTAGAGATCACTTAGATATTTAATTTAAAGAACTAATATGAGCAGGAAAATGTAATTTTATGATTATAAGATGAATTTGGAGCATGGATGAATATGTTTAAATATATTCATCCATGCTCCAATTTATATTCTATAAAACCTCATCCATTGATTTTATATAGTGACATATAGTTAGTGTCTTCCATCTAGGGGCATAATTGATTTTCACTTTCCCCTGTAGCATTCTCTCGATTAAGGTGCAGCCATAGCAGGAGTACTTATGATTTTTAGGGATACTTGCCCAGTAAGATGAAAAAGTGTATTTAGGTAATACCATGGTTTCAAAGGATCTAACTTTTTTGTAGAGACCCTTATATCCAATGTAATTGTTTGATAATGCAGAGTAGTGGATATATGCTGGGCTTGAAACGGGGATGTTTTCTAAATTAGAAACCTTTATGCCTGCGAAGTCACCAAAAGCATCAAATTTATATTTTGGGCTATTATATAAAACTATAAGATCAGTACTTGCGTCCTGTATAATCTGATTGTCTATAAGTTTAGTGTTTGTTAATTTATCAGGAAGTGCTGAATGCAGTATTACAGTGGTATATCCTAGTGTATTTTTCAACGTATTAATTTCTGAATACATGTGGAGTAGAGATGGATTATTATGTTTTTGCTGAAAGATATCAAGTAGAACAATATCTTGTGGTTTCAAAACTGTTTTTAATTCATCAATTATTGAGTTGTTATAAGGTACAAAAATTCTAAATGCAAGCTTCTTGTAATTAGGTCTTAGTAATCTTACTTGCTCTACAATAAGTTCTTTAATATAAGGAGTATTAGGATTATAAGATACTACAGGTACTAATCTTCCAGGGCAAATATCTGATAACAAATTTAAATAAATACATCTCATAATCTGATTTTCATAAATATGAGAAAGAAATTCGCTAACAGAACTCTTTGTTCTTTTAGATAATTTAATATACATAGGAATGTCGACAAAAAAAGGATTGGTCATATTATTAAATAATTGCTTACTAAAGGCTTTAAGATCTAATTTTGAATTCTCACGAGGCTTATCTGATACTAACTCAATAAGTGGCATTACTTTAGTTGATGTCTTTTGATATTTCAGTGCATCTCTCTCAGCTGTCAAACTTCTTAGCACAGGTACATATTTAAAAGTCATAGCAGTTCCTTACACAATTATTTCCTTAATGTAATATGCTGCTTAAATCATAAATATGCTATAATAATAAATACAATTATGAGAATAAAATAGAGCCATATTCAAAATATAAAGAATTAACTTGTTATATATGAGGGTTAATATAAAAAAACAAAGATCTAAAGAGACTTAATGATGAAGAATGTAAGAGGTAGTTACATGAGTGATGTAAGAAAGACCATAGCGGCAGGTCATCGCCATACTATTGGTATTAGATCAGACGGAACGGTTATGGCTAAAGGTGATAATAAATGTGGACAATGTGATGTAAGCAGCTGGAGCGACATTGTTTCGGTGGATGCAGGTAATGTTCATATGGCGACGAACACGGGCAATTCTCATACAGTGGGACTTAAGTCTGACGGTACTGTGGTGGCTGTAGGGTGGAATAAGCATGAGCAATGTAATGTTGATGACTGGCAAGATATAGTTGCAGTTGCAGCGGGTTGGCGTCGTACTGTTGGACTTAAACAAAATGGCACGGTGGTTGCAGCAGGTCGAAATAATGAAAGTCAATGTGAGGTAAGTCACTGGACTGATATTGTCGCAGTAACAGCAGGGGATTGGCATACAGTTGGACTTAAAGCAAATGGCACAGTTATGGCTGTGGGTAATAATAGATATGGTCAAGGCAACGTAAGTGACTGGACAGACATAGTAGCAGTAGCTGCAGGGTATCTTCATACGGTTGGTCTTAGAGCCGATGGTACAGTGGTTGCTACAGGTAAAAATAATGAAGGTCAATGTGATGTAAGGGATTGGAACGATATTGTAGCTATAGCCGTGGGGAGTAGTCATACCATAGGTCTTAAAGCTGATGGGACTGTTGTGGCTGTAGGCTGGAATGAGTATGGACAGTGTAATGTTAGTAGCTGGCGATATATAGTGGCAGTTGCAGCTGGATGTGCTCATACCGTAGGTCTTAAAGCTGACGGCACTTTTGTTGCTGTAGGAGATAATGAATATGGTCAATGCGATGTAAGCATATATAGATAAACCAGTTCCAAATAGAATCTATATTTGATAAGCCTATTACCATTTATAGTTATCAAAATTATTATTTAGTTTTATTACATAGAACTGGATTATCTATTCCGCTGAACTGATAAACTACTTCAGTCATTAAACCCCAAATAAAGCTTTCGATGGTTCTACGAAGCTTTATTTGGATAAATTCTAATATGAAGTAGTTTATCTATAGATGTACCACTTCGAACCGAAAATTATTTTTGAAGATCTCACGGCTTCTGGTAGGAGAATTTACAAATAATATATTTTATTACGAAGTGGTTCATCTTTAATTATGGTTTTCTCGCAAGCTGTAAATCAATGGTATCATAAATTGTGATTTGACCGCCTAGAGTATCAATAGCTTCTTCAATTTCTGAAAAGAATTTTTTTCTAGTATTTTGTTCAATTGCAATATGGTCGGAATAAGTACCGAGAAGTGATATGTATTCTTTTGCGCCAAAAGACCTTGTTCTATGATATAATTTGTAGCTTATATCAACAAATCCGTATTTCTGTGCTATATCTGCACGTTTTTTTGCATTGTCCTTACTGTACTCATTAGGAGCAACACCATCAGGCATATATACAGAATAGATTTTTTGTAATGCTTCGTGAATTTCTTCTCTGCCTTTATCCTTATATGGATGGTTAGCGAAACGAGCAAAGACTCCGCCACTTTTTAGCATTTCATAAACCTTTTTGTATCCGATTTCTTCTGGTACCCAGTGAAATGCAGATGCAGAATAAATTAGATCGTATAAATTATTGTCGCACACAAAATCTTCAAATTTAGTTGTTACAGTTGAAAATTTAGGGAACTCCTTGAATTTTTCACGACATAATTGAGCCAAGTTTTCACCATATTCCACAGCAGTTAATTTACACCCAGTTTTTAAAATTGGTAGTGTTGCCTGTCCTCCGCCAATACCAATTTCGATAACATTACTGGATTCATTAATTGGGATATACTTAAAAATATCTTCGTACAGCTCCGAAACATATCCTGGTCGCATTTTTTCATACCTTTCGGCTTCTGTATTAAACGTCCATTCCAACCCTTTGATTATTGACATAATTACACCTCCATAATAAATACTCTTTTATTGGCAATCAGATATAACTCCATTTAAAACTACCTAAACTTGTCCGCTTTTTAGAATTCCTATATATCTTTGTTTATCAAAAATCCTATGTGTTAAGAACTTACCATCTACTATAATATTAAAAGTTCCATATGGAGATGGCGAATTTTGAGCCTCTATATGATTATCAATTTTATGTAACCTAATATCCAAGCTACATTCCTTTGCCGCTTCAGTAATATTCTTAATTGGACATTGGTCAGAATAAAGTACCGTTATTCCTTTTCCATTTATAATCATCTCCTTGCTATATAAATCAATCTTTTATGTTAACTAACCGTTGCGTCATAAATTACTACTGAGAACTATCATTATACTTATATTAATATTATCTTAAAAAAACACGAATTAGCCCTGATATTGCAGTTATTGACATTCCTAATACTTCTAATCTTTGATTTTTAACAAGGTTTAACATTATATCTTCAGGAACAAAATCCATTTCATCCATTTGATCTAATTTTTTTGATATTTTCCGTAGTTCTATAAATGAAACTAACATTAAAATTAGACCTAACGCAGTAGTAACAAAAGTAATAATTATCCACTTATTCACGATGTTTTTATTCCTCCTATGTTGTATTACTTTTTAAATACTTATACCACTCTGATTTAATTACTTGTAATTATACCATTAAAAACCAATTAAACCCAAGATATAATATAGTTAGTTGAAAATTATAACATTACTTTTTTACTTCTACACTGAATTCTCAAAGGGTATTGTTCATATTTTAAAATTGATCTGTTATATGTCATTATTCTTGCATTGAGACATAAAAAAACGCATTATTCATTTCTGAATAATGCGTTTTTTTATATTTTTCTAGTTTTTGATTATTGATTAATTCTTGATTGGTTTTTTGAAATCAATAGCAATATCCCAGAAAGTACAAATAATATTGATGTTACTATATAAAAAGTCCCAAATACTAAACCAATAATGGCATCTACTATTAGAATTATTCCTGATTTTTTCGAATTCTTTTTTGAATTTATAGACATCATAATTCCTAAAACTGCTAATCCAAAAATGACAAAAGAAAATACAATCATACTATATGAGGCTAAATCATTAATTTTATGCAAAGTAGTTATGCCTCCATACAGTACTAAAATCGAACTAATAACACCTATGACGCCTCCTATAATTCCTAAAATAGTCCCTAACTTTTTCATAAAAAATCCCCCTAATGATGTAATTAAAAAATAAATCCTTTTCATATTATACCATGGTATATTTTAATTCTTAAATCTAATATACTCCAATTAATTTAAATGAACTAAATATAATTACTCAAATGTTGATATATCACATGTTGTAACCTATGTGTATATTTTTTTACCTTATTAACTTATGTATTAAATAAATGTTGGTGTTTTATAGCTTGTCCTTTTATAGCAGTAACAACATTTATTTAATACATAATATAAGGCCTTTTTTATATTCTTAGTTTCAACAGTTACGTGGTATTAATAAGAGTTTTAAAAATAGATTTGGGATTGAAGTGGTACATCTTTAAAGGATTTCTACATCGAACAAGTATAACTTAATAGTTGAGTTAGGAATCCTATAAATCAAGTAAAATACAATTATTGATAATGAAGTTTTCTAACACATTTTACAGTAATATCACTGAAATATATATAAATAATTAATATGCTTATCAATAAAATTAATATTAAAATTAAAATAATTAATATATAAATTAAAAATTATAAAATAAATCAATAAATATATTGAAATTATAAATAATGGTAGTATAATAAAACTATGGAGAGTGATTTGTATGGCTTATAAAGTATTAACTCGATGTCCTGTATGTAGTTCAAAGCTTACAGTTACAAAGTTAAAATGCAAGAAATGTAATACTGTTATTGAAAATGACTTTGAACTTTCGAAGTTTTCTTACCTTACTGCGGAGCAACTAAACTTTGCAGATGTTTTTATAAAATGCAGAGGTAATATTAAAGATGTTGAAAAGGAACTTGGAATATCTTATCCCACAGTTCGAAGTAAAATTGAAGATCTAATTGTTTCATTAGGTTATGCACCTATTAAAGAAAAAGAAGACAACAGTTCTGAAGTGATTGACAAGCTTGAAAAAGGAGAGATTACAGCAGAGCAAGCGATAAATTTATTGAAAAAATAATTAAAAAGGGGATTGAATTAAATGAATGATGAAGTTATGAAAGTTTTAAAGATGCTTGAAGAGGGTAAAATTGACGCACAAAAAGCAGGAGAGTTAATAGATGTTTTATATGCTTCTAGAAGTGAGGTTCCTGCGATAATTAACGCTGATAAAATGCTAAAGATCAGAGTTAACTCCCAACATGGAGATAACGTAAATATAAATGTACCAGTTAAATTTATAAGAACCATAGGTGGCGCTATTAAGAGAATACCTAAAATAGAAGGCGTAGAAGGTATGGAGGATATAGATATTCAAGCTATTCTTCAGGCTGTAAGTGATGGACTGGACGGTACGATTGTAGATGTAAAAAGCGAAAAAGGGGACAGCGTTGAGATTAGTGTTGAATAACAGCATTAAAGGCACAGGCATTAATAATTCTTCTGTGCAGAAAAAGGAATGCAGAAGGGGATATGTGCAATGAGGATTTATATAAGAGAAAAAAGTGGTAGAAAGTTTTTTATTCCAGTACCTTTAAGTATTGCAAGTTTTGGCTGTAGGATAGCGTCCTTTGCTATAGAAAAGTCAGGAAAACATCTTAGTCAAGAACAAAGGGACATAATTGATTGCATAGATTTTGATGAGCTTGCAAGGAGTATAAAATATCTAAGAGGCTATAGAGGCTTAAAATTAGTGGAAGTTATCTCAGCAGATGGAGATGGAGTAACCATAACTCTGTAAATAAAATATTATAATTTTTAGAAGGTGGTTTTATATAGAGAGGCTTATATAAAGCTGCCTTTTGTTATTTGTTTTAATATGTTATATTTTGAACTTAGGCTATGTTTTAGAACAATATTGATATAGTTATTTATCCTTCAACATAAAATTACTTAATGAAATATAGGAAGATAAATAGTTTAATTTGATGTAAAATATGTTTGTAATAGGACTATTTTTTGAGAGATAATAATTAAACAAGCTTATGTACCAGGATGTGCATTAATGATTTATAAACCAGATCTGGCTAAGAAAGTATTATTATATTTTAAAATGAAGATTTAGGAAATACTTTAATGGATATAGAGAGTCTTGAGCCTAATATATGGTGCGATTGATTACAAAGATTTTTAGATGAACATTGATGAGGAGAAAGCCTATGAAGAAATATATTAAAATTTTAGACAGTGAAAAATGGCAAGCAGTTATCAGTTGTGACAGGAAATATGATGGTCTCTTCTTCTATGGAGTAAAGACAACAGGAATTTTCTGCATACCATCCTGCAAGTCTAAGACTCCAATACGTGAAAATGTGATTTTCTTTGATAATCCAGTAAAAGCTTTGGACAGTGGGTTCCGTCCATGCAAGAGATGTTGTCCAGATAAGGTTGATTTTCAACCTAATTTAGAGTTAGTAGAAAAGGCTGAAAATATATTTCATACATATTTTAATAAACAAGTTGATTTAAATGATATCTCAAAGGAACTTGGTGTTAGTGCAAACCACTTAAGTAGGCTTTTTAAACAGCATACTAAGTTTACTCCTACACAGTATATTATTAAGTTAAGGGTAGAAAAAGCAAAAGAATTTCTAAAGCAAAGCGATATGAATATTCTTGAGGTTTCTTATGCAACTGGTTTTAAGAGTTTATCTAATTTTTATAAATGTTTTAAGGAACAAACTGAGTTAACTCCAAGTGAGTATAGGAAAAGTAGAGGTGATCTGTAGTGCATATGTATTTATATGAATTTGAAATTGGTAAAATCGCTATAGCAGAAAATGATGGGAAAATAACTAATCTATATTTTCAGAATGATAAAATTCCTGAGGATATGAAAGTAAATGAAACTCCTATATTAAAGGAAGCTGCCAGGCAACTTGAAAGTTACATTGAAGGGAATCTTAAAGAGTTTTCTTTGCCTTTGGAACCACAAGGAACACCTTTTATGAAAGATGTTTGGTTAAAGCTTTGTGAAATTCCCTATGGTGAAACCGTAAGTTATAAGAGTATAGCTACTAAAATATGCAATCCTAAAGCCTCTCGTGCTATAGGCCTTGCAAATAACCGCAATCCAATACCAATATTTATTCCATGTCATCGTGTTATTGGTGCTAATGGTTCCCTTATTGGTTATCGTGGAGGAATTGAACTTAAAAAAACACTACTTGATATGGAGAGGGCAAAAGAAAATGCAGATTTTTGAATATGGAGAAAAAGAGATAGAATACTTAAAAAGTAAGGATAAAAAACTTGGCGCGGCCATAGAGAAAATTGGAATGATAAAACGTAAAGTTACTCCAGATCCATTTGAGGCACTTGTTTCAAGTATTATTGGCCAGCAAATTTCAACTAAGGCTGCAGAAACTGTGTGGAACAGATTATGTGTTCTACTTGAGAAAATTACACCAGAAACTATTGAGAAAACAAGTTTATCTGACATTCAAAGTTGTGGTATGACCTTGAGAAAAGCTGGATATATAAAGGGAATTGCAAGTGCTGCTGTTTCTGGTGAAATAAACTTTAATGAACTAAATGCTTTAAGCGATGAAGAAATTATAAAAAAGCTATCAGCACTTAATGGGATTGGCGTTTGGACAGCTGAGATGCTACTGATTTTCTCACTTTGTCGTCCTGATGTGGTGAGCTTCGGAGACCTAGCTATCCGTAGAGGTATGATGAATTTATATGGGCTTAAAGAACTTCCAAAGAAAAAGTTTGATACATATAGAAAAAGATACTCTCCTTATGGTTCTGTTGCATCATTATATCTATGGGCACTTTCAGTGATATAAAGAGTGACTACTCCATAAGATAGATATATAAAATAGATGAAAATAAGGGTGCCAAGATTAGTGATAGCTTTTGCTTTTTGTGATAGAATGAAGTCCTTGGTTGTTTAATACAATAAATTTATATGAGCATTAGAGTATACTAAGCTCGAAATAAAAACGAATCTACTAATGAAGCATCCTACTTTTTCATTGGTATTTTATTGAGTAAATGAATAATCACAAATATAACTATCATTAATAATAAAAGTGAGGCTTCCCAGGTAATTGAATATAAGTTTTTTGTGATTTTAACTTTAACTAGCATCTCAATTAAGAATATTCCGAGTCCAACTATGAGGGTTATGATAGCGGCATTTCCGGTTACTTCAATTGTTCTTTCATCACTGCCTTTTGCATAATTTTTAAGTTTTCTTTTAAAAAACATAATAACCTCCTATTTGTCTAGATTCTCATTCCACTTATTGTACTTCTTGATTTTTCGTTCTTTTAATAAAGTATCTATTATAAAAATCACTGCAGAGCCCAGTATAATACTTAAAAGCTGATTTACCCAAAATTCTAGGTTTCGGGTTACATCCTGTTTTTTAAGAATGTAATCCATTATTAAAGAAAATACTGTTAAGCTAATAGCGAATATAACAGATTCCTTAGCATAGATTAGTAATCTTCTTAGTTTTGATTTTCCTGTATTTTCAGCACTTAGCTCTTCTCCATTGTTTTTTCTTGGTAGTGTCGGTGAGTAGCTTCTGTTAAATCTTTGTACTATAAGGAAAGTGAAGGTAACGGAAAGTAAAATTATTAACTCACCTAATGTGCTTGAATAGTCATGAGTTACAATTATCTTAATTATCATCTCTAGGGTGCAGATAACATAAAAAAGTCCTAATACTGCTGTAGCGGTTTCTTCTAACTTTTTTTTACTTCTTTCATCCATAATAAATTTGCTTTTGCCCATTTCTACTCCTCCCAAAATAAATCATTTAAGGTTTTACCAAGCGCTTTGCATATGGCTATGGCTAGTTTTAGTGTAGGGTTATAGTTGCCAGCTTCAATCATACCTATGGTTTGCCTTGTAGCGCCCACAGCTTTGGCCAGTTCATCCTGTGACATATCTTTTTCAACTCTAGCCATTTTCAATCTTATGTTTTTCATGTAAGCTATAACCTCCTGTTCCATATTATGTATATATAGTATAATATGTTATACTAAATGTCAAATATATTTTGCATTATGCAAAATATATAGGGTATACGACATGGATAAGGGGTAATAGAAAGACGAGTGGCCACTTTGTAAATTGAAAAGCAATATTTGAAAATTACAATTGAATATTTATAAACGAAGTGACAATTTTGTTAATATACACCTTTGTTTTTGAATTTTCTGATAATTTATTGCATATATTGCCAATGTTACTGTAAAATATAGAAGTAAAGTCAAAAATATTGAATTGAAAGGATTGATATTATGGTTCAAGAAATGTTCTGTTATCAATGTGAACAAACTGCCGGCGGTAAAGGATGCACTAAAATTGGTGTATGTGGTAAGACCCCTGACATTGCAGCTATGCAAGATTTATTGATTTATCAGTTAAAAGGAATTAGTCTATATGCTAATGAACTTTTAAAAAATGGTGAAGTAATAGATAAAAGTGTAGTTTCTTTTGTAGAGGATTCATTATTTATGACCTTGACTAATGTTAATTTTGATCCTGCGGATCATAGGGCTAAATTAAAAAAATCTCAAGAAATCAAAGAATCTTTGCGTGAAAGAGTACAAGCTGGGAGAATACAAGCTCCTGAAGCATTATATGATTTAAGCGACTCTACTGAAGTTATGTTTGAAGATGCTAAAAAAGCTGGAATCATGTATGATGAGAATTTAGATCCTGACATTCGTTCTGTTAGAGAGACTATAAAGTATGGTCTAAAAGGAATTGCTGCCTATGCACATCAAGCAAGATTTGTGAAATACAATAATGATGAAGTGGATAACTTCTATTTTAAAGCTTTAGCTGCTTTAACCGATGACGCTTTAACCTTAGATGACTTAATTAAAGTATTAATTGAAACTGGAGAAGCCAGTGTTAAAATCATGGAACTTCTTGATACTGCTAATAATAGTCTTTATAGCGCGCCAACTCCTACAAAAGTAAATGTTAATAGAAAGAAAGGTCCGTTTATAGTCATTTCAGGACATGACTTAAAGGATTTAGAAATGCTGTTAAAGCAAACTGAAGGTAAAGGTATAAATATTTATACTCATGGCGAAATGTTACCTTCTCATGGATATCCTGAATTAAATAAATATGCTCACTTAGTAGGTAATTTCGGAAGTGCATGGCAAAATCAACAAAAAGAATTTGATAATATTCCTGGTTGCATCTTAATGACAACTAACTGTTTGATGAAACCAAGAGATTCTTATAAAGATAGAATTTTCTCAACAAGTGTTGTTGGATGGGATGGAGTTAAGCATATAGATAAAGATGAAAATGGATATAAGGATTTTACTGAAATAATAAATAAAGCCCTAGAATTAGGTGGTTTCGAAAAAGATGAGGAAGTAAAAGAAATTTTAGTTGGGTTTGGGCATAAAGCAACTTTAAGCCATGCTGATACAATAATAAATGCAGTTAAAGATGGTAAAGTTAAACACTTTTTCTTAATCGGAGGTTGTGATGGTGCTAAACCTGGAAGAAACTACTATACAGAATTTGCTGAAAAAGTTCCAAAGGATTCAATTATTCTTACCTTAGCATGTGGAAAATATCGTTTTAATAAACTACAGTTTGGCGAAGTTGCAGGACTTCCACGTTTATTAGATGTTGGACAATGTAATGATGCTTATTCAGCAGTTAGAATAGCTTTAGCTCTAGCTGATGCATTTAAATGTGGCGTTAATGATTTGCCTTTATCAATAATACTTTCTTGGTATGAACAAAAAGCTGTTGCTGATCTTTTAGCGTTGCTTTCATTAGGAGTAAAAGGAATGTATCTTGGGCCAAGCTTACCTGCATTCTTAACACCAAATGTATTACAATTCTTAATTGACAATTTTGATATAAAGCCAATAAGCACACCTGATGCGGATTTGAAACAAATATTAGGATAAATAATAGTTTTTAGAATACATAGCAGCCAAGAATAGATACTATCTTTCTATTCCTGGCTGCTTGTTTAAATTATGCTCTTTTGTAAATCCACAATATACTAATCCTATTTCGTTATATTTTATTTTTTATGTCCTCAAGTAAGTTATTTTCACATTTTTCTTCATAAGATCTTCTTCACTGCTCTGTGATGATTTCTTCTGCGTTAGGAGATTCATAGTTACCAATCTTAAAATTAATAACTTGGAGCATTTTAGTGAGCCTTTCTGTGCATCCGCCTTTCAGAGGGCATATGCGAAAAAGCTGACTGGTGAATATATTTTACTTTTACTGTATAGCCTAAGAATATAGGTTATACGCTTGAAATCACTATGTTTATCTATCTTGTAAATTTATTTTTCACTAAAACAGATTAATGGGGATGTGGACTTATGCTCAACATATATTGGCATAAATCTAAATCCATAAATAAATGGAGCCATTAAGAATGACTATTACTATATAATTCTAACCCCTTCATTACATATGTACTAGCAAGATCTAAAAGCAAATCAGGACTATTATCTTTGCCTTCCTTAAGCCAAGAATAAGCAGCACTATAGATAGCAGAGCATGTCATTGCTGAAATAATCTTTATATTTAAGTTATCTAGTGTAGAGAACGTAGCATCCTTTGAAAATATATTCTCTATCATTTGTTGAAGCATTTTTCTAATCTTTTCATCTACGAGCGTAGCAATGGACTTTGAATCTAATCTGCAGGTCTTATAGAAGGATACAATATAGTCGTAGGTCATTAAAATAAGCTGGCTGCAGGTTTCATCGTTAAACTCCTTCGAATGTAGAACTTTTTCAGGAATCATTTTGTTAAAAGCTACTTCTGTTATATCTTCAAGTAAAGCATATTTATCTTCATAGTGAGCATAAAAGGTAGCTCTATTGATAGAAGCCCTTTCTGCGATATCTTTTATGGTAATTGAATCAAAGCCTTTCTTTTGTAATAAAGCACTGAAAGCTTCTTTTATTAATTGGCGTGTGCGCAAAACTCTTGGATCTTCTTGATTTACCATATATATCTTCCTTTCAAAACATCAAATATTAAAATATGTTGCCTAAGCAACTTTTCACTCAATCTGATTATTGTACTCTTATGAACGTCGTACTATTATACTATCATACAGATGTTGCTTAAACAACATGTAAAGATGAACTGCTTCTATATGAAAGATATTTTCAAAATTCCTTTATCTTCTAAGAGGAGAGCTGAATATAAGTTTTAAAATAAAGTGGTTCTTCTATAATTTTTTGAAGGGATGGATAACAATGAGTATAAAACAAAAAAGGATTTTGGTATTTGGAGCTGGTGTGGTTGGTAGTATATACGCACTTAGATTTGCACAGTCCGGACTGGATGTAACATTGCTTGCTAGAGGAAATAGACTAGAAGCACTTAAAAAAGATGGACTACTATATAACGATAATGGCACCGTAAAAACAATAGAAATTAAAATAATAGAGAAACTTGAAGATGACGATATCTACGATTTTATATTTGTTCCAGTGCGTTATGATCAGGCGGAAGAAGCATTGTCTACAATTATGAATAATAAGAGCAAAAACATTATCACCTTGACCAACACCATGGGATATGAACCTTGGCTTGAAGTTGTAGGAGAGAGATTGCTTCCTGGATTTCCTGGTGCAGGTGGAGATATCAAAGATGGAGTCCTGTATGCACAGTTTGGTACTGAAAAACACCAAGGAACTATCTTTGGTGAAATAAATGGGCAGGTTACCGAAAGAGTGAAAGAGCTTGCACAAATATTTGAAACAGCTGCTTTGCATTATGAAATACAAAAAGATATTAAAGCCTTCCATATCTCACATACTGCCACAGCCATAGTAATCAAACATTTTTATGTAAGTGACGGCATGATGGATGTAGAAACGGCAAAGAGTGAAAGTGCTCTACTTAAGATTGCCAAAGAGCTTAAAGAAAATTTACAAAAGGTAGAGCAATCAGGGATTCCAGTGATTCCACCTGAAACTAAGTTAATGGGACAGTTACCTGAAAATAATATTATTGAAATGTATCGCACTATGCTGAGCAATGATTTCACCATTGATGTATTGCTTGGAAACCATGCTGTAAGTGCAAAGAAAGAAATAATGATGTTGGATGAGATGTTTAATAAACAGATACTTTAAAGAAGTAAAAGTCCTTCAAACCAGCATTATATAAGTAAATTGTTAAAAAGTTATATTTTTAAAAACTTAAAAATTTAAAAAGTTAACGATTTAACATGTAAACAATAAAAAAATTAATGAGATTTAATCTGCAAATAATTATAGAAAAAGTACTAAAGTTTATGCCATATGCTCCTTTATAATAGACAGTGAAGAGGATAAGACTGCAACTATAGAGGAGCATTTTATATATAAAAAAGCAGGATGTGTTAAGTTATAGCTGAATAGGATATTGTAAACACAAGAGAATTTGTTAAAATAAGACTATAATTCAAATAAACAATGGATTATATGATAAGTGGTAATAGAACAATTGATTAAATTAGGAGAAAACTATGATAAAGGTAAATATAGGAGGGTGTAACAATCATCATCCTCAGAATTTTGTGGTAAGACATGTTGAAGGTAGTAAAGATTATTTGCTACTGATTACAAAGTCAGAGACCTCTTTTTCGATTGATGGAAATGAATATGAGACACCTCCAGGAACCATGGTTTTATTTGATAAAAATGTGCCTTCTAACTATAGAAATAAAAGTGGTGAATATATAAATGACTGGTTGCACTTTGATTTTGAAGGGGAAGAGCCGCCTTTTGAAGAGCTTAATATTGTTTTAAACAAACCGGTGGTACTAAATGATATTACATCTCTGTCCTTGATCCTAAATTTAATTATTAATGAAATGCATTCAAAAAGTCCATACAAGGAGGATATTTTAGATCATTATGTAAAAATACTACTATATCGTCTTTCTGAGCAGCTCCAAAATAAAAACGATTCCATAAAATCACAGCCTTTGTATCAAAAGTTATTGGAACTAAGAGCTAAGATTTATAATAACCCCCAGGAGAAGTGGACTATTACTAGAATGTGCAAGGAGCTTAAGATTAGTTCTTCTTATATGCAGCACATTTATAAACATACATTTCAGACAAGCTGTATGAATGATGTAATCAATGCAAGAATAGAGCAGGCTAAGTTCTATCTTTTGCAGTCTGTACTTAGCATAAGAACTATTGCTGAGAATTGCGGTTATGAAAGCGATATTCATTTTTCAAGGCAGTTTAAGAGATTTACTGGTATGTCGCCAAGGGATTATCGGGATACCATGATATCAAGATAGGATAAGCTAAGTTATAAATATTTGTAGATCTGTAGAAACAGTTATTTAGGCTAAGGCTTGGAGTAGTTTATCTGTTCAGAGTAATAGATATGAAGTAGATATCTTTAACTATAAAATTTATTATATAAAAGTTTTAACTTTAAAAAGCTATGGGAGGAAAAGGGTATATGAGTGAATTAAATTGGGTAGAGGAGACTTTTGAGAAAATAATTAAAAAATCTGAAATTGTTGTAGGTCGTAATAGAGAGAACATACCTTATACAATCATTGATGGCAGATTTGACGACATGGCGAAAAGTAATTTTTGTTGGTGGACCAATGGTTTTTGGGGAGGTATGATGTGGCAGTTATATCACGCTACAAACAATGCTTTGTATAGAGAAATCGCAGAGAATAATGAAAAAATACTGGATAAAAATCTTATGGAGGCAGAGGGGTTAGATCATGACAATGGTTTTAAGTGGCTTCCTACATCTGTTGCTAATTACAGATTAACAGGTAATACTGCTTCTAAAAACAGAGCACTGCTTGCGGCAAATAATATGGCTGGAAGATTTAATCCTGCTGGTTCCTTCATACGGGCTTGGAATGACTGGGGGGAAACCAAGAATACAGGTTTAGCAATTATTGATTGCATGATGAACCTTCCTTTGCTTTACTGGGCATCAAAGGAAATAGGTGATCCGCGTTTCAAGCAGATTGCCATGCTTCATGCAGATACAGCAGAAAAATACTTTATAAGACCAGATGGTTCTGTAAATCATATTGTTGAGTTTAATCCAGAAACTGGTGAATATATTAAATCCCTTGGCGGTCAGGGTTATGGAGAGGGTTCTTCTTGGACTAGGGGACAGGCTTGGGCTTTATATGGATTTGTTTTGAGTTATATTCATACAAAGAAAGAAGAGTATTTAGGTGCATCACTTAGGGTTGCAAATTATTTTATCGCCAATATACCAGACAGTGGGCTAATACCTGTTGACTTTAGACAACCAGAGGATTGTACTTATGAGGACTCAACTGCAGCTGCTATTGCTGCCTGTGGATTATTAGAAATCTCAAAGCAAGTAAAGGAAGCTGATAGAATAGTTTATGAGAAGGCTGCCACTAAATTAATAAAAGCTTTGGTAGAGGAAAGCTGCAATTGGGATGATCAGGTTGATAATATCTTAGAAAAATGTACAGCGGCTTTTCACGATAAAAACCATGAATTTTCAATAATATACGGAGACTACTTTTTTATTGAAGCAATCTGGAAATTAACCGATAAGGAACTTTTTATCTGGTAATAAAGAACGTTAAAGATGCTGTCTCAGCTAAAAACATTGGACTTTACAGAACAGAGCTGTTCACTATTGGTTCAGTTAAGTATACAAGTAAGAAAAACTGTAGAGGTTACAGTCGTGTTATTGTTAACTTAAAAAACGGTACAAATAAAACTGTATTGTCCTCAATTTTTGACTTGAAAGAAAAGCAAACCCATTTAGCCCTAGGTATGCCTTGCGAATCTGAATATTTAATTTATAGATTAGAATAAGCGATAATATTAGTAAAAGGTGAAAAAATTAGCAGTCCTTCGTTTATAATTGATACTTTAAAATTATTAGAACAATAAAATAAAAACAGTAATAATATCTACAAATATTGTTACTGTTTTTTCTATATATATTTTGTTTTATAAACATTGATAGAGAGTTTTGATAAAAATAAAGAAGAACGTTGATTATAAGATACTTATTAATTAGATGAAAAACTTTCCAAAACGGAGTTTCTTCTTTAATTTATCCATATTATGAACATTGTATTAACTAAAGTTCCATGATAATATATAATAAATTGTTGAAAATTGAAGTAATATGGAAAATAATGTTGAAATAATAAAGAAATTTATCCTATATGAACCCAAATAAGTAAGCTATATTGTGAGTACAAGCTGACGCTTATGCTGTGCCCCGTGTAACTATGAGACTTCACCTTAGATAAGGATCAGTGGAAGTTAAAGAATTATTGGGTTATATAGGATTTTTTTATAGAAATTTAATTAGTTTTTGCCATGAAATCATTGCTTCAAGTGATTTAGTGGAAGATATAAATTTTTAATTAAATAAGAAATAATTTTTAGAACTATAGCAAGATAATCTTTATCAAAGACTTATTATCAACGAGGGAGAAGAAATATGGAGACAAAGGTACACAAAAGCAGAGAAAAAAGTTTTATGGAGAAAGTGTTTTCCATATTACTTTCATTGATTTTCATAGTAACGATATTGCCGCCAACTAATGCTGTGTCTGCGGATGAAGAGATTATGAGTGTGGTGATGGGAACACCTACTTGGAGTAGTACAATTGATTACAGTTTTAAGGATGCAGTGGTTAAAGGCACAAACATTACTTCTATTATGATTAAAGGGACAAACTACACAGGCATTATGTCAGTTCCTTCTTCACCAGCGGTTTCTGCAACCTTAAGAAATACCTCAGGAACTACCACAATGCAGACTTATGTGTTTAGTTCTGGTATTACTAGTGTACAGGCTCAGAATTTTATTAGAGGTATCGTGTTTAGATTTACACCAAATGCAGTGGTTACTATTACTGTTGATGGTAATAAGACAAACTTACCACAGGGGGCTTCAATTACTCAATTAAATCCTCCAAATGATGTAAATAATCCTCATTATTATATGTTTGTAAATAATATTGTTCCATGGCAGGAGGCGTATAACACCGCAAAGCAATATAACTTCATGGGAATGAAAGGTTATCTTGTAACTATTACTTCACAGGCTGAGGATCAAGTACTAACAAACATTTCAGCATTACCAGCATGGGCGGGAGGAACTCGTCTTACAAAGGATAGCAATAAAACCGCCATATTGGATGACGATTTTATAAACCCACTGGATATAAGCAATGAGGGAAATGTTTTCTATTGGGCCACAGGACCAGAAGCTGGAGGAATATTTTATTTAGGAAAGTATGCAGGTGGTAGATCCTTTGGATATACTAACTGGACTCCTGGTGAGCCAAACTATGTAGATGGTAAGGAAAACACCCTTCAGGTCAATTACATGTATCAAAATAATAGGGCTTGGAATGACTTACCTGTGGATTATGCTGCATCTGAGCTACTTAGTGGATACTTCGTAGAGTTTTCAAAATATGATAAAGGAATGGATCAAAGTTATTCTGCTATAAAAAGCAGCAGTGCAAGCTATACAATGCCAGCAAGTGGACCTGCACCGGCTCTTGCCAACTTCCTTATGTTTGGAAATTTTGATTATAATGGTGAGAGAAAGGGTTTATTACCTATAATTTCTGGTGTGAGTCTTACTTTGAATACAGATTATACTATCTTGTATACTGGCAGAAATTCAACGGTATATAACAGTGCTGATGCACCAATATATCCAGGGCAATATACAATAAATATAATTCTAACTCCTGCAGGTTTGCAAAAGGCTTTTGTAGAAAATGAGCTTTCAAATGACTTTGAGATAACAAAAGCGGTTTTAACTCCATCAGGTATTGCTAATCCGCAGAAGAATTACGATGGAAATACCTCATTACCAGGTGGAAGTGTAACTTCTTATTTAGGCAAAATTGGAAATGACGATGTAGGTATAAACTATGCTTCAGCTCAGTTTGATAATGCAAATGTTGGAGATGGAAAATCAGTAACTGTATCAGGGCTTAGTCTTACTGGAATGCAAAGCAGCTATTATACATTGTCAGCGAGCTCATTTACAGTAAACAATGGGCAGATAGTTGAGAGTGTACCTGGTGAGGTTACAAATCAAATGTTTGATGATAAGACTGTAACATACAATGGAGAACCACGGACTAATGTTTTATCCGCCTTGCCCATGGGAGTGTCAAGTGTAACATATAGCTATGAGGGAATAGGGCTTACCTTCTATGGACCAACAGAAGTTCCACCTAAAAATGCAGGTATTTATAGTGTAACAGCATCATTTACAATGCAGACAGGGTATAAACAGCTCGCAGCAGTTACAAAAAAACTTACTATAAATAAAGCAGAACAATCTGGACTTACCATCACTGGTATACCAACTTCTAACATAACCTATGGAGATACCTTTAGTGTAGGAACTTCAGGGGGAAATGGAGATGGAAAGGTAACTTATTCATCTACCAATACTGATGTTGCTGTTGTAGAAGGAAATGAAGTGAAAATAATAGGTGTTGGATCCTTTGCGATTACAGCTAATAAGGAAGAAAGTTCTGATGGCACTTACAACCCAGTAAGTTCTACAAGTTCCAATTATACTACCGTAAAGAAAGAACTAAAAATTGCTGGCCTTACTGCGGTAGATAGGGAGTATAACGGAACAAACATAGTGGCTCTTACTGGTGGTAGCTTAGTAGGAATAGTAGGCAATGATGATGCTAATTCCGTGATGCCTACAATGGGAATAGGTTCAAGTAAGGATGTAGGGCTTAGAACAGTAGCCTTTGAAGCTCCTGTGCTTACAGGTACAAAGAAGGATAATTACTATCTAGTACAACCTGAAGTTAAGGTTAATATAGCTAAAAAAGAAGTGAAAATTAACGGAGTAACTGCTTCTAATAAGGTTTATGACGGAAATGCTTTAGCAAAGCTCACTAATAACGGAACCTTGTCTGAAAATTATGATAGTGAGAATCTAAAAATAACAGTAGGGCAAGGAAACTTTATAAATAAAAATGCAGGAAAAGACTTAGAGATTAGCTTTACTGGATTTGCACTAAGCGGTACAGAAGCGGCTAACTACAACCTTTCAGTACAGCCTGGAAATATAAAAGCTAATATAGACAAGGCGCAAATAACAATAAATCCAACTAGTTCACAAAGTAAATACTACGGCGAGAAGGATCAAGAGCTGCAATATAAGTATGAAGGAAATACTACAGGAGAAACACCGTTCTTTGAAAATAAATTAACCCGTGAGTCTGGAGAAACCATTGGTTCTTATGAAATTTTCCTTGGAGATCTCGTACTTAAGGATAATGGTACCTTCCTAAAAGATAACTATGACCTTGTACTTAATAAGGAAAAGGTACTGTTTAAAGTATTAGAGTACACTACAGACAAGAATGGTGCATTAAATCCAGCACAAGGAAAAGAAAACTGGCATACTGGACAGGTTGTATTAACTGCACCTGAGGGCTATGAAATAAGTGATAGTAATGCTTTAGAGGGTAATACGTGGAGTAATACTATTAACCTTGATAGTACAGATGGAAAAGAGAAAATTTACAAATATTACCTGAGAAATAATTCTACAGGAGCAATAACTACCACTGCTAAAGAGGCTTTGTACAAAGTTGATAGTCATGTACCTAAGATAAACAAAGATGAAATAAAGTATGACACTGTGAATGATGGTGTTTTAGCAGGTATAGGAAGGTTCTTAAGCTTTGGTAACTTCTTTAAAAAATCCTTTAGGGTAACTTTAGATGTTTCTGATGTTGGTGACAGCACTGCTTATAGCATAGAGTATATCGTAAAAGATGCTGATGGAAATGAGCTTTTAAAAGGAAGCAGTAAGGTTGAAGATAAAAAAGCAATCCTTGAATTACCTATGGATCAGATAAAGGACGAACAAGTAACTATTGAAATTTATCCTGTTGATGTTGCCGGTAACGAAGGTGAAAGAATACTATTAAAAGGTAAAACTTCAGATAGTACCTTATGGTATGTTTCAGATAAGACTCCTACTGTGGAAGACTTTAAGCTAAAGGACGCAGTGATGAATGATGGACAGGAGATAACGGATGTTTCAGCTACTGTAACTGCAAAGATTAAAGATGAGGGGGGAATATACAAGGTTAGTTATAAGTTTGATAGCTTTACTAACTATGTGGATATCACAGAAGGTTTTGGAAAAAGTGAAAAGCTTACTAAGGAATATACTTTCACTAAGCAATTTAATTCTTCAGGTGAACATTACCTTGAGTTAAAGGTTGAAAATAACTCAGGAGTTACTACGATTAAGAAGATACACTTTACTATAAAAACTCCGGAATCAGCTAAAAAGCTAACTATTTCTGCTAATGGAAGTGCTTATTTTGAGGGAGATTCAATAAAGGTCAAAGATCTAGAATATAACGTAAGTGGTCTTTCAAAAGACGAAAAGGTTCAGGATATTTTAGATACTTCAAATGTGATGGCAGTTATTGATGACAAGATAGTCAGCGGTGACAGCATAGTACTTACAAAAGGTGCTCACACTTTAAGCTTTAACAATATTGCTGCAAAAGGCTATAGCATAGTTTACAACAAAGCTGAGCTCATGGTTTATGAAAAACTTACTGTAAGCTTTAAGGATAGCGACGGAAAAGAGCTCTTAAAGGACGCTTTTGCTCAGAAGGGACAACTTTTAAACATTCCAGATGAGCCAGTAAAAGCTGGTAGTGCCTTTGTTGGATGGTCCACTGAAAAAAATGGAAGTAAGCTTTGGAACTTTACTTACGATAAAGTTAATAATAACATGAATCTATATGCAGTTTGGAGCAATAAAATATACAGCGTAACAATGAGAACCAATAATGGAACACCAGATGTTATTTATAGTTCTGTAGCTTATGGCAAAAGGTTAGCAGAGCCTAAAGTACCAACCTTAGAGAATGCAAGCTTTGCAGGATGGTATCAAGATAGTAGCCTTACAAAGCCTTGGAATTTTGAAAAGGACATAGTAAAGGGCAACACTACTATTTATGCTAAGTTTACAAAAGATACTTATACCGTAAGCTTTGCTCCTGTAGGAAGTGAAACTCTAAAGCCTATTACTGGCATTAACTATGATCAGCTTGTAAGACCTATTCCAAGCAAACCAGAAGATAGAGGAAAGCTTTTCGCTGGATGGTATCTTGATAAAGAGCTAACACAGCCTTTCGAGTTTGCCTTTGATACAGTTAAAAGCAATATAACCTTATATCCAAAATGGGTTGATAAAACCTATACTATCTTCGGTGGTGTAACTGATGCTTCTGGTAACATCATGAAAGAAACAAAGGTTGAAATACTTAAAAATCAAACTGTTCTTGCAGCTGCAACTACAGATGAACATGGATTATTTAGATTTATACAGGTGCCTAAGGGAAGTTATTCTCTTAGAGCTACAGATGAAAAACGAAATGTAGCTATGAATATTAATGTTGAAGATAAGGATCTTATGGAACTTGTGCTTGCATTTCCATCCAGTGCTGTTTCTGTAGCTCCATCAAAGGAAAACAGTACAAAGGGAATATATGTTGACAAGCTTGATAAAATCTTTGACTTTACAAAAGCAAATTATCTAACCGTTACAGAGCAGAAAACCCTTAGAAATGGGGGCAAGGTTGAGGTAAAGGTTGATACCCTGGATGAACAGAAGATATCACCTGAAAAAATTAAGGAAGTGCAGCAGTATATCAGTTCTCTTGGAAAGGTCTCTGGCGAACTTTACAATGTAGAAATTGAAAAGCTCGTATATGACAACACTGGAAAGGTATCAAAGGGATATATCAGTGAAACCAATGAACCGATAACCGTTAAGATTAAGCTTACAGCTAGCAGTAAAAATAAAAACAATTATCAGATTGTTAGAGAGCATAATGGAGAAATGCAGATGATTTCTAAGGAACCTGTAAACGGAGAGTACTTTGAGGTTAATGGAGATGAGCTTATCGTTCACTCTAAAAAGTTTTCTACCTTTGCAGTTGTCTTTGATAAGCATTACGCACCTATGATAAGCTGGCTTATTGCACTTATCCCACTAGGACTTCTAATTGCACTATTATACACTAAAAACAAAATTAAGACTTCTGAAAAGATAGGTGGTGAGAGTTAATGGATGATTTTATTGTAAGAGGTGAAGAAAAGGAAAGTGTTTTAGATAATGATCGTGTGATACATGATGAATCCTATGCAGTGGTATCTGAGGATAACGCTTCAAAGGTTGATGAAACACATAGCCATCACGAAACTAGAAATGAACAACATGATTTACATAGTATAGATGAGGACGATAATGAGGGCATGGGCAAAGGTTCGTTAAGGGAAAACATGCAATCTATCACTGGAATATTTGCATCCGTTGCTGTCACCGCAGTAGTGGCAGTAACAGTTGCCTTTAGTGATGCACCAGTAGTCAACATAGCCTCCTTTGATGTTGGAAAAAACTATGTTGAGTACTCAGCTGATATTAATAACGAAACCGGTAAAAAACTTCTAATAAGTGTGAGCAGTGATGATAAAACCTATGAGAAAGAAGTGGATACAGGTACAGTTAGCGATATGGTAAAGGACCTTAAGCCTGATAAGAAATATACTTTTTCAATAAAGGCTGTAGATGGTATAAAGCGTACCTTTTTAACTAAAAGCTTTAGAACAATGAAGAGTGAAAAAGAGTATGAACCTAAGATATCAGGAATAACAACAGAGCGAAATGACTCAGATAAGAAGTTATACATTAAATTTGAAGTTTCTGATATTTATTCTTATTATTCAGGGTACAAGCTAATACTAAAGGATAATGGAAAAGTAGAGGGGGAAATCCCAATACCTGATATTACAAAAAATACGGTTTTAAGCTTAGAGAGCTATTCAAAACCACAATATACTGTTGAACTAATAGCAAATTCCTCTATGCCTAGCGACCGTAATAATAATATTAATCAAAAAACTGTTTACAGTGCAATTATTAAAAATTGAGGTGCGATAAATGAGTGAAAACATAAAGAAAGAAAAAAAGAAAAAAACTAAGGTTGAAATAATATCAATGATTATTAATATTTTACTTTATATGTCCATTGCTGCTTTTATTCTAATAGGAGTATTTGCAGAGAAACTATTTGGACCAGATAATATTTTTACACAAAATATCGGTTCAATTTTTGATATTAAGGGTAATTTAATGGACAATCTGCCTAATATTTTAAAATGTATGACATATATAATACTAGTATATTTCTTAAGTAAGTTAGCAAGATATGTTTTAAATAAGCTGTTAAATGTTTTTAAAAAGGGTAAGACAGCAATAAATCTTTTAGATAGCTTCATAAAGTATGGCTGCGGTATCGCTATAATATTCTTATTTTTAGGGGCTGTAGGTGTAGATACAACCACATTACTTGCCAGTGCAGGTATACTTGGATTAGCTGTAGGCCTTGGAGCACAATCTATCATTGAAGATGTTATTGCAGGCTTGTTCCTTGTATTTGAAAAAACTTTTGTGGTTGGAGATGTAGTAATAGCAAACGGCTTTAGAGGAACCATCAAGGAAGTAGGTATCCGTACTACTAAAATAGTAGATATTGGAGGAGACACTAAGGTTATAAACAACTCAAAAATAACTGATGTAATAAACATGACAAATCACCTTTCGCTAGCAGTATGTGACGTAGAGATCGAATACGGTGAATCACTTGAAAGAGTTGAAGCTATTCTTGCTGAAAGATTAGAGGAAATAGGTTCAAGAATAACAGGAATTGTTGAAGGCCCATTTTATAAGGGTGTTGGTGCATTAAACACTAACGGTGTAAGCCTTAAGATTATTGCAAACTGTCACGAAAAGGATAAGTTCCAAATAAGAAGAGAACTTAATCGTGAGATCAAGCTTTTATTTGATGAATGCAACATTGACATGCCATATCCGCACATAGTGGTAAATGATAGTACTGAATTTTCAAAGCCAACTAAAGAAGACATAAATAAGGCAAGAGAATTCATGCTTAGGCATAAGGAATTATCAAAGCATATAGAGAATGATATACATTAAGATAGGGTACAAGGAGTGTGAGAAAAATGGCTGCCAAGAAAAAAGGTAAGCATCTGCTGCTGGCAGTGGCAATCTTTTGTCTGGTAGTAGCGTTAGTTTTTATGGCGTTCTACCAAAAGACATTTGGAACAGAAGCTGTAAGTGTCAAGGCATTTAAAATTGTATCAGAATTACTTTTTGCTTTTATTTTAACTGCTGTTGTAAGAACGCTAGTACAGATTGTTATCAGAGATTTTGGCACAAATGAAATGATAACTGAGTTTTTAGGATCTGTGATCATTTGTATTTTGTTCTTTAACATGACCTTTAACTCCTTGGTAGTACTAGGAGTTAACCCTAAGGCTTTAAAATCAATCAGTTCAGTAACAGCTTTAATGGTAGGGATAGGAAGCAAGAAGATTATTGCTAACTTACTAGCAGGAGTATTTATTGAAGTTGAAGATCTAATACATCCTTTTGACTTTATTATTATTAAGAAGTATGCAGGACTTGTAGTAGACAAAAATTTATTTTATGTCACCTTAGAAGATGGAGATGAAAACAGAAAAAAGATTAAAAGCAAAGACTTTGTAAATTTCAATAATGCATCCTTCAATTTGAGTACTATCAACATAGATGCAAAGGTATCAGTTAAGGTGCCCTTTAAAGAGATTGAAGCAATCGTGAAAGCTGTTCTTGAAAATCCAGAGGAAAAATATCCTTCCTTTGTAGATAAACCTGAATTTCAAGGCATTGAGAAATTTAGCGATGGCAAAATGCATTTAAGATTTACGGGAAGATGTAAAGGTAAGGACAGAAAGAAATCAATGGTCAGTCTTACATCTCAAATAGCAACACAGTTTAAAAAGAATGGTATTGGAATCTTGTTGCCGCAAATGGAAGTTATTAGAGGAGTGCGAAGAACTTAAAAATATAAATTCTATTGCTTAACGACACATCCGTATATAACAACAAAACCTTTGGAATCAAGTAATTGTGATTTTAAGGGTTTTGTTTTATTGTTTTAATTATAAGAAAAAGCTATGTGCTAAAATATACTTAAGCTCTATAATAATTTGGCTCTGTTTAATAATAATGTTGAAGATAGAGTTTGTACGTTTAGATAAAAAATATAATAAAGATTACTTGATTATTAATAAGTATTGACTAAAAGTATAAACAGATATATTATAGACAAATACAGTCTGTAATATCTGATTAAGCATACATGGAGGTTTAGCATGAAATATACAAAAGCTACTAATTATGCATTGCATATAGTTGCATATATGATTAAGTATGATAAAAGAGATAATTTAAGTTTGCAACCTTTGGCAAACCATTTAAATATTTCGCCTAGTTATTTGTCAAAGATTTTAACACAGTTAGTAAAAGCTAATATAATTCAATCAACCCCTGGTGTAAATGGTGGTTATATTTTGCGTAAAAACAAAGAAGATATTTCACTTTTAGATGTAATTAAAGCAACTGAAGGAAGTAGCCCTATGTTCATCTGTGAAATGGATGAAAATCATCAGTGCAAAATCCAAAGAGCAATGGAAGAAGCAGAAAATGTAATGGAAACGTATCTTAAAGATAAAAAACTAATTGAAATTATATAAAAACGCTTTAATTTCCTAAGTGTTTTTATATTTTAATTATAGATAAATACAGTCTGTAATATGCTCGATTAAAATAATTATACTTTTATTATAAATAAGATTTACGTTAATAATAAAATCACAAAAAGTTTTAAAGGAGATGTTTATATGTCAGAGTTTTGGGAAAAGAGTTTTGCAGAAAAGCAAGCAATGTGGGGCTTTGAGCCATCAAGTACTGCAATTGTAGTAGCAGATTACTTTGCTGAAAATAATCTAAAGGATATCTTAATACCAGGTATTGGGTATGGAAGGAATGCAAAACCATTTATTGATAATAACATGGAAGTTACAGGAATTGAAATTTCTAAGACGGCAATTAATATAGCAAAAGAAAATGGAATTAATAATAAAATTTATCATGGGTCAGTATCAGATATGCCTTTTGAAAATAAACTCTATGATGGTGTAGCTAGCTTTGCGCTTATTCATTTGTTGAATGAAGAGGAAAGAAAAAAGTTTATTAATGATTGCTATAACCATTTAAAACCAGGTGGATATATGATTTTTACGGCTGTTTCAGAAAAAGCTCCAATGTACGGTAATGGCACGAAGCTTGCTGAAAATTATTATGAAACAACCTATGGGGTAAAACTGTTTTTCTATAATTCTAAGTCTATAGAGAGAGAATTTGGAGATTATGGCCTTATAGATTTTGTAGAGATTGATGATATATATAAGGATAATCCAGATAAACCTCCAGTAAACTTTTTAATGATAAAATGCAGAAAAGAGATATAAAACTGAGTAATATTGTTGTGAGAAGAGGTGCTTTTAGAAACAACTGGAATAATAAATCTATTTTGGCTATAATATAAAGATAAACTACTTGGATTAAAAATATATTAAAAAAAACTCTCACTGGTTCTGGTGAGAGAATTTTAAAATAATAAGTTTTACTACGAAGTGATACATCTATGGGAAATATTAAAGGGGGGAATAATATGTTTAATAAAGATAGGAATGAATCTTCAAGTGATGAAACTACTATATTAAATATTATTGAAAGTCAGGACTTCAAAGATTTATTTATTGATAGAGATATAATAAAAGGATATTTGATTGAAAATTAACTTAAGAATAAGACCCTATAAAGTAGAGCTAATTAATTTGAGGCAGAATACCTCCTTTTATTAATCATGGACTTTATAGGGTCCATTTTATATGTAAGTGACCTTTTTTATTCTATTGGCGTATGTATTAAATAAATGTTGGTAGTTTATAGCTTGTCCTATTAGATATAAGTAACAACATTTATTTAATACATAGTATAAGGCTTTTTTTATACTAAGACCAAGTGAACACCTTTTCATGTTATTCTGCTAGTATTGTCTTTGGAGTTACGTACAATGTATTACACTTGGTATATATTGCACTTTTTTCATCCAGTCTTTTTGGATTAATTATAGCGTTTAACACTATAGATAAAACACAAGTTGAACATAGAATGGGAGATAAAGTTTCGTCTAAAGGTGTTT
The DNA here is from genome assembly GCF_016595795.1 of Clostridium yunnanense. Lineage (GTDB taxonomy): Bacteria > Bacillota > Clostridia > Clostridiales > Clostridiaceae > Clostridium_AR > Clostridium_AR yunnanense. The sequence goes on from NZ_JAENHN010000059.1 coordinate 36,715, forward strand.
ATATGTTTTTACTGTTAACGGGAATTTCGCTTATTGTAGCCTGGCTTCCAGACATCATTAAATCTTTAGTATCAGGACGTTCTTTAGAACTAATTGAAGTATATACAACACAAATTACATATGTTTTGGATATGGAGATAATTGCGCCAACAGCTTTAATTTGTTTATCTGAATTGAAGAAACGAAGTAGTGTTGGATATATTCTGCTACCATTGTTGTTAACAGTATGTACTATTGTTGGAATAATGCTTCCTATTCAAACAATATTTCAGATAAAGGTAGGAATCTCGCTTCCCATTGGTGCTATTGTAACAAAGATAGGAACTTTTATTGTCTTGGCATTATTTGCGCTATATTTTAATCTGAAATTTTATAAAAATATAAGATAATCAATATAACACTATTTTAAAGTTTAGCTTAAGATAAAAGGAGAGTGTATATTTTGAAATTCATAGGAATAGACGTTCATCTACGTTCAACAGTCACCGCTGTAATAGATGAATATTTAAATATTATAGAAGTTAAAAATCTTTCTTTGGAAGAGACAGTAGATAAAGTGTTAGAGTATAAGCCTCAAATAGTTTCAATAGATGCACCATCAGGCCTAAATACTGGGCTTATGAATGATGAAAATTATAGAGCAGCCTTAGGACGTAAGATAAATGGTCACTATAATAAGAAGGTGTCTGAATATGAACTTTCAAGAAGAGGAATCAATCCTTTCCCTACACCAGATTCAATTGAGAAAGTAAGACTTAGGAACGATCTTTCATGGATGGAGAAGGGGCTTTGGTTGTATGAAGTTCTCAAGGAGAAAAATTATATTCTTTTAAATCAAGATAATTATATGGACAATAGAGAAAGAGGCTTAGTTGAAGTTTTTCCTCATGCTTCATTTTCAGTGTTGGCAGGACAGTTGCCTTTTAATAAAAATACTGAAGAAGGCTTAAATCAGCGTTATCTACTTCTTAAGAATACTGGAATAAGTAACCTAGAGGATATTTTGAGTAATGCAAAGAAAAAGGATAAAGATGATTTTTTAGATTCTATTGCTGCAGCCTACACTGGCTATTTAATTTATAAAGATTTAGGTAGTTTTGTAGGGGATGTGATGGAAGGGCAGATTGGACTACCTGATAAAATGATTAGGGATTCCTATAAGAGGATGAAGAAGTAAGACAAATATTAAAATCTAATGTTTGATTGTTGCTAATACAGCTATTAGGCTTAAGACTACAAGAATTAAAACATTTAGACTAACATATTAAGTATAGGCAAAATGTTCTATATTGTATTTTTCTAGTTTTAGGTAAAATGTTATACTATATTACAATATATTTACGAAAAATATTATAATATAGGAATGAATAATATATGGTAAAATGGGTAAAGCCAAGGGGAGAGGGTACGTATGGATAATGAAATACTTTATAGATTAGCTGATTCTATGGACGCTGAAAAATTTAAACTACTCAATGATTTATTTAATGGTCCAGATACAAATGATATCGAGGATATTAGAAAACATCTTGGTAATATTGAAAGTGAAAGAGTTTTGGTAGCCGAATATAAAGGTAATTTAATTGGATTTTGTTGTGGTCAATTAATTAAGTCAGTATGCTATAAAACTTATAGTTTTGAATTAACTGAGATATATGTTGAAGAGGATTATCAGAAAAAAGGAGTTGGCAAAGGATTAATAGAACATGTAGAATTTTATTGCAATAAAAATAATATCAGAAAGATTGAGCTATTAACAGGTAGTCAGAATTTTAATGCTCAGAGCTTTTATGAACATTTAGGTTATACCAAAACTAATCAGATACATTATAAAAAAAGAATAAGTGAATTGAATGAAAAAGTCTAATCTTGATGCCTGATTTAAAGATAGAAAAAATGTATTAAAAATAACCTAATAATATAGAGTGGGAACTACAAGAAAAGGATTAATCTTCAAGGTTTCATGCTATAATAAATAAAATAACAAAAGTGAGGATATATCATGGAAAAACATAAGATCTATACAATGAGTGTAGCAAGTGTCTATCCCCTTTATGTTGCGAAGGCGGAGAAAAAGGGACGTACAAAAGCAGAGGTAGATGAAATCATCTGTTGGCTAACAGGATATAGTCAAGAACAGTTAGAAGATCAACTTGAAAAACAGGTGGATTTTGAGAATTTCTTCTTGGAAGCACCTAAGCTTAACCCTTCCAGAACTTTGATTAAAGGTGTAGTTTGTGGTGTACGAGTAGAAGATATTGAAGAACCTACTATGAGAGAAATCCGCTATTTGGATAAGCTAATTGATGAGCTTGCAAAGGGAAAAGCAATGGATAAGATTTTGAGAAAATAATTATTTTAAATATAAAGTTTTATTACGGAGTGGCACATACATAACACTGACTCTTTATGCTAGGTATAAAGAATCAGTGTTTTTTGGTTAACTGATATAGTAGTGAAAGCTTAGAAATTCAAAATTAATATTATGTAAGAGGACCTAGTTATTTACTAGGTCCTCAATTAGTAATTATTGAAATATATCTTGTAAACTAATCTTCAAATCAATAAATACTGTGCTTATATATTCATCGTTGCCTTTAAATACATTGGTAATTCTATATTGTCCGTCTTCTAATGAATACTGAATGATTTTTCCATCTTGCTCAACTAGATCATATTCCTGAACACCATACTTTTGATATACCGCAAGCTTAGTTATATAGTCATGAGAGGAGGTACTTTTAGATACTACTTCAAACACAATCTTAGGCGGAGATATGAAGCTTTCTCCTTTTCGTGTAGCATCTTCACACATAACAAATATATCTGGCTTATATTTTCTAAGTTCATTTTCAGATTCAAAAATTACTTCAATTTGTTCATCAAAGGGTTCGCATTTAGTCCCCGCAAAAAAAGCATCTAGCTTTGATAATATCTTTCTTTTGATTCTATTATGTTCAATAGAAGTGGTCGAGCTTAGAGTAATAAAGCCATTATCATATTCAGCTTTACCATCGTATTTAGATTGGATTTCTTCAAAATCCTGTTCTGTATAGTATTGGCTATAACTTATATCCATATGATTAACCTCCATATTCTTTCTTAAGTTCTCCACAATAATCTCTTTTAATTATAACAAAGTAAGTAAAGTAATGTAAGGCTTATGCTAAGTTGAAAATAGAAATATCATACCTTTTAAGGGATGAGGAGAGTTATACTTCATATTTTCTACGTAATAATATCTTCCATATCTTTTAATTTATTAAGGCGTCTTAAAAATCTACTAGTTTTTGAAGTTTTATCTTTTTCGTAGTTTATCTCTAACTCTCTAAAGAAATTAAGCAACACACCATTACAGAATGTTAAATCGCTGCATTCCCATTCAACCTCATAATCTTCTTTTCCTAAATAGTTACTAATATCTAAGCTTATTAAATCATCAATATCATCGATAGAATAATTAGTTCTATTGGTTTCTAGTTGTCCTATTATTGTTAGAGACTTTATATCAATAACTTCATTTAATCTATTATCTATAAATTCTACTATCTCCTTATTACAATGAATACCGTGTTCAATTAAGTTTTCCATATTAACATGTGTTAGTTCTATTGTTTCTTCCATCTTTATATGTGCATGCGCCATAATTTCATTATGGGCTATTGGGGATTTTAATGTTAACTCGATTCTATCATTTAAAACATCTCTAATTCGTAGTCTAATCGCTCTACTATTTAATTCTAGGAATTTATTATCTATATAATAATTAATTTGATTAAAAGAATCCTTTTTAATGTATCTATCTTCAAGAAACTCTTTAAATTTGTGGAAATTATCTTTATTCAATATGTATTTCAATTCTTTTTCAATAATCTTCAAAAATCATCACCCTCTTTAAAATAAGTTAATTAAATTGCTGCTATTATATAAAGCACTAATATTGGTCTTATATGATTTCTCCTATTCTATATATTAACATAATATACCATAAGTGGCTATATAGCTAGATCTACACTTTTACAACAAAATAGAATTTTAGTACCTCGGCCTTCTATAATAATGAGTTGATGATTTTACCATACATTTATGTTAATTATTGACATATATATCGCGCTGCTATATAATTTAATTACGATATATAGCAGTGCGATATATCGAGGTGAAATTCTGGAGGCATAATATGAAAGATAAAATTAAAAGAGTATACATTCCAATGACAGAAACAGGCTTTTATATACTGTACTGCCTGCAGAACGAAATGCATGGTTATAATATAGTGCAGAAGGTTAAGCAGATGACAAATGGTGAGATTAACATAAGTGCAGGAACAATGTATGGAAGTCTATCAAAAATGGAGAATGATGGGCTGATTCAGTTTACCAAGGAAGAAGAGAAACGAAAATTTTACATCATCACAGAACTGGGTAGTGAAGTCCTTACAATCGAATTAAAAAGGATAGAACGGTTATATAGAAATAGCAGAGGTGAATATGTATGATGGAATCTAAAATAGAAAATAAAATCTTTGGTATTGCGGAGTTTGAAGAAGAGGAAAGATGGCTGGAAGAAGAGCACAAAAATGGGTGGAGACTTGTTAAAACCAATGGAAAAAGGTATCAGTTTGAAAGATGTGATTCTGGTGAGTGGGTTTATCAGATTGATTTTAAGGAAAAAGATGCATCAGATGAAGAATATATTAAGCTGTTTAAAGATTGCGGCTGGGAATATGTATTGCAGCATGATAAGTGGCGTTATTTTCGCAGGAAAAAAGAAGATGGTATCGACTTATCAATTTTTAGTGACAGATTTTCAAGGATGGATATGTATAGCAAAATAATTCAAAGCAACAGACTTATAGTTACCGTAGCTTTGTTTATAATTGCGTGTGTAATAGAATACTTATCATTTTTTACTACAGTATTTAAAGGAGAGGGCGGTAGCTATTTGGTTGACTTTTTTAAAGCTGCAACGCCTTGGATTGGCTGTGGATTTTTTGTGGCTACCAGTTTTTCAGTTAAGCAGTATATAAAACTCAGAAGTATGATTAATGAGTTTAAACTATAGATTAAAAAAGCCTTTGAAATCACTAAAAGAGCTGATCAAAAAATAAAGATTGTTCTCTAGGTAGGTTTAAGGAAAAAGTCTACGTTATACCTTTCAAGGTTAAGAATAGAACAAATAAATGAGTTTTGTAGGCCTGGGCGTCAATATAAATTGCTCAGGGCTATTTTTATTTTATAGAAAACTGTAAATATTTAATATGTCTGAAGCTACAAATTTCATGGGCTTAGGTGGGTGCTTTAGTGGATAACGTAAAAAGATACATCCGCATGCTAAAAATCCTCATATTAATTTTTAAATACAGATCCTCAAAAAACTTATTAGAGAAGGTCACTTCTGTAAGCTTTTTATAGATTAAGGCAATGAATAATAAGTAATGGATAAAATAGGTTGAGTATGCAAAATTTACGATATATGTTATTATAAGTAGTGTGGCTTTTAGTAAGATGTTAAGATTCATTATAAATACTAATTACCAAATAGTTACTAAATTAAAGAAAATGCGCTAAACAGAGAGGATAAAAGAAGATGAGAATTTTAGAGGTTATAGGAATTGCAAAGAAGTACCTTTTAATAGGAGGTGCAGGAATTTTATTATTATCCATTATAATGAGCATTGCATATTTTATTATATATAAAAGACTTCTAAAAGGAACAAAGACAATAAAAGTAAGACAAGCTGTATTATACTGTATGCTTTTACTTTACACAATTATAGTATTGGGAGCTACGGTTGGAATGAGATCTTCAATGAATGATAGCATAAATATGCATTTATTTAGCTCTTACATAGAGGCTTGGAATAATTTTTCGAAAGTAAATTGGAGATACATAATATTAAATATATTAATGTTTGTTCCACTAGGTTTTATGCTGCCTATGACTTTTATTAAGTGTAGAAAATGGTATATGACTTATTTTATAGGCTTTTTATGTACAGTTGCAATAGAAATTATTCAACTTGTAACTGGAAGAGGAGTCTTTGAATTAGATGATATGTTTAATAACACATTAGGCTGCATGATAGGCTATGGGATTGTAATGATTTTTATACTACTTATAGTGGATAAACATAAGAAAGCAAGTTTAATTGATAAGAAAAGATGGACCAGAAGCAAATGGCTAACTATATGTAGTCTGCAAATACCACTATGTATTACAATTATAGCTTTTAGCATTATATTTATAAGCTACTCTAAGCAGGAACTGGGAAATCTAAGTGCTGCCTTTAGCTATCGTCAGAATATGGCTAATACAAACATAAGCACAAAAGTAAAGTTTAAAGACATAGGAAGTAAAGCATATGTTTATAAGGCTAGTGTTGGAACTAAGGAAGATACCTTGAAGGTTGCCAGTAAAATACTAGGTGCAGTAAATACTAAGGTGGATGAAGCTCGTAGTGATGCTTATGATGAGACAACATTATATTATTCAAAAGATAAAAATTGCTCAGTATGGGTATATTATACTGGATTAATAGCAAGCTATAGTAATCTTGATCATAATAATTCTGCTGGATTAATTGGATTAAAATATGAGGAAGTAAAGAAAATACTAGAGAAGTTCCCTATTACATTACCTGATAAAGTGGATTTTGTTGATAAAGGTAAAGGGAGGTATGAAATATCAGTAGCTATGGCCAAGATAGGAGACAATATTCTTGATGGAGAATTAACATGTAATATTGCAGATAATAAAGATGTAGTGAATTTTGATAATAGAATTATATCCTACAGTAAGTATAAAGAATACGAAATTATATCAGAACAAGAAGCCTATAATAAGATTTTAGAAGGAAAGTTTAATGCATATTCATTAAAGGATAAACTAGAGATAAAAGATGTTAAACTAGTTTATAAGGTAGATAGCAAAGGGTTCTATCAACCAGTTTATGAGTTTACTTTAGAAGATAAAGATAGAGGAAGTATATTAATACCGGCACTAAAGCAGTAGTGAAGGAATTAACTAATAGTATAGAATATAAAAGTATTGGCGCTTTTTAAAATCAAATGTTAAATGATTTAAAAAACGCCTTTATTTATTCAATTATCTATATCCAAGAGCATTAGCAGGTTTACCAACACTCTGAACTTCAGTTATATATCTCCAACAATCAGGTTGTGAACCATCAAGATCATAAAAATTATAAACCTTTGCCATTTGTCCACTAGAAAGTGACTGACCGTTCCACCTTGCTAAGTCTGGGTCTAATGCAAGAGCAGCAACAGCGCGACCTACATAGCGAGGTGTTTCTGAAATGATAAAATGAGGCTCTTTTTTAGTAGCATCACGCCAGTTTTCCTCATTTACATCAAATTGATCTAACATCATTTCTGAGCGAAGCCACCCAGGAGTTAAGGCTACAGCAGTACATCCATATGCTTCAAGTTCTTTAGACTGAGACCATGCTATCCTAAGAATAGAGGATTTTGACAAGTCATAAAATAGAGATAAACGGTAATTTTCTGCGTTATATTCAGCTGTACCATCAGTGATTTCAACAACAAGACCACCCTTATTTTTTATTAGTAAGGGGAGTGCGTAATGACTGGTAATAATGTGAGTATCAATAGCAAGTCTTAAGATACGAAGACCATCTTTAAGTGAATGTTTCCATACGGGTACATTCCACTCAGCTAAATATTCTGCTCCCCACACATCATTTACAAGAACGTCCAACCTTCCATGCTCTCGTTCGATTCTTTCAATAAGACTTTGAACTTGGTCCGGATTTAGATGATCAACTTGAACAGCAATCCCATGTCCACCAGCTTTATCTACAAGTTCAGCTGTTTCTTCAATTGTTTCAGGACGGTTATACTCAGAACGTTGCATACGTGTAGTACGCCCAGTAACATAAACAGTAAAACCAGCTGCACCTAACTCGATAGCAATACCACGCCCTGCACCACGGGTAGCTCCAGCAACCAAAGCAACTCTTTTATTAATAGTATTTTTAATCACAAATTTTCACTCCTCTAAATTAATATGTTATGATAAGTATAACAACATATCATTGACATCATATTGTCAACAATATATATTTAATGATAAAAATTCGGGAGATTTTTTAATGAGAGTTCATAGGTTGATTTCAATTTTGTTATTAATAGAGTCCCAAGGGATGATAAAAGCTCGAGAAATTGCTGATAAGCTTGAAATATCTTTGAGAACTGTTTATAGGGATATCGATTCTTTGTGTGAAGCAGGTATTCCATTAGCCACAACTCCTGGTCCAAATGGTGGAATATATCTTATGGAGGGTTATTCAGGAGGGATAGACTATCTTCAAGAAGAGGAAATTATAAATATTTACATTAACAGTATCGGAATAATACCTGATAAACAAAGTGATATGGCTATGAAACTAAATAATGCATTAATGAAATTGCAAAAAAGATTACCTCCAAATCAAGTATCTGAGTTAAATAAGGTTAAGAAAAGATTCCATTTTGATGACACACTTTGGTGGGGGGAAAGCCATGGGCTAAAATATATTGATATTATTATATATGCTGTCCTTCAGTCAAAGAGGCTTGAAATTACATACACCAAATACAATGGGGTAACGTCAACAAGAAGGATCCATCCATATGGTATAGTTGTAAAAAGGATGGATTGGTACTTAATAGGGTACTGTGAAAAGAATAAGAACATAAGAACGTTTAAGTGTGAACGGATAATAGATAGTAAAGTTTTAAATGAATCCTTTGAATTACCTGATGATTTTGTTATTGAGGAATACTGGAGAGATTCTGAAAGCATGTTTAAAAACTCATGTGTTCAGAAAGAAAAATATCCTGTAGTTATTAAGTTAGAAAAAAATAAAGGTCACCTACTTGAAGAACTAGAGGTACTAGAAATTAATGTGGATAAAGATTATATAATAGCAACTATCAATATGTACAAATATCAATTTGCAGTGGATGATATTATGAAAATTGTTAGATATGTAGAAATTATCAGGCCTATTGAATTAAGAACTTTTGTAGAAAGTGAGCTAAATAGAATTTTAATGAAGTATAAGGATTTGTAAGTGTAATATAATAATCAGGACTACGTAGTTATTGTGTGAAAAACATCATGAATATTTAATTGTATTAGGCAAGCTATCGTAGATAGAATTAAGAAAACTACAGATAATTGCTTACAGTTCTTTGCAGTGTAGGTGGAATTTTAATATGGACAAAATAAAAAAATGAAAATTTTTTTTAAAAATATGTTGAAACATGGAAAGAATAATGTTAATATGGAAACGTACTCAAACGAGAAACATTTAGATATGGTTCTTAAGTAGATTACAATAAAAACTTAATATTCGACATGTTACTGATTCGATTAGGCATGAGCGTAGTTAAATAAAATTATTTAATATTGGTTGTGAAATCATATGTTTATACTTTTATAACGTTATTATTTATTCTTTATGATTAAATTTAGTGTATAAACAGTGTGATAAAATACCAACCTATATTATAGATTTTATTTCGATGCTCATGCTTTTTGTATTTGTAACAAATATATAATTAGGAGGTATAAAAAAATGGTAGGAATTATTCTTGCTAGTCACGGCGAATTTGCTCAAGGCATATTACAATCTGGTTCAATGATTTTCGGAGAACAAGAAAACGTTAAAGCTATTGCGTTAATGCCAAGCCAAGGACCTGATGACCTTAAAGCAAAAATGAAAGAAGCAATCGCATCCTTTGACAACCAAGATGAGGTTTTGTTCTTAGTTGATCTTTGGGGCGGTACACCATTCAATCAAGCAAATGCTCTATTTGAAGAACATAAAGACAAATGGGCAATTGTAGCTGGTTTAAATCTACCAATGCTGATTGAAGCATATGGTGCACGTTTATCAATGGGAACTGCACATGAAATTGCAACTTTCATTGTAAACTCAGCTAAAGAAGGAATTAAGGTTAAGCCTGAAGCGTTAGAACCAGTAACTGCTAAAGCTGCTCCAACTCAACAAGCTAATGCAGGTGCTCCAGGAAAGTTTGAGTATGTTTTAGCTAGAATTGACTCACGTTTACTTCATGGTCAAGTAGCAACTGCTTGGACAAAGGCTATGAACCCTACAAGAATTATTGTAGTGTCAGATGATGTATCTAGAGATAAGCTTCGTAAGAACTTAATAACACAAGCTGCTCCTCCAGGAGTAAAGGCTCATGTTATTCCAGTAGATCACATGATCAAACTTGCAAAAGATGACCAACATTTTGGAGGTCAACGTGCAATGTTACTGTTCGAAAACCCACAAGATGTTCTTAGAGCAGTAGAAGGTGGAGTGCCTTTGAAGACAATCAACGTTGGTTCAATGGCTCATTCTATAGGTAAAGTTCAACCAAGTAAAGTACTTGCTTTCAATCAGCAAGATATCGATACATTCAATAAACTTAAAAAAGCTGGACTAAATTTTGATGTTCGTAAAGTACCAAATGATTCAAAGGGAAATATGGATGAAATACTTAAGAAAGCACAAGACGAGTTAGCTAAAGTTAAATAATTTAATTATTTAAGTAGTCTAATTTATTTAGAAAAAAGGAGGTTTAATAATCGTGACTTTAAATATAATTCAAATAATATTAGTCATTATTGTAGCATTTCTAGCTGGTGTAGAAGGTATATTGGATGAATTCCAATTCCATCAACCATTAGTTGCTTGTACATTAATCGGGTTAGTTACTGGTAATTTATTACCTTGCTTAATCCTAGGTGGTACTCTTCAAATGATAGCCTTAGGTTGGGCAAACATAGGTGCTGCCGTAGCACCAGATGCTGCATTAGCATCTGTTGCATCTGCAATAATTCTTGTTCTTGGTGGTCAAGGTAAAGAAGGAGTTGCTTCAGCAATCGCTATTGCTGTTCCTCTAGCAGTTGCAGGTTTATTATTAACAATTATCTGTCGTACTATTGCTACAGCATTCGTACATTTCATGGATTCAGCTGCTAAAGAAGGAAATCTTGGAGCTATTGAATTTTGGCAAATAGCTGCTATATGTTTACAAGGTGTTCGTATTGCAATACCTGCAGGTTTAATATTAGCAATTGGTGCTGACCCAATACGTACATTACTTGCTTCTATGCCTGGTTGGTTAACTGGTGGTTTAGCAATCGGTGGTGGAATGGTAGTAGCAGTTGGTTATGCAATGGTAATCAACATGATGGCTACAAAAGAAGTATGGCCATTCTTTGCAATAGGTTTTGTACTTGCAACTGTTTCACAAATCACACTTATCGGATTAGGTGCATTAGGAGTAGCTTTAGCTCTTCTTTACTTAGCACTTAGCAAACAAGGTGGTTCTGGTAACGGTGGAAATTCAAATACTGGTGACCCAATCGGGGATCTTATAGATAGATACTAAGAAGGGAGTGTACGAAAATGTCAAAAGAATTAAAATTAAGTAAAAGCGATCGTATTTCTGTTTGGTTCCGTTCATTTTTCCTTCAAGGTTCTTGGAACTATGAAAGAATGCAAAATGGTGGATGGGCATATGCAATGATTCCTGCTATCAAAAAGCTATATACAACTAAAGAAGATAGAGCTGCTGCATTAGAACGTCACTTAGAGTTCTTCAACACTCATCCATATGTAGCTTCTCCAGTTATTGGTGTAACTTTAGCTTTAGAAGAAGAACGTGCAAATGGTGCACCAATAGATGATGTAACTATTCAAGGTGTTAAGATAGGTATGATGGGACCTTTAGCTGGTATCGGAGATCCAGTTTTCTGGTTCACTGTAAGACCAATATTAGGAGCATTAGGTGCTTCACTTGCTATCAGTGGTAATGTACTTGGACCAATAATATTCTTCGTAGCATGGAATATTATCCGTATGGCATTTATGTGGTATACACAAGAGTTTGGTTTCAAAGCTGGATCTCGTATCAGCGACGATTTATCAGGTGGTTTATTACAAGATATAACAAAGGGAGCATCTATCCTTGGTATGTTCATACTAGGATCATTAGTTAACAGATGGGTATCTGTTAGATTTGCACCAGTAGTATCAACTGTTAAATTAAGTGATGGTGCTTTCATAGCTTGGGATAAGCTTCCAGCTGGAGCACAAGGTATACAACAAGCTTTATTACAACAAGCATCTGGTATGTCATTAACTGATAGTAAAGTTACAACATTACAAGGTAACTTAGATTCATTAATTCCAGGACTTGCTGGATTAATAATCACACTTATCTGTATGTGGTTACTTAAGAAGAAAGTATCTCCAATCGTTATAATCCTTGGATTATTCGTAATTGGTATAGTTTTCCACTTAATCGGCTTAATGTAATATTTTTAACTAGCCTAGGCTTTTAGCCTGGGCTTTTGTTAACATTTAAAGTAGTTAAATATGTACTATTTTATAATAAAGTATAGTAAAAAAACAATTTTTACAAATTAATAAAGTGAATTGAGAAATGTATGTAATTTTTATTAGACTTTATAGACATAATACTTCATATTGTAATCTTTAAAATAATACTTTGTAGGTTTATAGAAAGCATTATTTAGACTACTTGATAGAAAAATATAAAGAATATATAATAACAATAAATGTGCGTATAAGTAGAAATGAGGTAGAAAAAATGGTTCAATCACTTAATACAAAGGTGGATTTAGTAATTGATGCAACAGCTTTTACTGGACTTTCAGATTATGGTAAAATCATGATCGGAGACAAAGGTTTTGAATTTTATAATTCTCGAGATGCTCACAAATTTATTCAAATTCCTTGGGAAGAAGTTGATTACGTAATTGCTTCAATTATGTTCAAAGGAAAATGGATTCCACGATATGCAATCAGAACAAAGAGAAACGGTACATATACTTTTGCTTCAAAAGATGCAAAAAAAGTACTTCGTGCTATTCGAGTTTATGTTGATCCAAGTCATATAGTTTCATCTCTAAGTTTCTTCGATGTGGTGAAACGATCAGTGAAATCAATTTTCAAAAAAAACTAGGTTAATATTATTATTAATCTAGTTTTTTTTCTATTGCATAATTATTAAAAAGCAAAAAATTAAGTTAGGCTTTGCGTGATTAATGGAACCCTTGACAGAGATGTTGAGGGTTTTCTGGACCCCTTCATCCTAAAGAAGCTACTTATAGTTGCAAATATTGCTATATTTAGTTGGTAGAGGTTTTTAGGTAGTTGGAGTATAATAATTTATGAGGTGAGAGAAATGAGTTTTAAAGAACAATTGCAAACATTGAGAAAATCGATGGGATTATCACAAGAGAAATTAGCTGAAATTATGGGAATCTCAAGGCAAGCAGTTGCAAAGTGGGAAGTAGGTCAGTCATATCCAGATATAGCAAAACTAATAGCATTAAGTGAATTCTTTAACGTAAGTATTGATAAACTAGTAAATGACTATGAGGAAAACTGTAATTTGTCTATAGAATCCAATAAAGTTAATAATATAAATGATGATGCAATAGATTTTTTACTGAGAGCTAAAAAAACCACATATGCGGCAAATGGTTCAGAGGTTAAAGCTTCAAGACCAAATTCTCATGATTTGGAGTATGTAGAAGGGGATTTTAAATACATCGACACATATCTCGGAGGGAAACAATTTTCAGGTGAAGAGGCAATATGGAATAAAGATATTCCATTATGGGCAATGAATTATTCTGGAAGAGTATTAGATGAGGCATTTTCGGGAAAGTTTTTAAAAGAAGTATTAAGCTTAGTATCAAAGGAAAATCCTTATCGCGGACCAATTATGTATGAGAAAGGTCAATATCAATATCACTGCATAATTAATGGAGAATTTGAATGGTTTCAGGGATATGAAGAGATATATTTCAATTACAATAAAGTCTATGAATGCTTTTTTCATGGTGGAAAAATTAAATAATAAATAAATGGAGAAGAAATTATGATGATGAATAGAAATGAGTCTTGCTGGTGCGGCAGTGGTTTAAAATATAAAAAATGTCACTTGAGTTTTGATGAAAAATTAATTGATTTAAGAGACAAAGGATATATAGTTCCAACAAGAGATTTAATAAAGACAAAAGAACAAATCCAAGGTATAAGAGAAAGTGCCAAGATTAATAATGGGCTTTTAGACTTAGTTAGTGCAAGTATTAAAGAAGGTATGACAACACAGGAAATAGATGATATAGCATATAACTACACAGTGGCAAATGGAGGAATTCCAGCAACTCTTAATTATGATGGATTTCCCAAAAGTATCTGTACTTCAATAAATAACGTGGTATGTCATGGAATACCTAGTAAAGATGTAGTGCTTAAAAATGGAGATATTATAAATGTAGATGCGACAACTATACTTAATGGATATTATTCAGATGCATCAAGAATGTTCATGATTGGAGAGGTAACAGAAGAGGCTAAGAGATTGGTTGAAATCTCTAAGGAATGTTTAGAAAAAGGACTACAAGCAGTGAAACCGTGGGGATTTTTAGGCGATGTAGGAGCTGCAATTCAAGAATATGCAGAAGGAAACGGATACTCTGTGGTTAGAGATTTTGGGGGTCATGGTGTAGGCTTAGATATCCATGAAGAACCATATGTTGCTCACTATGGAAAAAGAGGAACAGATATGATCTTAGTTCCAGGTATGGTATTCACAATTGAGCCTATGATAAATGCAGGAAGCTATGAATTATTTATAGACCCAAATGATGGATGGACTGCTCTTACTAAGGATGGAAGTCTTTCAGCTCAGTGGGAACACACAATCCTTGTAACAGAAGATGGCTTGGAGATTATTGCAAGATAAATTTGAGGAAAGAGTTAATAACAGATGATATTAATAAAAGAGATCATAGACATTAAAGGCTTAGTGTGGAAACAGTAAGCCTTTTTTGAATGTATTTTTATGTATTTTTAGCTCCATATATTTAAACATAACTAAATTATTTTAATTAATCACCATAAATTATACTTACTATTATATCCGTATTTTCAGAAGTATTATTACAAAGCATAAATTCATGAGTATGGTCTGAATTTATACAGTTAAGTAGAAGTAAATCATCCTCAACTGCTTCAAAAGTATTACCGTTAATAGTAGAGCAAAAGCCACCACTTACAGTGTAAAAACAAACTGCTATTAAATCTTTATTTAGTGGAGTTTCATATTGGAATTTAAGCTGGCTACTTGGATTAATATTTAGATGAAATAGTTCCCCAGTATAGTTTTCCCTAGTCATTAAGTTAAAAACTGAAGCCTTACCATAAGTTTTAGTTTTCCAATCTCCCATAAAATCATCTTGTTCAAAAGGGTTAAGTACCTTTTTGTACTTATCTTCATGGTATAGTGTTAAAGTACCTTCTATAACCATTAATTTACGTGAAACCTTTGTTAGATTGGTAAAAGTAGATTCTAGTATATCAATCTTAGCAACTCCTAGTCTCCATAAAAAGTTTTGACTGGCATAATCAGAATTTTGCGGAGAGGTTGTCAGTTCTGTTGCCATACCTCCAGACCAAAAGGTTGGTTTATAGTTTTCCTGTCTTAGTAATTCTGCATTGTATTTCATATATTAATTGCACCTCTTCTTATATATAAATAGATATACTGATTCACTTTCATAGATAAAATATTTTAATATTATTAATAAGCATAATTATCGGCTCGGATTTTCTTGAAGCTAGATGCTCCGTATGGTTTATGTCTATTATATTGAAAGATGTACAGATAATCAATTATGCAAGGAAAGCTTCTAAGTTTAAATAAAATATATTTCACCAAGATAAGGTTATTATAAAAGCTAGTTTACATAATGAATTAAAAGAAGACTTATTGGAGTATAGTTGGGTATGAAGTAGTGCATTTATGGTATAGTTTAACTGGGATAAATGATTAGAAGGAACATTTAATAGAAAATTACAACCTAAAATATTTTTAATAGTATACATGGTATTAGGGGGAACGGTATGGAAAGCAAGAAAATAGTTGTGATATTTCCAGGTGCAAATTATAGCGCAGATTGTCCATTGCTATATTATGCAGGATTTAAGTTTGAAACTAGTGGATATGAAAAAGTAGCTATTAATTATGGCGATTTTACAAATAAATATAACTCTTTAGTTCAGTTTATAGAAGTGGTTAAGAGTGATGTACTAGCAAAACTTAGTGCTATTGATTTAGCTCAATATGAGGATATAGTATTTGTTTCTAAAAGCATGGGCACAGCAGTAGCAGGGTGGATTGAGGAAAAGCTATGTATTAAAGCAAGACATATATATTTAACGCCTATTGGAGAAACTTTACCTTATATTAAGAAGGATAAAGATATTATTATTGTAGTTGCTGGTACAAGAGATAAACTATTAAATACCAATATTCTTAAGGAACACTGTATGAAAGAAAATATTCCTTTAAAATTAATAGATGGAGCTGGTCACAGGTTAGAAGTGAAGGGTGATATAGACAAAAATATAGAATTATTAAGAGAGATAGTATCAACTTATTAAGACTTAAAAGAGTTATCCGCCTAGTTTTTAATGGAACTGGAATATCTATCTGGATAATCAATTATGGCAGAGCATTAGGCTTAAGATAAGTTTGTAAGGTGTACTTGATTATTATGTTTTAACTGAGATATAATGGAAATGTTGTATCTTACAGTTTTAGAAGGGGTGAGAATCAGGTATGACATACTTATTTTTAGGATTTAGTTTATTAATAGCAATTTTATTAATAATCTCCACAGGCATTTTTTATGAGCACCACGATAAAATTAATTTTAATATGAAGAAGCGTTTAGATAAAATGTTAAAACTTATTTATTTTGCACCTATAATTGTTTTATGTATAATCATTGTTTTAACTTTTACTTACTTCAAATCAAAAGGCTATATTAGGATATCCCACGCATGGCTTGTGGTTAACTTTTGGATATGTAGTGTTATATTCTATTATATCAGTATAGTAATGGCGAAAATTAAAAAGATAATTATAATAGTTCCTTTTATTGGGATGATAGCATCTGTAGCCATTGCGATAGTTTTAACACCTTTATCAAACTATGAAAATGTGTTTCGGGATACTAACTTAATAATTCCAAATTTATTTGGATTAATTATGCTAATAATATCTTATCATTCAAACAATAAACTTTTAATAAAAAAATAAAAAATGATTTTTAATACTTAAAATGTAATATGCAAAAATAAATTGACTTGCCCAAAATGGACAAGTCGATTTTTATTTGTAGGATCTCTCTATTATTTAAATTAGAGGGAAATAGGGTGTTTTACTACTGAAATTAGTAAATTCAAGTTTTTAAAATAACTCTATTTATTGGAAATAGCATTAGCAATTTGTGTAAGTGCCTCAATGATTGGTGTTGGTTTACGACCAAGAAGTTTTTCAAAATCATTACTATTTATATCTAGTGCTCCATCTCTAATAGCTTTTTGTATGTCTAGAAGCATAGGTACTACAAAATCAGGTACTCCAGTGCTTTTCATAGCTTCACCATAAGCGGCATCATCCATTTGGTGAACTGTTACCTCTTTACCTAATACAGATCCAAGGTTAGCTGCCAATTGTTCTTGAGTCAATGGTTCTCCTGAAAGTTCAAAGATTGTATTTTCGAAGCCATTTCCTGATAGTACCGCTGCAGCAGCCTCTGCATAATCCTGCTGTAATGCCCAGCCTACCTTACCAGTACTAGCAGAAGTTAACCAAGGCGCACCTGCAAGTACTCCTTGAATGCTTCCGATCTCATTCTCTAAGTACCAGTTATTTCTTAGGAAACAGTAAGGTATGCCTGTTCTTAGTATAGCTTCTTCTGTGGCACGATGTACTGGAGCTAGAAACAAAGAACTTTCACTTGCATTTCCTACGCTAGTATATGCAATGAACTTAACGTTAGCCTTTTTTGCTGCAGTCACTGCATTTGAGTGTTGTCTTATTCTTGTTTCATTGTCACCGTCAGCTGAAATAATCAAAAGTCTGTCAACTTCAGCAAAGGCTGTGGTTAGTGTTTCAGGATGATCGAAGTCACCTTGTCTAACCTCAACACCTCTATTTCTTAAGCTTTCTGCCTTCTTAGGGTCACGAACACTAACTGCAAGATCACTTGCTGGTACAACCTTTAATAAGGCTTCCACCACCTTTGAACCTAGCTTTCCTGTAGCACCTGTTACTAATATTTTCATATTTTACACCTCCATATAGGTTTTATTTGTTTATCAAAAATTTCAGTGATATAATTAACTATACACAAATTATATTTGCCTACATAAATTAAAACAAGTACAATTATTTTTAATACATAGTATCTTAAAAGATACTATAGATGTACCAGTTCGAACCGAAATTTATTTTTAAAACTCTCATGGGTTCTGATGAGAGAATTTAAAAATAATAAAGTTTATTACGAAGTGGTATATCCATATAGAGTTCCTAGCTCAACTATCAAGTTATACATATCCGAAAATCCCCAGAAGCCGCGATTTTCGAACAAGTATAACTTAAGTTTCGACATAGGAACTCTTTATAAGGAGGATATATGTTAACACAAGAAGAATTATTTGGAAGATGCCCATACGCAACTGCACAAAGGATATTATCAGGAAAATGGGCAGTGATTATTCTACATCATTTAAGTGAAAAAAAGCTTAGATTTAATGAACTACAAAGACTTTTGCCAGAGATAACACAAGCTACACTAACTAAACAACTACGTGCTTTAGAAGAATATGGTGTGGTTACTAGAACTGTTTATGCTCAGATTCCCCCAAAGGTAGAGTACGACCTTAGCGACATTGGCAAGGAATTTACAGAAGTTTTGGACAGCCTTAAAGTTTGGAGTGACAAGTATATAGCTTTTTGTAATTCTAAAGAAAAATAGAGTTGCAGGAGATATGGCAAAAATTAAAGCTAGCCCCTTTTTGGCTTATAAAAGTAGGTGTTATATAGGGATATTTAAAGATAGATAAACTACTTAATATTAGAATTTATCCTAGGAGTTTAAGGACTGAAGTAGTTTATCTATATATAGTGTAAAATTTCAATACAATAAAAGTGGGTTGATACAGATGAATCAAATTGTCTCATCTTGCATCAACCCATTATAATATTTAATATTCATTCTTTTTAAAAAATACCATCTCTCCAAAAGTTAAGCCGAAAGAACAAGCTATAGGTAATAAGATTTTATCATTTAGTATTAATTCACCTTTAGTTAAGTAAGTAAATAGTACGTTGAAAGCCCAAAGTACAAAAGAGACAATAATAAACTTTAGCAGCATTTTTCTTATCGTGCTCATGCTTAGCTTTCTCATATTTAACAGTATAGAGATTATAAAATATATGGCTGCCAATAGTAGACATATAACATAACTTACTATGAATTGGATGAGAAAAGGAAATTCTATCTTCTTATATACAATAAATAATGTTATCACTGTCCATATTAATAATATGATATATAGGATTTTCTTAATATTATCACGCATGTCTTTTATGTCTTCTCCTTTAGTTAATACTTTAATTTAGGTATAATTTCAATTAAGTTATAATTAATATAGACTTAATTATAGCATGAATTTCAAAATAATGTATATAAGTTTTCGAACAAGAGAATTAAAAAAATAATAAGTTTTATTCCAAAGTGGTACATACTTTATACTTGAAGGATATCACTCCAATTATGGTTGAGATCAATGAGTAAATTTTTAATAATGAGGTGTAAAATGATAGAATACCAAAATAGACAAGAATTAATTTTAGAAATTTCAAGTCGTGCAAAGTTATTCATAGAAGAGTTTAATGATATTGATGAAAATGATAAAGATAGGTTAATTGAAGGTGTTGATAGAACGCCTACTCAAATGATTGCATATCAGCTGGGGTGGATGAAGCTTATTCTAGATTGGGAGAAACAAGAACAACAAGGACTTATTGTTATTACTCCAACTTCGGACTACAAGTGGAATAACCTCGGTGGATTATATGAAAGTTTTTATAAACAATACAATGGATATACGCTTAATGAATTATGCATTATTTTTATAAAGGTAGTACAGGAGATTATCCAACTTATTAACAGTTATACAGATGAAGAATTATTTCAGCAAGGTGGGAGAAAGTGGGCATCATCAACGCCTTCAAATTGGCCTATATGGAAGTGGATACATATTAATACTGTTGCTCCGTTCAAGTCCTTCAGAACTAAGATACGAAAGTGGAAGAAGTTGCGTTGAATATAAGGGCTTACAGTAAGATAAATTTTATTACGAAGTGGTTCATCTAAAGATGAACCACTTCAATCCGAAACCTATTTTTAAAACTCTCACAGGATTCTCCAGCTTATTTTTACTATAAAAAAGATATAAAGTTTTAATGCTAACTAAATCTAGCCATTTCAAATACTTAAATAGTTTCTAAGCCATCCAGCTAAAAGACTTATTCACCCTACAGGTTTTCGTAGAGATTATAATTCATTTTTTAATACTGGTACATAAATATCCATTACAGCACCGATAGCTGGATGGCACCTTTCATCATAATATTCAAAATCTATTTTTGTCTCATCAAATATATAGTCACTATCTTTAAACCAATCTTCAAATATATACTTCCAAGTCTGCTTAATCACGTCAGCAAACTCATTATCAGAAGCTTCAGCGCCGGTATTAGCTGGTATAGTTGTGAAAACAGCATAAGTTGCTTTTGGAACCTCTACTGTAAATTTAACAGAACTGTTCCTAATTTGCTAAAGTTGAAGTAAAAAAATTCTATAATTTGATAACTCCCTTACCAAAATATAGATTTTATTCTATATTCAAATTAGATAATTATATAAATATCTAAATTTTATCAACAGATTATAGAAAATATTTACAGTAAAAATAGTATATGGTATGATTATCACATAATTTATGAAAGGAAGTGTTTTTGTGATGAATAAAAAGAGCAGTGTATCAAGGGTGGTTTCTGAATAACACGCCTTAGATACTATTTAAATATATTATCTCTTTGCGTGCTATTCTTTTACCGCCTTATATGCATTTAAGGTTTAATAAAAAGAATAACATAATAAAGGAGATTGTAAAAATTGAGAAATTTTGAACGTTGTGAAAAGTATTATAATAAATATGGAAAGTTCTTCGAAGAAAACAAAATGCTTGGTCCAAATGCTATGTGGCTTATTGAAATCCTTTCTGAAAAGATGGAGCTAAAGCCAGGTATGCGTATACTAGATATGGGCTGTGGTATGGGACTTACATCAATATTTCTAGCTAAAGAGTTTGGTGTAACTGTATTTGCAAACGATTTGTGGATAAACCCTTCTGATAATTACCGTCGTTTTGTTGAAATGGGTGTAGAGGATAAGGTGTTCCCAATTCGCGCAGAAGCTCATGCTCTGCCATATGCTGATAATTATTTTGATGCAGCAATAAGTATTGATGCATACCATTATTTTGGTACAGATGAAATATATTTACCTAACTATTACTCTAAGTTAGTTAAACAAGGCGGGCAGTTTGGAATTGTGAGCCCTGGACTTACAAGAGAGTTTAGTGATGGATTACCAGAGTCCATGAAGGCACATTGGGAGCCTGATATGTACTGTTTTCATAGTGCAAAGTGGTGGAAGGATTTGTGGCAAAAAACTGGTATAGTTGATGTTACTTATGCAGAAACCATTGAAAATGGTAAGGACATTTGGAGAGCAACCGCTGATTATGATTTACATGATGCTGATACAGAAAACTATCTTACACTTATAGCAATGACTGCAACTAAGAAGTAAGGTCAAGTATTTAGAATCCTAGAGATTCAGATAAACTTAATAAATTCTATAGCCTTAACCGCGAATTGTATGTGGTTAAGGCTATTTTTATAAGTTGAAATACTGATCCATAAATAAATAAATAAATAAATAAGTAAAATTACTAGTATATTTTATTTGACTTTAGCCTAAGGCGAAAGTTTAGAATAAAAGAAGGATAAGTTCTAAGGGGGGGAAGATATGAATAAAGGTTACAATATTAGCGAAATAGCTGAAATGTTTAATATTACTACAAACAAGATTAGATTTTATGAGAAGAAGGGATTGCTGACACCCATAAGACAGGATGATAATCAATATAGAAGGTTTAATGAAGAGGATATTGTAAGGCTACAATCTATATTAACTTATAGATCCATAGGTATTAGTGTTGATTCAATTAAAAATATACTGAAAAGTAATGAAAAAGAGAATTATTTAACTCACTTTAATAATCAATGGCAATTGGTCAATGATGAAATTCATAGACTTAATACAATAAGAAAGTCTTTGGAGCAAGTGATTGATAAAATCTATGAAGAAAATGATGACTTTAAGGTGAAGGAAGATTTGTTAGAGATAGTAAGTGAAAGCAACAAACTGAATGATATAAAGAATCAGTGGAAGGATAAGTGGAACTTTAATAGCTGGGCAAGATCCTATGATAAAGATGTTAAGAGGGATATAGGAGAACTAAAAATATATAAGAATTACGATTTAATCCTACAGAAGGTATATGATTTAGTGGAGGCTTTGGGTAGAAAGGATCTTAAAGTTCTTGAAATAGGTGTAGGAACAGGTAACTTAGCAGAGAAGTTTTTAAATGGTGGCTACAATATCATAGGAATAGATCAGTCCAGAGAAATGCTTTCAGTAGCAAAGGAAAAGTATCCTATGCTTAAGGTGAGACTCGGAGAATTTTTGAAGATTCCTTATGACAATAAATCCTTTGATGTAATCATCTCAACCTATGCTTTTCATCATCTAAACGAAACTGAAAAATATATTGCTATAGAGGAAATTATGAGAGTACTGAAGGATGATGGAGTAATTGTTATGGGGGATTTGATGTTTGAAAGTAAAGCTTCTGAAGAGGAAGTTTTAAAAGCTTTACCTCAGTCCCAAGTAGAGGAGATAAAAGATGAGTACTACTCTTATATTGATTTGCTGAAAGCTGAATTTGAAAAATATAATAAGAAACTTCAGTATTATAGAATAGATAAATTTAACTATATAATAGAAGTGCTATAAAGTATGATATTATAAAAATAGATAAAAGAATATCCATTGGAGCAGGAATAAATTTTATTAGTAAGTGGTACATCTATATACAGCATAGGAGGAGCAATAAATGAAGTTTGATATTTATAAGATTGCCGATAATTATAAGTTAACTGAAGTAGAGAGACAAGTGCTTGAATATATAATTAATAATATAGATTTGGTACTTAATAAAGGCGTTAGAGAGGTTGCCAATATAAACTATACCTCTGCAGCTACAGTGATTAAATTATCTAAAAAGCTTGGATATACAGGATATACAGATATGATATATCGCTTGAATTTTATCGTTAAAAATCAGGAGAAAAATCAGGATAGAACCTCTGATATAACTAGCTTTATTGATGGAATAGATAAAGTTAAGATAGATGATTTTGTAGCTACTCTTATTGAGCATAGAGAAGATATTATTTTCATTACTGCCACTGGTTTTTCTGGACCTATAGCTGAATTTTTTTGTAGGAAAATGCTTGTGCTAGGTTTTAAGTGCATTAAGACTAATTCCTATGGGGTCTACGATAATAACCAAGTAGGTGGTTCTTTAGTTATAGGCATATCTAAAAGTGGGGAGACAGAGAGCGTTACTAAGGTTATAGATTATGCCTCTAAAAATAATTTAGATATCGTAAGTTTTACCGGAAATCAAACAAGTTATATGGCAAAGAAATCAACAATTCACTTTTCTATTTTAGATGATAAAGAGCTTGATGATAGAAATATAACTGCCAATTATTTTTATGCAAGAGTGATGATTGTAATGGAGTATTTACTAGATAAGGTTATGAACAGTTTGTAGAGTATTAAAGAGACTATCTTGAGTTTTTCTCAGGGTAGTTTTTTCTTTTTATAAATTGCAATTAAATTAAATAGGTGGATAAATAAGTGTAACTGCCTTAAAGCATAATATAAGTTAACGAATAAAAAGAAGAATTTGTTCTATGTAAATGTAAACATGTTCACTCTTTGGTCAACATGTTGCTGAAATGGCCAAAGCTATTAACAAGGGTTATTAAACATGTTATTCTAAGTTCAGGTAATTACCAAAGACAATTTATTAAATAGTAGAGGGGTATATTAAATGAAGGATAAGATTTTAAATGGCATGCAAAAGTTTGCCAAAGCTATGATCGGACCGGTCTTATTTTTACCAATAGTAGGTATGTCTATTGCATTAACTGCAGTTTTTACTAATACAACCTTTGTTACTGAAAAAGGTATGATTTGGACCATAGGTAAATTCTTTAATGGAATGCTATCGCCTATTATGGGTAACTTAAGTATTTTATTCTGTGTGGGAATAGCTATGGGAATGGCTAAAAAGAAAAAAGCGGAAGCAGCTTTCGTTTCTATAATGTCCTATATTTTATTTTTAGGTGCAAACAGTAAATGGTTAGAACTATCAGGCAAAATTGCAAAAGGGGATACGGCTGGAGCATTATATGGAACTGGACAAACAATACAACTTGGTTTCCATGTAACTGATATGGGTGTATTTCTAGGAATGATCTTAGGTGTTCTAGTTGCCTTAGTTCACAATAAATATGTAACAAAAGAATTTAAAGGTGCCATGGCTCCTTATGGTAACAGCAAGCTTGTATTTGTTATGATGATTCCTATAATTGCAGTATTTAGTATTGGTACTACTTATGTATGGCCAACCGTTGCTAGCGGAATTACAGCTTTAACAGGATTTATGAGCTCGGCAGGAGCTATTGGAGTATTTGTATATGGATTCTTAAATAGATTCTTAGTACCAACTGGATTACATCATTTAATATGGTCGCCATTCTTATACTCATCTGTTGGAGATCAGATGATGATAGGCGGACAGAATGTAATAGGTGCAAAACCAGTATTCCTTGCATTATTAAGTGATCCAAGTGTAACAATGATGAGAGATTCGGCAAGATTCTTAACTTATGGTTTAGTTAAAACCTTTGGTGTTATTGGTGTGGCCTTAGCCTTTTACTTCACAGCTAAGAAAAGTAAACGTAATAATTTAAAAGCTCAGCTTGTTCCATCAACCTTAACAGCAGTTATTGCAGGTATTACTGAACCTTTAGAATTTACCTTTATATTTGCAGCACCACTATTATGGTTCGTATATTCAGTGATTGATGGCTTGTTCCAGATGTTTGTTTACTTATTAAATGTAAGAGTTTGTGCTACAAATGGTATTTTAGATTTCCTTGTTATAAACTTACCAGCTGGAGTGAGTAAAACTCATTGGCCTATATATGTATTAGTTGGTCTTGTTGAAATCGTTGTAATCTTCTTTGTATTTAAATTTATGACTGAAAAACTAAATCTAAAAACTCCAGGAAGAGAAGATGATGACGCAGATACAGCTATGGATTTAAATGAAAATGCTGCAGTTGTAAAAAAACAAATGAAATCAGGTAGTAAGAATAATGAAGAAGCAGAAGATAGAGAAAAAGCTATAACCATCATAAAAGCTTTAGGTGGTAAAAAGAATATTTTATCTGTAGATAACTGTTTTTCAAGGCTTAGAGTAGAGGTTATTGATAATACCATAATTGATGAGAAAGCTTTAAAAAATACAGGAGCTTCAGGAGTAGTTAGAAAAGGCAATAATATTCAAGTTGTGTATGGACTTACAATAAATAAAATTAGAACAATCGTAGATGAAGCTTTAGAAACAATTGAAACATTGTAGTAATTTTAAGGAGGAATAAATAAAATGAAAACATTCAAACTAGTAATCGTAGGCGGTGGAAGCACATATACACCAGGAATCGTAAAAAGTTTACTTTCAAGAAAAGATGACTTTAAGATATCAGAGTTAAGACTATATGATATAAATGAAGAACGTCAAAATAAGGTTGGAGTAATAGTAAAAAAAGTTGTTGAGATGTTTGATCCAGAGGTAAAGCTCATATTTACAACAGATCCAGAAGAAGGCTTCAAGGATGCAGACTTTGTATTTGCTCAAATGCGTGTGGGTCTATATAAATTAAGAGAGCAAGATGAAAAAATTCCGCTAAAGTATGATGTAGTTGGACAAGAAACCTGTGGACCAGGAGGACTTGCTTATGGCTTAAGAACCATATACCCTATGGTGGAAATGATAGATTTCTGCGAAAAGTATGCAAGCCCTAACTATTGGATTGTAAACTATTCTAATCCTGCGGCAATAGTGGCAAAAGCTATGCATAAGTTAAGACCAAAGGCTAGAATTCTTAATATATGTGATATGCCAGTGGCTATTATGAGAAATATGGCTAACATTTTAGATTGTGATAGGCATGATATTGAAGCAGATTACTTTGGGTTAAACCACTTTGGTTGGTTTACAAAGATAAGAGTAAAGGGTGAAGATAAAACCGAAGAATTAAAAGCTTATGTAGCTGAACATGGATATATTCCGCCAGATTCAAGAAGTGAAGTAAGACATAATGATGCTTCTTGGCTTCATACCTTTGACAATGCAAAATATATAATGAGAATGTTCCCTAAGTATCTTCCAAACACTTATATGCAATATTATCTACTAGGAGACAGCATAGTTAAAGATGCAGATAAGAATCATACTAGAGCTAATGAAGTAATGGAAGGAAGAGAAAAGAAGATATTTGATTCTGTAGATCAATATAGTGCAACTGGTGAAATAGATCTTACTCAATTCTTCACAGGAGTACATGGAGAATTTATCGTTGAAGTAGCTATGAGCTTAGCTTTTGACTTGAGAAAGAGACATCTAGTTATGGTTGAAAATAATGGTGCTATTAAAAACCTACCAGATGATGCAATGGTGGAAATACCAGCTTACATCACGAAAGACGGTCCTGAAGCAATTAGAGTAGGCGAGATTCCAACCTTCTATAAAGGCTTGATAGAACAGCAAGAAGCTTGTGAAAAACTAGTGGTAGAAGCTGCAATTGAAGGTTCTTATGAAAAAGCCCTTATGGCATTTACCATGAACAAACCAATACCTTCAGCCTTTGTAGCTAAGCAGATCTTAGATGAGATGATCGAAGCTAATAAAGATTACTGGCCAGAATTAAAATAGTAGAGGT
The DNA here is from genome assembly GCF_016595795.1 of Clostridium yunnanense. GTDB lineage: Bacteria > Bacillota > Clostridia > Clostridiales > Clostridiaceae > Clostridium_AR > Clostridium_AR yunnanense. The sequence continues at coordinate 63,870 of NZ_JAENHN010000059.1, forward strand.
GGATATGTTTAAGAATTTGTTTAAAGGTGTAAACAAAAATAAAAAAGTTTTATATGCTTTTGTTAATGGGACAAGTATGGATTTATCAGCTGTTAAGGATGAGGTTTTTTCTCAAAAGATGATGGGAGAAGGTATAGCTATTTCTCCAGTAGATAACAAGGTTTATTCTCCATGTGATGGAAGAATCGTCACAATTATGAAGGAAAGTAAACATGCTGTTGGTATAGAGACCGAGGATGGAATGGAAATCCTGATACATGTGGGAATTGATACGGTAGCTTTAAAAGGTGAAGGTTTCAATATACACTGTGAAGAAGGCCAGAAAGTAAAAAAAGGTGAGCTTCTAATAAGCTTCGATAAGAAACTACTTAGGGATAAAGAATTAGATGATACAATTATGCTCATACTTGCAAATCAAAATGATCATGAGATTTTAGACTTATATGTTGATGAGAAAATGGCTGCAAAGGACAGTGTAATACTAGAATATAAATAAGGTATAAGAAAGCAGGCTTTCCTTTAGGGGAAAGCTTGTTTTCTTTTAAATAAGTATTTCTATGCCATAAGTATTTGATGAGTTGGTGATGGTATTATTTTTATGATAAACTATATTTGAAATGATAGTATAAATATTTTAATAAGGTGGGAAATAACAATGACGAAGACACTTGATGATAGTACATATGCTACTACACCGGGAAGTTCATCCAATAATTGCTGAGTTTGTATTGGATGATGTTGATGTTATTGAAATGAGAAAACTCAAGATAAATGAACAAATGTGGGATTATGTTTATAAACTAGGAATAGGGTATACTGAAAAATATCCCAATACATATAGGGATGGAAGACCAACTTACTCCATAAATCCTGCTATAATTAAATAGTAGCTATTAAAAATAAATAGATAATCTAGATTCTAAACAAACAGATTAGTTAAGAACGGTAGGATTCTGCATACTTATAGTCATGGGAAAAGGGTTAAAGGAGAGTGGATTTTATGGGACTATTTGGACCAAGTAAAAAAGAAATATGGCAGCAGCTAGCACGAGAAATTAATGCGGACTATGTATATAATGGAATTTGGAAAGGTGATAGAGTTGAGGCACATGTAGATAATTGGACTGTTGTGCTTGATACCTACGTAGTTTCCACAGGAAAATCAACAATAACCTACACAAGAATGAGAGCACCTTTTGTAAATCTTGATAATTTTTACTTCAAGATATATAGAAGTGGTATATTCAGTGGGATCGGAAAGATGTTTGGTATGGAGGATATTAATGTTGGATATCCACAGTTTGATGATGCTTTCATAATAAAAGGAAATAGTGAAAGCAAAGTAAAAGCTTTGTTTGCAAATGATAATATAAGAAGATTGATAGAATATCAGCCTAGTATAAGTCTTGAGATTAAAGACGATGAAGGATATTTCAAATCACACTTCCCTGATGGAGTTGATGAGCTTTATTTCAACGTTGTTGGTGTAATTAAAGATGTAGAAAGACTAAAAGAGTTGTACGAGCTTTTCGCAGAAGTGCTAAAAGAATTATCCGATATAGGGTCTGCTAGTACTGAAGAACCAGGGGTAGTTCTATAGATTATATAAGGCTATAGAGAGTGGAGAACTTATGAAAGTGTATGATAAAGATAAACAAAGAGAGCAGTGGCTTAAGCATGAAGCCATGGGAAAAGGTAGATTTTTAGTATTAACGACGGCAATATTAATTGGAAGTGTACTTATACCATTGATTGTATTTTATATAATTATAAGGAGTATATTTGGCGATTTAATAGATCTTAGTAATTTAACATTACTTTTAAAACTTTCAATTTATATAATTGCTATGGTGTTTTTCTCTATAAGGAAGGGTTCAAAAGCTTGGGACAAAGAAATGAGACTACTTCATGGATATGAAGTAGTTGAACTTGATGATGCTGAACTAAAGAAGCATATTTTAGATGGTGAGAAGATTAAAGCTGTTAAGAGGTATAGGGATATCACTGGTGCAAAACTAAAGGATGCTAAAAAATATGTTGATATAGTGTGCGAGAAGTATTTATAAAAGTTGAAGGTATATGCTTTGTGAATTAATGAACTAAAGAGTTCTTATTTCGAAACTTAATTTATATTTGTTTGAAAATCCAGTCTTTTGGTGATTATCTGGCATGTATAAATTAATAGTTGAGCTATGAAATTTTTATAATATATGAGTATAAGAAAAGTGGCTGTTGAATAACAAATAACAGCCACTTTTTGCTTTAAACTATGTTTAATTATAGTGTTCATATTATTAAATTTTTTATAAGAAACCTGTTTGTCTTTCTTACATTATATCTAAAAATTGCATGTTTTTAGATATAATGCAATGATAGTGCGTAAAGACAGCTACTTAGTATGAGAAGTCTATGACTTGGTAAACTATACTTTAAAAGTATCAATCTTAACCTTCAAGGCTTCAGCAAGCCCATGTATAACTCCTGTAGCACTTTCTATACTTTCTATTCCTGACAGCTGTTCTTCAGAAGCCGCAGCTACATGTTGAGCTTTATCAGAGAAGGTCTTAGCCATGGAATCTACTTCAGTGACAAGAAGTGAGACTTCCTGAGAACTAGCGGATATTTCTTCAACTGTTGCGGAAACGTCATGAATCTGTTCACTGACTTTTTTAGCAGAGTCTACGATACTAGTCAAAACATTTTCAAATTCATGTACTGTTTTTAGTTCTTCTTTTACGGATAGCATAACCTTGTTCATATTTACAACTGAGGAGTCTGTCTCACGTTGTATTGACATTATTATCTTTGATACTTCACTAGCTGACTGAGCACTCTTTTCTGCAAGTTTTTTTACTTCATCAGCTACTACGGCAAAGCCTTTTCCTTGCTCTCCAGCTCTTGCAGCTTCGATAGCAGCATTTAAAGCAAGTAAATTTGTTTGTGAGGCTATTTCTGTTATGGTAGCAATTATGCCGCTGATATCTTTAGATTTTGCACCTAAAGCTTGGATGATTAAGTTTGTCTCATTAACAGAAGTACTTACATTATTCATTTGTACAATAGATTGTCTTACAGAGGTATAACCTTGTTCTGCTTCTTCCTTCATCTTAATAGAGGCGTCAGTAACTTCTAAGGAATTTCCTGCTATATCTTGCATTGCTTTTACTATCTCTTCAAAAGAAGAGGAGATATCATTGCTTTTTTCAAGCTGAAGATCAACACCAGAAGCTACCTCCTGCATTGCGTTAGACACATGGTTAGCAGCCAAGGAGGATTGAGAGGTAATTACGGATAAATCCTTAGAAGAACTTGCCACTTCATCTGTAACTACTTTTGCTGAAGATACTATTGAGGCAAAGGCCTTTGCAATATTATTCAATGAGTCTATTACTAGTTTTGTTTCATCTTTAACTGGATGATTAATATGTACATTTAAGTCTCCTGAAGCAAGCTTGTTTGAAGCACCTTCAATAACATTTATAGTTTCCTTAATTGCTAAATAGAAACCAGCAAATAGATAAACTATAAGTAAAAGTGCTAAAATAATGACTCCTATAACTATATCTCTTTTCAAAGTTTCCTTTTGCATATCATTTTGCAATAGCTGAACTAATATATCAGAAGATTGATTAATTAAACCATATACATTGTCAATTACTGCTGTTGCCTCATTAAAATATTTATTGGAATCCAATGTAATGACTTCTTTTTCTATTAGTTCAGTATTTATTGTATTAACAAGAGTAGTTGTTTCATCTAATACGCCACCAGTAACATTGACTAATTTATCTTTAACCTCTGGATTGTTAGCATATATTATAGTCATGTCACGTCTAGTACCATGGATTGAATCTAGCATAGATTTAGTAAGGGAAAGAAGTCTATACTTTTCATCACTTGTGATATTTTTCTTAGTTGCGATACTAGAGCCTAAAGCTCTTGATTGTCCTATTTGTTCTGTGATATTAGGAAGTTTATTAATAACCATATCAGATAAATAGAATTCTCCAAGATTATTTAATAAAGAGAGTTTGGAGCCATCTGAAATATCCATTTTTAAATCCAAAGTGTTTGATATTAAGTCTGTATGTCTTTTAACTGAATCTGCTTGGGAAAGGTTAAAACTTTCATCCTCTAATTTTGCCCAAGTATCCTTTATTTCGCTCCACTTTGAGGAGGTTGAGAAAGCTTTACCATAGCTAGCATCTAGCTTTGCTATATTATCAACAATTTTATCGATCTCAGAATTTTTTTCAGTTATTGTTGACTTATTATCAGTCTTTCCGCTTAAATAGATAGACATTAACCCTCTGTGCTGTTGAAGCTTTTGAATTAATGAACTAACTTCTGCCCCGTATTTTAGACCGTTAAGTTGATTTTTGGATACGTTTACGGTGGAAGTTAGGTTTTCAATTTGAAAGAACAAAAGGATTGATAGTGGAATAAGGAATATGATCATTATAATTCCAAATTTTTGAGGATACTTCAATCTGTTCATAAGTCGTATTGCCGGCTTAAATAGGTTGTGCATGATATTTTCCTCCAATAAAGTTTCATCATTTGTTTGTTAAATATTAAAATTATACTATTATAGTGTAGCATAAAGGAGAGGCGTGATAAAGCCGTTTAGAAGCACTTTATGTTATGAAAGTAAAGGGGATATTAAGAAAAAAAGACATCTCTCACAGCAAATTACTACCATGGGGAATGACTTGTGTTATTTACAGAAATTTCTTATTTATGGAAGTTAACTTTATATATCAAGATTATTTTATTAAAGTATTTAAAATAATAAACGAAAAAGAATTAAATGGTAACTTTGTGGATATTATGTAAAAATTATGATGAGACGTTTTGAGTAAGAGTATCATAAAAATTAGAATTATAACATTTAGTACTTATTGGGTACATTATAAAGCTTTTGCAATTAAAATGTTTTATGAGGGGAGGAGTAGAACCTATCAAGGTTCTCAAGCTAAATGGAGATAAATAAAGTCAGTACAACAATACAAACGAAAGATTATTCAAACTATAGAAACGTAGAAAAGGATAAAGAAAAGCTTCAAGAAGATAAGCTAAATTATCTAAAGGATAACTTAGTATTATCCGAAAAAGGAAAACTACCTACTGCAGAAGATTTTAAGGAACTGTTTGACTGGACAGGAGAAATCGGAAATGCAGGGTATAAGGATGGCTATGTAAATGGCACAGTAACTAAGTATAATGAAATACTAAAGAAAATTGACGAAGCTGATTTTGCTGATGATATAAAGACTGAGAAAAAACAAAGACTTGAAAAAGCTTTTAATATGAACTCAGGTTTGTATGCTTCATCAGTGAAATGTAGAATATGGTTTATAGAAAACAAAGATAACCTAGGTATACATTTTGCAGGAACTTCTCCTCAAAAGTCCTATGAGCTTATGGATAAAGATACTGCAAAGCAAGTTGAGAGTGATGTAAGATCCATGTTTGATAATACAAAAAAATACTATAAAGAACATGGAAGCTTAAAAGGAATAAACTCAAAAATAATTACAGGTACTTCAAAGACTTTTTCTTCAGATGATTTAGGTTTATTAGAAAAGATGGAAAAACATATTGATGATTATTTCGGCAATACATATGTAGCTTCAGACTCTGTTGATGAGATAAAAGCACAAATGAAGCAAAAGGTTTCTGATGCAGGCTTTAGTAATTTTGCCAGTAATATATTCTTTGACTTTATAGATAAGAAATTTTCTAATTAAAACAAGAGTAGGCAGTTTTGTGTAAAAGCAAAGCTGCCTATTATATTAAAAGGAAAAATTTATACACCATATATTGACTTGCGAACGGGTGTTCTTATATAATAAGAATGATAAAATTTAGAGGTGAGAAAAATGGTGTTGAACAAGAATATTGAAATGGTAGCTGCCTTTAACAAGGATGGAAAGATAGTACCGGTAAGATTTAGAGTATTTTCAGAGGATGATAGTTATAATGTTTTCACTATAAAAAAGATATTAAAGGTTGATGAAATAAAGGTTGATAGAATTGAGAGCATCGTATTCAACTGCATAAGTACTATCAATAATATAGATAAAAACATTGAGATTAAATATATTAAGGAAACCTGTAAGTGGTACCTTTATAAGATGAGTGGTTAAGTTATAGGAAAATAGCCTGACATCAGAAGTATGATGTCAGGCTATTTTCTTACTAATGAGCTATGGATGTACCGCTTCGCAATAAAATTTATTGTTTTTAAATTCTCTCACCAGAAGCCGTGAGAGTTTTAAAAATAGATTGCGGTTCGAAAAATGGTACATCTATAAAACTAAATCATCAACTATTTTACCATCTTTAATAACTATATTACGCTTACAGTAAGAAGCGATACCGCTATCATGGGTGATGATAATTACAGTTTTACCTTGTGCATTTATATCAAGTAAGAGTTTTATGATCTCTTCTCCATTCTTTTGATCTAATGCACCAGTAGGCTCATCTGCAAGAATTATATCAGGATTCCCAACTAATGCACGAGCAATAGCCACTCTTTGCTGCTGACCTCCAGAAAGCTGAGAAGGTTTTTTCTTTTTACATTCTTCAAGGTTTACTTTTTTAAGATACTCTAAAGCTTTTATCTTGCTTTCTTTTAAAGGAATTTTTCTATATTTAAGAGGAATCTGTATGTTTTCTAAAACAGAATACTCATTTATTAATGCAAAGGATTGAAAAATAAAACCTATTTTTTTATTCCTTATCTTTGCTAATTGTTGACTATTTAGTTTAGACACCAATTCATTGTCTAAATAATAATCTCCAGAGGTAGGGATATCTATGCAGCCTAAGATACTAAGAAGAGTTGATTTACCTGAGCCAGAAGGTCCAGTTATTGCAACCATTTCACCAGCTTCAATCTGAAGACTTACATCATCCAAAGCTTTAGTGCTCACATCTCCGTTTCCGTATATTTTACTTATATTATTAATCTTGATTAACGACATAACTTTACACATCCTTTATAAGCTCAGAAGGCTGGAATTTTCTGATTCTAAGTATTGGAGCCAAAGAAACAAATGCAATGATTATTAAAGCTGTAGCTACTACAATGCTAATCGTGGTGCTACCAGTAGACTCTAAGTACACTTTATTACCATCATTATTTTCAGTAGATTTACGAAGTATTAGAATAATTGATGTAATTATTCCTAAAGACATCATAACTAAAAGTGAAACTTCAGCAAAAAGCATCAAACATAAATGTCTTATAGAAGTGCCCATGGCAAGCTTTATTCCAAATTCTCTTTTTCTTTTTAGAACTAAGGATAGATAAACCGCTATAATGCCTAGCAGAGCCAAAATTATAATAATAAAAGCAATTATTAATTCAGAAGAATAGAACTCTAATTCATCATGTATTCTTTTTTGTATTATATCCGCAGGTAACTTTATTCTAAAGGGCAGTCCTAAACGCTCAGCTTCCTTATCAGCTTTTTCTTTAAAGGCAGAGTAGCTGTTCATATCCTTTAACTCTATATATACATCTTGGTAGTACTTAGTGTAATTAACAACACTTTGCATGTCTTTTGGTAAATCTTTAGTTTCTAAATAATGAAGAGGAGTAACTATAAAGTTTTCATTAACAGCAGTAAAATTACTTATGTCATTATTTAGAGGAACAAAAACATTTGGTTTAAATATTCCTATTACTTCATATTTTGTTTTAGCATAGTCTTCAATTATGTCTCCAACCTTATGTTTAGATTTTAAGTCAGCTGATATGACAATAGGGATATACTCCTTTGTATTGTAGTCTTCAGAACTTAACATCCTGCCAGCTTGGATATTGTTTGAGAATTTATTTATGAAAGTATTATCAATTGCACATGCTTTAGTAAAGAGTTTTATAGCATCTTTATCAGTTGGCAATACATCTAATGGAATACCATTACTAGAGATATTTCCAGTGACTTTAACTTCGCTTAAAGACGTTGTGTAATCATACCATTGTTTAAGTTGTTCAATTTTTGAAGGTAAAGATTGTTCATGTGCTGGGTCAACTACACCTGGTCGTACCCAATTTTGATTTATGAAAGAAGTTGCTTTTTTATAATCTGCGATATAACCAATTTTGCTTGCTGCAAATATTGTTGAAAAAAATGTTATGGTTAGCTGTATATAAACCACCAAGTATAATTTCTTTCTGCTTTTAATTGAGGAAAATAGTTCACTTAAAAAATTCATTTTTCTATACCTCCTTACGATTTAAGCACAGCAGCAGGCTGCATCTTCATAACTTTTTTTAAGATTATGAAGGTTACTATGAATCCGCAGATTACTGAAAGTAGTAGTATAAGTATGAAATTGGCTAGTGAAGGAGTTATAGAAAATTTAAACAAATCTCCTAAGGAGTAGTTAATGCCATACTGAAGAAGTATTGATATCAATGCACCTGTAAGGCTTAAGGCTAGCATTTCTTTAAGTATTTCATAACCTAAAGTATAATTGCCAGCTCCAAAGGTCTTTTTTACTGCAAATTCTTTAGTTCTATCTAAAATCCAAAATACAGATATATTTGCTACATTTATTATACCTATTACTAGCATTAATAAAATTTCGAATATAGTATTTTTTAAACGGTCATTACCAAAGGAAGTGCTGATAACTCTTTCATTTTCTATAGTTGCATCTGGATCCATTTGTAGGATGCCTTCATTAAAGGCTTTCGATTCAGAAGTTGGTTTCATATCATTTTTTCTAATAAGCACAGATAACTGCATATCTTCATTTATTGTAGCTTGCATTGAAGTTGATAGAGCTTTAAGAGGTATGTAAAGGCTGTTAGCAAAGGTATCAGAATTCTTGGTTCTTCCCACAATGCCTATAATCTTAAAGGTATCATTTCCTATATTGATATATTTTTCATCACCTTTAGTATAGGTGCTTTTATCTAAATTTTTTCCTATTACAGCAACTTTAGCACCTTTCTCTATTTCAGTTTGATTAAAATATCTTCCATCTAAAATAGGAACTATATATTCAGGGAGAATCTTATAATAAACTGCAGTCATATTGGCGGTTTCAGATTTTGTTATACTTAAGCCTTGCCTAAATATTTGTACTTCAGCATTTTCACCAGTGGTTTCTGATAATTTAATAAACTTCTCAAAATCAATTGAATCAGAAAAGTTAATAGTTTTTCTAGCAATGTGATCAGGATTGCCATTATTAAAATCTAAATCAGATTGTTTGGCATATGTGCTGTAACTCAGTCCCAAGGAGAGAGCTAGGATGCACACTGCGTATGTTATTATGAGGAAAAAGGAACCTAATGGATGGGTCTTTATTTGAATTAGTAAGCTTTTCAACATAAGATAAGACCTCTCTTATTCGATAATTAGTTTTATAGAGTTGGAAATAGCAGTTAAATCGGAAGTTTTTTCCCAAGGAGCATGAACAAAATATCCAGTAAGATAGTATTCGCCAGGTTTATCTGGTGTCTTAATAGTAATCTTTTTGAACATTGGATTTTTCATATCTTTGAAATATAAATACTGTTGACCATCTATTGGAATTTGATTGCTGTTTAAAGTTAAAAAAAGTATCCCATCAGTTGCTGCTTGAGGAAATCGTAAAGCAAGAGAAATGTTTTCGTTTTTCTTTGCCTTAATCACAAGAGATGATCTTTCAATTCCATTACTTTTCTCGGTTTCTGGAATAAATTTTCGATTAATTATTAGAGTATTTTGATCAACAGCTCCAGGATAAGTAATATCCTTTCCAGAACTCTTCTTATCATTGGGATCATAGGAAGTTTCATTTCCTATATTTAAATCAACACTTCTACATATGGAATCACCAATACCTTCTCCAACATATTTGGTGCATTGGGATACTATGGTTAGCTTGTGGGTTCCAGCAAGTGATGAGGTGGGGATTGTCAAAGTAAGTTTATTATGATCATCGCTTTTTGATTTGTATATATATCTATTAATTTTTGATGTATCATTTCCTACAGAAAATTCCACTTGCTTATAATCAATATAGGCTGTAATAGCAACATCTATATCTTCTTTAGGGATTGGATTTACACCACATGAGGTTTCAAGAACAAACTTGAAATCTTTCGAGTTCCCAATATTTATAGATGATTTTGTGTACAGATTATTTTTTTCATCAAAAAAACCAAGTACTAACATAAGAGCACTAATGCTAGGGTGTTTCGTGAAATCACTTATATCTGTAGCATCATCTTTATTAATAGTTGAATTTGCATTAGATTGCTGCAAATCTGTATTTTCTAAGTTGTTAGAAGACTGAGTGCAGCCATAGAGTAACGTCACTGACATCAGTGTTATAAGCAGAAAAAAAGTTAGTATTTTTTTCATAGTATAGCCTCCTTAAAATTTCAGAGTTATAAAGAAGTAGCAATTATACTTGTTATAATAAACTAGAAATGTTACACAAAGAAAATTTATGTAACATTTCCAGTTTGAATATAATTAGTATGTGGCTGTATATAAAGTTGTACTGTAACCTGGAATACTGAAAGAATGAGTTCCATTTACGTGTGTAACGGATGAACTAAATGAATAAGATTGTGATGCTGATGCTGAGTTAGGACCAGCAGTGTATTGGTTTCCTACAATTGTACTATCAGAATAAGCATATAGTTTTACGTAAGCTGTACCTGAAGCTCCTGAAATGTAGCTTGAAGCACCAGCGGTAGTTATACCTCCTCCAGATGGTCTACTACAAAAAAGTGTCCCTGAGACAGATGCGCTACCTAGTTGTGCACTTTTACTATCTGAACCTGCGAATGCTGTTGTTGAAGCTAGTACAGCAAATACTGCTGTTAAAGCTGCTGTTTTTGTAAATTTTCTCATTTTTGTTCTCTCCCTTTAATCTTAATTTTTTATAATTTTCTAATCTTCGGCCGAAGATACGATGTAAATATCTATAAATTACAGTATAAACCAGTAAATACAGTTATTGCAGGGTGTTTTTTTGGACAAGGGTATAAAATTTTAGGAAATAAGTATTTTTTAGTGTCTTTGTATTGGAAAAGTTGTGAAAATTGAAGTTGGAAATTATATTTTTTGAACTATATTTGGATTATGTTGTTTGTAATATATTGTTCTTTTAAAAAAATAAGTACTTAAAGTATACTAGAAAATGAGTTTTGGTTATTTTTGAATTAGCAAAATCTAATTTGTTAAAAAGTTTCTATCATTAATTACTCTATTATGTTAGCAATAGGAAGCAATCTTGCTGGTATTGGTGATGATAATTATGCTCTTATGTTGATAGTTTATTTCTAGTAGGTATTGTTTTTTATCAGATAAGCCAATAATATATTTATTTGAAATAATAGGCGCACGATTTTCATAATCGATAAAGTTTTCAGCAACATCTGTTTTTGAAGTTGATATTTTGAAACTGAACTTTGAGCTCATGTACAATTTATGGACGGCCAATTATTTGTTTAGTAAGCGGCTATCACTCAATAATTAATTTTATAGACTCAGAAATAGCAGTTAAATCGGAAGTTTTTTCCCAAGGAGCATGAACAAAATATCCAGTAAGATAGTATTCGCCAGGTTTATCCGGTGTCTTAATAGTAATCTTTTTGAACATTGGATTCTTCATATCTGAGAAATATAGGTATTGATCGTTAGCTATAGCAATCTGTTCGCTATTTAGAGTTAAAAAAAATATCCCATCATTACTTGCTTGAGGAACTCGTATTGCTAGTGAGATTTCTTTTCCTTTTTTTGATTTAATTACCTTAGAAGATCTCCTAATACCATCACTTTTTTCATTTTCAGCTATAAAGTTTCTATTAATTATAACCATACGCTGATCTATACCTCCTAGATAGGTAATACTCTTCGCTGTAGTTTTTTTATCATCGGTTTTATATGTTGTTTCGCTACCTATATTTAAATCAAAAGTCTTACATATTGAGTCAATAAAGCCTTCACCTACATATTTAATATTCTGAGATATAATAGTTAATTTATGAGAACCTAAAAGTGAAGAAGTAGGAAGTATTAATGTAAGTTTATTAGATACATCATTTTTAGCTTTTGAAATATATTTCTTTAACTTTGTTGGATTGCCCTCTACAGAAAAATCCACTTGTTTGTAATCTATATAAGCTGTAATAGAGTAATCGATTTCTTGTTGTGGTTCAGGATTTACATTATATGAAGTATCAACTATTAACTTTAAATCCTTTGAAGCTTGAACATTTATGTGGCCTAAGGAAAATCTTTTATTATTCTCATCAAGTAAATTGATTCCTAATCCTAAATTACTAGTGCTTGAATGCTTATTATAATCAGAAATGTCTTCAGCAACGTCATTTGTAGAAACTTCAGTTTCTTCAGTTTGTAGTTGCTTGGAAGTGTTTGTGTCGATGTTTTTGTTACAACTAACCATCAAAGTTGCAATAAGTGAAATGGACAGTAATAAATAGAGTATGTTCTTTTTCAATGGATATCCTCCTTTTAATATAGACGAATCATTTTTTAGCTTCACAGTAAGTATTATTTTGAGTTTAGATACTGAAGTAGTGTATGACTGGCAAAATTGGTAATGCAGTTTAGTAAATAGGCACATAATAAGTAAATCTGTTAGCTTATTCAACAATTAGTTTTATAGAGTTAGAAACAGCAGTTAAATCAGAAGTCTTTTCCCAAGGAGCATGAACAAAATAAGCATTTAGCGTGTATTCACCTGATTTTTCGGGAGTTTTTATAGTAACCTTTTTAAACATTGGATTTTTGATATCTGAAAAATATAAATATTGTTGATCATCTATAGGGATTTGTTCACTATTTAGAGTCAAGAATAGTAGTCCACCGTTATCTGATTGAGGGAAACGTAGTGCTAAGGAAATACTTTTATCTTTTTTTGCTTTGAATATTTGGGGTGGCAGATCTATACCTTTATTGGGATCGGTTTCTACAATGAAATTTCTGTTAACTATAACTTGGCCTTGGTCTATATAAGCCTTTGGAGAAGTTATGTTTTTTCCAATACTTTTTTTACCGGTCAGTTCATAGGATGTTTCTTTACCAATATTTATATCAATACTTTTACATATGGATCCTGGAAAACCTTCGCCTACATAATCATTAATTTGAGAAACAATTAGCAAACGATGCGAACCTGTTAATGATATGGTTGGTATAGTTAAAGATATTTTATTAGACATATCATTTTTTGATTTAGATGTGTATCTTTTTAGTTTTGTATTATTAATTGAAAATTCTACTTGTCTATAATCTAAATAGACAGTAAGTGCATAATTTATTGATTCTTGATTTACTGGTTCGGCAAAGTATTTAGCGTCAACCACCAGCTTTACATCTCCACCAAAAGTAGTATTTATGCAATTATTTTTAAGTTCTTTGGAGTTTTCATCAAGTAGTTCTAATACATATCCTAAAGTGTTTATACTTGCATGCTTATTATAGTCTGAAATATCTATGATATCAGCATTGTCAGAAGTAGATGATTCATTAGTTTGTAGTTCCTCATTAGTATTCAAGTTTTTAGAAGTCCTTGTACAGCCAAAGAGAATTGGTAGTAGTATCAAAAGGATCGTAAGAAAACTAGCTAGGTGCCTCTTCATAATAACCTCCTATAGAAATATAAGTAACTATTAACTTACTCCACAATAAGCTTTATACTACTACATAAAGCAGTTAAATCAGATGTTTTATCCCAAGGGGCTTGAACAAAGAATCCATTAAGGGAATATTCACCAGGTATATCAGGAGTTTTTATAGTAAGTTTTTTAAACATAGGATTTTTCATGCCTGAAAAATATAGATACTTCTGCCCATCAATAGGGATTTGCTCATTGTTAATAGTTAAAAATAATATTCCGTCATCATTTGCTTGTGGAACTCGCACGGCAAGTGAAAGCTCTTTTCCTTTCTTTGCTTTAATCACTAGTTGGTTACTCATCATTGTTTTGTGGAAGTTTTTACCTCCCACTTATAATTATAAATGACATTTATTACGAAATTCTTTCGGGATTCTTTCAAAAATCTTAACATTTATAGGAAAAGCATATTTATTTGTAATATTTTTGACTGAAAATATTTGGTGATACATTTTAAAAGCTATAAAATGTACGTATCAGATATCAAAATTGAGATTTAAGGAGGTTAGACATAGGTAAGATGATTAGAGATGATGGTATGAGGGAAGGAAGAGAAGCTGAAAAAGTTGAAATACTTATTAAGTTGTTAATTAAGAAGTTTAAAAAGCTTCCACTTGAATATGAGGGGAAAATTAAGCAGTTACCTATAACAGCAATAGATGTTATTACCACAGATATTTTTGATATAGAAGCAATAGAAGATTTACAAAAGTATTTTTAGGAAAAAGATAATTAAAAAGAATATGGAAACACTAGTTCGTAGAGCGCTAGTGTTTTTCTTGTTTTTATGGTAAAATATATGTATGCAAAGGGCTATGCTTATAGGGTTCACATATAGAAACTTAGGTTATACTTGTTCGACTAATGCTATATTTAGTGATTATTGGTCTTATATAATTTGAAGGTTGAACTAGGAAGCCTATGAGTTATGTGCGGAAATTAAATAGTAAATCCATATAACATATCAAAACAGCCTAAGTAAAATATAAAAAAAGGTGAAGCAATGTATAATCATATAATAGCTTATTTAAAGACATATTTGAAAACATATAGTAAGAGAACAACAATAAAGTTAAATGAATTAATAGAGAATGCACCGCAAGGGTATGAACGTGAAGATTTAGCAAAGGCTGTCAAAAGAATTATGGCTAATAATATACTTATAGCAAAAAATATTAAAAACAATGATGGTAGAAAAGATCCTTTGCCACTTAGATTCACTATAAACAAAAATGAACTTAAAAAGGATTATATTAGAAAGATTCAAGAGTATAAATCTAAGCTGAGTAATGAACTAGATTTAGAACCATTTTATGATGAAGCAGAAGAAGAGTTCGATAAAGCGCTTCCGTACATAAATAAAGTGAATGAATACATAATTTCAAATGGTTTGCCTAAAGAAACTGCAACCTCTCAAGAGAGGTCTTTTCATATAACTGGTGACGAGAAGTGGATAGATGAAAATGGTGGAAAGTCAGTCCTAACAAAAATTAAGATATACGACAAGCTTAAAATACATAATGGTTCTGATCCACTGATGCTTGCAGTGAATGTTTTAGCTTTTGATAAACCACAGCACTATCACTTAATTGTAGAAAATAAGGCGACATTTATAGCTCTTTTAGAAGTTCTATCTGAAACAGAGTTTTGTTCCTTAATCTTTGGTAGTGGTTGGAAAATAGTGGGGAATATTAATATGCTTGAAAAGCAGACAGGATTAAAGGAAAATAATGTAGTATATTATTTTGGTGATATAGATAATGAAGGTTTAGCTATATATAATTCCTTAAGTGAAAAAGTATCAGTGAAACTAGCTACAGAGTTTTATAGAGCTTTACTTAAGACGGATTGTAAAGAAGGTAAGAAAAATCAAAAAAAGAAACCTTCTGCCTTGAAGAATTTTTCAAAGCATTTTGATTTAGAAGAGCAGAAGCTTATACTAGAAAAGCTAGACACTGGCTATTACTGGCCTCAGGAAGGCTTGAATAGAACAGAACTTCAGCACATATGGAGGAATAGTACATGGAAATAAACATAGGAAATGTAGTTGAGAACTACAGAGAAAGAATTCAAAGACTGGCTTTATTCGATCCTTTATATGCATTATCGAGAAAGGGAATGAAGGACGACAAAGGAAAAGAAGTTGATTATTTTAGTTTTGGTCTTTTAACCTTACTTTTCTTTTTTGAAAATATGCTTATAAGAAATAAGAAAACAGGGGTAAAGGAGCTAGCACTATTTTTGCAGGAGCTTAGCAAAGATGAAATAACTATGAATATTGTAGGTTATGAAAGAGTTGCGAGAACTATAATTGATACCTTTAGACCACCTACAGGAAAAAGAAATTCTAAGAGCTTTTTTAATTGGGAAACAAAGCAGCAAGAAACTGTTCAGTATTCCATATTAAAGGCTGCAAAGGCGGATTTAGAGACAAATACTCAGTACTATACTCTTGATGAGCAGGGACTTGAGCTTATATTTGCCACTAAGGAGTATTTTAATGAGTTTCAGCTTTCTATAAATCAGCTAGTACTTAGAAAGCAACTTGAAAAAGGTGAGTTTTCAGGTGCTCTAAGGCAGATAGATGAGATGAATCTAGATGTTAAGAATCTGCAGGATAGAATAGTGAGGATTAAGCATGAGGTCAATAGAAGTATTGTATCTAATGAAACCTATGAAAGATATAAAAATATAATTGAAGATATAAATAATAGACTTCAAATGGAAGATGAAGAGTTTGAAGAATTAAAAACCTTTGTAACGGAAACTAGAGAAAAGATAGCTGGAGACTTAAGCAAAGACGAAGATAGAAAGGCTTACGAGCTTATTATAAAGATAGATAAGGAACTGGGAGAGGTTCATTATAATCATAGAATGCTTTTTAAAGATAGCATTATCCTTAAAACCTCTGCACTTCAAGCAGCTCAAGAATCATTATATTATGTAGGGATAGACTCCTTTAATTTCAATCAAGAGATAACAAGTAGAGTATTTTCATCTCCTATTCCATTAAATGAAACAAGACTACTTATAGAGCCTTTTCTTTATCTAGAAAAAAGCAAGGTATGGTCACCTTTAGCGGTATTTTCTCAGCAGAGAATTGAAAAAACTGATAAGAGTGAAAATACACAGGACTTTTTAGCAGTTACAAGTGATGAAGAGATGAAGCTAGATATAAAGCTTCAAAGTAATAACTATAGATTGATTGCTTCCATAATACTTATGGCAATGAAGGCGGACACTGAAATAACTCTTGAGGCAATAGTTGAATATATGAGGAATAATTATTATGGTGAGATATTAAATCATAGAAGTTTTTATGACTTCTTTATAATACTTCATCAGAAATCCCCAGTAACACTAGAAGAGCAGCAGGAACAAGAGGAAGGATTATTTGGACAAGTTTATAAGCTGCTAGCTAGTAAAGGAAAGAAACTTTATGTAGAAGAACTAAGTAGCGTACTTAAAGTTACAGATAGATTTGAGATAAAAGACATGAGCTTTAGATTGGAGGAATTTTAATGACAGTTTACAGCAACGAGCAAGTGATACAAAGCTTTAAGCTTTATTCTACACTAGCTATGAAGGGATACGGAGAAAAAGAGGATTTAAGGCTTTATATGTCTGATGATGTTATTAGAGGACTTGTGGACCAGTTTGCTAGAGAGGTGGAGTGTACAATCTTCTCTTCAGGGGAAGTGATATATATGATTCCTATAGCTCACAATTCTATTTTCCATGTTTCAAATGAAGCTATAAGAAAAGCATATCTTCCAAGTAAGGCTGTTAACTTAGATTTATACCTAATGTATTTATCTGTGATAGTTTTATTTGGTGAGTTTTATGATAGCTATCAAACGAATGAAGCTACAAGGGATTTTATTACCGTATCTGATTGGCTGGATAGTTTAAATCAGAGAATTTATATATTAACAGAGCATGAAGAAGAAAAACTAAAAGCTCTTGATCAAGAGTTTGAATACAATTGGTCTTCTATAATCCAAAAGTGGACTGATATGGATGAAATAAAAGAAAAGGTAAAGGTTCAGGATGCTAGAACCATAAGCAGAAAGAGCTTTTTAAATACGGTTAAGAAGTTTTTAGAAGATCAAGATCTTATAAAGGATATTGGAAATGAAGAGCTTGAGCTTACTGAAAAAGCAAAGACTATAATCCAAAGATACTATATGGAGTACGACTATAATCGTGGAATACTTGATTTTATGTACAATATGGATAAAAAGAAAGGGGATGAAAGATAATGCCCGCAATCTCAAAGATTCGTTTTACTAATGTAGTTTATGAAAATGGTGAAAAAAGATATAATGATGATATTTTCGAGTTTGATAGTTATAACGGTGCTATACTCCTTGAAAACGGAGGAGGAAAAACAGTTTTCGTTCAAACAGCACTGCAAGCAATACTTCCAAATATTGAAGTGGCAGATAGAAAGGTTAAGAATACTTTAGCACTTCAAAACACCTCAGCACATATAGCAATAGAGTGGATATTGAGCGAAAGACCAAGAAGATATGCTGTAACAGCAGTTACCTTATTTATGAATAAAGAGTACATAGATTCTTATAAGTACGTATATGAATATCTAGAAACAGATGACAATTCTATTGATAAGCTTCCTTTTGTAAGAGAAAGTATTAATGGAAGTAAGAGGCCTTCAACTAAGGAAGAAATGGCAGAATACTACGGTTATATGAGTCAAAATAGAATGAATGCTAAAACCTTTAAAACTAATAAAGAATATCATACTTACATAGAAGATAATTTTAAGATAATACCTTCAGAGTGGAGGAAAATAGCTTTAATAAATGGTGCAGAAGGTGGAGTTGAAGCTTTCTTTGATGCGTGTAAAACCACTGGGCAACTAGTTGATAACCTTCTTATTCCTACAGTAGAGGAAGCTTTAGCTGGAGAAGGTACTAAGGATTTTGTTGAGATTTTTGAAAGACAAAGGGAACATTTTAAAAAGTACAGACAGCTGAATGCTAGAATAGAAGAAAGCAAAAAGGTTGAAGAGCAGATTAACTTATATTCAGGTGTATTTGAGCAGT
This sequence comes from Clostridium yunnanense, assembly GCF_016595795.1. Classification (GTDB taxonomy): domain Bacteria; phylum Bacillota; class Clostridia; order Clostridiales; family Clostridiaceae; genus Clostridium_AR; species Clostridium_AR yunnanense. Next base: position 82,605 of record NZ_JAENHN010000059.1, read on the forward strand.
TTGATGAAGCAAAGGCTGAAGAGGTAAAGGCTAAGGAAGAACTAAAAGCCTTAGATAACCAAATAAAGCTAGAGGCAGTTGTAATCAAGGATAAGCTTACTAAAAATAATAAAGAAACCGTAGCTCTATATGAAGAAGAAGAGCTTTGGAAGCAGAGAAATCTATCCTATGAGATAAAAAACTTCGAAAACAGTATGATTAAGGAAGAAAAAGCTTATAAAGAGGTATTGGAAGACTATGAAAAACTAAACAACACAAAGCTAGAAAAAGATAAGAAGTACTCTAGTTTGCAAATTGCAAAATATAAAAAGGATATAAAGCTTGAAGAGGAAAATGCTGAACTAATAAATAAGCAGCTAGAAGCTTTGGACAAAGATGAAGCTGTTGAGGATATTAAAGATAGATTATATGATAATGGCAGAAGAATTAGAGGCTACTACCTAGATAAGGAAGAAAAGCTGGAAAAAGAAAAGAGTATAATTGATGGACAGATAAGCAATATAACCCAGCAGATTAAAGCTAATAAAAATGATTTAGAAGCTATAAAAATTAAGGAAAAAGCTTTGTTAAAAAGTAAAAATTCACTTGAAGGAAAAATAGAAATTCTGATAAGTGATATCAATAGAATAAACAAGAGTATTTTAGATAATCCAAATGAAGCTAACATAAAAGATGAAGTTAAAGTATGGAAAAACAGAATAACTGATCTTGAAAATAAAATCTTCGAAGTTAATAAACAAAAAAGAATCATTATAGAAGAACAGCAGAACCTAAAGGAAGCTTTAGTTGAGCTAAGAAAGACTCTAGAAGGTGTTAAGGAAGAGAAAAACAAATTAGCAAATGAACTTGGAAACATCGATGAAAACAAAGTAGAGCTTCTAAGCAAAATAAAGGAATTTAGAAGTAGCTGGTTAAGCTTTGAGGCTGACTCTATATATTCAAAGCAAGCAACCATAGTTACCCAAGTTGAAAGTAAGTTATTTAAATTGAAGGAAGAAAAGGAAAAATCCATATTCCAGGAAAGATTATCTCATAGATATGCTGATGATTATAAGGATAGTGAGTACTATACTGCAGATGCCATTCTTGAGAAAAAGATAAGTGAATGGAGAAACAGCTTCAATTATTTAGAAAGTGGTACAAGATATCTACAAAGGATATGTAGAAATGAAGGAAAATCAGAAGAGGAGCTTATTAAAGCCTATGGTTACTGGCCGCTTTGCATAGTGACTTCAGATGAAGAAGTAGGAAAAGTAAAGGACAGAGTTAATAAGAATATTAAAGATATTTCTCACCCTGTAATAGTATTAAGTGAAAAACAAGCAAAAGATAGGATTGTTGGGGAAGCTGATTTAACAGAAAATAATATAATATATCCTTTAACTTGGGCTAAAAATATCAATCAAACATATTTTGAAAATTGGCAAAGAGATATTGTGGTAAAGGCTGAAGATACCACAAAGCTTCGTGAAGAAAAGGAAGCTCAGTTAAGTGATTGCCAAGCTTTACATAGAGATGTAACTATATTTTATAACAAATATCCATATGAACATTACTTAGAACTTTCAAAGGCTTTAAAGGATACTAAGGAAAAGGTAGAAGAAATCTTAGTATCAATAAAAAACCACGAAACTAGACTAAGTGAAATTGATATTGAACTTAAGAAGATAGAGGTTGATGTTAAAGAGTTTGGTGGAGAGCAGAGAAATCTTGAAGAAAAGGTAGTAAAAGCACAAGAGTGCTTAAGCAAGAGTAAAGAGAAAGAAGAAAATGAAGCTCAGATAAGCCTTATTAATAAAGATTTAGAGCGTATAGAAGGAGAAACTTTAAGAGCTGAAAGAATCTTAAAAGAAAATGAAGAAAGTAAAGCTCAGTTAGATCTTGAGTTAAATGATAAAAAAGGGGACATTTCAGCTTTAAAGGCTGAAGAACTTTATGAGGAAGTAAGCACCCTTCAGCCAGTTTTTTCTGATTCAAGTAAAGAAGTGTTGGTTAAGGGGAGGAAAGTACTTCAAGATCAGCTTAACAATAAGCAGCAAAATAGAGGTCAGTTGGAAGAACAGCTGAAAAGCTCAATAAACTTCAAAAAATATCATGAAAAGCAGCTATCAGACTTTATAAAGAAATTAGAAATCACCGTAGATGAAAAGCTTGAATTTCCTCTTAGTGGTGACAAGGAAATCACTAATTTACTTGATGAAATAAAAGCTTTAAGAGAGCCTTTGGAAAAGTTAAAGGCTGAAGTTGAAGAAGCTAGTAAGAAATTTGACAAAAGTAATACCTTGTATGAGCTAAAAAAAGAGGAGTATCTAAATTCTTATAAAGAAATAGTAAGTTTTAGTTTAGAATTAGAACTTATAAAACCATTACTTTCAAAAGAAAAAGAAGAGCTGAAAAAGAAAAGGGTTTATCTATCAAGTGAAAAGGAAAGACTTGAGAAGGAAGAAAAAAGTATAGAGAATATTCTACGAAACTTAGAACTTTTCAATGCAACTTATGGATATTTAAGTGAAGAGATAGAGCTAAAGGATTTATCAGAAGAGCAAGTTCAAAAGCTTCCTTATAATAGGATAGAGATTGTTGAAGCAGCAAAGAAAAAGTTAGAGGCTGCAAAGAAGTTCTTAGATAAAAAGTATTCTGAGGCAGAAGAGCAAAAAAATGTGTTTGTGAAATTCTGTGAAGCTGAGATCCTTGATGTTAAGCTAAAAGAGATGGCTACAGCAGGAGTTAGATTTAAAAACACCTTTAAAGATATAGTTGAGTGGCAGAAGATGATGAGTGAGAGAATCTCCCGTACCATAGAGATTGCTCAAAATGATATACGTGAACACGATAAAGAAGTACAACAATTTATCAATCAATTACATTCTTATCTAGTGACAATGGTTCATGAACTTAAAGCTATTCCTAAAAAGACAAGAATAAAGGTTGAAGAGGAATGGAAGGAAGTATTCATCTTTAATGTTCCTGAGTGGGAAGAAAAAGAAGGTAAGGAAGAGCTGGCAAAACATATCGATTGGATGTTAAATCAGCTTGAAGGAGATCGCTTTAAGGATGAAAATGGTATGGAGCTTGCAGAGCAGGCTAAGAAAGAAATAGAAAAATGGCTTCAGTCAAAGCAGCTTTTACAAATAGTAATGAAGCAAAATACCATCAAAGTTAAATGTAGAAAAGTAACCAATGACGGCAAGATGAGAAGTGCACCATTCTCTTGGGAAGTATCAAACTCTTGGTCTGGAGGAGAAAAGTGGAGTAAAAATATGTCCTTATTCTTAGGAATATTAAACTACTTAGCTGAAAAAAGAAAACAGATAATGCCAACAACTAGACACTACAGAACAGTGATTGTGGACAACCCGTTTGGTAAGGCTTCCAGTGACCACGTTCTTGATCCTGTTTTCTTCATAGCAGAGCAACTAGGCTTCCAGATAATAGCCCTTACAGCTCATGCGGAAGGAAAATTCATAAGAACTTATTTCCCAATAGTATATAGCTTGAGACTTAGAAGTTCTAGTGATAACAGCACTCAGATAATGACTAAGGAAAGGGAAATAAAGCATACCTTCTTTAGAGACAATGATCCTGATACTTTAATAAGACTTGGAGAAGGAAGGCAGTTAGGCTTTGATTTAGATAGCTTGTTTAAAAACAGCGAAGCTTAAGCTATATAGATGAACCACTTCATAATTGAATCTATATTTTCAAATTCTCCTCTCAGAACCCAGAGGAGTTTTGAAAATAGATTTCGGATTGAAGTGGTTCATCCTTATATAAACCAGTTCCAAATAGAATCTATAAATAAAGTAAACTACCATTAATAGTCAAATGACTTCTAGTATATTTAAGTTTATAGAACTGGTACATCTATATAATAGAAACTATTGTATTAACATATATAAGTACTATTAATGAGATACAAAAAAATGTAAAGCTAAAATATATAAAAGATTCATGTAAGTGGTATATGTAAAGAAATAAGCTGGTAAAATTAAAAAATTGTAGCCTGCAATCAATTATTATGGTTGCAGGCTAATTTTCTTATTATTTATTTTTAAAATTCTCTTATTATCCCTATCATTATGATTTGAATAATTATATCAATTTATAAATTAATACTTTTTATAAATTCCAATACCTTTTTATGTAAAAATGGTTGAATCAAAGGATAAGTCAAACTATCAGGAATATCATCAAACAATTTAATTTCACTTATCTCGAAATGAGGTAGATTATCTAATGTTTCTACTTCTGAATAAAATAGCTGTCCAAAAGATTCAGTGTAATCAACATATTCACTTCGCTCAACAGCATAGGTGCATATTGGTATTAACTTAAATTTTATTGCCCCCGTTTCTTCAAATAATTCTCTGGAAGCAGTATCGTTAATATTTTCATTTTCTTCTCGATGACCTCCAGGAATTTCCCAAGTATTCCTTTCCTTATGTCTTACATAAATCCACTGTCCATTAAATTTTGTCATTATAACAGCAAAAGATAATTTATTGTCTTCGATTGTATTCAATTCATAAAAGTTTACTTTAAGCATACAATGCCTCGCTTTCTTAATTCACCATAATCTATTAACTCCACTTTATTATTTAAAGTTATATATGCACTATTTCAATAATTAAACTCCATATAATGCTATTACTACTATATTGATCTTAAAGATAATAGCATTAGCTCAAAGGCAAATACCAAATACAATTCAACCTGTATATAGTTCATAATATAAATAAACTGCTTTATATTAGAATCAATACAAATGAAAATTTGTAGAACTATTGAAATCTTGAGTTGGAGTTTAAAGAGTAAACTAGTTTATTTTTATAAGCTTCTGTATTAAATAAATGTTGGTATTTTATAGCCTGTCCTTCTAGGTAATTGTAACAACATTTATTTAATACATAGTAGAAGGCTTTAATTATAGTAATATACAGCAAGCACTTTAAGTCTAATTTTCGCAAAACTTCAAAGTATATTAAGGCTATAGATAATTCTTATATTGATTTTAACAATATCTATATATTAGTTTTCACAACTTTATTTTTTGCTAGCAAAACTATTGTATCTATTACATCTAGAACAAAACATAGTTGCAGCAGAATGTGCAATACTAGTTTTCCTGTCTTAATCCTTTTTTCTTTATATAAAATTAATGAGAAACCTATTCCATAACTTGCAGTAAATATCACTGTAAGGTATGCAAAAAAAACAGGAATTAAAAGTAATAATGGTATAGGTGTGAAGATAAAAAGTCCTCTGGATGCAGCAAAAAATAGTAAGAACAATAAAACATATATAATAAAATTGATAACAAAGTAAGGAATCACTCCAAATTTAAGTGCTTTCATATTCTTTCGCATTGAGGTATAGTCACCGTTTTTTAAAAGAATAAAAGAATTTACAGCGTTTATTCCTGCAAAAACTATATTAAAAATTTCTGAAACAGTAAGTGCAAACACTAATAGCCACTTCAACCAACTGCTATTGTTAAGATCTATTAGCCATCTCACCCAAAAAACTAATGTAAATATTACTATAAAGAGGTTGAAGTATAATCCTATCAGTGCGTTTCTAACATTTTTCATATATCTACTCCTATTAATAGTTTATAAGTAATGCATAATATATAGACTTAAAGTCTAAAGATTGCAGCAAAATATGTTATTATCCAGAATACCATTAATAATATATATAGATATTTGTATAATGGATTTATATTTACTAACGCTTGATTCATATGAGAATCGTTTGCTGTTTTTTTATTTTTATTATAAATCCAGATGTTGTGAAAAATCTTTATTAAAGAACATACCATTACGATTATGAAGGAAATCCTAAATAAACCTTCAGGAGCTATATTCATAAGAAATAAGATATTGATTACAGTGCTAAATATAAAAGCGGTTATCATCAGTTTATAATTTGTAATTTTCATAATAACACCTCAGATTAATTTGAATATTTAATTAAAATACAATATAATGTGCAGTAAATGTAGTCATAAAAGTAAGTGTTACTTTACCGCTTTGATTAACGAAGCTCTAGTCCATCTTTTCTCTACTGAAATATTACTGAAACCTATATCAGAAAGGAGAGTAAGTTCAGTATCTAAGGCAAGAGGAACATCAATATGAATAGTTCCAAATGGAACTTGCTGCTTTTTATATAGCTCTTCTGCATTTCTAAGTAGGTTCGTCTCAGTGTCTTTATCTTTACAAACAGTGTCACCGTTTATGAAATAGGCACCAGTTTTTAAACAATCATATATTTTTTTATAGAGTGTAGTTTTCTGCTCTATATTAAAATGATGCAGAGAATAAGTTGATAACACAAGGTCAAAGCTATTTTCTGCGAAGGGAACATCAAAATATGAACCGCAAATTGTATTTAAGGTTACCTCTGGATGCAAGTCCTTTTTCTGCAGTTGTTCTAGCATGCCTGGAGATATATCGATGGCACTAACATTTGCCGAATATTTAATTCTTTCTATTTCTAACCCTGTACCACAACCAAGAACTAAAATATTTTTAGGTTCTCCACATAAATTGAACTGGTTTTCGATTTCATCATAGAATTCACCCATACCGAGATCTTCATAAAAGTTTCTGTCATAATCTGAAGCACATTTATTGAAATGAGCATCCATATTTTCTACTTTAAACATAATCATTTACCTCCTTAAGTTTTAAAAATTTTTAATGAAATAATTATTTATTTTTTACATATTGCTATAAGTGGTATCTTCATTTCTTTTTCAGTCATTCCAGCATGATTGGAAATGAACTGCTTTGAGTCTTCAGAATATACAATACCTTTATCACTAATTGCTATTGCTAAATAGTCTCCTATAAATTCTTCAAACTTAGGATGTATTTTTCCATCACCAAATATGTTCTTTTCGATAACTTCTTCCTTTGAATAAAGTAAAAAGTCGTCGCCAAAATTATTATTGAATTCAATAGGAAAGTCATCCAAATGTTCATCTTTTATATAGAAGGCTGTAGCTCTTGTTTCAATAGAAGTTGGACGTTTTAACATATTAAGTAGATTAGGATAATCACTCAAAATATAGTGTTTCAAATTACAATGTCCATGATCTGCAGTAACAATAACCAATGTATCGGATAAACTTTTGCACATATCTGCTACTTTTTCTTCAAGTTCTTTTATATTCTCAGTAACCACACTGTTATAACAACCAAACTCATGCATTAAGCTATCAGGGGTTTCCCAATATCCATATATGTATTTTTTCTCGGAGGTAGAACATAACCGTTTGACTTCATCAGTTAATTCATCAAAGGTTTTTATTTTATTACTTCCGAATTTTGATACACTATATGCGTTAGCAATACCAGCAGCTTTTATTTTTTCGTAAATACTTTTATACGGTATAATTTTACTGGCAACATGATAATCTGCAGCCTGAATTTCTGTGTCTTTTTCAGTATTGATAAATGCGTTCACAATTTTATCTAGTTCACTAAAATACAAGCTCCATCCTAACCAGCCATGTTCCAAAGGGGTTAAACCAGTTTCTATAGATGTGGTTGCTGATGTAGTAGTTGGAGGAAACACAGATGAATATTCCTTAACTAAATTCTTTCGAAAAAAACTATTTTCTGATAAATGATATTGTAATGCATCAACTCCTAGTCCATCCAATAGCAAGACAACTACATTTTTATATTGATATTTCAAAAGCTCATCCACTTCTTTTAGTGTATTATGTTCACTGTCGGCACCAAAATGTTCTAAGATAGAGCAAGCAAGATTCACGATACTATTACTATAATCAACAAACATATTTTTCTCCTTCTGCTGCAAAAGATTATTGTAAATAATCTTTAATCTACTATTAATGGCAATTGTATTTTGAAACTAATTATACATAATATGTATAATTAAGTATATAAGTTGATTTTAATTTTCAACACTATTCTTTACCAAAGTGTAAGTTTAAAAAGAAATATTTTCAGATAAGAATTATATAGATAAACTACTTCATATTAGAATTTATCCAAATAAAGCTTCGTAGAACCATCGAAAGCTTTATTTGGAGTTTAAGGACTGAAGTAGTTTATCAGTTCAGCGGAATAGATAATCCAGTTCTATCTAATAAAACCAAGTAATACTTCTATTAACTATTAATGATAATAGGGTTATCAACTATAGATTTTATTTAGAACTGGTTTATCTGTAGTTAATGAAAGTTGAAATTTATATGGTGATTACTGTACAATAAGGATATAACATGCATATTTAATTTAATCAGAGGCTCTGCTTAAATTTAATTTTAATGCAGTATTTTAACAGTGCTTAGTTAAAAGAAAGAGGTTTTTCATGAACGATAAAAATCAGTTAAATTTCTCATTTATCCTGCTGATCGGTATTATAATGTTACTGCCTACGTTTATTATATCTTTTGTCCAAAAAGGCAATCTTATAGATAAAGCATTCTTTTTCATTTCTTTATTAGGGTATGTTCTAATAATAATTTCAGCAATATTAGGATATAGGAAAAATTTAAAAATTAAATATAAAGATTAATGATAAAAGAAGACAAGCTTAGTGCTTTTATAATTTAAGCTATATAGCTTGTATGGATGGTAAATTTTATAATTAAATTTATATTTTTAAAATATTTCATAAGAACTAATAAAAGTTTTAAATATATGTATATATACAAAATAGTTTATGGAATTAAAAAACTAAAAATAATAAATAAAAGAGGGACGAGATATATAATGGGAGAGAAAGCAAAAACAAGTAGAAGAGGCTTTATAAAAGGCTTTAAATATGGATTTTCAAAAAGAATGAGGGAGGGAGCGGCTAATAGACTTATAGAAATATTAAAAAAGCAGTTTGGTGGGATACCTACAGAGTACATAGAGAAGATAAATGAATTGCCTTGGGAAACTCTAAAACTTATAACAAAGGAGCATTTAACTTTAGAAGCCTTAAAGGATTTGGAGAGATATTTCTAAAGTTTCTCTGGATCCTCAACATAAAATTTGAACACATAAGCTTTAATATGATAATTAGCTATAAGAATTTTAAAGATAAATAGGATTAAAAAGAGATGTGCGAACGAATGTTTGCATATTTTCTTTTTTATTGGAAATAATATCATGTATAAAGAAGTGGAAAGGATAACTATCTATGGATTATAATAAGATTGAAGATGCTGTATTTAAAAAGGCTATGGAATTTTTCAAGGATAATGCAGTAAACTTCTTCGGAATAGACACAAAAATAGTTGCTCCAGCAGATACTGAGATTAAAAATGTTGATATCAAAACAAATTATACTGATTATCTTTTTTACACCGAAGACAATAATTATCTTCATTTTGAGTTTCAGACTACAGATAAGAAGGAAGATATAAAAAGATTTTTGTACTATGATGCATCTTTATTTTATAAAGATAGGCGTAAAATAAGAACAGTTGTTATATATTCAGCAGATATTGATGAAGCTCAAGTACATATCGACGCAGGAAGTATAAAGTATGACATAGAAGCATTTTATATGAAGAATTTAGATGGTGATGAAAAGCTTGAAATATTGAAAAAGAAAATCAATAATAAGGAAAAACTTACTAATGAAGATATATTGAATTTAAGTTTCTTACCATTAATGAGTAGTAAGGTAAGTAGAAGTGAAAGAACATTAAAAGGAATAGAATTAGCAAACTCAATCGAGGAACCTGACGTAAAGTTGCAGTGCTTAACTTTATTATATGCGTTGTTTGATAAGTTTGGAGATCAAATATCAAAGCAAAGATTTAAGGAGGTATTTAGTATGACTGATATAGGTAAGATGATTAGGGATGATGGAATGAAGGAAGGAATGGAGACAGGAAAAGCTGAACTTCTTATAAAATTATTAAACAAAAAGTTTAAAAAGCTTCCACAAGGATATGAAGAAAAAATCAAGAAGCTTCCAACATCTACAATAGAGCTCATAGCTACAGATATTTTTGATATAGAAGCTTTAGAGGATTTGGAGAGATATTTCTAGCAGTAATGTAGATAAGTAAATGAAGGTTATAAATAAGCAGCCTGCCAGGTTAAGTTTAATATGGCAGGCTGTTTTGCTTTATAATTTTAGAGCAATTTCGTTTAGTTTTTCTGCCATTGAAGTTATTCCTTCGAGACTTGCTGCCATTTGTTCAGTTGCGGCTGCTTGGTCTTGGCTTGAAGAAAGAGAACTTTGGCTCTTTGTACTTGACTCGGTGACTTTAGCTATAATCTTGTTAGTTAAGTCTTGAATTGTAGGGACTGTGCTTTTTGACTGTTCTGATAGTTTTCTGATTTGAGTTGCAACAACTCCAAAACCTCTTCCTGATTCACCAGCTCTTGCAGCTTCTATAGCTGCATTTAGGCCAAGCATCTTGGTTTCATCTGCTATTTCCTTTATAAAGGAAGAGATTTCGTTTATTTGACGAGAGAGAAGGATTATTTCATTGATGCTTTTGTTTAGTTCTTGTTCATTTATATGTATATTTGAAGCGGAGGAGGCCAACTCTTCCACGGTAGATGCTATTTCTGATAAGCTCTTTTCAAGGCTTGTGGACATTTCCTTAAGATGTTCTGCGGTTACTTTAGGGATAATAAGGCTAAAGGTTCCTACAATTTCATCATTGTTTTCATCCATCAAAGGATAACCAACAGATAAAACTGGTACTCCATAGAAGGAATCGTCATATTCTTTAGATACAGGGCTTTTTGTTTTAATAGCTATCTCTGCAACTCCACCTTTATTAAGAGCATGTCCAACTTGTAACTGAGGAAGCTTAAATTGATTGGAATGCTGTATATCTATAAAATCAGATAAATCTGAGGTGGCCATAACTGCACCATCTGGAAACATTTCAGCTAAGATTGGAGCAAAGTCTTTAAAAGCTTTTATCACTGGATGCACCACGGGAAATATGGTAGAGAAGGCTCCTATAACTTGCCCATCATCATCTATTATTGGTTCAGAAGTGATTTTTAGCCTTATACCATACAATGAACGTGGAACATTTGCTGTAATTGTTTCTTTTTCTCTCATGGCTTTAGCTGCAATACTGTTTGAAATAACTTTTTCGCCAACGTGAAATATATCAAGATCAAATTCCTTTGAAGCTCTTCGCCAAACAATGGAGTCTTCGCCTGTCATTACATATATAACACCTCCAGGTATCATATCTGCTTGAGTCTCACATAGACTTTTAATAAATTCAACTGCCTTTGATAAAATCATAAAATACTCCTCCTTATAAGTAATTAAATGTTTTGATGTTAATTTTAGATAATCTTGTTTAGGCAATATAATTTATAAAAGATAAAAATGCCATTGGCTTCTAGGTATTACTATTTATGATGACATTTAGGCTGAAGTTTTGCTAGAACTATTGAATAGAATATTCTTTAGATTTTAAGATGTTTATTATTACGATTATTGCTGCTGCAATCTAGTGTAAAGAAGCTATATAGTATTTTTATCTGTAAATAAACGAAAGTTTTCAGTATTCTTTATTAATAATTTTTTGATACTGTAATAATAGAATGTAGAAACATATACGTACAACTATTTAACATTATACAATACAATGATGTAGAATGCACCATAAAATGACAAAATATTTGTAACTTTAAAAATATATAGAGTTATTTTTAAAATTAAATGACATAAAGAGATTAAAATTATTGCGTTAGAGTCTATTTAAAGTTAAACTATATGGAACTAATTGGGTCAGGATGATATAATTACAAGTGGTTAACAAAAGTGACAAGATCTGATTAACCAATAATTTGAGATAAAGTAGAAAAATATAAATTTAAATTAAGTGTAAGGTTAAAAGGGAAGGTTGAGAGATAAATGGAGATTAATAAGATTTTAGAACATTGGAATATGGAAAATGAACCTAGTAAGCAAATTTATAGTTCTGCATGGCAGATTGGTGATAAATATGTGTTAAAAACAGGTAATGATATGGATAAGCTTCGTAGTAACTTAGTAATTATAAAAGCTTTATCAGAGCAAAATATACCGGTAGCTACAGTGGTAAAGACTAAGAATGGGTTAGATTATATAGTTGAAGATAATGCTTATTATTTTATAAGTAGGAAGATTGATGGAGAGCATTTAACTAATATTTATGATGATGATTACTCCGAATGGGCGCATTTAATTGGACAAGTAATCGGAAGGCTGCATATAGCTTTTAGAGCATGTCAAACTAGGATTTATTGCTATGATAATGACTTTTATGATGAAATTGTTGGATGGGTAACTCAAACCTTTAAAGATAAAAATATTACTTTGATACCAGATCATATTCTAAATGAAGTTGTTTCTGGATTAAAAGATATATATCCGAAGTTACCTCGCCAGTTAATACATAGGGATATACATCCTGGAAATATGCTTTTTCAAGATAAGCTATTAACTGGTTATATAGATTTTGATCTAAGTCAGATCAATGCACGAGTTTTCGATTTATGCTATATGGCTTTGAGCTTCTTGATTGATAATACTGATGATAAGGAAAAGACAACAAAATGGTTTGAAATGCTAAATAGCTTAGTGGATGGGTACGGTACGATAACACCGTTGACCTTAGAGGAGAAAAAAGCTGTTCCAGTTATGATGATGGCTATAGAAATGCTTTTTGTTGCGTACTTCACTGATAATAATGATGCTGAATGCACTGAAGGCGCTGCAAAAATCTTATTGTGGGTATGGGAGAATAAAGAAAAGATCCAACTACAATAAAATTAAAGTGGAGGATACAGATAATGATAAGGAAAGCGAATATTAATGATAGTAGGCTAGTGGCAGAATTGGCTATATTACTATGGCCCAACCATGAAATCAATGAATTAGAAGAAGAGATGATAGAACATATTAATTCAGAGAATGAAGCAGTTTTTATTTATTTTAGCGAAACTGAAGCAGCTGGATTTGCACAGTGTGGTTTAAGGAACGATTATGTGGAAGGAACCGATAGTAGCCCTGTTGGTTACCTTGAAGGTATTTTTACAAAGGCTGAGTATCGAAACAGAGGTGTAGGAAAAAGTCTCCTTACTCAATGTGAACAGTGGGCAAGAAGCAAGGGGTGCAGTGAGTTTGCAAGTGACTGTGAACTAGACAATACAGAAAGTCTAAAGTTTCACTTGAAAATTGGTTTTGAAGAAGCAAATAGAATAATTTGCTTTAAGAAAGGTTTGTGAAAGAATGATTATTATGGAAAACTCCTTTGAGAATATTGAAGGTTTTATTGAGCATCTAAAGAAAAATGAAAATATCATTGGTATTGTTGAATATGGTGGAAGAACTTATAAAGACATGTCTATTGGTGGAGATTACGACTTAACTGTAATTTTTGATAAACCAGTATCTAAAAATTTTTCAGGAGTGCATTTTCGAATCAAAGATATCCCTGTTGATTGCATGCTTTTATCGAAAGAGGATTTCATGTCAGACATGCCTCTGGATGAATTTATGTTGGTTCATCTTAATTGCAAGATATTATATGATAAGGACAATACAATCTCAGAGTTAATAAAAAGAGCCAAACTACATGGGGTGCTTCAAGAGAGTTATCAGATTTTGAGAAGATGATTTTTAGATTTTCTTTTAAACATGTACTTGATAAACTAGAGAATAGATTGTATGATAATGAACTATATACAAAATATTTTATTTACTCATCAATGGATTGGTTCTTATCCTGTTATGCTAGAATTAAAGGATGGGAAATCGGAAAGCCTAAATTACACTTGAAACTTATCGAAGAGCAAGAACCTGGATTATTTGAGGTTATTTCAAATTTATATTCAGAAAACTGCTTAGATAAACAGTTTGAGTTAATTAGTCAATGTGCACAGTATATGCTTGATTCTATTGGTGGTCCTTGGAAGGAAGAGGAGATTATATTTCACCTACTACCAGATGGGGAAAATGATGAAGCTGAGCAAAATGAGTTTTTGGAAATTTTGATGAACTAAAAGATTCCTGTGTTGAAACTTAATGTATATTTGTTCCAAAGTTAATTAACTATGATTTTTAGAATGTATAAATTCATAGTTCAGTTAAGAACTTTTTAGTAAACACTAATAATACTAGCAATCAACTGATAAATAAAAGGAGAAATATTATGGAAATTAATAAAGTAGTTGAAAATAAAGTAGAAATAGCAGTGGTAAAAAGCAGTGAAGTGCTGATAACAGATGTTCAATCTGCTTTGGATTTAATAGCTACTGTAAGCTATGAGACTGGTTGTGATGCTATGATTTTAGATAAGCCATCAATAGTAGAAGAATTCTTTGATCTAAAAACAAAATTAGCAGGCGAAGTTCTTCAAAAATATATAAACTATCGCATGAAGCTTGCAATAGTAGGAGATTTTTCAGGCTATACAAGTAAGAGCCTTAGAGATTTTATTTATGAAAGCAACAATGGAAAAAACATATTCTTTTTAAGCAGTGAAAAAGAAGCTTTAGAAAAGTTAAGTAGAGTATAAATAAAGGCAACCCATCGAGGTTGCCTTTCAAATTGAAAATTCTAAAATATGTTTTAAATATAATGTATTTTTAAAAATATTAATATAGTAATACTTTATAATCCCTTAATAGTTTTAGTAAATTCATCTTTTTCTTCTTGATCATCAAATAGATTAAACCAATCATATATTTCTATGGCGAAATCTATAAAAGCTGTTCCTTGAGCGGTTATGATATTTCTGTCTTTTACAACTCTTGCATAAGAGAAATTTTCTCTTGGAAAAGGGTCTTTCTCACCAAATACTTTAATATGATTTTCAGTCCATTCAACAGCAGGGGTGGTGTATTTTACATCATTAAGAATACCGGATTTCGCTAAAAATACTGTACCTGCACCGCATATACCAGCTATTAATTTTTTCTTTGAATTTAAACTATTAATTAATTGCAGTAATTCAGGTCTAGTATCACCATACCATCCACCGCCAATAACTAATCCATCTACATCTTCATCCAACACTTCGCTTACTAATTTTGCAGGTTTGTACAAAAATCCTGAACGGCTTTTTATGATTTTATCTTCGTATGCAATTGTAATTATTTCTTTACCTGCACCAGCTCCAAGTAAGTGAGTGGTAAAGGTAACTTCATAATCGGCCATTGCATCAAAGATAAACACTAGTATCTTTTCCATGTAATATCCTCCTATCTTGTATGTAGGTTATAAAAAGTTTTAATATTGCTGACTATAACATTTGTTAGTGCTATTTTAAAATCTCCTCAAAAATAGGATTTGATTTTTTATTTATAAACCAAGTTGAAGATCCATCCATTAAAACTCCTCGTGTATTTATATCTTCGCCTACCCATAGCATATAATCCTTAGTAGAATTGTCTTTAAAATATATAGTTACAGTATAATCACATGATCGTATATCAATTTTCGCATAAGTTTTCTTGTTATCATTTAGTGCTTTTGTAAATCTATCTATAGTAGTGTTATCTGAAAGTGTCCATTTTTTCTTGTCCGACTGCCTAATTACTTCAATTGAACTGATTTCCTTACTATTAAATACAGTATTATTGATATAAAGTGCAAATGATGCAATTAGCACAACGAAAAAAAGTAGGATTAGAAAGATTTTTTTCATATTTATCACCCCTAAAAACTTATTAAGAAAAGATAATAGAGAATTATATGTTCATGTTTCAATATTTAGCTTAGAAATTATAATTAGTTTTATTAGTGTTTTTTGTTTTTCTGAAATTGTACAAAAAGACCAAAGGAATAGATATTAGTAATACTGCAATTCCTACAAAGAATGATGAATAAATAAGTCCAAAGTTAATATAACCAAAGTACTTAGTTTTGTAGTAGTCTCTTCATGTTTGTCATATCAAATGCCATAATTGAATCGGCAATACAGTGCATTATTAAGGAAACAAAAATTTTGAATTTACTGGATGTAATATGAATTTATTATCCTATAAAATTTTTATATATACAAGTAATTCCAATTACAAAGTGCTAGAATACTGATTGAAGGATCGAACTTCACTAACACTAGATATTCATAGGAATTTTATTGTAATATGACAGTATGATGACGTATTATGTGTGATATCTTATAGATATGGATGTACCACTTGCTAATAAAATTTATTGTTTTAAGTTCTCTCACCAGAACTCGTGAAAGTTTTAAGAACAGATTTAGGTTCGAAGTGGTGAATCTATAGATTAACTTTAAAAAGAATATATAAATCAAGGAAAATTACATTATTAGTTAATATGTCTTCTAGTGAACCTTAAATTCATGGAATTAAAATGATTATATTTAGAAACAAGATATATAAGGAGAGTAATTATGAAATACGAATGGAAAAAGCAAGAAAAGAATTTATATTTACCAAAAGATAAACCAGATTTAATTACAGTACCAAAGCAAAAATTCTTTATGATAAAAGGAAAAGGAAATCCTAATGACGAAGATTTCGCTGAAAGAATAGGGGTATTATATTCGTTAGCCTATGCTGTTAGAATGATGCCAAAGCAAGGTTACACGCCAGAGGGGTATTTTGAATATACTGTTTATCCGCTTGAAGGTGTATGGGATCTTACAGAAGAGGGAAGAAAGCTTGATACCTTAAATAAAGATGAACTATTATATACCATAATGATTAGACAGCCTGATTTTGTCACTGAGGAAGTTGTAAGTAAAGCCTTTGAAAATGTTAGAAAGAAGAAGCCAAATCCTTTATTAGAGGAGGTAACTTTTGAGACTATGGAGGATGGATTATCAGTTCAGATGATGCATATTGGTTCTTATGATGATGAACCACAAAGCTTTGAACAAATGAAAAATTTTATAAAGGAAAATGACCTTGAAATTACAACACTAGTACATAGAGAAATCTATATTTCAGATACAAGAAGAACTGAAAAATCCAAACTAAAAACTGTTTTAAGGTATAGGGTTTATCGTAGGTAATAAACCATTAAAATATAGGAACATCAACATAAATATTTTTAAAGTGCAAAGTAATGTGACCACTAAAAAGATTGGTTATTACTTTGCACTTTATTATCAATAACTTTAGTAAACATAGGCTAAATAAAGACTTTAAATATAAATATTCTTTGGGAATGTAAAGCTTACACCTGTAGCAAAATAAAATTCTCAGCATATAGTAATATTAGATTACTTAATAGTAGAGGGGAATTATGGCAGGTTTTAACAGAGTTATAGTAGATAAGAAATTCTTAAGAAGAAATCTAGTTGAGGAAGAGGATATATCTAAATCTCTAAGCAGGTTCATAGATAACTCCATAAACGCTAGAAGAGAAGTGACAACTAGTGAAAACCCTTGTAAGATTTATATAAATATAAACAATGACTTACTACAAATCAGTGATAATAGCGGAGGAATCCAGAGTAAGATCACAGACAAAGATATCTTTAGAATAGGTTTTGAAAATGGAGATCATATTTCAGGATTAGGTATCAAGAAATCATTTTTTAAGCTGGGAAATAAAATAGAGATATTTTCAAACAAGAAAAGATGCTCTAGAAAATTTTCCTTAGATCTTAATTCAAAAAGCGATGAGCTTGAATCCCAAAGTGAAAACTTAGCTTATGATTCAAAAATAGTAGAAGGAACTACTATCATAATCAGTGACTTAGAGAAAAGTTTGAAGAAAGAATTAGATAATAGATACTTTATGGATAAGATCTTAACGAGACTTGGCAGGATGTATAGTAAGTTTATCGAAAAGGGTGAGCTTATAATTTTGATTAATGAGAGAGAAGTAGCGGCAAGAGGAATTATGGCTAAAAAACTTAATTCCTGCAGGATATTAGGCGGCTATGAAGTGACTTTATATAAAGGTTCTAAGGAAGATTATTCTGGAATTGATTTGTTCATAAATGACTTTATGGAATACGAAAGAGTGAAGAATAGAGAAGTTAAGTGGAATCTACTAAATGAACAAAAACACACTTACACTGACTGTATTGTTGAAATAAGCTATCATGGTGATAAGGAAAAATTCTTAGATGAAAAAGAGCTGCTATTTACGGAAGTTATAAAATTTATAAAGGATAATAAAATGTACTTCCAAAGCAGCACTATAATCATTCAATATGATATGCCGATTGGAAAAGTAGAAGAGTTAAAGGAATACTATGACGAAGACACTGCAAAAGCCATAGGAATTAGAGGGTTTGATAGGTTATATGAGGAGTATCTTCATGGAAAGCTACAAGATCATAAGTAGAAGAAAATTCCTTAATGTTTAATATTGACTAATTTAGCTGCTTTTGATAGCATTATAGATATTAAAAGAAACTTAATAATATAATGTTTTATAGGGTTCCGCAGTTTTAATTTTGAAGCTGGTCTGGTCCAAGATAAAACGCACAGCTTGCTGTGTTCACGGAAGGATAAAAGCCTGGGAGATATTTAATTATATCAACCATGGCTTTTTTTATTCTTTAGTAATTTATACCACAATTATATGTGTAGATAATTATGTGAACATACTTAAGACATAATATAAGTTGAAGAATAAAAAAGAATAATATGTCGCCTGTAAGATTCTTCACATACGCTTAAGAAAAGGCAGGTGAACAAAACAATCCACTAAAGAAAATCGCTTTTGCGAGTTTTTTATTTTAAGGAGAGTGAAGAATATGAAATGGTTATTTTTAGTTATCGCAGGTCTTTTTGAGGTATGCTGGGCAGTGGGCTTGAAGTATTCAGAGGGATTTACAAAGGTTATGCCAAGTATAATTACAGTAGGTGGCATGATAGCAAGCTTTTATTTTTTATCATTGGCACTTAAAGATCTGCCACTAGGTACTGCATATGCAATTTGGACAGGAATTGGTACTATAGGAACGGTTATTTTAGGTATAATATTGTTCAAAGAACCTATGGACATCATAAGATTGATCTGCATTGCATTTATAGTAGCAGGAATAATAGGCTTGAAGCTAGTCTCACACAGTTAAGGCTCTTGATGGTTCGATATAAAAAACAGTATTATATGGTTGTACTAACTCATGGTAAAACTTATTATTTTTTAGTTCTATCACCAGAACCATGAGAGTTTTAAAAATAGATTTCGGATTGAAGTGATACATCTCTTTAAAGGTCGTGTACTTAGGAAAAATGTTTTCCTAAGTACATGGCTTTTATTTTTAAGGAAGATTTAGATATTATTTTAAACTTTCAATATTAAATAGAAGTGGTAAGGTAAAGGATTAGCTGACATACATAATTTAATAGTTCAGTTAGAAACTCTATAATAAGCTAAATCTAAATATAAATCTTGTGGAATAAATTGGACGCAGTTGATATAATTACAAGTAATTAACAGATTTGTGTATGAGTTTTATGAGAAGGTTATTGGCCTTTTTAAAATAAGCTAAGAGAAGAAAGGAAGAGATAAGGATGGAAAAAAGTCTAAAGTTATTTGGAGGACTAGTCGCAGGGTTAGTCTTGGTGTATATCAATACGGTAATATCTAGTTATGATATTCTAGATAACGCATTTGGATTTGTTTTAAATGGGGTAATGAGAGGAATGTCTCTTATGGGGCTTATAATAGTTGAAGTGACAGGTGTGCTTCTATTTATTGAAAGCATAAAAGCTTTTTCTAAAAAATCATAGGTATTATGTGCAGATGTTTGTTGACTTTAATTTTCAACTGCTTAAAGGCTATTTATGAGAAAAAGAAGTAAAAGGAATTAACTATACTTAGATAGCACAAGTACATTATTTATAATCATAGGAGGAAAACAATGAAAGATAAATTTACTAAGTTTATGTTAGCAGGAATATTACTTTGTCTAATAGTTATTGCAGATAAACCTACTAGTAATCAAAATGGTACATTTAATCCGGCCACAGTTAATGTTAATACAGGGCAACAGGTTATACAACTTGCACCTAATAGAATTGCTGTTGTGGACAATAGTAGTAATTCTGGTATGGAAGGAACTATACTAGTTTTTGACTACGATAGTAATACTAAAAAGTTTAATTACTCAGGAACTATGAATTATTATGATTATTTTCGAAATCCTTCTAAATATGGAGTATTTAAAAATTAGTTTCGGTTAAAGAAAAGAGCTATTCCCAATTTTGGATTGTTTTTTGGATTCATTGCATAAGAAATACAATCACAACTATATTATTAGCATTACATTTATTTTAAGAAAGTTGAAAGTTCATAATTAAATTCGTAAAAAACATTATAATAGATGATTTAATAGGTATGAATTATTTGCAAGAAGCCCTCAAACCCTGATTTTGTAAATAACTTTTTAAATAGTTATATATTTTAATAGATATATTTTTAAAAAGGTAACTATTTTTGATTTTATAATTTTTTATAGGGAAATTCTTTTATATTTATCTATAGATCCCATCTCTATATATAAATACATTCAGACTTTTAAGAAATTAAGTGATTAAAGGAGAAAAATGCTACAACATAAAAATTTAAAAGCGATTTTATTTGATTCTGGACGAGTTCTTATTGATCCGCGAACAGGAGACTGGTTCGTGCCTCTAAATTTTAACAGGTATGTTGATAAAAGCAAATTTGATTTTCTAGATGAATTGCTGATACAACTGTCTTTTTACAACTCTATAAAGTTTTTAGAGGGAAAGAGCATTGTTTTAACTGAAGAAGAGGAGTTTGAACACTTTGTAGAATTTTATAGAGTTTTATCAAATGAGTTACCAGGTTTAGAGCTAAATGAAAACCACATCGTTGAAATAGCTAGGGATACAGTGTTTAATGACGAAAAATTTTTATTTTATGAAGATGTGTTTGAGGTTATACCACAGTTAAGCAAAAGCTATAAGCTTGGAGTAGTATCAGATACTTGGCCTTCACTAGAGCGAGTATTTAAGAATGCTGGGCTAAGAGAGTATTTTTCAACCTTTGTTATGTCATCAAAGATAGGCGTTATAAAGCCAGATGAATTAATGTTCACTACCGCTTTATCTGAATTAAATATTAAGCCAGAAGAAGTAATCTTTATTGATGATAATATAAAAAATATTGAAGGTGCAGCTAAGTTGGGTATGCAAGGCGTTTTGATGATAAGAGATAAAAATATTAATGCTTGCACAGAGTATGAAACCATTAGCAATTTAAAGGTGCTTCTAAGTTTATTAGGGTAGATAAATATTCTAGAGTTTGAAATGAGGAAAATATAAAACCAAACTGAAAGTGGTGAAAAAATGAGTAGAGATATTATATTTAAAACAGAGGAATATGTGTTCAGCTATAGGGTTGCAGGACTTTTGATACAGAATGGAAAAGTCTTATTGCAAAAACCAGTAGATGATACGGGATATGCAATTCCTGGAGGACATGTTGCACTTGGCGAGACAAATGAAGAAACATTGATTCGTGAGTTTAAAGAGGAAATAAATGCAGACATTAAAGTAGACAAACTAAGATGGGTAGGAGAATTATTCTTTCCGTGGGGAGATAAACCTTGCCACCAAATATGTCTATTTTATGAGGTTTCATTAGCAGGAGATATTAATATACCACTTGATGGAACATTTTTTGGTACTGAACAATTAGAAGGAAAGTCCTTCAAATTAGAGTTTTCATGGGTTGATACTAAGGCTATAAAAAACATAGAATTATACCCTATTGAGGCAAAAGAGTATCTTTATGAGGGATTAGATGAAATAAAACATTTTGTGTACAAACAGGATTAAGGATGCAAATTTTAAATTATAAAAAGTTGTATACAAGTATTTATGTATAAGGGGAATTTTTATGAAAAACTTTATGATTGGAATGTATGGAAAGTTTGATAGTAGAAAATTTCATAGAGATTTTAGAGATAACTTTTATGGAATAGAAGCATGTCTTTTTGAACATGAAAGTGATATAGAAAAAACGAAGAGAATATATAGCAGTTAAAAAATAAGATATAGTGCTTTTTATAATAAGTTTTTTATGGGTAAGTTAATTAGGTGGTGGTATACATGGTAAATGAGTTAATTTATGAGTTAAATACCCGTGGTGTTGATTTTATCAAGGTAGTAGATATATCAATGCTCTCGAAAAAAGAAAATAGGGGATACAACATCGCTATTTTAATAGGAATAGTTTTAAGTCCTGATTATATTTTACGCATTTCAAAAGAGAATAAAGTAGATCATTCCGAGTTTGGAGAAAAGGAAGATAAGGCAGGTGACCTTTCAGAATGGACGGCTGATTTTATCATTAAAAAAGGATATAAAGCCTTTGCTCAATCGGATAGAAATCTAATACATGGATTTTTTGATGAAATTACGAAAACTACTCCACTGCCACATAAAAAAGTTGGTATATTAGCTGGATTAGGTTGGATTGGGAAAAGTAATTTGTTAGTTACCTCGGAATACGGAAGTGCATTGTGTTTGTGTACCGTTTTAACAAATGCCCCGTTGCCAACTGAAAATAGGAAACTAATAATGCCTAAATGTGGTGAGTGTACTGTTTGTAAAGACATATGTCCGTCGAGTGTAATTCATGGTACTACTTGGGAACCAGGTATGAATAGAGATTTGATAGTTGACGTGTACAATTGTACTGGCTGTTTAAAATGTTTAGCCAGTTGTCCATGGACGCAAAAGTATATGGACAATAATATTGCTAAGCAAGATCAGTGTAAGTCATATTAATTCGCAACTTTCTACTAGGGTACAACAATGGAATAATGAGAAAATTAGAATTTATATTTTATTTAGGGGGTACATTATGCAATGCAAGATGTGTGAACAACACAAGAACATCTCAACTGATCCATATTTTATTATGGAATTAGAAACTGGATATGTCATTTTAGGATGGTATCAGAGGTTCAAGGGATATACTGTTTTTAACTGTAAAGGACATGGCCCAGAATTACATAATTTAGAGCGTAATTTTAAAATTAAACATCTTGAAGAAATGTCCATAGTTGCAGAAGCTGTTTCTAACGTGTTTAAGCCAGATAAAATGAATTATGAGCTGCTTGGAAATGGATGTCCTCATATTCATTGGCATCTATACCAAGGGTGAAGGGTGATACTCCTACCGTAAGCTCAGTTTATCAATTACCGAATAGTATATTGTTTGATGAATCCACAAGACCAAGCGATGAAGTAAGAAAAGATTATATAAATAGAATTAAGAACGAAATTGAAAGATTAATCGCTGCAAATTTTATTTCTTGAAGTGAATCGGATATTCTTATGTGGAAATATATATTTAAATATTATTTTAAGAGGAGATCTATATGGAAATTATTTTGTTGCTTATTGCAATTATTATTACATACTTTACCATTAAACTTGCAGTGAAAAATGCAATATATGAAAGTTTAGAAGATATAAGAGGTAAAATCAAAGAAGCAATAACTGACGGATTATATAAGATCAATATAGATATCAAAGCTTTTTGCTTAATATCTAGTAAGGTGTAATTTAGGAGGACTATTATGGGAAGATTAAGAGCTCAAGCTATTGTAGTTGAGGAGGATAGAATATTACTAGTAAAAACACATCTTGGCAACAGGTATGATTATGAACTACCTGGTGGTGGAATTGAAGAAGGGGAAACCCCAGAAGAAGCTGCTATAAGAGAACTATTTGAAGAAACAGGAATAAAGGGAGAAATAGTAAGGCTAGCTTCAAAATATTATAATGGATTTTCGCAAGAATATAATTATTCTTTTTTAATAAATAGAATAGATGGTGAAATTACACAACAATATAATGCGGTAAACGAGAAAAATTATATTTGTGCAGTCGAATGGAAAAAGCTTAATGAAATTAGTGAAAAGAACAGAGCAGAACTTTTTAGTGCAGGGGTTATGTTCAGTGGTTTCTGTGACGAAGTAGTATCGTGGGGAGCAAAAATTAGTTATCCTTCTGAAAAAGATGAAACAGTGAAATATTAGAATAGCTCGTAGTTTATTATTTGAAACACCTCATTATCCACAATGGATCTTGTGGTGTTTTTTATCTATCAATATAAAAAATGCCACTTAACTAATGAAATAACAAATGATAACAATGTTCTTTTAAAATCGAATAATACAGTGAAAATATATTATTAAAATCGGAATTTCACTATACAATGCTGGGATAAATTGGGTTAATATGTTATAATTACAAGAGATAAAGTGGTAGTAGTAAAGTTTGAAGAACTAATTCATGTGTTTTTAGGAACTGATTGATAAGTTTTAATTAGATTGTAATATTAATTTTATCTGTAAATCTATTTTTGAGTTAGATAACAAAGAATATGACTTTATATATGATAGTGGTTGCTTTCATCACTTACCTCCACACAGAAGAATTTCATATGTGGAACTGTTAAGAAACTCATTAAAGCAAGGTTCTTACTTTGGTCTAACATGTTTTGCTTGGGGAGAAAAATGTGCAGATGAAGTTACAGACTGGGAGTATTATGAAAAGCACCGAGTGGGTGTTGCCTTTACCAAGGAAAAACTTGAGCAAATATTTTGTAAAGACTTTGAAATTATAGAGATAAAAAAATATGAAGAGGGAATAGAAGGTGCATTACAAGGCTTAGGTTTTATGTGGACAGCCTTATTTAAAAAGAAATAACTTTTGATATAGTGAACAATATTTATGTTATTAAGTTGAGTAATAGATTATATATGATATTTTTTGTGAAAATACATATATGGATTTGTAATTTTAAAAAAGCCTTCTACTATGTATTAAATAAATGTTGTTACTGCCAAGTTAGGGGACAAGCCATGAACTACCAACATTTATTTAATATATAAGTAAGGGTATAAAAATATATATACATACGGGTTCTGCTGTATGAGGTATTAGTGCATGAGTAATTTATATAAGATCAAAATAGAAGTTGTCTTATGTGGAATTTGAAGATTATAAATATAAGGTGGTGCAAAACATGAAAGTAAGAAAAACGGTTAACGAGGATATTGACCTGCTCATAAAGATTCGCATGGAATACCTATCTTCAGAAAAAGGTGTGTCTTCTTCTGAAGAAGTACAAGATATTAGGACTAAATTAAAAGAATATCTTACTAAGCATCTTAACAACGGATTTATTGCTATCATTGCCGAGGATGAAAATGAAGTATTAGCAACTGCATTTATGTCAATCGTGGAAAGACCTCCGATAATAGCGTTTTCATCGTATCTTGTCGGTACTGTATACAATGTTTTTACATACCCTCAATATAGAGGAAAAGGCATTGCAACTAAAGTTATGACTGAACTTTTATCGGAAGCAAAGCTATTAGGCGTTGCTGCAGTTGATTTAATGTCTACTGAAAATGGGAAAACATTATATAAAAATCTTGGATTTCGAGTATCAAATTATACATCAATGAATAAGTTCCTCTGACTCCAGCAAAATATAAGCATGATCAGGAGTTATATTAAGTCACAATATGAAAAATATTGTGACGTAGCTGATGAAAGTAAAAATAAGAATTATGCTCTTTGATAACTGAATAATGTAGTGGGAAAATAAAATTTAAAATCTTCAGTTATCTAAAAATCATAATGAATTATTGGTAATGATATAATATAATTACCAATGATTAAGCTGGAATCGTAAATTATTATGAGAAAGAGGTAGATGACAATATGAAATCAACTTTTTTTAATGATGTAAAATCTTTTTATAATAAGTATCAAGTATCTTCTTTGTTTTCATTATTCTGCTTGGCTATGTTTGTTGTTTATGAATTCGGCAAATCTTTAGGAATTATTATTGCACAAATTACTTATTTTATAAATCATTAACTAAAGATATGATTTATAAACAACATTAAAATTTAACGTCACAAAGATAAAAACTGAATAATTACTTAAAACACTACATTATTCATAATTGAGTTTTGCAGTATTTTTACGGCGTAATACAAAAATATGGAGATAATAACTTTAACAATATATAAATTTGGATTTAATAATAAAAACAATAGAGGAGATGTTTAAAAGTGGGAACTTGGGGATATGGAATTTTTGATGACGACACTGCTTCAGATATAAAAGGGGATTTTGATGAATATATAAAGGAAGGACTGTCTGTTACTGAAGCAACAGAGAGTATATTAGAAGAATATCAAGAGATTATTGAGGAAGATGAGGAGGATGGTCCTACTGTGTATTTAGCGTTAGCATCTCTTCAAATGACACATGGACAATTACAAGCAGATATTAAGGAGATAGCGTTAGAAATTATAGAAAGCGGAAAAGGGTTTGAGATTTGGGAAGAGTCTGGAGAAAATGAATTGGATGAACGAAAGAAGGTATTAAACCAGTTAAAGCTACAATTATTGAGACAATAGGCAAGATATACTTTTCTGAGTTAACCTTATATAAATTAAAAATGAAAGATTATTTGAAACACCGCATTATTCATACTTGAATTTTGCGGTGTTTTTTCGTCGCTGTTGAGGCCTAGTTCAGCTTAATAAAATAAGGTTAAAATACGTAAAAGTTCTTTAGATATTGAATAATTATATGAAAATACTGTAAAAATATTCATTCTCTATAGATATCATAGTAAAAAGTGTAATATAATTACATTTGTAAAATAAATACATATAAGAATGTTATATACTTTGTGGTTAGGAGAGATTTATGAATAAAAGAATAGGAATGTATTCAGCTATAGTTACATTAGTTGGAGTGGTTGGATTTGCAGTATCAATGTTTTTAGGAAGAGATGCAGGAGGTTATCTTTTCAGTCTTTTTATTTCTTGGGGCTTTGTTCCTATGATATGTTCTTTTTCTGCAATTGGTAATAAAGAAAATAAAGCTGCAGCATATACAGCAATTGCTTTTTCTTCTGTTTATGCAGTTTTGGTTGGATTAGTTTATTTTGCCCAATTAACAACAATTCGGCTATCTGAATTAAATGAACAAGCACTTGCTATATTAAATTACAAGAATCTTGGCAGTCTATTTTTCAACTATGATTTATTTGGTTATGCTTTCATGGCTTTATCAACATTTTTCATAGCTTTTACCATAGAAGTTAAGAACAAAAAAGATAAATGGTTAAAAATACTTTTACTAGCTCATGGAGTTTTTGCAGTGTCCTGTGTAGCAATGCCTATACTTGGTGTCTTTAATGGAAGTACAGAATCTGGAAATGCCAGCGGAGTTATAGCTTTAGAATTTTGGTGTGCTTACTTTATTCCTATATGTATCTTGTCTTATCAATATTTTAAGAAAAATCAAGAGAACTAATTACTTTTATCTTAAAGGAGTTTTATATGTTGAAGAAGGATAACAATGTTAAAGTTAGATCTATAAGAAGTAATATATTTAGAGTTAGTTTTGATGAAGAAGTAAAAGACTTTGTTACCAAAGATGGGATAGCAGCTATAGCCTACTTTTTTTATAATATGTTGATTCTTTATTTATTTGGTTTGATGATGTTTAAGACGAGGATTTATTCCGAGTTTAGAACTTATTCTAATATAAGTAACGATATGATATATAGGTTCATTTTCTATATACCTATAGTAATTTTGCAGTTAGCTCCAGTGTTTATATTTATTAAAGTACGGAAGCAAGGTTTGAGAAGCATAGGATTAAAAAAAGACAAAATTTTAAAATCAATATTTCTTGGAATTATATTTTCAATGCCGTTTAATATACCGTTAATAATCAGTGAAATTAGCGAAAAAGGAAAAATCCTAGGATTAACTAACTTGATTCTTACTTTCGTATACTTTTTTATAGAGATTGCGCTAGTTGAGGAAATTAGCTTCCGTGGTTTTATTCAAACAAGAATTCAAAGTCTAATAAAGAGTAAATGGGTAAGTATACTGGTTGTAGGAGTTATGTTTGCTCTTATGCATATACCTTTTCAGATTATTAAAGCAAATATGCCTTTAGGTGATTTTATAGTAAAAGATTCATTTCATTTAGTATTTACATTTGTTATTCATGTATATCTAGTTTATATATACACTCGAGATAATAATATCATTTCTTCTTCAATTACCCATACTTTAATTGATTTCATACCATCAATATTTATTTAATCAATTAATTTCAATACAATACATTAGCAGTCGTAGATTAATATAGAAAAAAGAGGTGAATACAATGGCAGTGTTAATTAAGCCATGCTTTATTTATGACCTATTATGTTATGCTGGACAAAGATTTTTCGAGCTTGGCGAATATTACTTAGAAGATCAAAAAGACTTAATTTATAAAACCAATAAAGAGCTAGAAAAGTATAACATAGATGACTTTAATTTAAGTGGACCAAGCATGTCTTCAATGTGCATGGTACTCAGTTGTTTTACAGACAACAAAGATATAGATAAGTTAACCATAAAAGATCTTATAGAAATTATAAAACATCCGGAAAATTTATCACTAGTGGTAAATGAAAGATTAAAGGATAATGATTTTTTACTTAACGACGCCAATTATACGATTAAATGGCTTAAAGAGGGCGGAACTGATGGATATGTTAAACTTCTAGAGGCATTAGATGAAATTAATTTTTATAAAAGCTGGGTAGATAATGCCTTACCTAGAGTTCTAGAAGAATGTGAAAAACTAAGAAGTAAGATAAGCCAATATAATTTGGATAATATTTTTGGGGACATCCTCAAAATAAGGAATGAGAATAGGATTGATGACGTTAATATATTTGTATCTTTGTATAGTCATCCAGTATGTTTCAGTCTTTACAATAAGAGCTTTTTAAGTAGCTGTATTTCAGACTTTGTAGATGGTAAGATGTTTGTTCAAATTATTGCCCATGAATTAATGCATGGTTTTTCAAATAATGAAACAATTAATATCTTAAGGGAACTTGTTAGCAGAGATGATTTTCTTAAGAAGACCTACAAGACCTTAGTTGAGAAATATTCTGGAGCTGAAGAGGAGCAATTTGTAGTAGCAGCAGAGTATTATTTAGCTGTAGTAAACGGATTAGCTACATATGAGGATATTATTGAAACAGCAAAACAAAGATATGGAGGCTGTATGCCGCTTTCACTTATTATTTTTAACTTACTAATTCAAGAGAAATCAGTACCTGTAAACTACAACCTTTGGCTATCACAAAAGTTTAAATTAGGCTTTATAAATGGTGAAAATATAGAGAAACAAGTCGAAGAAATAGCTCCAGGCTTCGTGAATTGCTATGAACAAAGTTAGGTTTGCAGTATTTACTGATTTACATTATGAGCATATTCATGATGGGCAGAAAAGAATTGAAGATTTTGTAGTCAATGTAAGAGACATAGATATTGATTTTGTTATTCAATTAGGAGATTTTTGTGAACCAAAGGATAGTAATAGATTTTTACTAAATATGCTTGATAGCATAGGACAACCTCATTATCATGTGATTGGGAATCATGATTCTGATCTATACCCAAGAGAAGAAGTCATGAAATTTTTGAAAATGGACAACAGTTACTATTCCTTTAATAAAGGGAAAGTTAAATTTATTGTGTTAGACACCTGTTTCATAAAAACTAAAAAGGGCTACGAGCCTTATTGCAAAAAGAACTATGACAAAACAAAAGACATATATCCTATACTTCCAGATTATGAACTTAAATGGCTGGAAGAGCAGCTAAGTGATGATAGTGAGTACTATATAATTTTTTCACATCATAGCTTTGAAAATGAATTTGCTAAAAGAGGAGTATACAACAGGGGAGAAGTGAGAGATTTAATTAACAGAGTGAATAATACAGGTAAAAAAGTTCTTTTATGTGTTAATGGACATGATCATGGAGATTCACTTGAAAAGATAGAAGAAACCTATTATTTTGGTCTTAATTCTATGTCATATATATGGGTTGGCCCAGAGTACGAGCATTTCTGCTATTCAAATGAAGTTCACAATAAATATACTTTTATAAAAGACTTGGTATTATATAAAGATGGCTTATATGCTGTTACTACAATTACTGAAGATGGTGAACTTAAAATAGAGGGCGTAAATGGCGATTACCAAAACATCTCACCAAAAGAGCTAGGACTAAGTGACAGGTGGAATGGTCGTTCTATACTGCCCATAGTTTCTTCGTTAGACACGAAAAAATGATAAAAATATAAGTTTATGGGGTGTGATTATGTTAGTATGTCCAAAATGCAAATGTGAATATGAAGAGGGGTATACAGTCTGCAATGATTGTAACTGTAAGTTAGTTCATGGACCTATGGATACTGATAAAAATATATCTACTAAAGATAAGCCAAAGATAATTGGATTAACAGGAAGGATATTAATTTTCGGAGCTATATTTGTTATAGGAATTATAATTTTGATGAATAACACTAAGTTAGCTGATTCTGATATGACAAATATTATGAAGGATCATGGTGGAAGCATGGACACTAGCTATTACTTGATTTATTTGGAACAGTCTATAATAAAATACAGAACACTAGGATGTATATTATCAGTACTTGGCGGTTTGGGTGTATTGGTAAATACAAGGATTAGGGAATGATGTAAAAGCTATGGTTAATATAACTAATTTACTGTGAGGTGAAATCTCTGGACGTGGAACAATTAATAATAGCAGGAATATGTAGTATTGCATTAGTTGTAACAGTAATGATAAAAAGAAAAAATAAGAAATATGAATGAAAATTTGAATTGAACAGGAGAATAAAGATGGTAAAAAAAATAATAAGTACTGATAATGTAATCATTAGAAAAGCACAAAGGAAGGATGCTTCGGAAATTATACTATTAGTTAAACATGTTATGAGTGAAGCTCCATTTTTTCCAAGAACTCCAGATGAGTTTGATTTTACTACTGAGCAGGAAGAAGAATATATAGATAATATAGCACTATTTTTAGTAGCAGAAATAGATGGAAAGATAGTAGGTTCAGCCACTTTAGATAGGAGCAATTTAAGTATGTTAAGTCATACTGCTGATTTTGGAATAACCATCTTGAAAGAATTTTCTGGACAAGGTATAGGTAGCTTATTACTGGAAAAAGTTATAGACTGGGTGGAACTAAAAAAAGTTGAGAAAATAAATTTAGAAGTTTTTGAAGATAACTTGCCTGCTATATCACTTTATAAAAAATTTGGATTTATAGAGGAAGGTAGAAGAAGAAAAGCTATAAAAGCAGGTGAAGCATATAGGGATGTAATTTTAATGGGCAGATTTTCTAATGAATAATAATATAAAAACATGCTTATTTTAAGAAATATTTGAGGGAAAACATGTAAAAGAATAATCCAAAATGGAAAAATTAGAATCAAAGTTTATCCGTATTGTCATAAGGGGGATGTATATGAACAATAATATAGAAATTGTAAAAAATCTATACTCTGAAGAACATGCAATAGTTGGTATGCGCGATTACACTAATAAAAAACTAAAAGTTTGGGAAGATGAAGTAGTTTCCTATTTTCCAGCTAAAGCATCGGTTCTAGATATAGGTTGTGGCATGGGCAGAGAAGCATTTTGTTTGTATGATAAAGGATTTAAAATTACGGCTATTGATATTTCTGAAAATGTTATAGAACCAGCAAAGCAATTTGCGATAGAAAGTAAACGGGATATTGAGTTTTTATTAACAAATGGACTAGATTTACCCTTTAAAAACAATACTTTTGATGTTGTAATAATATGGGCACAGACTTTTGGCCTTTTTTATGGAGAAGATAATAAGATACATATTTTAAAAGAATGTAATAGAGTTTTGAAAAGAGATGGAATGCTTAGTTTTTCTGGACATGATAAAGAATTTATAGAATATAAATATCCTCAATATCTTGATGGTAAAAAGTTCTTTGCTTATGCAAATACAGATTGTTATTGGGAAGTTTTTACCACAAGTGAGATGGTAGATTTATCTCAAAAAGCTGGATTTGAAGTTATGGAGTGTAAAAGAGGTATGGTTTATAAAGAAGAAGATGGTCCAATACTTCATTGTGTATGCAAAAAATGCATGTGAGGATAATAGGGTGCTAGGGGTGATCGGAGGATTTCATTTATTTGAAGTAGATGAACAAGTTAAGAATACTGTTGATTATTTAAAATCATATAATATAAAGGAACTTTATCCTTGTCATTGTACTTCATTTGCAGTTAAAGCAGAGATACATAGAGTTTTACCTTTAAAAGAAGTCGGAGTAGGTCTTGAAATTAATTGTTTGTAATATAAACTTTATAGTATACACAATATTGTTTTGAAACGAAATTACTAGTAAAACAGCATATATATTTTAAACACCGCAGTATTCAGAAGTGAATTATGTGGTGTTTTTCGTTTCAATATAAGAATCAACACAAGTAAATTAAGATATATGACATAGTTGAAAATTCATATAAAAGAGCAAAAGAATCCCAATAATTAATCTTTTGCTTTTTTATAGGTTTCAAATGCGTTGTCAAGTGCTTGAACAGCCTGTTCAGTAGGCATGTTTTTTAGTAAAGCTGCGCACTTATTGCAAAGTACACTTCCTTTACCCTGAAGAACATCCTTACTTCTTATATCACTACATGGATTACGGTATATTGGTACATTGCATAGCTCACATCTTTGATGTTTTTCATATTTACCGTGTGTTTCTGTACTACTTTGATCATTCATAAAATCATCTCCAATAAGCTTAATTCTATTATATCTTATGCAAAAATAGATTTAATAACCTGGAAAAATGCAATAAGTTAATGAAAAATGAAAACATATTAGGATGCAATACGAGAAAATTCTAGATAGATTGAAATTTAAAGTAAGGACAATATACGTGGAAATTCAATAATGAAGAATTTTAATAAAAATAATCTCCATTTATAGAAATAAATTTAAGTTATATGGTATAATTGACAGTGGACTGTTTTTAGTGGTAAATAACTACAAACTATCTAAAATTTATATTTTACGGAGGTGTAAAAATGGATTTAAGACTTACATTTAACGAAGTTGCGTCTGAGTATGACAGAATGAGACCATTGTATGCTGAGGAGTTGTTTGAGGATGTTATAAAATATACAGACTTAGACAGCAGCAAAAATGCACTTGAAATTGGGATTGGTACGGGTCAAGCTACATTACCTTTCTTGAAGAGTGGCTGCAAGGTTACTGCTATTGAATTAGGGAGTAAGATGGCAGCGTTTACAAAAGAGAAATTCTCTGAGTTTGAAAATTTCAATGTTATTAATGATGATTTTGAAAGTATTGTCCTTGAGAATAATTCATATGATTTAATTTATTCTGCTAGTGCTTTTCAATGGATAAATCCGCAAATAGGGTATCCAAAAGTTCTTGAGCTTTTAAAAAGCGGAGGAGCATTTGCAAAGTTTAGTCATTCACTTTATCAAGAAGAGGAATTTGCAGCTGTAGCTTCTGCAATGGACAAGGTCTATGATAAATATAGAAATGATTTTTACACTGATCCAAGGATAAGTTTAGATAAGGTCCATGAAGGATATAAAAAGGTGTTGACATCTATGAATCCACCTTCACCCCATAACAAAGAAAGAAGCCTAGAACATGCTAATTGGATTAAACAATATGGATTTTCAGATGTGATATATAAGTGCTATCATCAAACTTTAACATATGATTCAGAAAGCTACGTATCATTAATAAGTACTTATTGCGATCAGATAGCCTTGCCTGAGAACACAAGAAAACAATTTGCAAAAGAAATAAAGGAAGCAATTGATAGTAATGGAGGAAAGTTTGGTCTTTCTGATACTATAGATTTATATTTAGCTATAAAATCTTAATTATATTAGTGTATATAATTTAATATCAATAAAAACACTACATGATTCATAATTGAATTATGTGGTGTTTTTTATAGAGAGCTTTATTTGGTATAAAACGATGTTATTAACTATGTTTTAATGTAACTAAATTGTATTATTTTGGAGATAGCATATGTTATAATTTTGTATATTACAACACTTTAATAAAATAATTCAAGTTGATAAAAGTTTATATTTATAAATTATATGATGAAAGCAGTAGGAGAAAGGATATGGAAAAGTGGGAATACAAAATTATCATTTGCCAAAGGAAAAAGGGTTTTTTTCATATGATGGTTGGGACAAAGACATACAATCACTTCTACCGGGACTAGGACAAGATGGATGGGAGCTTGTAAATGTGGTAGCAGTGTGCTCATCATGGGATAATTCAGGAGCAACTACTGAGGAAAAATGGATTTTTAAAAGACCGAAGAGTTAAGAAGTGAAGGCTTGTATGAAATTCAAAAAGATCTAAAGATACTAGTCTTTATAAGAATATAGTTACGAAAGAGGGCGGATTGTATGGAATGTTTATGCAAAGAAGAGAGTTTTGATTTAAAACTTCAAGCAAATCTAACTCCTGACCCATTAGGGTGTGAGCGATGTGACTGCATTGTAGACATGGATGATATGTCGTTATCAGATGAGCTTAGAAGAGAAATACGAATTTGGCTTTATAACTATAGTGAGTTGGTAAGCAAACAAGTAACTCCAGAGGATTTATTTAAATATTATCAGCAACATAATAATAGAGGAGTGGTTCTAGCCGAAAGAATAGAAATTGAACTGGGAGATAAATTTAAAGTTTCTTATTATCCGTCTTGATTAAAATTTTAACATCTATGGTTGCGATGAAAAGGAAAAAGCAATAGCACAAGCTGAAGTACATTTCTAAGTGAAGAAAATATAAGATTATTTTCTTTGAGGATTGTAATTCAAATGCAAAAGTGAGTACGTAGAGAGCAATTTGATTTTAGGAGGATCTATGAAAAATATAACTAATGGTCTTGTTAAAACAATATTTTTAAGTTTATGTAGCATATTTTACTTCTTAGAATTCTTTCTTTACTATGTTTTTTCATCTCCAGTTGATCCAGGCTTTGAAGAAAATCCAGCTGGGGATCTAAGAGTTATGCTGATTTTATGTTTTATAAAACTAGCTATAGTCATAACATATATCATGATTTTAAATAAGTTAAAGCTGGAACACTTAAATAGCTATATTTTGATTTTTATCTTTTCTATAGCTGGAGTTGGGGTTGTTTTACCTGAGATTCAGTATAATCATAATTTGAATATATTTGTAGCAATGAGAGTCTCCATACCAATTGTACTCAATGTAGCAATAGCCAGTGTACTAGGATTTAATTTATGGAAGAGCATGCCTTTAGCTAAAAGGCAAAGGCAGTAGATAAAATTATTTTAAAAAGATGACGTGATCAAAATATAAGTATGTTCTTGAAAAAGTGAATCTAGAATGATTCTTTAAAATAGAATATTTTTATATGTAAAAATATTCAGTTGACGTAAAGATGGCATTATGCTAAATTAATTTTAGTAAGTTGCAATTTATGAATTATAAAAACTTAATATATTTTAGTTTTCTAGGGTTCCGCAGTTTATAACTGGCTGGTCCAAGAGAAAACGCACAGTTAAATGTGTACACGGAAGGATAAAAGCCTGGGAGATATTTTAATAATATTTCCTTAGGCTTTTTTTATTGTATTATAATCCTAAATAAAGGCTAAAGCTTAACAAAGTATAATGAAAAAAGTGTTGAGTCAGTAGCTTGTGATTTTTAATTATTTTAGAATAATGCTTCAAAAATTAGAAAAGTTAGGAGTGATATTTGTGAAATTTCAGTACGCCCCAATTTTGTTGGTGATTTTATCTAGCTTATGTTATCATCTATTTCAAAAATCAATGCCATCAAATCTAAATCCTATTGCTGCACTAATTGTTACTTATGCTTGTGCATTAGCTGTATCTATTGTAGCTTTCTTTATCTTTGCACCTAAAACCAACTTAATTCAATCACTTGGTGGTGCAAATTGGGCAAGTTGTTTATTAGGACTAGCTGTGGTGGGAATAGAGCTTGGATTTTTATTGGCATATAGATCAGGGTGGAGTATAAGTTCGGCTAGTCTTTTATCAAATATTATGGTAGCACTTTTACTTATTCCAATAGGACTTTTGCTTTACAAGGAAAAGATTTCTTTGACAACCATTGCAGGTGTTATATTATGTATAACTGGCCTAATACTTATTTCGAAAAGATAATAGTTATGTGGTTAAGAAGCTGTTGATCAGACTGTTTTATAAATACTAATAATCAAATTATGCTAGACGGAACGACAAATCAACAATAAACAAGTAACGATAGAGTATATGGAGGAATAAAATTTATGGAAAACTTCGTGATAAAAGAATGTGGTTTAAAGGAAGCAGAAAAAATTAAATATATTGGTGAAAAAACCTTCTACGAAACTTTTTCTGATGAGAATTCAAAAGAAGATATGGAAAACTATTTAAGAGAAAATTTCTCTTATGAGCAAGTTGAAACTGAAGTGAAGAATAGTTTTTCAAGATTTTACATAGTGGAAAATAATGAAAAAGTAGTTGCGTATATGAAAGTTAATTTTGGTAAAGCACAAACAGAGGAAGGTCATGATAACAGTTTAGAAGTCCAAAGGATTTATGTATTAGAAGAGTGTAAAGGTAAGCAGATCGGCAAGCGACTAATACAAAAAGCAATAGAGTTTGCAAGAGAAAATAACTTAAATTATGTTTGGCTTGGAGTATGGGAACACAATATAAATGCAATAAAGTTTTATGAAAAGTTAGGATTTGAGAAGTTTGATACACATATTTTCAAATTGGGTGATGATGAGCAGACAGATAATTTAATGAAACTTATATTATAAGCTTTGTTAAGGTGTTATTTTTAAATTTAGTAGTTAACAATCTAATGATTAAAGTCACTAACCAAAGGATATTTATATTAAGACACCGCATTATTCATGAATTTGAGTTTTGTGGTGTTTTTCTATTGTAATATTATAAAATTCAGTAGGGTCAATGAATGAAAATTACAATTAATATTCTTTAAAATTGAAAGATGTGACAAAAATAAAAGTTAGTAACTAAGCAAACTATAGAGTATATGGAACCAATTGGATTAGAATGATATAATTACAAGTAATTAGACGAGAATTGTAGGAAATTGGATCATAAAGATTTCTTGATTAATGTTTGTCCAGTAGGATTTTATATTGAGGTGGGTAAAAAATGTTTGATATTAGATTTGTAGAAAGCAGCGATAAGGAATTTTGGTATACACTAGATAAACATTTGCCTGATAAAGAATTTGAGAAAAAGGTTCGAGACAAAATGGGTTATGTTATTTTGCAAGATGAAAAACCAATAGGAGTACTACGATACAATCTGTTTTGGGATAACACTCCATTCTTAACACTGATTTTTATGGATTGGCCTTATCAGAAAAAAGGTTTCGGCTTAAAGGCTATGGATTCTTGGGAAGAGGAAATGAAAAAATTAGGTTATGGAATGACTATGGTTTCTACGCAAGTAGATGAAGGGGCACAGCATTTTTATAGAAAATTGGGATATAAGGATTGTGGCTGTCTAGTTGTAGACATTCCAAATTATGAACAGCCTATGGAAATGTTTATGGTAAAACAATTGTAATGAAAATTATAATTTGTATATTTGAGTTAAATGAGAACCATATGAAATAAATTTGATACTAGATTAAAGGCTTAATTTTTATAAATGAGGTACTGATTGTTAAGAAATGTGGTTAGATAATATTTTGATGGTATTGTCAAGTTAGGTTTAAACATTTTTAATATTAATAGGGGTGACATAGTGAAAAATAAAAAAATATTAAGAGTATCAATAGCAATGGTTATAGCATTAGTTTTTATAGGAACTATCTATTATTTCAAGACGCGCATTTCGATATGGCAGTTCAATATTTCTAAAAGTGAATTAAAGGATGTATTAATAAACACTAAAGATAACAATTATATTGTTACAAATCCAAAGTTGATATCTGAAATATCGGAAGAAGTATCTAAGATGAAGAAACTTAACAAAGTTGAGATGAATAACTTTCCACCTAAAGAAAAGAATATTGGATACACGAAACTAATGATACAAACTAAGAATAATTACACCTATGGAGGCTCATTTTGGAATGATGATAATAATGGAATAATGTTAGACAGTAATGGATATTATTGGCATGTGAGTAGTGATTTAATTGAATTGATAGATAGGTCAATAAATGATTCTAAAAAACTATAAGTATAATAAACAATCTTACATAAGAGTTTAATTCATTAGGAAATCTTTATTAGTAAGTGTAAGTTTGGTAAATAAGTCCAATATAAAATTCAAAAAAAATAGTTAAACAAAGGAGGCTATAATAATGTTCAAAAGCGGCAATGTAACAATAATAGTAAATGATTTTAATAAAGCAGTAGAATTCTATGTAGAAACCCTTGGGTTAAACTTGCAGTACAAAATAGAAGGCCATTTGGCACAAGTAAGCGTGCCAGGATTAACAATTTTATTGATTTATCCTAATGGGGAAAATGGATCAAAGCAAGTAAAGTCCGATAGTGTTTCAATTGGTCTTGAGGTAAAAGAATTAGATTCAGCTGTGGAATTGCTAAAATCAAGAGGTGTTAAGTTTTATCATTTCATGGACTCAGAAACTTCTAGATTTGCCTACTTTAGTGATCAGCAAGGTACTTCACTATACTTAGTTGAGCTGAGAAAGCAACCTAATGCGAGTGATATTTAACGATTAAAGATATGCGATAGTAAGATCATGATGTATGGTTTTATTATCGCTATTTATATTTTAAAAGTTTCCTTTAACAATCATGATGAGTTTTTAAAATTGTTTTTGGATTTAATTGGCAAAGCTTTAGATCAATTTTATATAAAACAAATTGGGCATGGAGATAAGTATGAAAGCGATAAATGAAAAATCGAATTTTATAATATTAAGAAATACCAAAGAAAGTGATTTGGATTTTGTAGTTAATTCTGAACGTAATCCTGAAAATGCTAAGTATATCGGGCAATGGACAAAAGAGCAGCATAAGGATTCATTATTTCAAGAGGACATTCTGCATTTAATAGTTGAAGAAAAAGCTACAAATAAACCTATTGGTTATGTGATTCTAGCAGGTATTACAAATAAAAATAAAAGTATAGAATTTAGAAGAATTGTAATCTCTAGTAAAGGTAAAGGATTAGGAAGAGAAACACTAAAATTAGTTAAAAAAGTTGCTTTTGAAAACTTACATGCCCATAGGCTATGGCTTGATGTTAGATATAAAAATCAAAGAGCGCAAAGGCTTTATAAATCAGAGGGATTTGTGGAGGAAGGAATATTAAGAGAATGTATTTTGTATGATCAAAACTATGAATCTTTAATAGTAATGTCAATTCTGAAAAATGAATATACTAGTGAGCTTAATTCGTAAAAATCTTTATGTAGCTCAAGATATTTAAATATGGATGTGCAATCTAACTTAAGTATATTAAAAAAGGAGCAAACTAATGGGAATAAGCATAGAACTAGTATCTGAAAATAATGCAGCAGAAATTTATAGTTTTGAGATAGATAATAGGGAGTATTTTGAAGAAATCTTACCATCAAGAGGAGAAGAATATTATAGGCCAGAAGTATTTGAAAAAATAATAAAAGAAATAATTGAAGAGCAAAATCGAAATGAATGTTACATGCATATTATTAGAAATGAAGCAGGAAAAATGGTTGGAAGAATTAATTTTTTCTCTATAAGAGGAGAAAATATTAAAACAGCAGAACTTGGGTATAGGATTGGGGAAAATGATGATAGGAAGGGTTATGCAACAGAAGCAGTGGAAATTGCTATTGATAAAGGTTTTAAAGAATATAACTTTAAAAAGATTGAAGCAGGCACAGCTTCGGATAATATTGGATCGCAAAGAGTGCTAGAAAAGAATCAATTTGTACTAGTTAAAAAAATCGAGAAACATGTCCAATTAAATGATAAATGGATAGATAGCTTTATATATGAAATAAATAAGTAATTAAAAAGGTCATATGAAAGTTAGAAGATGATGACTGTTTTATATGGAGGTTTTAGTAAGATGGAGCTTAGTAAATTTATACTTCATGGAGAAATATTATCTTTGCAAGGTAAAATTGATGGGACAGATTATAGATTCGGCGTAAAATGGAAAGATCCTAAAAAGCCATACGATGAAACTTGGGAGCTTAAATCATATTCAAATATTTTAACTGGTGAAAAGAATTTAACTGAAGAACAAATTAAAACATTTATGGATACGATTAATGCTAGATGGAATTGGAACATATCAGATAATTAATAATTGTCTACATACATAGAACGTAGAAATAAATTTATATTTTTAACGTTATTAATAAGAAGCAATGGTTGTCTTAAAATAGAATTCTAATATATGGGGTGATGGTATGTTGATCTTAACTTCAAATGGATTGTCTTCAGATAAAATTATTGGGGAAATGAAGGAACTCTGCGAAACTCTTTCTAAGGCAGTGATAGTTACAACTGCTTCAGCTGAATATAAGGAAAATGATTGGCACATTCCACGATTGACTGGAGAGCTAAAGTCAGTTGGATTAAGTGTAGATTATTTTGATTTTGATTATGAAAAACCAGAGTTACTTCTAAATTATGATGTTATTGAAATAAACGGCGGTAATCCGTTTTATTTGTTGAGCTCTATGAGAAAATCAAATTGTGAAGACATTATGGAAAGATTGATTCAAGAGAAGATAGTTGTTGGTGTAAGTGCAGGTTCTATTGTACTGCAAAAGAATATAAATTTAATTGCTCAGTATAGCCCTGAGTTAAATAAGGATGTTCATCTAGAAGATTTTTCAGGTTTTGGATTTTCTCCTATAGAATTATTGCCTCATTATAGCAGATTTATAACAAAGTTTGATAGATTTGAGGAAAAGGCAAAGGAATATGAGCTTGCTAATAACTGCAAAGTAATAAGAATTGATGATGGACAAGCGGTTGTAGTCAATTCAAAGGATTATTGGATAATTTAAATCATATAGAAGATAAAATATTTAATAAAAATATAGAATGTTTTAGAGTTCTGTAACCTCAAGTAGTTGAGTTAGTAGTATAAGTTACGATGCAATAGTTGAAAATTACTGATAGAAAATAAGGGGATGAGAATTTTGAGAATTGGGATAATAGGGCCAAGTGAGAAAGAAATAGCAGGGTTTATAAATAAAATAACAGAGAGAGAACAAATTGAACATGCTATGCTAAAGTTTTATTCAGGTATTTATGAGAAAATCGAAGTGGTTTCAGTAGTTTGTGGAGTATGTAAGGTTAATGCATCAATAGCTACACAAATTTTGATAGATAAATTCGAAGTTACTCATATTGTGATGATAGGAGTTGCAGGAGCATTAAGCAGTCAACTTGAAGTAGGAGATATAGTTATTTCAAATGAAGTTGCATATCATGATGTTGCAAGTGGAATTTTAACAGAATATCATCCTCGGATGGAAGATGTATATTTTAAAGCAGATAGTAAATTAATAGAGTTGAGTATGGAGGCCGCAAGACCTTTGTCGGTTACAAACAAGATTTATACTGGAAGAATAATTACTGGCGAAACATTTATAACTCATAAAGAAAGAGAGTATTTAGTTCAGCAATTTGATCCTTTATGCGTTGATATGGAGAGTGGTAGTGTAGCTCATACATGCTATGTTAATAATATACCTTTTGTAGTCATTCGTTCAATGTCAGACAATGCAGATGAAAACAGCTCAGAACAATTTAAGATTAATGCTGAGACAGTAGCACAAAATTCTATAAAAGTAGCTGAAGGAGTTATAAGAAAGCTGAGTTTATCTTTAGTATAGAATGACTTGAAATAATCAAGTTATAGCAATTAGTTATGACGCAGTACCTAATAAATATTAATAGAAAGTAAGGAGATATAGTTATGATTTTGCCAACGCATATAGTAGCCTCTGGGGGAGTGGTTACCAATGAGAAGGAGGAAGTTTTGCTTATTAGGAATCCGCGTAAAGGTTGGGAGTATCCAGGTGGAATTATTGAATCAGGTGAAACAGTTCCACAAGGGTTAATTAGAGAAATTAAAGAAGAAACAGGAGTTGTAGTAGAGATAATTAATGTTATTGGTATTTATTCAAATACTAAAAAGAAAAAGGGATATAATGGTGTTGAAGAAGTACCAACAATTGTAAACATAGATTTTGTTTGTAAGTACATTTCTGGTGAGTTAAGAACCAGTGATGAAAGTGTTGAGGTAAAATGGTTTTCCAAAGAAGAGGCGTTAAAGATAATAAAGCCTAAACAAAAGTTAAGATTTGAAAGGGCATTAAATTGTGAATCAGGCTTTTCTTGTTTGGGATATGAAGTTAATTCATTAGATGAAATCGATGTACATGAAGAATATTTATTTGAGAGATAAAGGGATTGTTATAAACGATGGTTAAAATATGAAGATGTAGAGATATGGTCAAAATTATGTGTCCAGTTTGTAAAAGTAACATAGAAGATAAGGTGTTAAAAAATGATTATGAATGCACTAATTGTAAGGCCAAGCTTAATATATCCAAAAAGTTTAAGAGGCTTTTAATAATTACTCCAGCGATCTCAGCGTTTATATTTCCATTAGTAGGTTCTATACTTGCTCAACATTTAATACCAGATAGACAAGGTGGGATAACATACATTATTGCGCCAATAACAGCAGGATTATTTGCAGGAAGTATAAGTTTTTTACTAATGTTGCTATACCCACATAAACTATCTAAAGCACAATGATAAATATTTTTAAGATAATATGCAATTAATTTATTTTTGATTCATGTAATCTTCTTATTTAATGTTAAAGTAGGTAAAACTGAATATGGTTAAAACACTCCATCATTCAAATCTGAATTATGGGGCGTTTTTAAGTTGCATTATAGGGATATTATTATATAAAAAACGAAGTTTTAAATAGCAAATTGATATTTAGCAATCAAATAGTGACATGGTAAGAGGTGCCTATTATTTCGTGATTTATTAAAAAATTGGCGTATATATAACAATAATATGATATAATTACCATTAATTAGGCTAAATGTACATAGTAGTTCACCGTATGAAGTTGGAAGTGGTGAATTAAAATGATTAAGATTGGAGATTGAATATGATTACTTCTTTTATATTAGGATTGATTGTTTCAATACTAGTTGTTTCTATAATAATATTTAACTTAGAAAAATTTAAGGTTTTTATCAATAATAGATTACTTCTTGTAATAATGTTTGTTTGTCTATTTGCTATTGATGTACTTATACGCAGCATATTTCCATTAAGTAACCCTGTTAGGGCAATTATTAGTGGAGTTATATCTCCGTTGGAGATTATTATATTTTTGGTTTTTATTGTAAATAGGAAAAAGATAAATAATACATAGCGACATACATCTTGTTTCTTATTTTGCCACCATAATGAGACAGAAGGTAACTAAAGGATCAGTAAAAATTCTGTTGTGGCTATTAAAAAATAAAGAAAAAGTCAGCTTTCAAATCGAGTTATATTGAGTTTTAATATACCTAAATTGCATTAGAAAAATTGATGAAAAGCTTTTGGAAAGGAAATGTTATATGAATAGTAAAGACATATGGAAGATAGCGATGGAACAGTCGGCTATAGACTTAAACTGCAAAGCTACTGATTTCATGAATAAAGGAAGTACTGTTGTAATATCAAAGCTAAATGAGGGAAGAAAAAAGTGTTATAAAAAACCATTGTTTTGCGCACTGGCTTATTATGGTGAAGGGCTAGTTGCTTCAGTGGATGAAAGAATAAAAGAGTTTATGGAAGGTTTTATTAGTAGACATTCTGAATATAGATCCTTTGATACACCGCAGTTAATTGTATTAAATAGAGAGTTTGAAAAATACGGTAAATGTGTATGTTTTATTGCTGAGTTCTTTCTGCCTGATTTAGATAAGCAAGTATTAATTAATGAAAGTATTGAAGTTAGAATATTTAGAGAATATGAAGTTTTAGCATTATATGAAGATGATAGATTTCATATGGCACTAGGCTATAATACTGACAGCGATAAAAAAGACGTGTTAGCAGTAGTGGGATATGTAGATGGAAAGATAGCAGGTGTGGCAGGTGCAAGCAATGACTCTGATACAATGTGGCAGATAGGCGTAGATGTTTTACCTGAATATAGACGATTAGGAGTTGCATCAACACTTACAAAGATTT
The DNA here is from genome assembly GCF_016595795.1 of Clostridium yunnanense. Classification (GTDB taxonomy): domain Bacteria; phylum Bacillota; class Clostridia; order Clostridiales; family Clostridiaceae; genus Clostridium_AR; species Clostridium_AR yunnanense. The sequence continues at coordinate 126,737 of NZ_JAENHN010000059.1, forward strand.
TAACAGACGAGATTATTAAACGTGGGAAGGTACCATTTTATTGTACTGCGTGGTCCAATATTGCGTCAAAAAGTAATGCTGTTAAGTGTGGATATAAAACCGCATGGGTAGAAATGACTGCTATTGATAAAGAAGATGCTATGAAAATGATTGATGAGTAAGTAAGTTATTGAATAGTATGTATAATAGGAGGGCTAAATATGAAGATATTAGTTATTGGTGGTACTCGATTCTTTGGAATACATTTGGTTAACTCGCTGCTAGCTAGAGGTCACAATGTGACAATAGCTACTAGAGGTAATGCAAAGGATGTATTTGGTGACAAGGTTGAAAGGATTATAATTGAAAGAAATGATCCAAGTAATTTGAAGGAAACAATAGGCAGAGATTATTATGATGTTGTATATGATAATATTGCGTATAGTTCCAATGATATAAAAGGTTTGCTGAATTCATTGAAATGCGGCAGATACATAATGACTTCTTCAGCTTCTGTTTATACGAACCAGCATCTCCAAACTTCTGAAAGTGAATTTGATCCTACCTCTTATCCACTTAAATGGTGCTTTAGAGAAGACTTTCCTTATAATGAAGCAAAGCGTCAAGCAGAAAGTGCCTTGTTTCAGATATATCCTCAATTTGAATCTGTTGCTGTCCGTCTTCCTTATGTAATTGGTCAAGATGATTATACAAAGAGACTTTATTTTTATGTTGAACAAATTATTAAAGGCAATCCAATAAACTTAGATAATCTCAATGAACAAATTGGTTTTATAGATTCTGCTGATGCTGGAGACTTCCTAGCATGGATGGCAGATCAAAAGTTTGCTGGAGCAATTAATGGTAATAGTAATGGGACAATCTCTTTAAAAGAGGTAATTGATTATGTAGAACTTAAAACCAACAAGAAAGCAATCTATTCGGCTGAAGGATTAGAAGGACCGTATAATGGTCAAAAATCCTTTGATCTTGATGTAAGACTTGCAAATAAATTAGGTTACAGTTTTACTGAATTAAATTCATGGATATATGAATTACTTGATAAATGTATAATAATGATGGAGGAGGATATATGAATATTGATATAAAGCATAAAAAAATTTTAGAAATTGTTAAGGAAAGATTAACCTGTTCAGCCCATAATTTAGATCATGTGCTCAGGGTTCTTAATCTTTGCGTATTAATTGCAAAGGATGAGGAGAATGTTGATTTAGAGATTCTCATTCCTGCAGCATTACTACACGATATTGCAAGAGTAGAGGAAAGCGAAGATAAAACTGGACAAATTGACCATGCTGTCTTAGGTTGTGACATCGCTGAAGATATATTAAAAGAACTAGAATACGAAAAAGAAAAGATTGATAAGATAAAACACTGCATCAGTGCTCATAGATTTAGGACTGGAAATGAACCAAAAACAATAGAGGCAAAGATACTGTTTGACTCAGATAAACTTGATATAATAGGAGCAACTGGGGTCGCTCGTAGTTTTATGTTAGCAGGACAATTTGGCCAGAGATTAACAACAGACACACCACTTAGCGATTATCTAAAAGCTAATACTGTTGAAAATGGAAGAATAAAAGAAGTATCAAAACACACACCTTTTATTGAATACGAAATCAAATTCAAGAAAATTCCTAATAAATTATATACAAACACCGCAAAAGAAATTGGTAAAGTAAGACTGAAATTCATGGATGAATATTTTAAAACACTAAGATCAGAGATTGATGGTGTAAATGAGGTTTTATATGTATAAATATGAATTTGTAAGAGTAGAGTTGAAGAAGTTCTCACTAAAGGAATTAAAACCAAAGCAAGATTATCACCAAATAATTGAGGAAAATGCAAAAAGAGGCTGGAGATTAGTTCAAATTTTAGCACCTCCAACTGGTATATACGGATCTGCAACACATTATGAACTGATTTTTGAGAAGGAAGTTTAAGGCTAAATGTTACCATAGGTAATGATGCGGAGCATTTTTATAGTAAATTAGGCTTTGTTAGCCTAGCAGAAAAGGGGTATATGACTAGGAAAGTTGAATCTTAATTTACTATGAAATATAGGATAAGGGATTAATATTTAATTTTTATGTCTACTATATTGATATCAGTTTATTTAAGTTTTAAGCTTACTAAAAATAAAAATTTTAAAGAAATAAGGTGATTTAAATTAGTTATTTAGAAAAAGCAATATGCTTAGCAGTAGAAAAACATAAAGGCCAAACCGATAAAGGTGGGATGCCGTACATATTACATCCAATATATGTGATGAGCAAGATGGAAACTGAGATAGAAAAAATTGTGGCAATATTACATGATGTAGTTGAAGATACAGATACAACTTTTGAGGATCTTAAAAATATGGGGTTCTCCATGGAAGTTTTAAGTACATTAGAATGTTTAACAAGAGGAGAAGAAGAGGATTATTTTCATTATATTGGTAGAATTAAAGTAAATCCTTTAGCAATCAAGGTGAAATTAGCTGACCTTGAGCATAATATGGACTTTAGAAGAATTAAGGATATAACGGATGAAGATATAATTAAACGTACAAGAAAATATAAGCAGGCTTGGGATGAACTAAAGAGCAGCATATAATATTGACTTTACCCCAAGGGAATAGTCTAAATTTAGTTTTAGAGGTGATATAAATGAAGATAAATGAAGTTATGAAGATTACTGGATTGACTAAAAAGGCTATTTATTATTATGAAAATGCAGGACTAATAAATCCTATAAAAGATGATGAAAACAACTATAGAATGTATACAGAAGAAGATATAGATGTACTAAAGAAAGTGGATCTACTTAGAAAATTGGAGGTGCCAGTAAAGGACATTGCAATAATTCTAAGTTCTCCATTTAAGTTAAACGAAGTAATGGTTAAGCAGCTCCACTCAATCGATGAAAGAATTAAATTGTTAAATAAATCTAAGAATATAATAGAAAGCCTTCTTAAGAATTGTGATGATATGAACAAGATTCAAAGAACTGATAGTTTTGAAAAATTAAGTTTATACTTAGACATTGATAAAAAGGCTTGTGAAGGTTATATGAAAGATGAGCTTAAAAGAATCTTTCCAGGCAATTTTGGCAAAGCAATGTCATTTTTTTTGAATGCTTACTTAGATGAGCCGATAGATACTGAGGAAAAAGAGAGAGCTTGGTATAGCTTAGTGAATGTACTTGATTCAGTTGAAGAAATAAAGTTTCCAGATGATATAAAAGTTATACTAGATAGGTTATATGAAAATACAAGTAATCAGGAAACATTTCCAATACTGAACAAAGAGAAAATGGATAAGTTTGTAAGTGAACTTAGTAAAATGTCAACACAAGAAAAACAGGCCTTAAAAAGTAAAATGGAAGATTCAGTGGAAGATGATAAAAGCAGTAGAACAAGAGAAGATTTTTCGAAATTAAGAAAATTCTTTAGTGAAAATCAAGTGGCATTGCCTAAAGAGTGTAGTATTTACTTGCGAATCTTGAGTAAGAAATACAATGAATTTTGTGAGTATATCTTAAATGTGCAAAAAGTTATGGGATAGGTTTTTGAAAATCAAAAGATAAAAAGTAGTTATGTATTTAAAAAATTGTGAAAAACAGGAGTAACTTTTATGAGAAATATATTATTGTGTGGGGTAATATTGATCTTTTTTTTAATATTAAGATTTGTAAAGCAAAAGCAAATTACGGGATTTGGATACAAATCGAAACTTTCAATGCAGAATTTGACTACCTGGAATGAAGGAAATAGATATGTTTCTAATTTTATTATTGTAGGAAGTTTATTATCAATTCTTTTAGGTTTTATTCTAAATTATATGAATTACAGCAATATGTATATAGTTCTATATATTAATATTGCATTTGTGTTAATATCTTCTTTATTTACAGAACTTCATTTGAGAAAATTATTTAATAAAGATGGAAGTCCAAAGTAATATATTGAACAAACTTTGAAAAGTAAATAAAAATGAGGTGTGTTATGGTTGCTAATAATATAAAAGCATTATTATGGTACATTTTTTTAAGGATAGTGACCTTAGTTTCAAATTTTGTTATTGGCTTTAATTCTTCCAAGTTTGAATCACAGCAAGAGGGACTAAATAGAATGAACTTTCAAATAGCAAAGACATGGACTATAGCTATTATTGTAGTGATTTTATATTATCTCATAGGAAGATTTACTCTAAAAGATCAAGGCAGTAGGATGAGAAATATAATGTCAGTTAGTCTTATCTCTATTGTAGGATTGATTCTTTGTATTATGATATCTTTAGGTTTTCTTAAATCTGAATCCTTGTACTATATGTATACATCAGCTTTTTCACCACTTCTTACTAGCAATATCAAAGAAGGTGGACTACTAATGCAATTACCGTATGCAATAATTCCTCGTTTGTTTATTGGAATTTCAATCAAGAATACTGGAGTGAAAATACAAAAAAATGTAGATTAAACATTATATATGTATTGGAGATGAATTTATGAAAAGTTATAGGCTTGGATTTTCACTGAAAGGTTTTGTAGCTTTTATGGTAGTGATGATTCCCAACATAGTATGGATAATTGCACCGCCAGTGAACGATCCCATTGCTGGAAACAATGCGTTATACCCAATAATTGATATATTATTAGTGGCTAGTCAAGTGATTATGATTGCTTTACTAATTATTATAATTCCCAATGAGAACATGAATAGTAAAAGTATAAAAATATATTTTAAATTAGCATGTCTTTGTTTGCTTGGATACTATGTCTCATGGTTTTGTTATTATACAGGAATGGTATATCCATTGATGCTTGTTGGTATGGCAGTATTACCATCAATATATTTCATACTTATCGAATTATGGCTAAAAAACTATATTGCTATTATTCCAAGTATAATCTTTGGAATAACACACATTGCAATTACCTGTTCCAACTACATAAGTTAAGGGAAATACATAATGCGAAGTTGGGACATTTCACAGATTTATCACAATATGATGTAAATATAAAAATAACAAATATAAGATAAAATAAACTTAAAACTATTGACTCTTACCTTAGAGGAGACCTTAAGATTATAAACGAGGTGAGGAATTATGCTATACACAGTTAAAGAAGTTGCAAAATTAACAGGAGTAACTATAAAGGCACTCCATCATTATCACAAAATAGGATTACTACAGCCCTGTGAGATTACAGATGCCGGCTATCGTCTCTACGGGACAAAAGAACTTGAGGTTTTGCAGCAGATATTATTTTATCGTGAACTTGATTTCTCTCTCGAAAATATCAAAAAGGCTTTGGAGGATGAACCTAGTCGTTTAAAATGTTTAACAAAGCAACAGGAACTGCTACTTGCGCGCAAGCAGAGAATTGATTGTTTGTTAAAAACGATATATCAATCCATAGTCCTCAGTAAGGAAGGAGAAATTATGAATACAACAGATATGTTTAAAGGATTTAACAAAGATCAATGGGAGGATGCACTTTCTGAGCAAAGCGAATATATCAAAGATAAATATGGCTATGATATACCAGAGGTGCAGGAAGCTGATGTTCCAAATATGAATGAACAAGCTTTGGAAGCGCAGCATTTTATTAGATATATGGGAGATGCTTTAAAAAGTGGATTGAGGGCAAATGACGAAAAGGTACAAGAATTATTAGAAAATCATATTCAATTTTTGACAAGGCATGGTCATAATATTGACGCAAAGGCACTTGCAGCTCAGTCGAAATTCTTTTTAGAGGATGATTTCCATAGAGGTATGCTTGAAGGTCAGCAGGTAGGACTTTCTTATTACTTATGCATAGCAACTGACATATATGCAGCATCAAGACAATAAGGGATTTCAATAGTTCTAAAAAGGATATAGTTTTTATGATATCCACACAAATAAAACTTAATAATTTTAATATTGTTATGAAATGAATAAAAGGCTTAAATAATACGGAAGTCATGGGTAAATATAGTGATAAATACTATATTGCCATGACTTTTTTTCATATTCAAGTGATATTAATTAAAAGATTATCTTAAATAATTTACTCGTAAATGATGATGTTATAAACTATGTGCGTAAATTCAAAGTATTTGCTGATATCAAACAATTTATTAATCTTTACTATCATAAAGCTTATTTTGATAGCAATCCATTTATATATGACGAAAAATAGCTAGTTTTGTTGAAAATATAGAAAGTTATACAAAATTATGTATAATCGAAGTTGAGAAAGAAAGTTTAGACGAAAACAGTAGGAATAAGCACATACTTTTTAAGTAAATTAAAAATTAAGGAAAAATTATAAAGAGTACTGCAACTCAAGTTGATCAAGGATTTGAAACATATCATAAATTGGCTGTTTAATGTTCATGCACATTATAAAAACTTTATAGAGAATTTCAATAAAAATTTATATAAATAACTTGAAAAGCAATAATCAATAATTTATAATATGGTTATAAATACTTCATTAGGAGGATTCATGGAAACTAATAAATTAAATATCAATGCAATCAAATCTTGGTTTATTTCAAGAGCCATAGGCACAGTAGTAGTTTCAATCATTTTAATAGGAGGGACTTATCTTTTAAGAACAAAATTCGATTTTCTTGAAGGAACAGCTAGTATATATTTGTATATTGGAATTGCAATCATAATAGGATTATTACTTTTAAATACGATAGTATATCCAAAACTAGAATATAAGCAATGGACTTATTCAGTAACAAAAGATAAGATAGAATTTTCAGAGGGAATCTACTGGGTTAAAACAGTAGTAATACCAATTGTAAGAGTTCAACATATTAAGATAAATCAAGGACCTATAAATAGAAGCTTTGGTTTAGCAGATCTACAGATATTTACAGCAGGGGGAGCACATAAGATTCCTAATATTGAAATGGCTAAAGCAGAAGAGATAAGTGAATTTTTGAAGGATAAAGTTAAGGAAAAGGTGACAGCAGATGATAGATAAACCTACTAGAAATCATTGGATTGTTATAGTACAAGATGTATTAAAATCCCTGAGACAATTTTGGTTTTTATTAATATTACTAATATCTGGTCACAATAAATATATCTATATTGCTGGAGCAATAATAGTAGTTAGTACAGTAGTAATACAAATAAAAAAATGGCTTAACACTGAATATTACGTCTCTGATAATATATTAGTATACAAAAGTGGCGTATTTCAAAAATCTAGAGAGGAAATACCATTTGATAAAATAAATACCATTGATATGGGGCAAGGAGTATTTGATAGAATTCTTGGACTATGTACAGTTAAAATAGATAGTGGAAGTGCTATTGGAAAAGAAGCCGAGTTAAAACTAAAGATTAAATATAAAATAGCAGAAATGCTTAGAGATACTGTATTAAATATAAAAAATAGTACAGTAGATAATGATTTACAGGAAGAGAAGAAAGAAGAAGCAGCACCTAAAAAAGTGATTTCTATAAGAGAAATTATGATCTATGCAATAACTAAAGGAAAACTAGGATGGGCGCTTGGTGGATATTTTGCAGTAATGAATTTTGCAGATGATATAGAAAAAATCACAAATACTACTATAGTCAAGAATTTGACTAGTTCAATTGATATGAATAATTTAATTCTGCAGGATAGAGTAAAGCTTGTATTTCTGATTATAGGCATGCTTTTAGCTGTATATATTGTTATGACCTTGTTATCAATAATTTTTGAAATAGTTAAACTATATAGGTTTACTATAAAAGTTCAAGATAAAAACTTTAATATAAGCTATGGACTACTAAGTAAAAAGGAATATTCAATTCCAATAGATAAGATTCATGCATTAAAGTACAAACAGGGAATACTCCAACAAGTATTAGGTATCTATACTATTGAAGCAATAACCATAGGCTATGGAGATGAAAAGAATGAAAAAGCAATTCTATATCCTATAGCAAATGATGATTTTAAGCAAAGGTTTTTAGCTTCACTACTTCCAGAGATGATCTTCTCAGCTGATATCAAAAAACCTCCTAAGCATAGCTTAAAAAGATTTATTGTCATGAGGGTTTTGTTACCATTTATTGTAATGATACCTCTATATTTCTTAGTTAAACCTGTACCTAGCGAATTCAAAATAGTAGTCATCTTAGTAATAACTTTAATTAATATATTATTTGGATATTTAAACTATAGAAATACTTCTTTAGGCGTAACAGATAAGCTAATACTTGCTAGTGAAGGAAGCTTTGTAAAGACAACAACAATAATTAAGCAAAGCAGCGTTCAATCAGTAGAAAGAAAACAAAATCCATACCAGAGGAAAGCTAAGGTATGCGATTATTTGGTAAGTGTGTATTCAACTTCACTGCCTGAAGCTGTCAAGGTAAGACATATGAATGAAAATCTTGATAAAGAACTGTATGGAAATTTGATTATGTAATGAAGTTAGATTGAGGAATAAATGAAATTAATACTATGCTATAAAATATAAATAAACTCAGGTATTGTGTGAAACAGCGTAATATTATCTTTATCAAAGAAGAGAGGGAGCAATGATGGTTAATATAATACTATTTGTATTTTCATATATTATATCATGTTGTATACTGATTTTTTTAGGTTCTAAATTGAACTGGAAAAAATGGTTTAGCAAAAATAATATAAGAAGGGTAGTTTCTTTTATAATATCTTTTTCAATATATATGGTTGGCTGTATAATTATAGGCAGGATTAATATTACTGATAACTTAAACACTGTTTTGAGAGGAATATTACTTTCTACAATTATTATTCCGATAACTTTTGGATCATCCAATGTATCAAAAGTCAAAAAGATTGATTAGTGATGCACGTAAAAAGTGAAACAATAGAATCTAAATGTGTTCAATTGAAAGTAGTTATATAAAAGTAGTTAAGATTTTAAAATATTCAATTCAATATGGTGGCGTTTAAAAATATATAGACATACTACTTCAAATTTAAATCTATTCAAATAAAGCTTTATAGATCAATCGAAAGCTTTATTTTGAACTAGAAGATTGAGGTAGTATGTCTGTTCGTATGAATGGATATTCCAGTTGTATTAATGTAACACATTGACTTGAAGGCTATTATTACAACTCTCATACTCCTTATGAGAGAATTTTAAATATAAATTCTAGAGACAAGTGGATAAATTAATATAGATCTAGGTAAGACTATCTCAAATCACTAAGGTTATGTATTAAAGAAATGTTGGTGATTTAACATTCTCGGGTTGTCCACTAAGTTGAAAGACAATCTAAGTAGATAATAGTGCAAATAAGAAGTAAATCATGAGAATATATAAACAGTAAGTTGAAAAAGTGTAAAAAATACTTCTTTGTTACCCTAACAACATTTTTTAAATACATTAGTATGGTTAATTTCACATGTTTACATATAGGAGTATTTAATAGAAGTTAATATTTGAAAACCTTCGTTTCAATGCAAAAGTATACTTAATATCTGGATATCCGAAAATGACTAAAATGCCGTTTTTGTTTTTCAGTGGTATACCATACTTTTGTTTTATTTTTTTACCGAAGAAATTTAATAATAAATTTGGTGTGCCAAGCATACAACTTCCTAAGCCTAATGAGTGTGCTGCTAACATAGCATAGGTTGCAGGAATGTATGAATCTACAGGGTCGGCATAAGGAGATGAATGAAAAAGTATGGCTAAAGGTGCAGAATAGGTTAGCCAATTTGTTCCTTTATCATAATTTGTTACGAACGTGTCTATAGCAGTTGATGCGAAAGTTTTTAAGGAATCATAATTAGCTTTTCCAATAAAGGGTCTATAAATTTTAAGCATTATTGGAGAGAATAACCACTTATTTCTTTTTAAAACGTTAATTAATTCTAAAGTGAATTCTTCAACCTTTTCATTTCCATCCAGAACTAAAATTTCAACATCAGAGCTACCTAGGCCATTAGGTGCAGTTGATGAAGCATCTAGTATTTTATCTATGATTTCAGGCTCAATTCTTTTCTTCTTAAAGTCTCTTACACTTCTACGCGATAACATTAATGACTTCAAACTTTCATAATCCGCTCTATCTGGAGTTTTAGGCAATTCAATTACATCATTTGGTGTCATATCTCTACCATTAATTTTTATTGCTCTGTTTGGACAAACTGCCATACATTGTCCACAAGCAATACATCCAAATACTCTATTTTGGTCTACCTTTACCATTTTTTCTTCTAGATATAATGGTGCGCCTTTACATACTTTTACGCAAAGCCCACAGACGGTGCATTTATCTTTATCTATTTCAACATCTGCACATTCATAAAATCGACCTGTTTTTAAAGGCATAAATATCTACATCCTTTTATTAAAATTTTTACTTAACAATAAGTTCTTCCATATAAAATTTTTTAATAACGCATTTATGAAACTAAGGATAGAATTTTTAAGTATTTGCAGTATTACGAAGTACTAACAGGTTATATATAGATACATATTTTCTAAATAAGTTATATAGAAGAGGTTTCTAAACTAATTTTTAAAGTAAGTGATGTTTTTAGTTTTTTACTCAAATATATTTTCTATATGGTATAATACTACAAAAAAGCTGATATGCAGTGTGGATAATACGTATTCAATTAAAATGTTCATTTTATATACGTTATATACTTACAATTATACAATGAAGATAAGTTAGATTCATCTTAAAACCGATGAATTTGATTTTTTTAAAATATGTTTAATCATCTAAGATTAATAACAATAAAAATCATGAATTTGGAGGCAATTTATGAAAGTTGTAGTAGCTATTGATTCTATGAAGGGAAGTCTCTCTTCAATGGAAGCAGGAAATGCAATAAAGGAAGGTATTTTGAGAGTTAAACCTGATGCTGAGGTTGTAGTAAGACCACTGGCAGATGGAGGAGAAGGAACAACTGATGCATTACTGGAAGGTCTTGGCGGAGAAAAAGTCAGTGTTATAGTTACTGGACCTATGGGGAAATCTGTGAAAACCTATTATGGTTATCTTACTGAAAAGAAGGTTGCAATAATGGAAATGGCTTCAGCGGCAGGTATAACCTTAGTTAATGATTCGGAGAAAAATCCAATGGTTGCAACAACCTTTGGTTTAGGTCAAATGATAAAACATGCGATTTTAAAAGGAGCACGACATTTTATTATTGGAATCGGAGGCAGTGCAACCAATGATGGTGGGATTGGTATGCTTATGGCCTTAGGTTATGAGTTCTTAGATGTGAATGATCAAAAGGTTGGAGAAGGGGCACAGGACTTAGATAAAATAATACGTATTTCAGACGAAAATATAATGAAGGAACTAAAAGAGTGTAAGTTTCAAGTAGCCTGCGATGTTAATAATCCTTTATGTGGACCTAATGGGGCCACCTTTGTTTTTGGACCTCAAAAAGGCGTAACAGAAGAGATGAAGAAAGATTTAGATGAAGCTATGAGGAATTATGCGAAAGTTTCAGAAGAATTCACAGGAAAAAGATGCTCTGAAGCAAAGGGAGCAGGGGCTGCAGGGGGACTTGGTTTCGGATTTATGGAATTTTTAAATGCAGATTTGACCCCTGGCATTGAGCTTATATTAAAGACCATCGAACTTGAAAAAGAGATAATTGATGCTGATTATGTAATAACTGGTGAAGGTCGATTGGATTTTCAAACTGCAATGGGTAAGGTTCCTGTTGGACTTGCAAAACTCGCAAAAAAATATAATAAGAAAGTTATAGCTTTTGCAGGCAGTATTACTAAAGAAGCCAAGGAATGCAATAATGTGGGGATCGATGCTTTCTTTCCAATTGTAAGAGGTGTTACAACTTTAGAGGAGGCAATGAATCCTGAAAATGCAAAGGTAAATATGATGGATGCTGTAGAGCAGGTATTTAGATTGCTTTAAAAAATAGATTCTCAGCTTTTATAGTACTGAGAACTTGTAGCATAGTCATAGAAAAAAATATATATAATCTAAAATAATGCATAAAAAGTAAAGATTTTTAATACAATAATTGAAAGGCAACAGGATAGATATAGTTATCTATCCAATTTTTTGAGTTATATACAGCGAAAATTCAAGTAGCGAGCTCACATAACCGCCATATTCATTTATAAGCTCCTTGATTTCATTTTTCATATTCTTTATTATTTCGTCATTTAAACCATCAAGTATAGAAGCAAATGCAGGAACTGATTCCATAACTTGTAGATACTGTTCAGCATTATTTTGGGTTTCATGATAATACTCTAGTTTATCTATTAGTTTAAACAGACCTGACTCCTTAATTTCGATTATTCTCTCATCTTCCTTATATACTCCATCGTGCTCACGTCTTTGTGGTTTTATATTACTTTCATAATAATTAGACACATATTTATTAATTATAATGTCAATCTTTTCTTGTATTTCTTTTGTTTTAGGTATCTTTTCGTCGCAAGAGTTATACCAAAATAGAACCAGGTAGCCATTATCATTTAATATCTCATAACATTTTTTGTATTTAAAATTTTTATCTATCCAGTGAAATGCCTGAGCGGAATAAACCATGTCATATTTTTCATAACTACTAGAATCCCAGTCTTCAAAAGATACTACGTCAATTATAACATTAGGAAATAGAGTACACTTTTCTTTTAGAATTTTAGCCATATCTTCGCCTAGTTCAATTGCATGAATATTAAAAGCTTTCTCCGCAAATTGAACAGTAGCTTTTCCTGTTCCTGCGCCAATTTCAAGTAACCTATCATTGGAATTTACTCCGGTTATTGATATAACATCTTGTATTAATTTTTCAGGATAAGAAGGTCTCATTTTATCATATGCAGCAGCTATGCCTTTGTATGGTTCTACTTTCTCCATTATAGGTATCTCCTTAAAAGATTATTTATAATATATAGGTATATTTTATATTTATTTCCAAAGTGTGACAATAGCATATTATTAAATAGATTCATAATATTTTTCATGCTATAGATGAAATAATATTAGTTCTAATGCTATTTTGTAATGAGCAAGAAAGGATAACTTTTTTCAACAATTGATATTAAGCATTAAAGTTTTACAAGCTATAATTAAATTCGAAGAACAGCTAAAGTATTTGGGTATTTCTAGTAAGTTGGGAGTACATAACTTGTTGAAACGTTGTCTACTTAACAATATTGACAAGCTCTGGAAGATGTGAGATATTGGAGTTGTTGTAGAAAAATGCAATATTTTAGGGAAAAAGTGAGAAGGGATGAAGTAGACTTTGAGAAGATACGTAAGATGGAATAAGTTACAAAATGGAAATTACCTAAAGATGGTATTCAGACAAGAAAAAACAGGGCATAAAACTATAGGTTGGAAGGTTGAGGCTGTTATTGCAAAGACAAAAAGACAATGTAATGATTGCTTTAACAAATCACCAAAGAGCCATAAGATATTGTGGGGAAAAAGCACAAATGCTGGAAGTGGTGCATATGCCTTAAGTATTGCTTTCTCACATGTAAAGGAGTTCGAAAAAAGATTACCGCTAGGATCAGAAATATTTATTTGCGCTTACGATGAAAAGCGTTTAAGAGTTTATAAACGTTTAATAAGATACGGATTTGAGATAGTGAAGAATGATTTTAAAGTTAGAAATTTAGATATTTGTTTAAAGAAGGTTAAAACGTCATATTAATATTATAAATGAGGCTGACATTATGCTTTGTGTTGATAAAACATTGGTTGAAAGCATAGAATAATTTAAGCTTTCACAAATTCAACCGATAAGTTAAAAGTGAAAAAATATAAGGGGAAGGCAGTGAGTTTAGCTGCTATACGTAATATGAAAAAATTATTTAAATTATTGTTTGCTTATTTGATATGGATAATAGTTTTCGCTGCAATTTCGGTAGGGGTTGTATTTTTTGTTGTTCCATTTAGTTATGATTTGACTAATGTAGTAACATATACGCTTGTAATATCCATTTTGCTTTTTATTCTGTTCTTTATCGTAGGTATGATAAGAGGAAAGCTTAGGATTCTTAGGATATACAATAGAAGAAGTCTGATTTATAGAAGCGTATATTTTTTATCTGTGCTAAGCATATTTGTAATCGTAAGCGTGTTACAAATGGGAGTTAGGGCTGGTTATATACAGATTAACGGAATGCATGAGTTGACTAGTAAAGAAAAAGTTAAGTTTATAAAAGATGTGTACACCAATCTTAATACTATAAAATCTAGGGATGAACTTACAAAAAGCATGAATGTTATAAAGTATAATAGTATAGAAGTATACTTTTACGACGAAGATAAGAAATCAGCAGAAGATATAGTAAATAAGATACCGAATTTAAACAAAAATCTTAATTCAGTTATTAACGTGAAAGATCTAGAACCATTAAAAATTATAGTGTATAAAGATAAACAAGAGTATAATAAATATACTATCTCACCTAACGGTGCAGATACTCTTGGGCTTTATAATAATGGTGTAATAAACCTTCATAACTTAAAAACTATTAAAGAAATAAATAGTGAAAATGCTATTGATGAGAGTAGTGAAGAAAGCTTTTTTAAGACAGTAACCCACGAATATACCCATTATTATATAAGAACTTATTTAAAGGAGAATAATTTGTCTAGCGCTTTGCCACCTTGGCTTGATGAAGGCTTTGCGCAGTATATGGAGTATGAACTGTATAATAAAGATTTTCAATTAGAAACAAAGCCAATAAAAGGACCATTAATACCACTTAGAGAGTTATCAACACTAGGACAATGGGAAAGTCAATGGAAAGATAGAGATAGTATAGAAAAGATTTATACTGAATCAGTTTTGGCCGTAAATTACATATTTGATTCAAAGGGAAATGAGATATTAAAGAATATTTTGGCCCAGTCAAATGACAATAAGATATCTGAAGTTGATTATCAAAGTAATTTTGATAAAACCATTAAGAATAATTTAGGATTAACACTAGATGAACTTCAAAATAAAGCCATTAAATAATTAAAATAAAAGCATTAACAGATATATTATTAATATAAGCTGCTAATGCTTTTATTTTTAAATATAAATGGACAATAAAGAAAAAGCATTCAGCAAATATAATAAAAAAATAATATTTATTAGTCTTTAAATATTTTAGCTTAAAACTTTAACAGTCACTCTATTTCTGCCACTCTTCTTAGAATCATAAAGTGCTTCATCAGCAAGCTTTAGTATTTCACCAAAAGTTTTAAGTCTTCTATCATATACTGAAATTCCAATACTCAAAGTGAAATAGATAGGTTTATTTCCGCAAATAATAGGTTTTTTAGAAACCATATCGCAGAAGAATTCAGTTATGTTTTTAGCTGCATCTAGGCTGGTTGATGGTAATATTACAGCGAACTCTTCCCCTCCTAAACGGCCTATTATATCAGTCTTTCTAAAATACTGTTTCATCTCACATCCTAAATGTGCTAGAACAGCATCTCCTGCAGCATGACCATTGGTGTCGTTGATATGTTTAAAGTGATCTATATCAATCATTAGAAGTGTAAAGCTCGTATTATAATCTAATGAGCACTCCATTTGAAGGTTGGCTAGCTGCATAAATCTATTTCTATTATATAGGTTAGTAAGAGCATCTGTTGAAGCAAGTATTTTTAGCGCTTCCTGATCATTTTTTCTTTCAGTAATATTTATAAGGTTTATAAGCCTACCAACAATATTACCAAAATCATTTTTTATAGTCACTGTTTTCACTTCAAAATATCTATAGCTATCACCACTAGAAATCTTTATATCGCTACTGTCATTAGTATTTAATACTTTAAGAAGATCAATTTGATTGCCTAATATGAACTCAATGGTTTTGCCTTTCATTGAATTGTTAAGTTCTTGAAAAAGCTCCGCAGCAGCAGGATTGTAATCCATAAGACGACTTGTATTGTCTATTAAAATCATGGCATCAGAACTTCTATCAAACAAAACATCTCTAGCTAAAGTTCTAAGTGCTAAGAAATCATATTTAAATAGGGCGATAAGTATTAAAGAAAAAGAAAATGGAAGTATTAGGGCTATATAATTAATGCTCACATTCCCTGGATTTATTAAAATTAATTCAAAACTTATAAAAGGAAGCAGAGAAGCTAAAATCATAATCCTATAGCCGGAGCGTTCGAAGTCTGCAACCTTTCGATAATTCTTTACATAACATGATATAGCTATGAGGAAGTATAGTGTTATATAAATACAGTAAAACAAATACCAAGGCTCTTTATCAACTGTAAGAAAATTTAATCCTAAAGCTTTCTTTAGCATAAGTGATTTATAGTAATGGTGATGCATTGGACTTGTCAACTGCATAAAAGAAATCAAAATAGGAACTGTGAATATAATCAAAAAAGTATTGCGGCTAAAGGTTTTAATTGTCTTTGTATAAATCAGAGATAGCAAAAGCCACAAGGCTGGGTAAAATGGTATCCCTATATATTGAATCTGGTTCCAAAACATCATTTGAGGTAAAGTACTACTGTTAAGTTCCAGAAGATAGCCAAATAAATAAATACTAACAAGTAGACAAAGTGAAAAGAAAACTTTTACTATTGTGGTTGTTCCCTTTGATATGGCATATGCGGCAAAAAATACTGATAGTAATGCGCATAGGAAAAAGTATATACTAAGGAACGCAAGTGTAAATGACATATAATAAACCTCTCTTTAAGATTATTGATTTATCAATATAAACCTACAAAACTATATGTATTGATATACATGATAGTATTTAAGCAAAACAAAAAAAGACTTTATATATCAATATTCGACATAAAACTACAAAACTTAATGAAAATAATGAAAAAAGTGTAAAATAGTAATATAAAATTAAAATTGGTAGAGGTTTTCAAAATGAGAAAAGTAACTTATTTCTTTTTATGATAAACTTTTAATATATTATAAAGAGTTTTATTTATAAGGGAGTGGGATTATATGGGGAACAAGATAACTTTTTTAGACATCGATGGAACCTTAGTGGATATGCCTTCAGGAATGATTGAACCAGCGCAAAGTACTATTGAGGCTCTAAAAAAATTCAGAGAAGATGGTAACTATACTGTAGTAGCTACAGCGAGATCAGCAGTTCCTAAAACTATATCAAAATTAAACTTTGATGGGTATATATTTTGCAATGGGAATTACATAGTATTTAACAACGAGGTATTACATGATAATTATTTTTCAATAGAAGATATCCAGTATATAGTGAATCTCTGTGATAAATGTGATGCACAATATTTGTTAAGTGGTCACCAAGGTGTATGGTGCAGCGATCTTGACCATCCATTGTGTGTCAGGCAAAGAGAATTATTCTTAGGTGGACCGGATAAACCTAAGGAGTCTATAGAAATATGGGAAGTTGAAGATGTACATGCTAATATGGGGACAATATTATTTAAAAATGAAAAAGATATGGAGGATTTTAAAGAAAAGCTTCCGAAAAATTGGGTAGTACATGCTTATGTTGAAGCTAATATTAGAATGGATATACACTTGCCAGGTTTTTCTAAAGGATCAGCGGTTGAATTCTTATTCAAAAAATTAGGAATAGACAAAGAAGATACCTTTGCTTTTGGTGATGCTCAAAACGATATTGAAATGTTGAAGCTTGTGAAGCATGGTATAGCAATGGGAAACGGTACAGATGAGGTTAAGTCTATTGCATACTATGTTACTGATGAAGTTAACAAAGATGGCATTGCAAATGCATTAAAGAAATTTAGAGCAATATAACAATAATCAGTGTTAAGAGGTATTAATAGTATAGTGATTAGTTGTTATTATAAAAAAACGCTATAAGAATGTATTAAAAAAATGTTGTTGGAAATTTGCGGATAACCAACAACATTTTTTTAATACATAAACATGGTGAGTTTTAATATATATAGATGAATCACTTTGTAATAAAATCTATATTTTCAGATTCAATTTAAGATTTGTACATAGCCAAGCGAACCGTTCACAAGAATTCTATCGCCAGTCTTTATAAGTTTTGTTACATTTTCTACACCAACCACTGCTGGTATACCATATTCTCTGGCTATAACGGCACCGTGAGTCATAAGACCTCCAATCTCTGTTACTAATGCTTTTGACGATACAAATAGAGGAGTCCATCCTGGGTCTGTAAAGGGTGCAATGAGTACTTCGCCTGGTCTAAAATATGCATCATTAGGGTTTAGAATAACTCTTGCTATGCCTTGGAAAGTTCCTTGGGAAACAGCAATACCTGGAAGAGCCTTAATAGGAATATCTTTGCTTTCATAATTGCCGTAGAATGCTTCACCATCACTTGTAAGTACTCTTGGAGGATTTAGATTTGAATATCTTATAAAAGATTCTTTACGCTTTTCTATAGTAACTAGTAGATTTTCTTTTTGATTTCCAGAAATAGCATCATGTATTTCCGTAAGAGAAAGATAGTAAATATCTTCTTTTACTCTTATAATTCTTCTGTTAACTAGATGAGAGGCTTCCTTAAGTAAGGTTTTCTTTATAATCCAAAATATACGTATATCACAGAATTTTTGATGTTCTCTTAGGGCAGCTCCAGTTCTATAGGTATCTATCAGTCCGGTTAACTTTATTATCTTATTTTCATTTAATCCACTAGCTTTTGCTTTCGAAATGATTTCTTTTTTTACCTTCTCTGCCTGTTTAAGTCCATCATCAAAATCTTTTTTATGTTCATTGGAAGACTTTGAGTTAATGAAGTTTAATATTGAAGGAAGCAGGTTAAGTGGATTTTCAATCCACCTATCAACTGTAATATCTATCTCACCAGGGCATCTCATGCCATATTTATCAAGAAACTGCTCCATAGCATTAGCAAATTCTAAGCCACCCTTAATTTTTTTAACACCGTTTATATAATAAGGGGTATTTGCTGCTTTTAAATACTTAACAACCTCAGGAGATTTTCTAGCAATATCAGCTAAGTCTCCAATTGCTAACCCCATTTCTGTAGTTACATTGCCTTTTAAAGATTTATTTAAAGGAGAAATATCAATTGATTCACCAAGCCATTTTTTACACTTTTTTTCAAGATTAATTTTAGCCATCATGGCAACTTGATTAGGTGGAAGTAATGTAGTAATTATATTAGCCATAATTGAAGGAAGATTAATTTGAATATACCGTATGGCTTTCGCTCCAGACTGCTTTTCTAATTCTGCTTGAAAATTGTTGCAGAGACTATCCATAAAATTATTTGCTCTTTCTAAAACATCTTTATTGTTATAAACATAATTTTCTCTTAAGATATTTATTGACATTGTACTAAAAAGTTTCAAATGGCATAGTTCTATTTTTTGCCTTTCTGTTTTTCTTGTCTTAAAATCTTCACTACTTACAACTTCTTTAACTGCATTGCTCATAAGAACGTCCATTATGGAAAATTTATCCAAGAAAATGTTCTTAAGGATAGGATTCTTAAGAGTTCGGGTAATATCAGCATAGATTCTATTTCCAGCTTCAACTAAATTAGGGTTTTGATCGTAGTTATATTTTTTAGGGACAAACGGAAAGAAAGAGTTTAGTATACATATTCCAAGAGGCTTAATGGCATTTGTCATCATCTGCTGATGCCCCGTGGACATATATACATGGTACAAATCATCTTTAAGCTCTGGTAGTGGATATAGTGTAGTGATTTCTCTGCTTTGAAGAATATAAAATTTTCCCATGTAATAGCCCCATTCTATGTCTTGAGGAGCATTGTAGTAATTTTCTATTTCTTTACCTAACCTTGAAAGAAGCAGAATATTATTGTCATTAAGAACTTGAGACTTCCTTTGCAAAGATGATAATGGTTTTGTGATTATGCCACCTTCACTAGTAGTATTTATTGAGATAGATTTTTCTTCAATAAGTTTATGAATAATTTTACTGTTCTTTATTTTATACAAGTCAGGTGAAGCAATTCCTTGCACCAGTGATTCTCCTAGACCATAAACAGCATTTATGCAGACAATTTTCCTATTTCCTGTTATAGGGTCTGCAGTAAACATTACACCTGAAGACACAGAAGGAATCATTTCTTGTACTATAACGGAAAGAAGGACTTTTTTATGATCAAAGCCATTTTTTATTCTGTATGTGATTGCACGAGCAGTGAACAGAGAGGCCCAACACTTCTTTACATGCTCAAGTATGCTATTTATGCCAATTATATTTAAATAAGATTCATGTTGTCCTGCAAAAGAAGTACCTGGTAAATCTTCAGCTGTGCCGCTTGATCTTACAGCATAACTCAACTTTTTATCTAAATTATCAAAAGCTCTCAAGATTGTTGATTCAATTGCATATGGAATATTTAAAGCTTCTATATATGAAATTATATCTTTACTAGTTTTATTTATGGAACTTATATCGGTAGATTTTAAAGTGTTAAGCTTTAAATAATAGGCATTCATTGATGTCGATGAGTTTATGAAGGTTTTAAAGGCTTCAGTTGTAATCACAAAGCCATTAGGTACATTAAAGTTGTTTTTCGTAAGTAATCCTAAGTTTAAAGCTTTACCACCAACTAAAGAAAGACTGTTTTCTTTTATATTATCAAAGTTTATTACGTACATTAGGGTCAGCATCTCCAAGAAAATATTAACAACATACTATATTCGATTTAAGTATGTATGGTTACCGCATGTTATTAAAGGGTTCCATTACGGAAACTTAATAGTTAAAGTTGGAACCAGATAGTGTATTTTTAACAAAGTTTTAAAGCTAATTTATCAATAGCTTAACAATTAGTGAGCTTGAGTTAACCTCTTTAATCTATACTATAATTGAATTTATAAATATGCTTATACTCGTATAGGAAAATTAGCTTGTATGATTATCAAATAAATATAAAGCATGTTATTATGGAGGGATTTTGAAACAAAGACTATTTTATTTTTTATAAGTAAGTAAAAATATAGAAAATGATATATTAAATTAACTAATAAATAGTTATGGATAGGGGAGCTAATTATGAAAATAAAGACTCATGTAAAATTAGCAGAGTTGGCCTTTAGAAAAAATATTAATGATATACCTATAGGATTTTCAAAGCTTATGTTTAATTTCGGTCTTGTAATCATTGATCAGTGTTGGCATGTAAAAACTCATCCTCACTATATGCAAAAATCTATTGGATATATAAATAATAAGATAGAAAAGCTTATTACAATAAATAAATTTAATTTGTATACTTCGATGCAGCTAGGAATAGTTGCTCACTATTTATGTGATTTTTGCTGCAACGCACACATTTCAGGAGGAGTTGGAAATATCTCTTTGCATCTAAAATATGAACGTAATCTTCAAAAGTATTTATTTGAGAATTATGACTTAATAAATGAATATATAGGTGAAATATCAGAAGAATTAAAAGGTAAAATAGAAAGCATGAGTTCATTAAAAGAATTACTTCAGAGTAAGCTTACTGAATACATGCAAGGAGAAGCATCCTATCTATGGGACATAACTCAAAGCATTGAGATAGTGTCATTGGTCTGTTTTATGATTTTTGAGCTGAAAAACTCTACCAACGATAATTATAATTGCAATAATAGAAAGTTTAACTTAATGAGGGGAAAGTCGTATAGAGAATTAAAGCAGGAGAATATAAAACTAATGCCTAAATAAATAGATATTAATGTTTAAGATACAAGAAACAAGATGTATAATTTAAGTAAAAAGGGGGGGATTCGCTATGTTAATTAAGAAAATTCAACTATGGGAAGAAAATGAGCAGGTAAGTCTATTTACTTATATTTTGGACAACTCAATGGAGTTTCAAGTTAATAAAAAGAGACCTTGTATAATATTATGTCCTGGAGGAGGTTATCTTGGGACTTCAGATAGAGAATCAGAGCCTGTAGCAATGAGATTTGCAGCACAAGGGTATAATACTTTTGTGCTTAGGTATAATACATGCTTTAGCAAAATGGAAATTGACTTTAATAATCTACCAGAAACTAATGAAAAGGCAGTTTATCCAGGTCCGTTATTTGATCTAGCAAAAGCAATGATGATTATAAAAGAGAATTCAGATGAATGGTTTGTAGATAGTGATAAAATCAATATATGTGGATTCTCAGCAGGTGCACATTTAGCTGCTAGTATGGGGGTTCATTGGCAAGATGAATTACTAAAAGAAAGATTCGGAGTTAGTAATGAAATGTTTAAACCTAATGTAGTGATTTTAGGATACCCATTGCTTGATTATAATTTGATGAAGAAAGAAGTTGAAGAAATCGGCAATGAATGGGTAAGAGAATTTTGGAAGGTTTCAAATAAAGCCATATTTGGAAAATCAGATCTTACAGAAGAAGAATTGGCAGAGCTTAGTCCAACAAATTATGTTACTTCCAATACACCTCCAACTTTTATTTGGCATACTGCAGATGATGGATTAGTTTATGTATCAAACTCTTTAAAATTTGCAGCTGAATTAACTAAGAACAAAGTGCCATATGAACTTCATATTTTCGAAAGTGGAGTTCATGGATTATCATTATGTGATGAAACTACTGCCTCTGAGTCTGCACACATAAATCCGCACTGTGGGCATTGGTTTGATCTAGCTATAGAGTGGCTGAAACAATATCAGTAATATTAGAATTAAATATCGTTACTATTACGAAAGAGGTTAATGAAAAATAATTTTGTTAGCATATTCACGACCTAGTGAAATGAAGGATATGGATATAAAATAGGGAAATTTGCTAAATAATAAGCTTATTTGAATTTGTAAGTAAATGTTTTCAGGCATATAATTATATTGTCACTATATAGTGACAATATAATTTTTTTTATAGTTTACAAAATTGAAATTAAAATACTATAAAAGATGAAAAAATGCAAGCAAATTGGGGGGAAGAACATGGGCACTTATAAGTTTGCAATTAAGATGCTAAAGACTGATTTAAGGCAGACTATTTCTTATTTATCATCAATAGCTTTTTCTTCATCAGCATTATTTTATGCCTATAATTTAATGGATGATAGTAAGAATATACCTGTTGGAAGTACTATTTGGGAAACATTTCAAATGTTGTTATTCGTTTTGACTCTTCTGTTGATGTTTGTAGTGTTTTTTACTAATTCGTATTTTATGACTGAAAAATCCAAGGAACTTGCTATTGCAGAATTAAATGGGGTCTGTTCCTATAAGATGATAGGTCTGATAAGTTTTCAAAATCTTTTAATTGGACTAGTAGGTAGTGTGATTGGAATAGCCTTTGGGATAGCTACAATGCCAGTTTTGTCAGGAGTGTTATTTAAACTTTTGGGAATGAATGTAAGTTCATATCATTATTCAAAAGATAGTCTGGTACTTACTATAATAATAATTGCGTTTATAGTATGTCCTTACATAATTATTGGAGATTATACCTATGTATTCAACAAAG
The DNA here is from genome assembly GCF_016595795.1 of Clostridium yunnanense. GTDB lineage: Bacteria > Bacillota > Clostridia > Clostridiales > Clostridiaceae > Clostridium_AR > Clostridium_AR yunnanense. The sequence continues at coordinate 150,142 of NZ_JAENHN010000059.1, forward strand.
AAATAAAAGATTTAATTTATGGGAAAAGACAACTTTATACACCAAAAACTAAGAGCTTTGGTAATCTAGATGTTCCAGAGGGTTTGAAAAATATTTTTGGAGGAAATTCTAAGAAAAGAGAAGGTAAGAAATTTCATCTTACATCTACAATATTATATTTTATTCCATTAACGGCCATATTCTTAAATTCGAAGACTTTTCATTCGCTGCTATTTCTATATATGTTTATTTCGGTGGCAGGAATACAGAGATTGTTACGTTATTATTTTCCAGAAAAGATTATGGAGCTAAAGAGGGATAAGTATTCTAATGACAAAATTAAAATGATTTCCTTAAGCAATCTTCATTATTCATTAAAAAAAGTAAATTTTTTAATTGTGACTTTAGCAGTCTCAACAGTTATCCTTATATATATGATAGGGATGAATGAGAAAATATATCAAATAAAGGCTGCAGGAATATTTGTATATGTTTGTGCATTAGTGTCTTTAGGTGTAAGTATTCTATATAAATTTATAATAGAAGCTTCTTATAGAAAACACATATATAGGCAGTTAGGGTTAATTGGGTATTACAAAAAGCTCATAAAGAGGATTATAAAAGAAGAAATAATGATGCTTTATGGAATCGCAATAATTATACCATTAGTACACATAGTTGTTTATCTATTTAAGTTCGCGTCCTTTGGAATTATAACTGTTCAGCTTGCTATGATTTTATTAGGTATATTTTTAGGAATATTTTTTTTGATGACTGTAAGTTCTTATTTAGTATATAAAAAATTGGTAATGTAATTTAAACTGCAAATTTGGAGGTATTGAGATGAAAGAGATAATAACTGTAAAAGATTTAGTTAAAATCTATGGAGGAGAAAGTCAAGTAAAGGCACTCAATGGAGTTAGTTTGGCAGTAAATGAAGGAGATTTTATATGTATAATGGGACCATCTGGTTCTGGAAAATCAACTTTCTTAAATATATTGGCGAATATAGATAATCCAACTAAAGGCGCAGTGCTTTTCAATGGAGAAAGTATCTATAAGATGTCTGAGAGAAAAGTTGGGGAGTTTAGAAGAGATAATATAGGATATATTTTTCAGGATTTTAACTTAATTGATACATTGACAATAAGAGAAAATATAAATGTACCATTAGTTTTAGCAAATAAATCAAAGGCTGAGATAAAGGAAAGAGTTGAAAATATAGCAAAGAAACTTAATATTTTCGAGTTTTTAGACAAGTTCCCAGTAGAATGTTCAGGTGGACAGAGACAGAGAGCTGCTGCAGCAAGAGCTTTGGTTTCAGAGCCTAGAATGATAGTTGCAGACGAACCAACAGGAAATTTGGATACAAAGAATTCGCATGATATGCTTAAGTTACTTAAAGAGCGCAATGTGAATGATGGAATTGCTATAGTTATGGTTACTCACGATTCAATGGTAGCAAGTTATGCAAAAAGGCTTTTATTCTTAAGAGATGGAAAAATAGATGATTCTATTGACAGAGGGGAATTGACTCAGAAAGAATTTTTCTATAAAATTGTTGATGTAACATCAAAAGAATCACAAGGTTTATTTGATGTAATAGAAGAATAGAAGAAATCTTTGGAAAAATTATTAGCTATAAATTTGCCTATGTAAAATAAAACTAGTGAAGGTTACACTTAATAGAACTAGTTCATTATTATATAATTTACTTTTTCATAAGATTCGCGGAAGGAAGATGTTATGAGTGGTATTAGTATCATTACAATAGAAAATAGAAGGCTTTATCCAGTTAAGGCTTATGATACTGAAGAAAATAACGAAATAACACCAATTATAGATATTGATAGTATTTATGATTTGTTAAATAGAAGGGAAAAAATATTTTTTATATCAAATCAGTATGATCAATATGGACGTGAATTAGATAATTTTTATGGATATATAGGTTCAGAAGATATAAAAGCGTTATTTTATGTCAATGATGAAGAATTAGACCGTAATTTAAGTGCTATAATGACTTTATCCGAAGCTGCAAAAAAGTGGGGATTTTCAGATGGCTCCACTATTAGAAAGGCTATAGAGAGAGGAAAGTTTGAAAGGCATGAGATAAAACAAGCTGGAGATATATGGATTACTACCTATGATGCCATGGAAAGAGTATTCGGAAAGATTAAAAATGAAGAGAATGAATTAATCATTTATGATGATTTTGAAAGCAATTTATATAGGCTTTTTCTTAAGGATGTACAACGAGATTACCTAAGGGAAAAGGTTAGAGAAAGAAATTTGAAAGAAAATGAAATTTTATATAATAATATAAGAGAGGTTCTTATAAGTGCTTTAGTTGCCATAAGGAAAGGTAATAAAGTAATAATAAAGAATAAGCGTAGTAACAAGACTAAGCAGGTCATAAATACTGAAAGAGAACTTTTTGTATTTATTGAATTGTTCAGTCGAAGAAATCTTATGACAGAACTACGAAATAACCAGCTTTTGGAGGATTTCAAGAAAATATAATATCTGTGTTATTTAGTAAAGGGCTTTTGCGAGATTAATAAAAGCTTTTTATAAAAATGAAAGCCATGCATAACTCAAGGAAGATAAATTTCCTTATATGTATGGCTTTTTTAATACAAAATTTTCTGGAGAAATGTATGCTAATAATAGGTTTTGTAATATAATGGATATATCAATGTAAAACAAGAAATCAAGTGATATTTTTATTGCCATTTAAGCAAATAATATGGGGATAGGGGGATTTAAATGAAAGAGAATGAGAGCGGAAATAGGTCAAAAAAGAAATGTATAATTTTAGCAATAGTTATATTAATTCTAGTACTTACTCCATTTTTACCAAAGATAACTTATAATATAGATTCAAAATTAGTTTCTAAGGATATGAGTCCTTTATTTGCAATAAGTAAGGATAAGGTTAAAGATGGTGGAACCACTGAATATAGGGGACTTGGATATCAAGTTATTAGGTGGAATAGATTTGTAGCAGAAGGAACTGAGTACGGGTATGAAATATATAAAGCCCCTAATTATAGGGATTTAAATGACGGACCATCTAAAAAGCTTACTATTATTAAAGATATAAATAAGTAAATGGGTAATAAAAATATTCAGTAATACTGGATCTTTTATTCTTGATGGAGTATAGTGATGAGTTTCTATTATTAAGGTATATTGATTTTATAATAGTTTTTTCATATAAGAAACCTAAAAATGAAATGAATTTAGGTTATTTTGTTATCTTTTTTAATGGGACTCCCAGGTAGTATAGTATTCTGTGGTTACAGTACCATTTGAGTTAGTAATATTTCTAATATGTTGACTTCCGCAATAAGAATACACTTTATCTCCATAGGTCATTCTTATAAATACCTGTTCATTAGTTTTAGATAGTTGATTCTTTATATCTTCATCTGCTGTGATAAATTCATCAGTTGAATTAAAAATGTCGATTAGCTCTTCAGATTTTGGAGAGCTTTTTAGTTTATAATCAATATTTAGACTGGCGTTTTGATTGTAAATATCAACTTTTTTTATAATAGTATTAGATGCTTTGATTTGATTTTTAAACTCAACAGTACCTTTATTATTAATATGGTTTGGTCTATTTGACAATAAACTTATAAATATAAAAGTACATGAAAAGAAGGCAAAAATCAGGCATAAGATTATTATAACTAACAATGATTTTTCAAAAGCAAACCAAGCTATATGGCTAAAGAAAAAGTTTACAAAACTTATTTATAATGCTTGTTTTTTATTTTTTTATATAATATAATTGAGTTAACAAAATAAAGAACGGGACATGTGACTGGTAATGCAGGCAGGATCCATAAAGATGATAGTTTTTTTGTCGTCTTTAGGGGTCTTTTTTTGTTGGTTATTGTTTTGGCCAAAATGTAAACTATTAAAAATTTAGAGAAGGAGAATTTAAAATGGATTACAAACAAACAGCAACTGACATCTTAAAACTTGTTGGTGGTGAGAATAATGTGTCTCACTTAGAGCATTGCTCAACAAGATTACGTTTTACACTTGCAGACGACAGTAGGGTAAATACTGAAGAGATTAAGAAGGTTCGTGGAGTTTTAGGAGTAGTAATGGCTGCTCAGTGCCAAGTAATTATAGGAAATAATGTTATTGAGGTTTATGATGAATTAGTTAAGATTGGAAAGTTCGGAGGGCAAGGTAGTACTACTGGACCAAAGGTTAAGAAAAAAATTGGAGCTGTAGTTTTAGATTTTATAGTTAGTGTATTTCAGCCCCTAATACCAGCAATCGCAGGAGCTGGTATATTAAAATCCTTACTACTTTTATTAAATATGTTTAAACTTATAGATAAAACAGGACAGACCTATCTTATCTTAAGTTATATCGGAGATGCAGTATTTTACTTCTTGCCAATAATGGTTGCAATAACTACAGCAACAAAATTAAATGTGAATAAATTAGTTGCAGTTGCTGCAATGGGAACTTTATTATTTCCAAATATGACTACACTTTTAGGTAAGGGAGCATCATTTTTATCTTTGCCCATAACTAATGTGGCATATGCATCACAGGTATTTCCAGCAATACTTGGTACCTTGTTCTATGCATATATGGAAAAATTATTTACAAAGATATCACCAAAACCTATTCGTATTTTCTTTGTACCAATGATGTCACTGCTTTTAACAGTTCCGATGACTTTATTACTTTTAGGCCCAATTGGATTTAAGGTTGGAACAGTATTAACAGCTGGTATATTATTTATATTTAATAAGTTTGGTTGGATTGCAGTAGGGCTTGTTGCAGCCATACTTCCATTCATGATTGCAACTGGTATGCATAAGGCTTTAGTTCCATATGCAATATCTTCTATTACTGGAATGGGAAAAGAACTATTATACTTGCCAGCATCTTTAGCTCATAATATTTCTGAAAGCGGAGCTAGTTTTGCAGTAGCAATTCGAACTAAGGATAGTGAGCTTAAATCTACTGCTGTATCTGCTGGTATTTCTGCATTGTTTGGTATCACTGAGCCAGCACTTTATGGTGTGACACTTCAAAGAAAACGTGTACTAGCAAGTGTGGTAATATCAAGTTTAATAGGTGGTTTGTTTGTTGGTATATTTGGAGTTGCTGCATTTGTCGCTGTAGGGCCTGGACTTGCAAGTATGCCAATGTATATTGATGAAAATAATAGTAAGAATCTTATATATGCAATTGCTGGTTTTGCGGTTTCTTTCGTAGCATCTTTTGTGATAACGTTTATTTCATGGAAGGAAGACAAAAAGGAAGCTGATGATTCTAATGTTTCAAAAGTGACGACTCATAATAAAAGGACATTTAAAAATTCTAACTCAAATGAAAATATAAGTAGTACAATTGATATAAAACAACCAATAATGGGAGAGGTCGTATCTCTTTCAGAAGTTAAAGACGATGTTTTTTCCAAAAAGATTTTAGGAGATGGGGTTGCGATTGATCCCACAGAAGGAAAATTATATGCTCCTTGTGATGGTGAAGTTGTAATGTTATTTGACACAAAGCACACCTTGGCTTTAAGAGCTGATAATGGTGCAGAGGTTCTTTTCCATATTGGGATTGATACAGTTCAACTTAATGGTAAGTTTTTTGAACCAAAAGTTAAAGTTGGAGATAGAGTAAACACAGGCGATTTGCTAATGAACTTTGATATTAAAGAAATAAAGTCAGCTGGATATGAGACTGTAATTCCAGTTATCATAACAAACAGTGATAAGTACCTAGTTGATAAAGATTTAGATACTAAAGAAAAGAATGAAAATACTATTATGAAAGTATCAAAATTGGAGGTGTAGATATGAAAGATTTATTTCCTAAGGATTTTTACTGGGGCGGTGCCGTAGCAGCAAATCAGTGTGAAGGTGCATATTTAGAAGGTGGAAAAGGTGAAAGTACTCAAGATCATGTAAGCGCAGCAGCTTTTAATAAAACTAGACAGGTATATGAGAATATTGAAGATGGTGTATATTTTCCTTCTCATGAAGGCATAGATTTTTATCACACTTATAAGGAAGATATTAAATTATTTGCCGAAATGGGCTTTAAGATGTTTCGTTTATCAATAGCTTGGTCAAGGATATTTCCAACAGGAGTAGAGGACAGTCCTAATGAAGCAGGTCTAAAGTTTTACGACGATGTATTTGCAGAATTAAAGAAATACAATATTGAGCCACTTGTAACAATTTCTCACTATGAGTCCCCATTCTATTTAACTAAGAAGTATAATGGATGGTATGGTAGAGAAGTGATAGAGCATTTTGTAAGATACTGTGAGGTTTTATTTAATAGATATAAAAATGACGTCAAGTATTGGATTACCTTTAATGAAATCAATTGTTTAACCTTGGATATTAAAGCCTTCCAAGGAGGAGCAATACTATATAATGAAAAAGGTGAAGCTGTACAACCAAAGGAAATTCCTGAATATATGCGTTATCAAGCTCTTCACCATCAGTTTGTAGCTAGTGCTAAGGTTGTAAAATTGGCTCATGAAATAAATCCGGATTTCAAAGTAGGATGTATGCTTGCATATATATGCCAATACCCATTGACCTGTAAGCCTGAAGATATGATTCTTGCTAATGAAGCAATGCAGCTGAGAAATTATCTATGTGGAGATGTACATGTTAGAGGATATTATCCATCCTTTGCTAAAGCTTATTATAAAAAACATAATATTAATATAAATATGGAAGCAGGCGACGAGAAAATTCTAAGAGAAGGAACAGTGGATTTTTGTGCTTTCAGTTATTACCAAAGCATTTGTGTAAGTACAAATCCAGATGAAGAAAGAATTCAAGGAAATATATTAGACGGGATTAAGAATCCCTATGTAGAAGCTAGTGATTGGGGCTGGCAAATTGACCCAGTTGGATTAAGATGGAGCTTACATCAGTTATATGACAGATATCAAATTCCTCTAATAATTGCTGAAAATGGTCTAGGTGCAAATGATATTTTAGAGGAAGACGGAACAGTAAAAGATCCATATCGTATAGATTACTTACGTTCCCATATTAAAGAAATGGGTAAAGCAATTTCTGAAGGTGTTGATATAATAGCATATACTTGGTGGGGACCTATAGATGTAGTTTCTCTAGGCACAGGAGAGATGAAAAAACGTTATGGATTTATATATGTAGATCGTGACAATAGAGGAAAGGGAACTTTAAAGAGATATAAGAAACAATCCTTTGAATGGTACAAAAAGGTCATTGCAAGTAACGGAAATGATTTAGATTAAAAAGTATTGGGGGAGTTGCGTTGTATACAATCGAGAAAGTATTAAATTCAAGTATAGTTCTTGCACAGGATGAAAAAGGTAAAAACTTTATTCTGCTCGGAAAAGGTATAGGTTACGGTAAAAAAACTGGTATGATAATTGAAAAGCAGAATGTTGAGCAGATTTTTATACCTGTGGATAACAACGAACTTGACAAGGTTAGCTACTTGATGAATTCAATTCCACCAGAACTTATAGAGGTAACACAGGATATAATAACTTACGCTAAGAATGTATTAAATGTTAAATTCAAGGACAGTATTTATTTTATATTAGCAGATCATTTAAATTTTTCTATAAAAAGGTTTATAGAAAATATAAACATAACAAATAGAGTATTTTGGGAAATTAAAAACTTCTACTCTAAGGAGTTTGCTGTTGGACTTTATGCTATTAAGCTTATGAATACTAAGTTTAAAATAGCTTTGCCTGAAGAAGAGGCAGCTAATATAGCCTTTCATCTTGTTAATGCTCAAGATGAAAAAGATGAATCTATGGACACCATGAAAGCAGCTAAATTAGTTGGAATTATAGTTAATATAGTAAGGTACTCAATTAAAGATGAATTTGATACGGAAAGTATTCATTATTCAAGATTTATCACCCATATCAAATACTTTGTTGAGAGATATTTTGCTAATCGACTTCTAAATGAAACGGATGATATTTTATATAATCAAGTAAGCAGTAAATATAAACAAGCCTTTGATTGCTCACTGAAGATTGATGATTATTTTTATGAAAAATATCAAACTCATCTGCCTCATGAAGAATTAGCTTATCTAGTTGTTCATATTCAGAGGCTTATAATGAAAGCTTAGTAAGAAGTTACAAAGCGACGTATTAAATAAAGGTCATGCATAAATGTGTAAAAATAGAATGTTCTTAAATAAGGTACATTTTATGATTACACATATGCATGATTTTTTATTGCGCAAAACTAATAACTAGCTATTTTTATGATAATGTAACTTTGATAAATGATTAGGAATTAGTTTTTTATTCTTAAATTTTCGTTAACTTATATTTTTTATGAAAGTGTTCAGAAAAATGTGGGTATAATTTGAAATGAAGAAGGTTATTTCGCATAATACATAAACAATATATTGGTAAAAAAGTAGTTTGTTAATGGATATACCAAGTAAAGAACTGTGATTTAAAAGGAGACAACAATGAGAAAAACAGCAATTATAATAAGTGGAACTTTAATATTTTTAATTAGTATTTTTCTAGGATACAGGGTAATTAAATTCTATTCAACCGATAATTATACGATTTCGGAGGATGGTAGTATCATAACTAGCAAGAGCGGACAGAAATATGTACACGATAATAGCGATTTATGGCTAGAGGCAATAGCAACCGATAAACAGATAGGCAAGATAAATGACTCTGGATCAATATATTCATTAAAGGATCAGCCTAATTTAGATTGGATTGCAGTGAATACAACTGATGAAATGGTCTTAACTCAGATTTACCACAAGAAAGAGATTAATGATTTTTCTATAATTAATAAAACCATTAAGCAGATTAGGTTAATTGAAAACAAGGGCTTAAAGCAAGCCGTTGGCAAAGCTGTTGCTACAACAGAAGAAAAAAGCATACTTAAGGAACTTAGCGAGAGTTTCAGTAAAGCTAAAACTAAACAACAGATTACTTCTAAGAATATAATGTCGCTTCAACTACTTTTTGATGATTACAAAGGAATTTCCTATGATATAAATGTAGTGCTTACTGATGATAAACAGGTGTATCTATCAGAAATAAATGAAGACAATGTAGTAAAAGCGGGACCACTAGTGACTAATTGGGTACAAGAGAAATCTTTAAATTAAGATTTTTTAGTACCAAAATTCATTGAAACCATGATTTGAGGCATAACTTTTTAAATTATTATAAGTTTTTCTAGTTAAAATTTTACATAGTTAAATTTTTTATAGGTTTATGATAAAAGCATTATATATGGATTTGAAAAGTTATTCACCTGCAAGTATAATCATACGCATTTGGAAAGTCAGATACGAAAAAAACTTATTAGATTTACATGTTTTATGTATTTATATTCAGAAAGATAGATGTACAAAAAATCGTTGAAGATAACTTCAGCGATTTTTTTTATAAAACTAAAACCGTTTTGCCGATTTTATAGTCTAATTGATGTAAAATATAAATTACGCGTAGTTTAAGATTTAAGGAGCATAAATATGATTACAGAAGAACAGGTAAAATCAGCAATAAAAGGCGATGAAAAAGCTTTTGAATATCTTATGTATCAATGCAAGGAAAGTCTGTATAGGACAGCCTTTGCTTATACAAAAAATGAGCATGATGCATTAGATGTACTTCAAGAGTCTGTATATAAGGCTTATATATCTATAGATAAATTAAAGAACCCAAAATATTTTAAGACTTGGCTTACAAAGATACTTATAAATAATGCTATTGATTTTATTAATAGGGAAAAGAAAATCATATCCATAGTTGATAATATGAAAGTTAGATCAACGAATAGTGAAGAGAATAGAGTGGATGAAAAATTAGATATTATAAGATCTATTGATAGACTTGAGGACAAGCATAAGAAGGTAATCATTTTGAAGTACTTTCAGGATCTTACCATAACTGAAATTGCAGAGGTTATGAATTGCCCAGTAGGCACAATAAAAACTTATCTAAATAAAGCACTAAGCAAACTTAGAATAACTATGGGGAAGGAGATAATTTAGTATGGATAACTTAGATAATATAAAAGATTATATTGATATTCCAAAAGATCTAAATTTAGCTATTAAGAAAGGTATTGAAAGAGGAAGAGAAGAAAAGAAGAAAAATGTTAGTAAGATAAATTTAGCTAAAGATAGGAAGAAGTTTAAGAAATCAGCCATAATTGCAGCAGCTGCAGTAATTGGTATTGTCTCAATAGTGGGAGTTGTTAATCCTAATGTGGCAAAAGCTATTCCAGGAGTGCAATCAATTTTTAAACTTATAGATTATAATGGATATGGAGAAAAGCTTAGTAAATTTGAGCCATTTTCAACTAGTGTAAATAAGACAGTAGAGAAAAATGGAATAAAAGTAACTATAAATGAAATTACTATAGATGATAATTCCTTAGCTATTACTTCTACAGTTGAGGGGACGAATCTTAACAAAAATAAAACAGAAATTGGAAGTATAAATTTAAATGGTAAAATGGTCGAAAGCTTTGGAAATGAGACAAAGAAGATAAATGATAATGAGATAGTGATGGTTACTTACGCCAATGTATCTGATATTAATTTATCCGATAACATTGAGGTAGAACTAAATACAGTGTGGCTTTCAGATGTAATGGGACCATGGGATTTTAAGTTTACGGTTCCTAAGGCTAATAAACAAAGTAATTCGAAGATTATAACTTTAGATAAAACTATTAAAATACCCGATAGTACTTTAAAGCTTGATAAACTTGTAGTAAGTCCACTGGGCAACACAATAAATTATTCTGGTGTTTATGATAAGGAAAATCCGAGTATGAAGGATGGTATATATAATTTTTTAGTTTTGGACGATAAGGGAAGGACTCTTCAAGCTGAAGGCTTAGGTTCGAGTTCAAATAAGAATAAATATGAAGGAAAAATACAAATAGAGGATGATTTATCAGATATTAAATCAATTACTGTAGTACCAATATTTAAATATTTACCATCTAACTATAGGAATATCAATGGAATAACTTATGAAGCTCTTCAAACTACAATAAATAGTGATAACTTTAATATTCCTCAAGAAGTGGTAACAAAGACTAGACCTGTAACTGCTGAAGAAAAATCAAAGGGATATGCTTTAGATAATGTAATTCATGTCTATAATATGGATAAGACAAGAGAATTTGTATCTTTAGATAAATTAATTAGTCAGAAAATAAAGGTTGGGAAAGATATCACAGCAACTGTTAAAAATATTGAAACTACAGATAAATACACAAAACTTACTTTTAAGTTTGAAGGTAATGGAGTATATGGGCCACAAGATATAAATAGGGCTGTCATTTTAGATGAAAACTATAATGATATTGAGAGAGCAGAGGACGGAGATGTTGCTGTAGAGGAAGACATAAAGGATAGAATTATATCTATAAAGCTTCCACCTATTGATAAAAACAAGAAATATAAGATAGCCCTTCCTACAGTTAATGAACCGGAAATTTTAGATCAATATAAAGTGAAAATAGATTTAGAAAAATAAAATTATATTACAATAATATAGATATATATTTTTTTAAAACATACAAATATAAACTAGTCCAGTCTTAAATGCAAATTATAAATCGGACTAGTTTATATTTTATAGAAAATTCCTTAGTTTGAAATTAACATAGTAGTAGTTTGTACAAATATATTTAACAACATTTATTTAATACATTTCCATAGTTTATTTAAAAGTTATATAATATATACAATAGAAGAGGATTCTAATGTTAGAGATTATTTGCAATGTTATATCATAATTTGTAGATGTCTGATTCGATTATTACAAAGATAGGAGAGATTATTTTGTTGAATGAAATACTAAATCGTAGAAGTATTAGAAAATATAAAGATGAGATGATTGAAGACGAGAAGATAATTGAAGTTATAGAGAGCGGAAGGCTTGCCCCATCTGGAAGCAATACTCAACCATGGCATTTCGTAATTATAAAATCACAAGAAGTCAGACAAAAACTTTCGGAAGTTTCGCATAATCAAAAATGGATGATGACAGCTCCTGTTTTTATTGCTTGTGTTGGTGATATAAGATCTAGAATTGATGAGTCAGTAGAAATAAAGATAGATGAACAAAGCCCTCAAGAAGAAGTTAAGCAGATTATAAGAGACACTTCTATTGCTATAGGGCATATGCTTCTTCAGGCTGAAAATTTAGGATTAGGTACTTGTTGGGTAGCTTGGTTTACACAAAAAGAAATTAGGCCAATACTTAATATCCCTGAAGATAAATACTTATTAGGACTTATTACCTTAGGCTATGCTGATGAGCTTCCAAAACCACGTCCAAGAAAGAATATTGAAGAAATAATTCACTATGAAAGATGGTAACTGCAGTAATTTTTAAAACTTAAAATTAGACTAAGAATAAGGTGGGTTATATGGATACATATGTAGCTTTATTGAGAGGAATTAATGTTGGTACAAAAAATAGAATTAAGATGGCGGATTTGAAACAGCTATTTGAGTCACTAGGTTATGTTAATGTTAAGACATATATTCAAAGTGGAAATGTGATTTTTAAATCGGGTGAAGATGAAGAAGCCATAATAAATAAAATTGAAGAAGCATTTGAAGCTAAGTTTGGATTTAGTAGTAAGATAATTTTGAGGTCTGGAAAAGAATTAAGGGATATAATAAAAAACTGTCCATTTTTAGAAACTGAAATAACGGAAGCAAAAGCTGCTGCTGAAGGAGAATGTTTATATGTATCTCTTATGAAGTTTGCACCTTTAGAGAAAAAAATTCAGTTGATAAATAAATATGTGGATGAGGACAACAAATATAAAATCATTGGCAGAGATATATTTTTACTATTTAGCAAAAGCATAAGAAATTCTAAGCTTGCTAATAATCTGGGTAAGCTAGATGTACCTGATACAGTTAGAAATTGGAATACAATAAATAAGCTCATAGCAATGTTAGATGAGGAATAAATAGGTTAATCAAGTACATAAGGTAAATATAAATAAAGTTCAAAAAAATCTGTAAACAAGATATAACATATAAATTCTAACTAATAGGCTTCATCAATGAAGGCATTACTGCATTATTGCTTTAATATCTTAAACTTATTTAGCCATATAAAGTAAAAGTTAAAAACTAGAGCGGAGGTATTAAATTTATTAAAACCTTCGCTCTAGTTTTTTTATATTAAAGAATGGATTGATAAATATTAGGCATTGATATCAAAGTAAATCAAAAGGCTTAACGTATGCTAGTTATATTTATATAGATTTATATACTTTCAAAGACAGGTATAATAAAGTTATTTGTTAAACATTGTAATATAAGTAAGTTAATATTGAAAAAAATGCATATATACACTATAATGCAGTTAAGTAAACTCTTAGTTTACTTGAGGGTGCGTCTAAAATATAATTATGCTGAGGATTTGGAGATTTAAGATTATGGGAGCAGAGGAACGTAAAGAAAAGGAAAAAGAAATACGAAGAAGAGATATTATAGATGCTGCTGAGAGAGTAATTTTCTCTAAAGGCTATGATGTTGCGACTATGGATGATGTAGCAAAAGCAGCAGAGTTCAGTAAAAGGACAGTGTATGTCTATTTTAAGAGCAAGGAACAGATTTACTTTGAAATAATGATTAGAGGTTATAAGATTCTAATACAAATGATAGATGATTATGAAAAAAAGGCAAGCAATGATACTGGAATATATAAGATAAGAAAACTTGGATTAATTTTCTTAGAATTTAGTAAACAATATGAGGATTATTTTAGTGCAATAATGAATTATGAAAACGGTGAAATGGACTTTTCTACTGGAGTAACAGACATGGCTAAACAAGAATGCTATGAGCTCGGAGAAAGAATATTTGATTATCTTACTTGTTCATTAAAGATAGGAATTGAGGATGGAACTATTGATAATGAAATAGATATTACAAACACTGCTTTAGTATTATGGTCGTGTACCTTAGGGGTATTTAATACTTTAAAAGTTAAGAAAAATTATATTCAAGAGTATCATAAGCGCAATTCGGAAGATATTTTGGAAGATGCTTTTTATATGATTACAAAAGCCATAAGGAAATAATATTATAAGTAAGCTTACTGTGATATAAGAAAAGGCTTAATTTGAGTGATTAAGGTTTATACAGAAAATCTTTCGAAACTATTGCAATAAGCGACTGTAATTTGAAAAATTTCTAACACAATTAAAATAAAAAAGGGGGAGATGCAATGAAGTATAGAGGTGTTAAGAATTTGAGGAAGGTATTATTAATATTATTTATAGGATTAATCATGTTATTTTTAGTAGTATTTACAGCTGGCGGGGCATTTGTAAAAGACAAATATTTGGAGCCATGGGATAAGAGCTATTCTGATAAATTCGAAGATAAAAGAATAAAACTTATATCAAATGGTATTCTAGCTGCCAGTGGTCATAATATGCAACCATGGATTATAAAGCTAGACCAAGACAAAGATGCTTTTTATTTATATGCAAATAGCGATTTGTTAACCTCAGAAGTAGATCCTTTTGCAAGACAAACAATGATAACGCAAGGAACATTTTTACAATATATTGTGGTTTCAGGACAACACTTTGGATATAAGGTAAATATAGATTTCTTTCCAAAAGGACAATATGATGAACAAAATTTAGCTATAAGTATGAAGGAAAGACCAGTGGCTAAAGTAACTATTTCTGAAGCTAAAAATAAAGAAAGTAAGTTATATGATTTTATGTTTTTACCTGATACAAATAGAGAAGTTTACGAGAAAACTAAGTTAACAAAAGAACAGACAGAGCTCTTTTTAAATTTAAGTGATGAAGACGTCAAAGTAAAAACATTTGATGATGAAAATAGTTTGAAAAGGTTAGGCGAATATGCCATGAAGGGTGCTGAAATTGAAGCAAACATCCATAGGATGAATGAAGAATCAGCTAAGGTGTTTCGTGTCAATGAGTATGAGAAGAATAAATATAGATATGGTTATTCCTTTGAAGGACAAGACATAACTGGTGTAAAAAAGTACTTGATGCAAGGGCTTATAACTCTTATTCCTTCAATGAATAGTGAAAAAGCTTCAAGTGATCTATACATTAAGTCCACTAAAACAGCAGTAGAAAACACCTCTGCATATGGTATGGTAATCACAAAAGATAACAGTCGCATTGGACAAGTGAAAAGTGGAATGATATATAGTAGTTTGGTGCTGAATGCGCACTCTTTAGGACTAGTTATGCAGCCGCTAAGTCAGGTATTAGAAGAATATCCTGAGATGAAAGCTCAGTATGAAAGTTTTCATAAAGATTATACTAATAAAGGTGAGATAATTCAGATGTTTTTTAGAGTTGGAAGAAAGGCAAAGGAAGTACCCAAGAGCATGAGAAGAGATGTTATGGATTTTATAAATAAGTGATTTAACAAGATTATTTTTAGTTTAATAATCAAAAGGAGTGATATCATTAAAAATTTAATTATTACTACATTAACAACCTCAATTTTAATTGTAGGTATTACAAATTTTGAACATGAAATTTCTTTTGGATTTAAGCAAGTTAGTGTAACTGAAGATTTTTTATATAATAGCGAAAATCTAAACAATAAAATTGATACGAAAGAAGCCATGCATATTCATTTATGAGCAATCTATGCATGGCTTTAATTATTAGTAAACGATTATTTACTATGTATTAAGGCACTCTTTTTAACTCCTACTAGATTTCTAAGCTTATATTTTATTATAGTTGTAGGAATGTTTTCATTTTCCTTATGTGATGTGGTTTTAGTCCAAAAGTAAAAATCTCTAGGACTTACCTCTAATTTTGCTATTGGTTTTACTGGTTTTTCACAAATCCACTCATCAAAGTGTATAGAACCATTACTAACTTTATTAAAACAGTCAGATGGAAGCAGATATATCATTCCAGATGTCCAAGGCTTTTTTCTTAAATCATCGTTTGAAAGAGAAAAAAAGTAAAATTTAGGACCAGTTTTTATCTGAACACAGCCATTTCTTATACTATGTTCAAGCTTAGTTCTATCCAATACTGCATAAAATACTGGCCATATACCATCTTTAGAAGCAAATACAGCTTCAGTGATTTTTCCGTTAAAAAGTGTTTGTATTCTAGGTTCAAATTCTTCAATGTTTTTATTGTTAGTACCGTGAAGTATGAAGTTTTCTTTCAAAGAAAGGTATTGTATAAATCTATATTTAGGAAATCTACTATTATATCTTATAAGAAAGCTATTAGGTTCAGAAATAATACTTTCATACTCTTGTATCTCTTCTTCTGAGAATTCTATATTAGGTTTTGAATAAAAGACTAGTTGTAAAAATAATTTAGATAAATAATCTACTAACAATTAAGATTCTCCTTATCAAGTGTATTTCTTCTACTTATATATCCTTATATAAGTATGGTGTTTTACAGGTCGATGTATTCAAGAATCTATAAAAATAATGAAAAAAGTACTTTTGCGATGCCTGTACGTAATAAAAGTTTTATTTCTAAATTCTCATCTCGGAACTCAGAGAGGCGTTGGGAAAAATTTCTGATTGAAGTAATACATCTTTAACTTATATTAAATCAGTAGAGTGGTTATCTTTAAGTAGTTTGTTTTTACACATAATGGTAGTAGATGTTATAATAAATGTTGAAGTGCGTACCATGGTTAAATTAAGATTTGAAGAAGAAAATCCTATAAATAAAATGAAATTTGTATGAGTTTCTTTTTTTATTATGATTCCAGTTATGTTTTTCGGATTAATATGGGTGTTGGCAAAACAATAATAAAAGAGAGGTTAGAAGGTTATGGTTGAAAGCAGTTTATATGAAAAGTTGGCAAAGTTGTTTGAAAATGAAATGAATTTAATACTTTCAAAATCCATTCTTGGTACAACAGATGCTGTGAGCTTAACAAAGTTTGTTGATGATTTTTGCAAGACTTATCTTAAAAGTGAAGTTGGTGAGTGTTTATACGCAGGGCTTAGTGTTGGGGTATCTTTTGGATTAAAGTTAAAGAATGGACAAGAAATATTTCTGAAGATTAATAAGCCAAATAATGATGATTCAATAGCTCAATGTTCCTTTGAGGGAATGAATGCTATTTCTAGAGTTCAAGAGAAGCTTTCAGAATACAAATTCCCGTGTCCTAAAATTATTATGCCACCTATTGAATACAGAGATGTGATTGTGACAGTGAATAGCTATGAAGATATTGGAACACAAAAAGATGCACATAATCCAAGTATCAGAAAAGTTATAGCAGAAAAGTATGCTGAGTTGATAAAGCTTACAAATCCATATATCAACACTGATGGATTTAAATACTTTAATTTCTATAAAAACGAAAAGCTTTTTCCAGCTCCTCATAATGCATTATTTGATTTTAATAAGGCAGGAACAGCTGCCACTTGGATTGATAATATTGCCTCAAGATCAAAGGAAATAATAAATTCTATTCCTGAAAATTTGGTGTTAGGACATTGCGATTGGTCTTTAAAGCATTTCCGCTTTATTAATGATGAAATAGTAATGATTTATGATTGGGACAGTTTATCTCTTCAGGACGAATATCATTTACTTGGCATAGCTGCAAGTACTTTTACCACTACTTGGGATATTCCAGTTAAGATAACTCCGTCGCAAAATGAAGCCTATGAATTTGTAAGAGAATATGAAAATGTCCGTGGAAAAAAGTTTACAAAAGAGGAGCTTATGAAAATATCAGCATGTTCAACTTATATAATGGCGTACACCGCTCGCTGTGAACTTGCTGTAGATCCAAATAACAATAACTTTGAAGGTTCTTTTAGACAAGCCTTAAGCAAGATGGTCGGAGATAATTATCTTGGAATTTAGTCTTGAGTATAATGTTTTTAAGCTGCTAAATTCCACCTGAAAAAAATCTCAAATGAACTTCATTTCTCTATAAAGTGTAAATTAAGTTTTAAATTCAACTGTTAAAATATTTATGCAACAGTTGCAGATGTGTATTATTCAAATATGTATAGCTTATGACTTTGTAATGGAACACTATAAGTATAAACTTTTAAAATATAAGTTTTAATAGTGATAGCTACATCAATAATAACACAGAAAAGAAAGTAGGAGAGCCTATGAAGAAGATTATTTATGTACTGGTTATTTTATCGTTACTTTTAGTTGGTTGTAAGAATAAAGAAAATGCGGTAAGGAACACTGTAATCAACTATGAAGGAAAAAGTCCAAATTGGGAAGTAACTTATAAAATAGAAGGAAACGAAAAGAAGCATGATAGCTATTATACCTTTAAATATATTGGAACGGATGAAAAACCAAAAACTGAAGTTCAATATTCTATTGATGGACCTAAAGAAGGAGAAAGCAATCTGTTTCTGCTTAAGGACAAAAATGAATATACTGGTAAAATGAAAAACACTGGTGGAATGCCAAGTGATACTGATAGAGGAATAAAGGTTAAGATTGAATGGGATGGAAAGACAGAACTACTAGGGCTAAGCAAAATAAAATAAAATCATATCTCCCTTTACGAATGAATATGAGGAAACTTTGAAAGTCAACAAGATTTATTTTTGCTGTATAGCCATAAAAAGCTTCTAAAGCCGTTGAGATATCTAGGTTTAGACATATTGAGGTAATAATTTATAAAGTTAAATTTAATATATAAGTAAAAATGAAGGGAGGGTTAGTGCTTATAGTCTAAATTTTTAAGTTAAGCATTAAGTGATTTTATGAATAGATTAGAAAAAGTTCATCAAGTAGTAGATAATATTTTAATGAAACAGTCTAATGCAGAAATAAGACGTCATGGGTATGTTCACCTATATGGAGTATCTGCTAACTGTAGTATTCTTGCATTAAGGCGGGGAGAAAATTCAGAAATAAGTGCTGTTTCAGGTATGCTACACGATATTTATACCTATAAAGCTGGAGACAGTTATGAACACGCAAAACTAGGTTCTATAGAAGCAAGGAAAATTTTAAATGAACTTAAGTTGTTTACAGAAGAAGAAGTTAATACTATTTGTAGGGCTATTTATAACCATAGTAATAAAAATGATGTAGGCGGGATATATGAAGAAATTCTTAAGGATGCGGACGTACTTCAGCATTATTCATATAATACAACATTTCCTGTAGCTGAGCATGAAAAAGAAAGATTAGCGAAAGTATTTAGTGAATTAGGTATTGATAAGTAACATTAGAAAAGGGGTGTTTTTATGAACTATGAATGGTTAGATGAATATTGCCTTTCGAAGCAAGGCGCAATAAAAGACTTTAAGGAAGAATGGAATGCTACAAGATATTTTGTTGGAGAAAAAATTTTTCTTATGGTTGGAGGAGATAAATATAATAAGTCTATTATTACAATAAAGTGTGAGCCCTTCTTTGGACAGATGCTTAGAGATGAGTATGAACATATTGTTCCAGGATATCATATGAATAAATTGCATTGGAATTCAGTATATTTTGACGGCAGTGTACCTGACAATGTGGTAAAGCAGATGATAGATATGTCCTATAGGATAGTGCTAAATTCTCTGAGCAGGAAACTTCAGAACGAAATTCTTAAAGATGCATAAAACAATCTGACATCATTTGCACTAAAAATATAAGAGATAAAAGGAAGAGTTAGGATTTCATTTGGTCATATATGGAGGTTTAGCTTTAATTATAATTCAATATAATACTTCTTAAAAGGTGAGAAACTTTAAGACTAAGTTTTTTACCTTTTGTTTTTCATAAAATTCTCAAGAATTATCTAACATTTAGAAAAAGGGGCATAGCTTCATATTACTAGGTTGCTTTTCTTTTTATTGTAGCTACAAGTAAATTAAGTTATAATTATGTACATTAATAGAATATTATGGTAGAAAGTTAGATCTTAATTATTTAATTATCGGGAGGAATGTTTTGAGGAAGAAATATGTGATATTTGCGCTAATATATATAGTTATAAGTATAGTAAATATACTCTATCCAAATATATTTACTAATGAAGATAGCATTTTTCAGACTAAAACAGGTAAATATTATGCAAAATCAAGCCATATAGGAAATGGTAGTAAAGTTGATGTTAGTTGGGATATATCCATATCTGACAAAGATACAAGAAAAAATGTAATAGAAAATAGTAATAATAGTGAGCTTCTTCATAATTTTAAAACCGTAATAATTGATATAAAAAAGACAAAAGCAAATGCTATATCTAGTAGTATATTAGTAATTTTATTAATATGTCATTCAGCATATTTTTTTGCAGATAAAAGCATTAAGTTTAATAAGTTTATGAAATTATTAGTAATATTGCCTCTTTTAATTCTAAGTTTTGTCATTATTAACATGGAACAGGAAAGCTTAGGTAATTTGAAAAACTATGAAAAGAGCGTTGAGTACACTTATAGCTTAATACAATAATAATACTAACAGAATTAAATTAGAATTTTACAATTTAGAGTTTTTTAAATAATTAAGTTTGACAGAATCTAGTAGTGTTGAGTTTCAGATATTGAGTATAACATAAAGCAAAGTCTAGGCGACCGCTGTTAAGGAGATAAATAGAATGAATGCTGCTAATAATAAAGTAGAGAATAAATATTTGTTTGGAGAAATTAAAAATTCTAATGAAGAAGCTGAAAATAAGCTTAACTTAAGAGTAGAGACAGAGCATTTTATAGTGTGCTTTAGAGAAAATGATACTGAGTGCATAGGCAAAGTTATAGATTCACTAGAAAAAAATTATAGCAGAATAACAATTAACTTAGAGCAGAAACTAGAAAATAAATTAATTATAGAGATTTATTCTAATCTTAAATCACTTCATAATGCTTTAGGGCTACAAGATGCTCCAACTTGGATAAGAGGAGGGCTTGGAGCTGGGAAGATTATAATAGCATCACCTCTAAATCCACCACCAGGATCTAATTTTCACAATGTAGTAAATACTGCAATTCATGAATTTGTACATATTTTAGTTAATAAAATAAATAGTAATACTCCAAGGTGGTTAAATGAAGGAATTGCTTGTTATGAAGCCAAGGATAATAGTGAAAGTTGGATAAGACAAACGGTTAGTGAAGGGCTAAGTAATGGGAACATTCCAACGTTCAAAGATTTAGATACTGGAGAAGATTTTGAAGCTTTCTTTGCTCTTGATGGTTATCAATACTCCTATACTATGGTTGAGGCTATAGTAAATTTGTTTGGCTATGATAAATTAAGAAAGCTAGTAAAGGCACCTAATAAGATTGATGAGGTTCTTCATATAAGTGAGACTGATCTTTATAAGAAATATGTTGATTTCATAAAAATAAACTATAGAGTTAGCACTTCTTAAGAAGGGGAATTATTATGAGAATTTTAATTGGACAACCAATACATGAAAAACAAATTGAACAGATGAAGAATGATATAAAAGCTAAGGATAGTATTGATTTAGTATTATATCCTGAAGGATATCTGTCAGATGAAAATGCTTTAGAAGAGGCTTGTAAACTGGCCAAAGAGTATAAAATAGCAATTGTGTCATCATACAGAAAAGATAACAAAGATAGAGCTGTAATAATAAGCTGTGATGGTGAAAAAATCTTAGAAAGAGCTAAAACTATACCGGATGAAAATGTAGAATTACATGAGCCTTTAACTGTTTTTTATAATAATAATTCAATTGGCTACATATTATGTATGGAAATACTAAAGGCTAATAGAGATTTAAAAAGAGTAGAAGAAAAGATAGATTTTATTGTCCATCCGATTGGAGTAGGAATGTTTAGTGAAGAACAGTTTGAGCAGTGGGTGAGAGAAGCAAAGGTTATTGCAAAAACTTATAAAACAATTGTGATTGGAACAAGTCATGCTGATGGTTCTTACAGAAACTGTGGGGTTTCAATTCCTATTTCATATTGTATTGATAGTAATGGAGAGCCAATATTTATTACAAAGTCAGATATTAGAAGTAGAATTGTAGACTTAGACTCAAAAAAGTTTGAGACAATTGGATAAAATTAATAGTTGCATAAAAAGGATTATATTTTAAAGCATAGGTTTAATGTATAAAAACTTTTTTCTGAGTATTTTATAAGGGAAAGTGACAAATATCATGATATTAATACCAAACTATCTTTATCATTACTATGAAGCTGAAGTTGGGCCTTTTAAAACCTTATCAGATTTATTAGAGGAACAGGCTGAAAAGGAATTAGAAAATCTTCGCAAGAGCGGACAAACCTTTGCTAGTAAGAGACCGAAAGATTACATGCTAATTAGAAGAGAATTAGAGCGAATGGTTAGAACACAGTTTATTGAAAAGGGTGGTAAGCCATTAAGAAGCACACCTATTTCTATGACCTTAGGACCATGCCAATGGATTAAACAATGGTATAAAGATGGACAAGAACTCAAAATTCCAATAGAAGTTTTTGATCATAACACTATTAGTTTTACCTACGGGGATATTTTCCCTGCAATGCGATATAATGACCACAAGCCTTATCGGAAAAAGGTTTACACATTAGAAGAGATTAAAGAAGTTGTATCAATATATGGAATGCCTCAAGAATGGAACAAAAATGGTGAAAACGGACCAGATAGATATATAGAAGTTCAAGTTTGGTGTGATGTAGATATTGATAATATGTCTGTATTTAAGTGATATGTGATTATAATAGAAATTAGAGATCAAGTTATTAGGAGATGGATGATGAAACAAAGAACAATAAGTTCAGTTATCGGCTTACCAATTTTAATCGGAATAATGGTTAGCAAAAATTCAATACTTATAAATGTTGCTCTTCTCTTAATTATAATTATAGGACTTAGTGAATTTTATAAATCCTTTAAAGATTTTAGCATTAATTATAGCTTGATAGGAATAGGTTTCTCTGCGTTATACTACATATTTGTATTGCCTGATATTAGTGGAAAACTAGGATTATTTATAGTTTTATTTTCGATCTTTTTAGTGTTTTATTCAATACTCTTTTATAGTAAGCAAAATGTAAAAAACATAGCTATAACTTTTATAGGATTTTTTTATGTTACTTTCATGTTTTCATTTATACGTCAAATAATTAGCATAAATGATTATGGAGATATCTTTGTTTGGTTTGTATTTATAATAGCTTGGAGTGCGGATACCTTTGCATATGCAGTAGGTAAGACCTTTGGAAAGAATAAATTAACTCCAGAGCTAAGTCCAAATAAGTCTATTGAGGGCTTTGTGGGTGGAGTAATAGGGGCGGCATTGATGTCCTGCTTATACGGGATTATAATTTTAAAGTTTACAGGATTTCATGATAATAACTTTTTGTATTTTTGTTTAGTAATGGGTGTAATAGGGTCAGTGGTATCACAATGTGGGGATTTAATAGCATCTTTAATAAAAAGATTCAATGGAATTAAGGACTTTGGCAATATAATTCCTGGGCACGGGGGGATTTTAGATAGGTTTGATAGTATTATACTGGTAGCACCATTTGTTTATTATTTTATAAAAGTTATACTAAATATACATTTTTAGGAGCGAGAGCAATGAAGTCTAAGAATATAGTTAAAAAGATAATGTGGATTTCTGCAATTCCGGTGTTTTTTATAGGACTAATAGTGCCGTTAATAATGGAAACATCTAAAAACTTCAAGATAGTATTCGTAGGACGTATTATAGGTATTGATTTTTTTGCATTAGTTGTATTTGCATTAGGTATTTCTAATCTAATTATTATTAATAATAAACAAGAAAAGACTTCTGTGAAAATAAGAGCAAAGATCTTCGGTGCAGTTGCTATAATATTTTCAATTGGCATCGGTTCTATGATAATTCCTTATTATAAGGATCTACCAGGCATGATGAACTCACAATATGAATCCTATGATGGACAATTAAAAGATTTCAAAGTTATAAAAGGTAGAACAACGATTACTAGATTCACAGTAGGGAATAAAGAATTTGAGACTAGCGGCCAATATTTAAAAAACTTCCTTATAAAGGGGAAGAAATATCATGTAGAGTTTCTACCTAATACCGACTATGTGGTAAGTGTTTATAGATACTAAAAGTCTAAACCAACATAGAAAAGTTGAATAGGCTTATATACATCTGTAAATCTATAAAGCTATTATTCAAGTTATGGCATTAAAGGGTTTCTTTATTTAGATTTAAGTTATACTTGTTCATTAATCACTGCTTCTAGCAATTATCGGACAAGTATAACTTAATTGGTAGTTAAGAAATCTATATAAGTTGACATTATATTAGTAGTTAATGTATAAAATAGGCATAGAAAATCAGTATAGATTAATGCAATCTGAATATTAGAGTTAGGGTATATTTAAAGCTGCACTTAATACTAAACTGCATTAACTATTTCTAATAAGTCTTTTGGATTTTTTAAGATATAAGTTGCATTGATACCATCTTTAGATTTACATCCCCATGATGCTAAGGCAAAATCTATATGAGAGTCCTGAGCACATCTGAAATCATAGATAGTATCACCTATATAGAGTGTCTTTGAAGCATCTGAACCTGAAAGTTCAATGAATTTTAGAATAGGGTCAGGATCAGGTTTATGTTTTTCAGTGTCATCGGCACAGACAACTATATCAAAGAAATTAGATAGTCCAAAAGGCATAAAGTCAGCTTCATATTCTAGTTTGGTTTTGGAGGTAACTATACCAATAGAAATATTCATTTCATGAAGTTTTGCTAAAGTTTCTTCCATATCATCAAAAACTTTTATATGATGAAAATAATCTTTTAAGTATTCGTTCCACTTGTTGCAACCTTCCTTGGGATCTTTTATCCCAAGCTGTGAAAGCGCAGCTTCACCTGTGATTCCAAAAGAAAAGAGTAAATCTTCAAAGCTTAGTTTTTTGTCAGTTTCTTCATATACTAATTTCTGCAGAGAAGAAAGTACTGCAAATTCTGTGTCTAAAATCGTTCCATCAATATCGAAAATAACAGTGCTATACATAAGTGAACCTCCAATAGCTATATTATCGGACTTATTATAATTATTTTTAATATCCTTATTAGTAACTATTATTATATGCATTATATAGCTAAGAATGCATTAATACGATTAACAGAAATTGATACATCTAAGTAATAAGTTTTAATATGTAAGTGTAATATTAAATGTTAAGTTTAGGTTAGAAAGGGTGTATTCTAGTGAAAAAACTATTAAAGTTTGCTAAAATTATTATAAAAAAGACAATGCCTTTTGCGTTAATTATTTCTATCTTATATATTATAGTAATAAATGATTTTAGGAAACAAGAGAAAAAGGAGATAGACGATTCCTTTACAAATCAGTTAGTTCTGGCTAACGGTATACTAAATACTGATTACAATAAAAATGATGATGAAGGAAAAGCTTATTTAAGAACAACAGCTGCTGGATATTTATATTCCAGTTTAAATTTGATGAATTATAGTTCTTATATTAATAACGAAAATAGAAACGATTTGTTTGGTGCAATTAATAATCTTTATTTATGTATGACTAAATCTAATGCAAGCAGAGTTATATTTACTAAGTATAACAAAGAGGTAAATCAATATTTGGTGAAAATTATTAGAAAACCTAAGGATAAAGAAGCTTGCAAAGCTTTAGATGAATTGACATATAGTGTGCTCAAATCAGAGTAGTAATGCAAAGAAAAGAAGATATCTTAAATACAAAACAAATTTGTAAAAGCAATAAATCTTTATTACAATAGAGTAGTAGATATTTGTAGTCTTATCATAAAGCAAGGTGAATTAAAAGTAGTTGATAAGGTAATTGCAAATTTAACTAGACAACTAACTTATTAACTTCTGTTTAGATAAGTAAAGAACTAAAGAAATATAATATTTTAACATGGAGGAAGTATGAAGATAGATAGCATTATTTTTGACTTAGATGGAACGCTATGGGACTCAACACAAGGAGTTACAGATGCTTTTAATGAAATTATAAGTAATACAAACATTACTCACCAAATAACAGTAGAAGATATAAAAGCAATAATGGGGTTATCAGTACTTGAAATACCATTAAGATTATTTCCACATCTAGAAGATGAACAGAGAACAACTTTAATAACTGCATGCTGGGCTAATGAGTGTAAGTACTTAGAAGAACATGGTGGAAGTTTGTTTGATAAATTAGAAGATACAATAAAGGAACTAGCTAAAAAATACAAATTGTTTATAGTTAGTAACTGTCAAGTAGGATACATTGAAGCTTTTCTTAAAGCTCATAATCTAAGTGAGTATTTTATTGACTATGAAAATGCGGAAAGAACTGGGCTTACTAAAGGGGAAAACATAAAGCTTGTAGTAGAAAGAAATAACTTAAAGAGTCCAGTTTACGTAGGAGATACTCAGTGGGATATGGAAGCAACAAGATTTGCTGGTATTCCTTTTGTATTTGCCAGTTATGGCTTTGGACAAGTGGATGACTTTGATTATAAAATTGAAAGTATAGATCAGTTAATAGATTTAGATAATAACTAGAAAATTTAATCTTTTAGTATGTTGAGCTGTTGCCCAAACTTCTATTTATTTTTTACTAGTCACAGCAATAATTTTAACACCTATATATTCATTGGTGTAAGTTGGAATGTAATTTGGATATTTTATTAATAACTGCTTTTAGCAGTTATTTTTTTTGCAATTTACCATATACTTGTAAAATCTCTTAATTAGTTGATATAATACGATTAATAAAGGCACAAATAAATTAATATAACCTATAGAACTAATTACTGAAGATATAAAATCAAAGTGTAGCTGAATTATGCTAATAAATGTTTAGGAGAGATATATTATGGATAATAATCAGATTAAGCAATGTATTGATAAAAGATTTTTTGATGTGTTTCCAGATTTAGAATCACAAAGATTGATATTCAGAAAAGTTGAAGCGAGTGATGTGGAGGATATTTTTGATATATTTAGTGATCCTGAGGTAGCTAAATATGACTTTTTCACTCCTATAAATACAAAAGAGAAGGCTTTTTTAATAATAGATAATTATCAAAGTGAATTTATATCTAAGGAAGAAATAACATGGGGTATTGTTAGAAAAGAAGACAAAAAATTAATTGGATATCTTAGTTTGGGAAACTTTGATGAGGAGGCTAAGAGCTGTGAAATTGGGTATGGTCTAAATAGGGAATACTGGAATAAAGGTTATGGGACTGAAGCTATAAAGACATTAATAAAATTTGCTTTTGAAAAAGTTAAAGTTAATAGAATAGAAGCTACGGTGACATTTGGTAATGTTGCATCAGTGAAGGCTTTAATAAAGTCAGGCTTTTTACAAGAAGGGATTTTAAGAGAAAGAACTATGATTAAAGGTGAGTTAGTGGATGATGTTATTCTTGCGTTATTGAGAAGAGATTATATAAGTTAATTGGAATATTGAAAATATTAAAATATACATTTATATGTAGGTTAGTAGGGTGGATGAGGAGATTTTTTTATTGAACTAAAGAAATGCAAAATCAATTTAAACTATGATATTCTAGCTATATGTGAAGAGTTGGAATTAGGGATAAATAATTAGGTTATATCCTGTGCATAAGTAAGATAATAAGAAAAATTCGCCATGTAAATGTAATAAAAAAATTGATTAAGAGAATTTAAGAGTATTAACAAATGATACGTTTGTTATTAATAATAAACAAAAATAAGCAGTTATACTTAAGTATAACTGCTTTTTGGTTGCGGGGGCAGGACTTGAACCTACGACCTTCGGGTTATGAGCCCGACGAGCTGCCAACTGCTCCACCCCGCGATATTGTGTTTGTAACTTGCCTACTTGATAACTATACACTAAATAATATAGAATGTAAAGGAAATAATAAATTTAATCTTAAAACTAATAAAAGTACTTGGTTGTAATATATTTAATTACATAAGACTATATTAAAAACTAAGATATAATAACAGTATATAATATAAGAAAAATCTTTGAATGTAAATCTAAATGTTAAGCCTTTGTAAGAGGTTGGTGATAGGAAATTAGATCAATGCTAAAGTGAACAAAAAAGTAAGCAGTTATATCTAAATATAACTGCTTTTTGGTTGCGGGGGCAGGACTTGAACCTACGACCTTCGGGTTATGAGCCCGACGAGCTGCCAACTGCTCCACCCCGCGATATTATGTTTGTAACTTGCCTACTCATTTAATATACAGTAAAGGAATTATAAAGTCAAGGAATTTTTGAAAAAAGTTTAAGGAAAATTATATTAGATACTAAAAAAACTTACAAAAAGATGCAAATTGAAGTTGTTAAAAAATTTTAATAGTATAATTATGTGAAAATATGTTTACAAATCATGTTAAAAAGAATATTATATAAAAGGTAATAAAATTGAATACCTCGTTAGGTGAGGTTCCTACAAGGATACACGCTACTGCCCAGAAATGTCGAGAGACGCCAATGGGTCAGCAGGTACTGCCGAATTAAGGTTTTACTTAATGTAGCTGACAACATTCATTAATATGAATGCTTATGCTCAAAGCCTTGTAGTGCTAAAGCTCAACGAATGGAGAAAATAGGTGTTTTTTTGTCGAGCATATAACTCTTCATTCGTTAGAATGAGGAGATTTTTTATTATTTATTTTCTACATGAATATTAAATTAGGAGGTGGTTACTAATGGAAGACGACCCTGAGGATAAGACGACAACTAAATATAGAATTTGGATTGTTATTCACACGGGTAACTGCCGTTTGAGTGACGATGACTTTGGAGGTTATTGTTATGAAACTAAAAATAGGTATTCATGGTTTTAATGTAAACTATCTAACGAACCCCTCTAATAACTAAAAACTTCATTTTTGCATGTATTGCAATTTGAAGCATTGTAAGAATAAGTTATAAGCATCATGAAATCTTTGTGATGCTGTAAGTAGAAGGGGTGAAACAAATGGATAAAGCAACTAGTTTTTTCTTTAGCAAAATATTAAACAAAGAAATTCACAATAAATTAGGGCAATTAATCGGTAAACTAAGTGATTTTATACTAGACTTTAGTCAGGAAAAACCTACAGCAACTTATGTTCAGATTAAAAATGGGCCAAAATCTTTCTACGTTTCATTGGATAAAGTCAATATTTCAAAAGATAGTAAAGAAAGATATTATATAGAAATTAATACAAAAAGTTTATTAATAAGTTTGCCACATAGTAAGGGCATATATTTAGCAAAAGACTTTTTAGATAAGCAGATAGTAGATACTAACGGAAAAAGAGTAGAGCGAGTAAATGATGTAAGACTGGGAAATATAAATGGAAAATGGCAGCTTATTGCAGTTGATATAGGTACAAGAGGTCTATTAAGAAGACTTGGAGTAGAATATCCATTTATATTATTGACTGGAGCTTTTAATTTTCAGTTAAGAAACAAGCTTATTATTTGGGATAATGTACAGCCTCTATCAACTGGAAGCAACAATCTGCAACTTTATTCACCTGCAAATAAAATTGAGACTCTACACGCAGCTGATATAGCAGATATAATCGAAGAGCTTGATAATAAAAGTAGACATATCCTATTTAACAGTTTGAATAATCAAAAGGCTGCTGAGGTTCTTGAAGAGATAGAGACAGAGGTTCAGGTTAATCTTCTTAATTCTATGTCTGATAAGAAGGCCTCTGATATTTTCGAGATAATGCCATCAGATGAAGTTGCAGATATTCTTGAAGAAATAGAAGATGATAGAGTTGAGAAGCTTCTTACTCAAATGGATGAGGAGAGTCAAGAAGAAATCAGAGAACTTATGGAATATGAAAGAAATACAGTTGGGAGTATTATGTCTAAAGACTTTATTACTTTCCTTCCAGATATAACTGTTGCAGAAGTGGCAGAGTGGATGAAGAGCAATGTTCCAGATGAAGAGGAAACTTACTATATATACGTCATAAATAATAAAAGCAATCTTCTTGGAGTTATTCCAGTATTAAGGCTTATAACTTCAGATAGAGACACAAAGCTTTATAATATTATGACAACTCAACCGAAGATATTAAGAGATGAAGATACAATAGAAGATGCGATTGAAACAATGGAAAAATACAGCGTAATTTCTTTGCCGGTTATAGATGAAATTAATGAATTAGTAGGGATTATATCATTAAATGACAGTGTTAAAGAGTATGCTCCAATGAGGAGGATGGCACTATGAGTGAAGTTAAGACTAGTAGGTTTAAAAAGATACTCTTTATCATGACTATCATTGGTCCAGGCCTAATAACAGTAAATGCAGGAAATGATGCAGGTGGAATAGCAACCTATGCTTCTGTAGGAGCAACTTATGGATATAAAATGCTTTGGGGTCTTCTTCTTATTACTTTCAGTTTGGCTGTAATTCAGGAAATGAATGCACGTATGGCTATTGTGACAGGAAAAGGACTAGCAGATCTAATAAGAGAAAAGTTTGGTGTAAAGCTTGCGCTTTTTGCAATGCTCACCTTATTTATAGCTAACTTTGGTGTATGTATAGGTGATTTTGCAGGAATTGCAGCAAGCATGGAGCTGTTTGGGGTGACTAAATATGTTTCAGTACCTGTAATGGCTTTTGCGGTTTGGTTTCTTATAACAAAGGGATCATATTCAAAGACAGAAAAGTTATTTTTAGCTTTCACCTTTGTTTTCTTTTCGTATATAATAACTTGCTTTATAGTTAAGCCAAACTGGCATGAAGTTTTAAAAGCTACAGTTACACCTACACTAAAATTTGACAAAGTGTTCATATTGACCTTTATAGGTATGATAGGAACTACAATTACTCCGTATATGCAGTTTTATCTTCAATCTTCTATAGTAGACAAGGGTATAAAGCTAAAAGATTACAAGTACGAAAAATTAGATGTTTATTTAGGAGCTATATGGGGTGACTTAGTATCCTTCTTCATCATAGTGTGTACTGCAGTTACTTTATACAAAGCTGGAATACAAATAGACAGTGCAGAGCAAGCTGCTTCAGCCCTTAGACCTTTAGCAGGGAATTATGCTTCAATTTTATTTGGAGCAGGACTTTTTGGGGCATCAGTACTTGCAACTATGATAATTCCAATATCAACATCTTATGCTATATGTGAATCCTTTGGTTTTGAGAGTGGACTTAATCATAAATACAAAGAAGCGCCTACTTTTTATGGTATATTTACTTTTATGATAATATTCAGCTCAGTACTAGTACTAATACCTCATATTTCTTTGGTTGGAATTATGCTAGCAACACAGCAGATAGCTGGTATGCTAAGTCCAGTTATACTGATATTCATGGTAGTACTTGTGAACAAGAAGGAGCTTATGGGCGAGTATGTAAATAACAAGGTGCAAAACATAGTGATTTGGATTACTGTAACATTTATAGTGATTCTTTCAATAATACTTTTCGTTTCACCTTTGATAAATCTTATTTTTAAATAATAAGTAGATAACTAAATATTTTATATAAATTAAGTTATGTATGTTCGAAAATCTTGAATTTTGAAGATTTTTGAACATACATAATTTTTTTCTATATAAAAGTGGTACATATTTAATACATATACGATGGTTTTGTGTATACTAGTTTGTGGCTTTAGTGTAAAATAAAGTAATCATTATCAATTACAAGAAAATGTGTTTATTAATTAAAAGGAATGAGATTATGGGAGAAAATAAAAATATACAATATACAATGGATGGTATTGAAACTGGTAAGAAAGAAGAAAAAAACATGGACCTATTAGAATAGTAAAAAGCTTTTGGTTTATCTTATTTCCTTGTAAGCTTGAACAATGGTTAGAGAAAATGGAGAGTAAAGGGTATAGACTTTATAGGGTTTCCATGAGGGGGAATATCTTTTATTTTACAAAGGGTGAAAGTAGGAATGTAAAATATTTCACTGATTTTGCTAGCACAATTGATAAGGAATACTTTAGGACCTACATAAGACTTGGTTGGAAGCCAATGTATAACACAAGAATTCTTGGTGGAAAAATAGTCATATGGATGAAGCGTTGTAGAGATAAAAATCTGTACTCCTTAGAAGATTTCATAAGTAATAAGAATATTTTCATTATAAAAATATTAAAAAGTATAATACTAAATGGTATATTTGCTTCAGTGCTAATGTATTTTTTAATCAATATAATATTTAAAGCTGAATATAAGTATCTTACTTTTAATTATTCTTTTTTAGTTTTTTTATGTTTAGCATTAGTAACTTTAATTACTTGTGTCTGTGGATTAATTGGATCAATTTCATATTTATTAAAAATAAAAAAGAGTTGAATAAATTATATTATTAATATATATTGGCTTGTTTGCTATTTTATTGTAAGACTAGTTAATTAGTATAGATTAAACAAAAAGTATTTTGTAAATTAAAAGGAATGTGCTATATGGAAAGAGATGAAAACATAGAAGACTCAATTAAGAATATAGAAGTACATAAAAGTGAAGAAGAATACGATAAACCAATTAAGATAAGAAAATATTTTTGGCTAATGTTATTTCCTAGCAAGATTGAACGATGGCTAGAGGAAATGGAGAGTGAAGGCTACAGACTTTTTAGAATAGCTTTAAGAGGCAATATCTTTTATTTTACAAAGAACGAGAAGAGAAAAGTAAGATATTTTATTGATTATCCTGAGGTTATTCATAGATCATATTTTAAAAGGTATATCACACATAAGTGGAAGATGAGATATAATATGTGGACACCTGGCAATAGGATGGTTATATGGATGAAACCATGTATTGATAATTATGATTTCTGTGCGATTGACTTTGTAAAGGACAAAAAAGCTCTTATTAAAAAAGTATTTAAGAGGATTTTACAAAATGTAATAGTTGTTATTATAGCAATTTATTTATTTGTACATCTAATATCAGAGGTTCAAATAGATTCGTATACTGTAAATTTATTTTATATATGTCTCATTACGTCTATAGTAGTAGTTATAATAGATAGGTTATTTAAACTAACACAGTTAAGCTCATATCTTTTTAAAATTGAAAAGATATCTAAAATAAGTATGAAGTAAGGTTTAGGTTTAAATTAAAAGAGATATCAAAGCAGCGTGTTTAAATAAAAAGAGATACTATCTGCGATAATCTTAGAGGATAAATCAAAGTAGTCTTAATATATAAAAATTGGGCTTAAGGTATGTATTAGATAACACTATTAAAAGGCCTTTTATTCTGTATTAAATAAATGTTGTTAATGTTAATTAAAAGGACAAACTATAAAGTATCAACATTTATTTAATACAGAAGCTAATAGTATAAAAAATATACACATACAGGTTACATTTTAGGGTGTGTATGTACATTAGCAATAAAATGAATTTATATATACTGATTTGTGGCTTTAGTGTAAAATAAAGTAATAATGCTTGCTTTATTAGTAGGTAAATTTACATGTTCTAAGGAATGAAATTATGGAAAAGGGCAGAAGTGCAAAGCGTTTAACTGATTATATTGAAGTAGATGAAAGCTTAGAAAACAATGATGGATTAAAAAGAGTAATAAAAGGCTTCTGGTTATTTTTATTTCCATCTAAACTTGAAAGATGGTTAGAAGATATGGAGAGGAAAGGATATAAACTGCACAGAATTGCTTTGAGAGGACTCATACTTTATTTTAAAAAAGATGAGAGCAGTAAGACTCAGTATTTTACTGATTTTCTTCCATATGTAGATAAACAATATTTCGAATCTTTTATTAAAATTGGGTGGAAACCAATCAAGTATATGTGGATGGATGGGATTCGGATGGTAATTTGGAGGAAAACAAATGATGATTTTGGTAATACTTCTAAGTTGGATTTTTTAAAGCAAAAGAAGGTTCGTGACAAAACATTAATAAAAAGAATACTATATAATGTAATTGCAGCAAGTGCTTTTAGTTCTATTTCATTGAATGTGGTGTTCACTCTTCAAAGAGAAAATCGTAATGTAGATTTAGTATTTATAATTATAAACGTCATACTTGTTGGGGCTATACTCATCTCAGTTTGTAAGTTAATTGGAGTAATTTTGTATTGGTTAAACATAAGAAAAATGGAGCAAGCTTAAGTAAAATATATAAGTGTAATATAGAAAAGCACAGTTGGCAGAGTAATTATATTTAGTTTAATAACTAGAATATAATAAGACTACCAATAGGTGCTTTTTATTTTTATAAATTTTACACATAACATCAGTGCTTAGAAATAGAAATAAAGTCCTTTAGAACATTAGATATTATTTTATTACTATTTAATACAAACTTGATTTTAACCTTATTAAAATCAGTTCCTAAATCATATACATGAAAATTATGACTTTCTGGCAGAGATCTTTTTGATAAAAGGCTAACTCCTAGCCCAGAAGCTACACCTCTAAGAATAGACTCCAAACTATCGAATTGGATAATACTTATAGGGGTTGAATGGTTATGAACAAACCACTTTTTTAGTAGAGTATGATAGGGACAAAAGTTATCAGTATTCACTATTATTGGCGTTGTTATATTTTTTATATCATTGATGGCAGAAGCAGATATTAGAACTATTTCTTCTGTAAAGTCAAAGATTTCTTTAACTTGTTCAGTTACACAATTAGCATATATAAATATACCATCTACATCTCCTTTTGATAGCATATCTAAAAGAACTTCTTGTTTTTCAGTCTTTAAAGATAGAGCTATTGTTGGATTTTTGGTATGAAATAAAGCAAATAATTTCGGCATTATAGACGCAGAAATGGTCTGAGTAGCGCCAATTGTAAGCTTTATATTTAGACTACTAGGCTTTTTAAATTCTTCTGTAGCTTCGTCCACTAAATTAAGTATTTTATCAGCATAAAGAAGAAGTTTTTCTCCATCTGAAGTAAGAATAGTACCTTTATTGTTTCTTATAAATAATGAAGTACTCAATTTATCTTCAAGTACTTTAATTCTCATCGTAATATTGGACTGGGCGTATCCAAGTTTTATGGCTGCTTTTGAAATAGATTTTTCGTATGCAACCATTTGAAATATTTTTAAGTCATTAATCTCCATAGTATTAACCTTTCAAAGTTATCATAATGAGTATCTGAATTTCGATGTCATATCATTATTTAAAATAAATTTTATAACTATTTTATCACAACACTACTGTTTAGTAATGCTATATCCTCAAGTTTATATATAAACAGAGCTGTATATCACTAAAAGTGATAGCAAATATTATTAATAAGTATTATACGATTAATTAATATAGGTTTAAACTAAAAGTGTGAAAAATAACTTATTGAGTTTCTAGTAAAGTGGTGAAATTAGAAATGTTTATTTTAAAATAAAGATAAAAGATAAGGTGGGATTACAGATGATTGGAATGCAGTATAAGATTGTATTACCGAGCGATTATAATATGGAAATCATAAAGGAAAGAGTAAAAAAGAATGGATTTAAAACTGATGGATTTGATGATTTGAAGTTTAAGTTATATCTAATAACAGAAAAAGGTGCTAACAATAATTTCAGTAACAGCTATTGTCCATTGTACCTTTGGAAGGATAGTGAAGGGATGAACAAGTTTTTATTTGATGGATTTTATGATAATATCATCTCTTCCTTCGGTTGGCAGCATATAGATATAGGAATACCCCTAATTGATACAACAGGTGACAGTATAAAGGAAATCAAATATTTATTTGAAGTGACAAAAGAAATAGAGGCTGGAGAAAGCTTGAAGGGGCTAAGTGACAGAATAGAAAGAGATATGCCTAAAATTGCTGGTGCAGAATATATTGTGATTTATAGTCCTGAGAAATGGAGATACAATATATTTTATTTTATAGATGATTTGAGTAAGGTAGAAGAAATAGATGGAGTGATCTATAGTATACTTCATGTATCTCAAGAAAAATAAAATATTTATTTTAAAGGAAGTCAAAATGACTTCCTTTAAATTGCTTCTATTTAGAATATTAAGTATTAGGCTATACTAAGAATTATACAGGTTTCTTAACCCCATTAAATCCATACCCCATAAAAGCAGTTATAATACATCCTACACCAACTATAAAAAGTAGTAGCCATATCCATTTAGGAGTTTTATCGTTTTTTTGAAACCTATTATTCTTTAAGAAAGAATAATAATCAGTACAGCCATTCCATAAGCCGTTAAAAATAGCCCATACACCCATTATCATTCGAGCAGTTATACCAACATAATATATAGCCAATCTATCAGTTATGAAAATTGGCGTAATTGAAAGGATGAAAAAAAGCAGTATTATCGGAACATTAATTAAAAAATATAATTTTCTAAACTTTGATGTTTCCATTATAAGACCTCCACTCTGTTTTAAAGTATAGTTATGTAATTAATCACAGGTTATCTTTATACTTATTGTAATGTTGTTTCAATATATTCTACATAGCGAAACTAATATACCAGCCTGATAATATTTATACGTTCAAAATTATGACTATGTTTAAGATTATTGTTGAAATTAATTATAATAAACCTTGGTTGTGGAATATACAGGTAAATGTTATAATTATTTGGATTACATATAAGGAGTGATATTATGATAATTTGGGGATGGGGTAAGGTAACCAGAAAGTTTATTGGTGGAGTTTTTCAGCGTACCTGCAATTATTGTAACCAGACTAATGTTTGGAGATTATGTATTGCAACAACATGGTTTACCTTGTTTTTTATACCTATAATACCATATAAGAAAACATATCAAATTGCTTGTCCGGGCTGTGGAAGTTATATAGAGCTGACAAGAGAACAATTTGAAAAATTAAAGGTTGACATGCAAGATAGGGCTTCTGGTAAAGCTACAATTGAAGCTGTTGACGAAAGTTTAAAATATTCAGGTAAAACTGAAACTCAGATAAATTATCTAAAGCAAATGGAAGAATACAACAAGGCAAAAGCTGATAGTGAGTAATTATTGTGGCTGTCGTACAGTGAATTAATTTAATTCATGTATGACAGCCACCTTTCTATTTTCTTAAATTTAAGATATGAAATATTTATAAAAGGTATTGATTATTAAAAAGTAAAACTGTATTGTCCGAACGTAGTGAGTTATACAGTTTTAGCTATGAAATCTAAGAAAATCATATTAATTCTTTGCGAAACTCATCGAAGTGTCGGATGTAGAGACACCCTAATTTCTATATATGGTCCATAGAGCTATTAATAATTATTAATATTTAATATATTTTTATTTTATATTTACCAATTATTATAAATATATAGGATGCAGATATATACAACTTCGAACCAAAGTCTATTTTTAAAACGCTTATCGGTTCTGGTAAGAAAATTTTAAGATAATAAGTTTTATTACGAAGTGGTATCTCCATAATAAAGTTCCGAAAAGTAGTTGGGGGTATATGTCTGCTAAATAATATGTATTAGGAGAGGTTAGGGAGTATGTGGATCAAGAATTTTAGACATAAAAAACTTCAGGCAGCACTTATGTTTTTAATAATAATGTTATGTTCTATGCTGATGAGCGCTTCAATTAGTATATTAATATCCTTAGATAAGCCCTTTAAGGAGTTTGCGAAAGAGTGCAATTCAGCTACGGCAATAGTGTATCCATATTCTAAAACGGATAAGGAAACCATTGCTTTAGGAGAACAATTTGCTAAGATATCAAATATTGAAAGAGTTGAGTATTCCAGAGTTCACTATATTACTGAGGAGCTAAGTCTTAATGATAAAAAAATAGAAGGTTTTTTAAAGCTTACCGAATATAAAGATTCAGTTTTTGGAGATGTTCACTTTCTTGAAGGAAATAAAAAAACAGTAAGGGAGTTAAAAGATGATGAATGTATTATTCCAGCCTGTGTAAGTAATCAGGATAATATCAAGGTTGGGGATAAGATAAAAATAAAACTTCCTAGTGGAGATGTTTTTTACAAGGTAAAGGGTATATACTCAGAAGTCTACGAAATGTCAACTTCTTATGATAGTGACATATTGATAAAAAAATTACCAGAAGGAATGAATAGTTATCTAAACATTAAACTTTATGGAAAAGCTGGAGTTACCGGAGCAGAACTTGAGGAGCAATATAGGGAAAAATACGACGGACAAATGAATGGAATGATGGTAACTTTAGAAGCTACTATTAATAATAATCAGATAGCAGGCAATGTAATCGGAGCGGTTTTTCTTGCCATAGGAGTTATCATGCTAGTTGTTAGTTGTATAATAATCAATTTTATGATACAAAATCTGATGATTACGGACGCTAAAGCAATTGCTATATATAAAACTATGGGGTATAACTCAGGTGATATTTTGAGTATGTATCTAAAGTTTTATTTTTTAATAATCTCTGTAGCTTGTATATTAGGTGGCGTAGCTTCTTCAAGTATATCGAATATTATCTTAAGCTCTATGTTTAAGAATATGGGGAAAGTAATCACTAATAATGTATTTGTCCCTGGAATTACTTGTTATGTAGTGATTGTAATTTTAGTGATTGGTATAATCTATAGAATCATAAATAAGACAAAGAGGGTTAAACCGGTGTATGCCTTAAATGGGATGTCAAATTCCGGTACGAAAAAGAAAAATTCTTATAAAGGTAATTTTAAATTCCAGTTCTCGGCTATAGGGATTGCATTAAGAGGTGTAATAAGAAATAGAAAAAACGCCATTGTGATACTTATAACTTCCATCGTGACAATATTTAGTATCAATTTTGGGATAGTATCTCTAGATGTGGCAAATACCATGAAGGATAACAACGACTACTGGCTTGGTGTAGATAAATCCGATGTTATGATTAATATAACAGATAGGAAAAATACTGCAAAGGTTGAAGCTATTATAAAGAATGATTCAAGAGTGAACTATTATTTAAGTAGCAATATTGCCACTGAGGTAACTATGAAATGGAAGAAGGGAATGAAGTCCACCGCCATGAAAGCCTTTGTTTATGATGACTATTCACTAACGAAGTTACCTATAATAGAGGGAAGAAATCCTGAGACCTCAAAAGAGATCTCAATAGGAAGTAAAGTAGCAAAAGATCTTAATAAAACTGTAGGGGATTATATTGAGATATATTTAGGTGGAGAAAAAAGAGTAAATCTACTTATAACAGGGATATTCCAAACTTATTATGATATGGGGGATTGCTGTAGACTAACTACCTCTGTATATAAAGACAATAATTATGATTTCCGTTATAATTACTTTTCAATTTACTTGAAAGATAAAAACCAAATGAACTCTTTTATAGAAGATACTAAGAAAAGAATAGGAGGCAATGGGAATATTACTGCTAGGACAGAGGCTTTCAGCAGTATAATGGATATGATTGTAACTCCTCAAAAAGGAGCTATTCCTCCGGTAGTTGCTCTAGTGCTTTTAGTAGGTGGTATTAATATTTTCTGTATCGTAATCTTAAGAAACACGAGTAATGAAAAGACAAATGGTATTTACAAGTGTCTTGGATATTCAACTTGGCATCTAATATGTTCTAACCTATATTATGTTGGGGTGCTCGCAGTGATCTCTATAATAATTGCAGTGCCTATGATTATCTTACTATATCCAAGTATTATGAAAGTATGTTTGTCTATGTTTGGATTTATAAAATATCCTGTAACCTATAATTATTTTCATATAGCCTTGGCAAATATAGCGGTGCTTATTGCTTTTATTATTAGTACACTTATATCTTCGCGTTCACTTAAAAAAGTTAATGTTAGAGATTTGGTACAGGAGTAAATACTAGGATTATTTTTATATAAGTTCAATAATTTGAGGTGAAATTAAATTTTTGAGTAAGTTCATTAAAGCATAGAAGGGTTAATCACTTAATTTCAACCGGGTAATTTAGCTATTGAAAGGAGTTTTAAGTTTATGAAAGATATTATTATAAAAACAGAGCTATTATGTAAGAGTTTTATAAGTGATGGTGAAATAAATAATGTTATTAAAAATTTAGATTTAGAGATTTATGAAGGTGATTTCACTGTTATTATGGGAAGCTCTGGCTCTGGAAAATCTACTCTACTTTATAATTTGAGTGGGATGGATGACGTGACCACTGGAAAGGTTTATTTTGAAGGAATAGATATTACGAGAATGAAAGAAAAAGAAATATCAAAGCTACGTAAAGAGAGATTAGGATTTGTATTTCAAGGAATCAACTTAATTCCTAATCTTACTGTATATGAAAATATTTTAAGTCCAACCTATAAGACAAAAGCTGAACGTAAAGAAATAGAGGGAAAGATAGATAACTTATTGGAAAAACTAGAACTTACGCCTCATAGAAAGAAGTTTCCAAATCAGATGTCTGGTGGTCAAAAACAAAGAGCAGCTATATGTAGAGCTTTAATTAATAATCCTAAAATATTATTTGCAGATGAACCAACGGGAGCTCTTAATTCTTCTCAGGGAGAAAATGTTTTAGATATATTTACAACTATCAATAACGAAGGACAGTCTGTGGTAATGGTAACTCACGATCTAAAGGCTGCTCTAAGAGGCAACCGCATTATATATCTCAAAGACGGGCGTATAGATGGTGAATTAAACTTAGAGCGATATGATAAAATGTCAGCTTCAGAAAGAGAAGAGATATTGTATAAGTTCCTTAAAGAGAAGGGGTGGTAGAACTTGTAAGAATAGTTAATCTAAGATATAATTTTCATAGGTGTAAATATAAAATTAAAAGTTTATATAATTTTATATTTATATGATTATATATTTATAAAATCATATAAATATATAGTAATAATGCGGGTTTTAGAAAAAATATCTATTCTACAAAGCAGATAAACAATCGTTTGAAAATGAGGTGCAAAATGGGGCATAAGATATTGATAGTAGAAGATGAAAAAGAACTAGCTGATATTTTAGGAGCATATTTAGAAGTAGAAGGCTTTGAACCTGTAGTGACTCATGATGGACACGAAGGCTTAAAAGAATTTTATGAAAGAATGCCAAGCCTCGTTCTTTTAGATATAATGCTACCAAAGGTAGATGGAATAAGTGTATGTAAAGAGATAAGAGAAAAATCAGAAGTGCCTATTATTATGATTTCTGCTAAAAATGGAGAAATGGATAAAGTTATAGCCCTTGGAATTGGCGCTGATGACTATGTAACAAAACCTTTTAGCCCATTGGAGTTAGTAGCACGAGTAAAGGCTCAGCTTAGAAGATATGAGAAGATAAAAGTTGTACATCCTATGGATAATAATGAAGTGAAGATAGGGCAATTAACGCTCAATAAATCCTCTTATTCGGCAATTGTTAAGGGAGAACAATTAAACCTAACAACTAAAGAATTCGATATGTTATTCTTTTTTGCTAAAAACCCAAATCAGGTTTTTTCAAAAGAGCAAATATATGAAGGCGTATGGGGCTATAACGGTATTTGTGATGACAATAGTATAACCGTATATGTAAATAGAATCAGAGAGAAGTTAGCAAAATATGATTTGGAATATATAAAAACAGTATGGGGAGCAGGATATAAATTCATTGCATAAAGATGATTCTATAGATTAATAGATATCACCTAAAAGGGGAGTTTTTTATGAATAATATTCTTCATAAAAGAAATATTATAACGGCTGCTATTATAGTAGTCGTTCTTTTCGTATCAGTTAGCTTAAGTATTTATAGATTTTTAAATATGGATTTTAAGATATATGATAATGATATTAGGATGATAGTTTCAAAGCAAAAAAATGAAATAGAAAAAGGAACATACAACAAAGGGAGTTATCCGTATATTGTTTTTGGACTAGATGGAAGAGTTTTATATAATGGTGGTGCCTTTGAATATAAGGTTGGGGAACTTTTAAATACTCAAGAGATGCTTCAAACAGATAAAAGCTTTAGTGTCAATAATAAACATGAAATAAAAGAAAGCTTTGTACTAGAGCAGCATGGAAATGTAAATGGCTTTGTTGTTTTCTTAATACCTGAAAAAGATATTTTAATGGAATCAAATTCAGACAGAGTAATAAATGTGTTTTTCCCAATGATTTTTGGTATTTTTATAAGTGTCTCTATAGTGGTGGTTAGGACTTTATACTTTAGCAGAAGAATTTTAACTCCCTTAAAAGAAATTAGTGGGTCAACCAAAGGAATCATTGCTGGAAATTATGATTTAGAGGTTATTAGAACCTATGAAAAACAAATAGGAGAAAATGAAGTTGGTGATCTTACCTATTCCTTTGAACTTATGAGAGACGAATTAAAGGCAAAGCAGATAAGAGAAGAAGTTCTTAAGAAATCTCAGCAAGAACTGATATCTTGTATTTCGCATGATCTTAAGACTCCAATATCTACTATCAAAGCTTACAGTGAAGGGCTTAGAGATGGTATAGCTAGAACACCTAAAGCTCAAGAGGATTATGTAAATATAATCATAGGAAAGACAGATTTACTTATAGATATGATAAATGAACTATTAGAATATTCGAATGCTGAACTAAATCAACTTGATATAAACATGAAAGAAGTTTATTTTTATGAGTATTTTATTCCTATAATGAAAGAGCTAGAGGTATATGTAAAACAAAAAAATATTGATTTTTCTTATGAAGTAAATACAAGGGATATGTTAGTATATATAGATAAGAGGCGTATAACAGAAGTTCTATACAATCTAGTGGAAAATAGTATAAAGTATATGAAAGAGGGTAGAGGCAGCATCGTTATTGAAGCAGAAGGGCAGAGTGGGAAAGTTCTTATAAAGGTTAAGGATAATGGTATAGGCATAAGCCCAGATGATATTCCCTATGTTTTTGATAAGTTTTATAGAGCAGAAAAGTCAAGGAGCTCAAGTATACCAGGTTCAGGTCTAGGGTTATCTATATGTAAATACATAATAGAGGAACATGGTGGTGAGATATACTGTAAAAGCAGGCACAATAAAGGTTGTGAATTTGGATTTACGTTGAAATAAGTCATGGATGGGGATTATCGAACAAGTATAACTTAAGTTTCAATATAGGAATCCTTTATATAAATTTTAAGAAATATAAAAGGAGAAAAAGATGATGGATAATATTAATATTTTGATAGTAGAAGATGATGATAGTATAAATAACTT
Organism: Clostridium yunnanense; assembly: GCF_016595795.1. Lineage (GTDB taxonomy): Bacteria > Bacillota > Clostridia > Clostridiales > Clostridiaceae > Clostridium_AR > Clostridium_AR yunnanense. The sequence goes on from NZ_JAENHN010000059.1 coordinate 193,256, forward strand.
AATTGCAAAGTTATTGAAGAAAAATAATTACAATGTGGTGCAAGCTTATTCTGGCACAGAAGCTTTGTTGCATCTTGAAAGAGACACCTTTCATTTAGTACTACTGGATTTAATGCTGCCAGGTAAGACTGGAGAGGAATTAATTAAAAGCATAAGAAAAAATAAGACAATGCCTATAATTATAGTTTCTGCAAAGATAGATAAACAGTCAAAATTAGAGCTTTTTAAATTAGGAGCAGATGATTACATTACTAAACCTTTTGACTTGGAAGAATTGTCAGCAAGGATTGATGTAAATGTTAGAAGATATGTGAATTTTAATAGCAGTGAGGCTTTCGATGAAAAGCTAATTTATAAGGACATTGTGTTGAATAAAGAAACTAAAGAGGTTGAGGTAAATGGAATTAAATTAATCTTAACTGCAAGGGAATTTAATATACTAGAATTATTTTTAACCCATCCTAAAAAGGTATTCAGTAAAGCTAATATCTTTGAAAGTGTATGGGGAGAAGAGTATTTATGTGATGACAACACAGTAAATGTACATATGAGCAATTTGAGGAATAAATTGCAAAAGGCAAATTCGGAAGAGGAATATATAGAAACAATATGGGGAATGGGCTACAAGCTTAAAGGATGAACTTAAGGTTTTCTTAAGGATTCCTTTAAGTTTTTTTATTTTCTCAATTATAAGATATTGATATACCACTTCATAAGAGTTAATTAAATATAAAGTTTGGAGGAATCAAGCTATGAACGAGATTTTAAGAGTAGAAAATATAACTAAAGCATATGGAAGACAAAAGGTTCTTGAAGGTGTAAATCTTTCAATAAATGAAGGGGAGATTATAGGACTTGTAGGACCAAATGGCGCTGGAAAGACTACGTTAATGAAGATTATTACTAGTCTTTTGAAAAGTTATAGTGGAGATGTATTTATAAAAGATGAAAATATAAAAACTTCAAAAAAGAAAGAAACAAAGTCAGTTGGATGTGTTATAGAGACACCTGGATTTTATCCTAATTTAACTGGATATGAAAATTTATTGTTTTTTGCTGAAATTTCGGGTATGAGAGATAAAAAAGAAATTGATGAAATAGTAAAAAGTCTTGGGATTGAGGATTATGTTCATAGGAAAGTTAAGCAATATTCTTTAGGAATGAAGCAAAGACTAGGGGTTGCTCAGGCTGTATTAACCTACCCACCGCTTTTAATACTAGACGAACCTACCAATGGGTTAGACCCAGCAATAGTTCCCGAGCTTAGAAAATTTATAAAGCAGCTTGCTAAAGAAAAAAATACAGCAGTGCTAATATCAAGTCATATCCTCTCTGAAATAGAGCTTATGTGCGATAAGGTTGTGTTTATACAAAAAGGAAAGATAATTAAGGTTGAAAGTTTAAATAGAGATAGTGGTGATGCCACTACAGTAGCTTTTATAACAAGTAAAATAGGAGCTTTAGAGGTTTTTTTCAATGAAAGAAAATTAAACTGTAAAGTTACTGATAAAGACCAAATTCAATGTAAAATCAACAGGGAGGATCTAGAAAATCTAGTTTCTAGTATAAGCAAAGCTGATATACCTCTTAGAAGTGTATATGAAGTTAAAGATAGTTTGGAGAAAAAGTATTTGGATACAATGAGGAGTGAATAAAATGGATAGATTATTAAAAACAGCATATTTAAATGTAAAAAATGTTTTACGTACAAAGGAATTATTACTTGGAATAATAGCTGCTTTTGGATATTCTATGTTATGGATTCTGGTTGTGCATCCTTCTAAATACGATCTTGAAGGTTATAGTTTTGAATTTGAACGTTTTTTATTTGTAATAATTCTATATGCAGCAGTGTCTCTTTTGAGAGATGATATTAGATTTAATACTAGCAAAACAGTTTTTACCGGAATCTTTAATAGGATAGAAATAATGTTCTCAAAATTTATATCACTTCTAATGTTAGCACTCGCTTTCTTTGTATTAGCAGAAATAAATAATATTTTAGCTTCTATATTATTGTACTCAAAGATAGGTATAACAGGATTTTTTGCATATCCACATATACAAATGTTTATAACTTATGTAGCTACGACCTTAGTTATGGGAAGTATCATGCTACTAATAGTCTCTATAAGTTTTAATGAAAGTAAGTCTATACTGTTTTATATATTATTTTTAGCCATGATTAATTTTTATACTTCCGGTATGACAATGCTAATTTATAGAAATCCAGAATTAAAAGATAAGCTATGGGGATATATGATAACACCTTTTTATAACGTATCGGCATTAAATCAAGGTATGTTTACAGTAAGAGCAGTACTTATAAATTTAATCTGGGCACTAGTATTTTTATTAGCTACAACTGTTGTAATTAGCAGAAGAGAAATAAAATAATAAGGAGGAAGATTATTATGGATAGACTTTTAAAGGTTGCTACACTTGAAATAAAAAGAAAAAGGTTTATGAGAGAGCTTATTACTGCTTTAGTAACATTGTGCGTTTTATCATTTTTAAGCTATTATGTTTCGGTATATTTCAGCAGTGAATTACATTTATCTACCATTCCAGAAACCTTTCTTCAAACGATTCCATATATTATTCTGGTTTTAAGTAGTATTTTATTAACACAGGAATTTTCTAATAAAACTGATAAAATGATTTTTACAGGAATATTTAGAAGAGAGGAAATAATAATTTCTAAATTAATTAGCATAATATTTATTTCGGTTATTTGTCTAGCATTTTATGAATTGACAGAAGTATTAGGTAGAACTTTTGAAATAGGAGCGCTGCTTACTCACCTTTGTACATTTTTAATTTATTCCTTTACCATAGGTTCCTTTATACTTATGATTTCAACCATAACTTCAAATTTGATAATCACAGGAGTTATTGGATATGTTCTGTATTTTGATTTGATATTGGTGCTTTTTACACAAGCTTTAGAATCTAAAAAAAGTGAAGTTTTGAGTAAAGTAATAGAACAGTTGCCTTTTTATATAGCAAACACTGGTTTTTTTGCAGGGCATTATACTTTTTATCAAGGAATAATTATGATAAGTTGCGGATTGTTATTTTTTGTAATTACTTGTGTTATAATAAATAAAAAAAGTTTGTAAAGATGTACCACTTTGATCCGAAATCTATTTTTAAAACTCTCACGGGTTTTGGTGAGAAAATTTAAAAAATTAAGATTTTATTACAAAGTGGTACATCTATAAAGGATTATATTATGAGTGATACCATATTAAAGTTAAACAATATAACAAAAAAATATAATAATGTAAATGTACTTAAAGATATAAGTATGACTATAAAAAAAGGACAAATCTATGGTCTAATTGGTTTAAATGGAGCAGGGAAAAGTACACTGCTTAAAATTATAACAGGTCTTTCCATTCCTGATAGTGGGAGTATAGAACTTTTTGGGGAGGCTGAAAAATCTAAAATTGAAGCGCAAAGAAGAAGAATTGGAACCATCATAGAGAAACCAGCACTTTATGAAAATAAATCTGTTTATGAAAATATGAATATTAACAGGCTTCAAAAAGGTATACCAGGGGAAAGCGCTATAGATAAAACACTAAGTATGGTAAGTCTTATTGAGTTAAAAAATAACAAAGTTAAAAACTTATCTCTAGGAAGTAAGCAAAGAGTGGCTATAGCAATGGCATTACTTGGAGAACCTGAACTTTTAATCTTAGATGAACCTATTAATGGATTAGATCCGATTAAGGTTATAGAGATAAGAGATTTACTAAAAAAGTTAAGTAGAGAATATGGAATTACAATACTTATTTCAAGTCACATTCTAGGGGAGCTTTATCAGCTTGCAAGTTATTATGGAATACTCCATAAAGGTAAGTTAGTACAGCAATTGACTCTTAAAGAGCTAAAGGACAGATGCAAAAAATATGTTCATATTAAAGTGGATAGTGCAGCAAATGCCGCAGTTGTTCTTAGCAAAAAGCTAAATACAGAAGAGTACAACATTTTGCCGGATAATATCATAAATTTATATGATTACATAGATGAAACCGGAAAGGTTACAGAGACTTTAGTTAAGGAAGGAATTAGAGTAGAAGAGATTATGCCTAGGGGAGAAGAATTGGAGAGCTATTTTGCCAGTGTAATAGGGAGAGAAGAAGATGTTTAATTTATTAGAAATGGAATTTTATAAGCTTAAAAGATCTAAATCATTATGTTTTCTCATACTCTTATCCTTGTTACAAGCAATGGTTGTTTGGCTTTTTTCTGAGAGATTAAAACAGTATAACGGTAAAGAGACACTAACCTACATGTTTTTTATTCAATCTGGTTTGGCATCTACATTGTTTATAGGAATCTTTTCAGCAGATTTTATTGGCATAGAATTTACTTCTGGCTATTTAAAAAACTTAATAGCCTATGGGCATAGAAGAAGTAACATTATTATCTCTAAAGCAATAGTCTACTTTATTGGGTGTATATGTATAAATTTTATAAGTCCTTTAGTAGTTACAATAATAAATACATTTAGAAATGGCTATGAAGCAGGATTTAATGCTTTAGACTTTATAAATATATTAAATTTAGTATTTACTATGATTATCTTGCAGATAGCTACTGCTAGTATTAGTTTATTAGTCATATTTGTGTCTAAAAGTCCTATCATTAATATTGGATTCATTATTGCACTGGATTTTGTATTTAGAGTTATGAATATAATATATATTCGATATTCGGACACAGCAGTAATCTACGATAATTTTATATTATCTCAAGCGGAGCTAATTGCAAGAGAGGGTGCTGGAGGCATGGAGTATATGCGTGCGCTTATAATAGGCTTAATAACTATAGTTTTATGTATACCGTTTACTAATTATATGTTTAAAAAATCAGATATTAAGTAGAAAATACTGGAGGGCAGGAATACAATGTTATTTTTAGGTTTGGCTTTTTCAATCATAATAATCTTTTTAGGATATAAGCTATTTTATGCTGAAAGGCAGATATCAAGCTTAATAAAGCAACTCTCGGTGATCAATAAGAATAAATCGGGAGGGAAAATCACCATTGGGTTGTCTAATAAAAAGATTGAACTTTTAGCAGAAGAAATAAATGAAACCATCGTTATAAGAAAACAAAGTGAGGCTGAAAGAATGAAGGTTGAAAATGATTTAAAACAAACCATAGCCAATATGTCCCATGATCTTAGAACTCCTCTCACATCAATTATTGGGTACCTTCAATTTTTGAAGCTAGATGAACTTAGCGAAAATGAAAAAAAGGAATATCTAGAAATAGCAGAACATAGGGCTAAGTCGCTAGAAAAGCTATTAAATGATTTTTATGAACTGTCACTAATTGAATCCTTGGATTATGAAATAAATATGGAAAAGTTAAATATCAATAAGATATTGCAAGAGATAATATTAGGAAGATATGCTGATTTTGCGGAAAGAGATATTACTCCTAATATAGAAATAACAAGTAACACTCTTTACGTTATGGCAGAAAAGAAATCCTTGGAACGGATAATCGAAAACCTGCTATCCAATGCTATAAAATATGGAAAAGATAAAATAGATATATGTTTAAAAGAAGAGAAGGGCGGAATGTTGCTTACTTTCAGTAATACCTTTACGAGTTTAACTGAAGAAGATATGGAAAATATATTTGATAGATTTTACATGGCTGATAAAACTCGTTCAGGCAGGGGGACAGGTTTAGGGCTAGCTATTGTAAAAGGTTTAGTGGAAAAGATGAACGGAACAATCTCATCTGATATTAAGGGAGATATGTTTAATATATACTGTAGTTTTCAAATTATTAATTAGTAATTTTATTTGTAAGTTTTCTTTAGGGCATAAATAATGAATCGTTATGGTAATGTCATTGGAGAGAAAAAAGCTTTCCAAAGGCATTTTTTATTTTATAGGAGAATATAAAGTTTTAAATTAGCTAAACCTAGTTATTTCAATTGATATGGAAGTTTTTTTATAATTTTATCATAGACTGTATCAATATTGTAATTAAATAAATAATAAGCAATATAAGAAAAATTAAGATATCAATATTAAAGGAGTAGTGATTATTATGGAGTACTTATTAGATACAAATGTTGTAATAGGACTTTGGAAGCAGTATCCTTTTGTTATTGATAAGCTCATAGAAGAAAAAAAGCTTAGGATCTCAAGAGAAGTAAGTGAGGAACTTGTTGTAAAAGAGATGCGGTTCTATAAAGGTCAACAAGTATTATCTGATAGATTTTGCAAACTGATATTTTTTATTATAGATACAGATAGACATGAAATTAATAAGTTTTACTCCACTTTGGACATAAAGCATACTAAGAAGGGTAATACCTATGTTGATAATAAAAATAAATTGTCACAAAATGATCTTTCACTATTGTATACTTGTTACTTAGATAATAATTTGATACTAGTAACTGAGGATAAGTATTTGTTCAATGCAGCAATAAGTATTTTGGGAGAAGCTAGAGTTACTACATTAAATAAATTGGTAGAAAAAATTGAGGTAGAGAAATAAGTGTTTTTTTGACGATTTATCATAAAAATAAAGTCATAAAATTAAAATGTTAAATTTGAGAATGAGTAAAAGATCTATTATAATTTGCAATATAACTGACTTCTTGCAGCAAATTGAAAATATACTTGCTGATTCTAAAAAGAAAAAAAGATAATATCAATTCCAATATAGTTAAGAGAATTTTAACTATTAATAATAATCTAATTAGGATGCTAAAGTGTGTTTTAGAAAGAGTTACCAATAACAATATTAAAATACTTACGATATGTATTAAATAAATGTTGGTAAAACCAGATATATTTTTAGGGCAAGCTGTCTAATGATTATATTGCTATAAAGATGTACCACTGTGTGATAAAACTAGTATTTTTAAAATTCTTTTACCAAGGTTTTTGGATTTTAAAAATAACGTTGAGATCGGAGTGGTACATCTTTAATATTTATGTAAGTAAAATTAGAATTCATTCAAAACAAGTGCAATTTTTTTGTAATTGAAAAAGTTTCCTGGAAGTGTTATGGTAATATTAACATATTTGCCACAAAAGGGGAGTTATTATGAATGATAATATTACAGTTGAACTAAAAAATCTTTGTATGAGCTATGGATACAAAGAGGTTTTAAAAGGAATTAATCTAGAAGTACATAAGGGCGAGATTATAGGTTATATAGGAACTAATGGTGCTGGAAAGAGTACAACAATAAAAATAATCTTAGGTATCGTGGAAGGTTATACAGGAGAGGTTAAGGTATTAGGACAAGATATTTCAAAGGATAGGCTTGAATATAAAAGGAAGATAGGGTATGTACCTGAGATAGCTGAAATATATGATAATCTCACTGCAAGAGAATATCTTACTTTTATCGGAGAATTATACGGAATGTCCTATGAGAAGGCTAATAGTAAGGCTGAAAGATTGATGGAGATATTTGGTATACGTGATTCTTATGATTCAAGAGTGAATTCTTATTCTAAAGGGATGAAGCAGAAGGTTTTACTAATTTCAAGTATGCTTCATAATCCTGAAATATTGTTTTTAGACGAGCCTCTAAGTGGATTAGATGCAAACAGTGTGATGGTTGTAAAGGAAATTCTTTCTCATCTTGCGAAACAAGGAAAAACTATATTTTATTCTTCTCATATAATGGATGTGGTTGAAAAGATAAGTAATAGAATAATACTTCTTAATAATGGTCAGCTTGTAGCCGATGGCAGCTTTGAGCAGTTAAAGCAAAATTCTAAGGAGGGATCCTTAGAACAGATCTTCAATCAGATTACTGGCTTCAATGGTTATGAGACTATTGCAGAAGAATTTGTATCTATAGTTGAAGAGGTGTAGTCCTATGAAAGATTTTAAGTTTTTAAAGTTTTTGGATAGATTTAAAGCTTTATTTGAAAAATTAGGCGTAGATTATAAAGCTATGAGGAAAATACTGCAGATTAAATTGATAATGGATGGAAGAAGAGTTCCTACTGTTTTTTCCAACAGTAACAAGAAAGAAGATGAAGCTAGCAGCAACAAATTTTTTAAATCTTTAGGGATTTATCTTTTAATGGGACTTATACTGATACCTTTTGTAGCGATGAAAACTAATTACATCTATCAAATGAGTTTTGTATTTGTAATAATTATGTTTTTTATAATGACCTCTTTGATTTCTGATTTTTCTTCAGTGCTTTTGGATATTAAAGATAAGAGCATAGTAGGCACAAAGCCTGTTAATCTTAAAACCCTAAGGTTTGCAAAAACTATTCATGTTTCACTTTATATGTTCTATATTACCGCTGCTTTGGTTGGTCCAGCGCTTTTTGTAAGCTTATATAGGCAGGGAGTTACATTTTTTCTTTTATTTTTAGTTTTAATAATACTAATTGATATACTAATAATTGTTTTGACTTCTTTGATTTATTTCCTAGTTTTAAGATTTTTTGATGGGGAAAAGCTGAAGGACATAATAAACTACATCCAGATAGCTTTAACAATGGTGCTTGCCGTAGGGTATCAGCTATTAGGGAGATTATTTAGTATAGTTGATTTACAGATTCAATTCCAGCCTAAATGGTGGCAATATTTTATAATACCAATTTGGTTTTCAGCGCCTTTTCAGATGCTTAAAAAATCAGAGATAAATGGTACCTTTATAATATTTACTATAATGGCAATATTAATTCCTATCATAGCCATGGTAATATATATAAAGACAATGCCTGCTTTTGAAAAGAACCTTCAAAAATTAAATAATAATTCTGAGAATGTTAAAAGAAAGCTTAAAAAACAACATCATTTTCTCGCACTGCTTCTTTGTAGAAATAAGGAGGAAAGAGTATTTTTTAGATTTGCTTCAGATATGATGAAAAATGAAAGAGAATTTAAACTAAAAGTATATCCAAGCCTAGGATTCTCTATAATATTTCCATTTATATTCATATTCCAGCAGATAGGTTTTTCAAGCTTTAGGCAAGTAGCAGAAGGTAGATCTTATTTTTATATATACTTTTGTGGAATGATGCTTCCAACGGTTATGATGATGATAAAGTATTCAGAAAGATACAAGGGAGCATGGATCTATAAAACCTTGCCTATAAATAGTTTTGTACCAGTATTTAAAGGTGCAATAAAAGCGTATATAGCAAAACTATTTTTACCACTATTCTTAGTGGACACTATAATTTTTATGTTTATTTTTGGATTAAGGATATTGCCTGATATGGTTATAGTGCTTTTAAATACAATGATTTTTAACATATTATGTTTTGCAGCTAATAAAAAGACATTGCCTTTTTCCGAAGCTTTTGGAAGTACTAAAGAAAATGGGATGTTAAATTTGTTGTTAGCTTTAGGACTGGCAGTTCTAGCAGGAGTTCATTTTCTGTGTACCAATATAAATTACGGTGTGTATATATACATTATTTTAGCGGTAATAGCAAATTTAATACTTTGGAAATATGCTTTTAAGATTTCACCTGATAAAATTAATAAAAACTAATAATCAAAACCCTAAAGAAAAACAACTCTACAGCATAAGAGAAATTTCTTTGGGGTTTTTTTATAAGAATAAGTGATTATGTTCGGTAAGTTTTATATAGCTGAGTGTGAATATAATCACCAATAAAGCCATATATATAGAGTTGGTAAAGGACTTGCTGATATTACTGAAGCTTTTGCATTAAGCAGTCTATGTCTTACATTAAAATTATATAAAATAATGGAGGAAGAGATAGAAGATGTTTAAATTAATGATAGCAGATGATGAGGCAAGAATAAGAAGAGGAATTAGGAAAGCCGTAGCATGGGAACAACTTGATATAGAAGTTGTTGGAGAGGCAGAGGACGGAGAAATGGCTTTAAGTTTAGCTCAAGAAACATGTCCAGACATAATTCTCTTAGATATATGTATGCCATTCTTAAATGGGTTAGAGCTTATCAGTAAATTAAAAGCTTATGATAAAGAATGTATGATTATAATTATTACAGGACATGATGAGTTTGAATATATGCAGCAGGCAATAAAGCTTAAGATATTTGATTATATTCTGAAGCCTGTAAATAAGGAAAGTCTTAAGGATGCTATTACGAGAGCTATTGAGGAATTAAATAAGGTAAGAGACAGGAGAAATTATTTAGACTGGGTAAACAAACAGTTTGATAATAATATAAATACTTTAAGACATAGCTTTCTAAATAGCTGGTTAAGTGGAAATATGTCCTTTGAAGCTGTTGTTAATGAATTAAAATTTCTTAAGATAAATATAGATAATAATGTTGGAATAGTTATGATAAAGGTTTTAGATAGGTTTAATACTGAAGTAGTATCAAAAAGGTGGGATAATAGACTTCTTAGTTTTGCCATTATAAATATATGCTACGAGGTACTGGGAGACTTTGAGCCTATATTTAATTATGTTGATAATGAAGACAATATTATGATAGTTTTTAAAATAGACAATCCTTCTGAATGGATAAATATTGGTACAATTATGGAAGAGAAAATATTGAAGCATCTTAAGTTTAATATTCTTCTGGAACAAAGAAGGATTTCAAATGGTGTTGTTGGAATTAAACAAGCCTACAAATCCTTGGTAAACGTTATCAGAGGAAAGGTAATGCTTAAGCCAGTAGTGCTTTTAGCAATAAAATATATAGAAGGCAATTATTTTTCTAATGATTTAAGCTTGGAAGTTGTTGCAGAACAATTTAATGCAAATCCGTCATATCTAAGTAGAATTATAAAGCAAGAAACCGGGTCTTCTTTCATTGATTATTTGACAAACTTAAGAATCAAGAAAGCCATATTTATAATGGATGACCCAACTATAAAGATTTATCAAGTAGCAGAGATGGTAGGCTATAGTAATCAACATTATTTTTGTAAGGCATTTAAGAAGGTTATGGGAATCTCTCCAACTGAATATAGGGGAGGTAGTGGGATTGGATAGAAAAATAATAATACCTAAAAGAATAATTGGGATATTTATTTTCTTAATTATATTAGTTTTTATTTCTGTTCTAGTAGAAAGGACAAAGAAGTCTGAAGGAATAGAATTTGTAATAGGGATGTCTCAAGCAAATTTGACTGAACCCTGGCGAATATCCATGAACGAGGAAATAATAAATGAAGCAAAAAAGTACAGCAATTTAAAAATAATTTATAAGGATGCTGGAGGAGATTCAGAAAGACAGAAAAAAGATATACAAGAACTATCAGATTATGGAGTTGATTTGTTAATAGTGGCAATAGATGATTCGAAAAGGTTGACACCTTTAGTATCAGAAACATATAAAAGAATTCCTGTCATAGTTTTAGATAGGCCAGTTGAGAGCGCAGACTATACTTTGTATATCGGTCCAGACAATGAATCAATAGGTATACAAGCTGGTAAACTTGTGGTGGATCTAATTGGTAATAAACAAGGTAAGGTTATTGAAGTGCAAGGTATGCTTAATTCACCTCCAGTGATTGAAAGAAGTAAAGGGTTCAAAGAAGTATTGAAAGATCACAAAAATATAGAAATCTCTAGGACTGTTATAGGTGAGTGGCAAAGAGATGAAACTGAAGATAAAGTTTCTGAAATACTTGCAGAAGAAAAAGATATTGATGTTATATTTGCTCACAATGATTACATGGCACTTGGTGCCTATAGAGCAGCTTATAAATTAGGACTTAAAAATATTAAAGTAATTGGAGTAGATGGACTTCTAGGTGCCAATGGTGGCCTTGACTTAGTGGATAAAGGAATTCTTCAGGGAACCTTTACTTGCGAGACAGGTGGTAAGGAAGCTGTAAAATATGCTATTGAAATATTAAACAAAAAGCAAAGTATTCCTAAAGAAATAATACTCGGCAGTGATAAGATAACAAAGGAAAATTTAAATAAGTATCTTAGCAATATGGAGTTTCTTAATTAAGAGAGCACTAAGCAGCTTCACACTAATTTTAAATATTGTGGTTGAAATTAAGTGGTTATGCATCCGATGCTTTAATGAGCTTACGCAAAGAATTAATATGATTTTGTCATATTCCATGGCTAAAACTGTAAACTCACTACGTTCGAACAGTACAGTTTTTAAACGCCATTCCATCTGAAAAAATCATTTAATTCTAATAGCTCACTCATAGAGCATCTACCGCATAACCACTTAATTTCAATAATATCATTAAATGTGTCTAAACAATAAAGACCAAGCATTCATGAGAAAAGCTCTCTATTTATGCAGGGTCTTTGATTTTATAGAGCTTTTTTGTTGGGTAGGAAAATGTAAAGGTTTAAACTTAGTTATACCTAGTAATTTCAGCTGTTTATGATGAGTTTTTATTGAATACAGTAATAAGTAAAACTTATTGGACGGTAAGATTTCTCATTTCATTTGGAAAGGTAGATGCATATAAAAATCGCTTCATAAACTTCTTTATTCAGTACAAATAGTATACAAAATTGCTGATTAATGCAAATACAAAAATTAGGAGACATTATATAATAAACTTGTAAATGATTACAAAGTAATGGGGGAATAGTTATGAAATTAAAAAAATTAGTAGCACTAGCATTAACTTTAGCTTTGACAGCAACAGTAGCAATCGGTTGTGGAAGCTCTAGCACAAATAATTCAGGTGGAGATAAAAGTGCAAATACAACTACCAAAAAGTTAGTTTTGGGATTTTCACAAATAGGAGCAGAAAGTGGCTGGAGAACTGCTGAAACCAACTCAATCAAGGAAATACCTAATCTTGACTCAAATGTTGAACTCAAATTTTCTGATGCACAGCAAAAGCAAGAAAATCAGATAAAGGCTTTAAGATCCTTTATAGCTCAAAAGGTTGACGTAATTGCTTTAGCACCAGTAGTTGAAACAGGTTGGGATACTGTTTTTAAAGAAGCAAAAGATGCAAAGATTCCAATTATATTAGTTGATAGAGGTGTTAAGGTTAGTGATGATTCCTTATATTCAACTTTTATAGGCTCAGACTTTATTGCAGAAGGTAAGAGTGCAGGTAAAATATTGACTGACAAGTTTGGAAAGGATGCAAAGTTAAATATAGTTGAGCTTCAAGGAACAGTAGGAGCAAGTGCTGCAAATGACAGACAAAAAGGCTTTGCAGATTACATTAAGGACTATCCAGGATATAAAGTTATAAAATCACAATCTGGTGATTTTAGCCGTGCTAAAGGTAAAGAAGTTATGGAAGCTTTCTTAAAGTCAGAAGGTAAAAATATTCAAGCAGTTTATGCACATAATGACGATATGGCAATGGGAGCTATTCAAGCTATAGAAGAATATGGACTTAAGCCAGGCGTAGACGTTGCTATAGTTTCTATAGATGGTATTAAGGATGCTTTCCAAGCTGTAGCAGATAGAAAGAGTACAGGTGTTGTTGAGTGTAATCCGCTTCTAGGGCCTCAAATATTACAAGCTGCAAAAGACTTAGCTGCAGGTAAGACAGTAGATAAATGGATAAAATCCAATGAAGGTGTTTTTGTAGGAGATCAAGCTAAAAAAGAACTTCCAAATAGAAAGTATTAGGACTTTTAAAGCTTAAGTTGAGTTTAAGCTTAGAAAATATGTTGAAATTGAGGTGTCAGTTATCTGATACTTTAATTTCAACAATAATATTAAACATAGAGCATGTTAACAGTGCCCCCCTTGAAATTGAGGATAGTTCCAGATAATGTTTTGTATTTTGTTGAGAACACCTCAATTTCAATAATATATAGGTGATTTTAGTATAAGATAGATTGATATATAAGTTCTGTTTGATCTTATTCATAAATTAATAACCTAAAGGATCCTTCTTCAATACTTTTATGAATAACACTCTTTAGAACTTATATATTCTTTAAATAGGAACGTATTAAGATTTATATTTATTATTCAACAAAATTGTTTTGATATTTTAGGTATCATTTGTAGATATATGGTCAGAATTTTATATTCTTTATTTTAAAAGGAGGGGAGATATATGGCAGGAGATGGTGTAGTTCTAAGTATGAAGGGAATAAGTAAATCCTTTCCTGGAGTTAAAGCTCTTTCAAAGGTTGATTTTCAGCTTAGAAAGGGCGAGATTCATGCACTGATGGGTGAAAACGGTGCTGGCAAGTCTACACTAATAAAGGTTCTTACAGGAGTTTATGAGATAGATGAAGGAAGTATAACTTTAAACGGTAATGATATTAAGATTACATCAACTTATGATGCTCAGCAACATGGAATAAGTACTGTTTATCAAGAAATCAATCTTTGTCCTAACCTAACTGTAGCAGAAAATATTTATATTGGTAGACAGCCTATGAAGGCAGGAAGTATTGATTGGAAGGAAATAAATAAAAATGCAGAAAAGTTGTTAAGTGAAAGACTTAACCTAAATATAGATGTTAAAAGAATGCTCTCATCTTATTCGGTGGCAGTGCAACAAATGATTGCCATAGCCAGAGCGGTGGATATATCAAGGGGAATACTTATACTTGACGAACCTACTTCAAGCCTTGACAGTAGCGAAGTTGAGAGACTGTTTAGTATTATGAGAAAGCTTAAGAATGAGGGAATGTCTATTATATTTGTTACTCATTTTTTAGACCAGGTATATGGTATATCAGATAAGATAACTGTACTTAGAAACGGTCACATGGTAGGAAGTTATGATGCTGACAAGCTTTCTAGACTAGAGCTTGTATCTAAGATGATTGGGAAAAATATAGATGAGGTTAAAGCTCTGAGTAGTTCAAATAAAAAGGAAGAGAAGAAGTTTGCTGATGGTAATTTAATAAGTACCTCTGCATTTGGGCGAGTAGGAAGCATAGAACCTTTTGATATTGAGATTAAAAGAGGAGAAGTTTTAGGACTTGCTGGACTTTTAGGAGCAGGTAGAAGTGAATGCGCTAGGTTGATATTTGGAATAGATAAGGCTGACCACGGAAACATCAAAATAAGAGGAAAGGAGTATTCTTATATATATCCCCAAAGAGCTATTGAAGAAGGTTTTGGTTTTTGTCCAGAGGATAGGAAGGTTGAAGGAATAGTAGCACAGCTCACCATACGAGAAAATATAATTTTAGCTCTTCAGTCAAAACGTGGAGTTTTTAAATATATTCCTATGAAACAGCAGCAAGAAATTGCACAGAAATATATTGATATGTTAGATATAAAGACACCAAGTATGGAACAAAGAATTGATAATCTTAGTGGTGGAAATCAACAAAAGGTTATCTTGGCTAGATGGCTTGCAACAAATCCGGAGTTATTAATACTTGATGAACCTACAAGAGGAATTGATGTTGGTGCTAAGAGTGAAATAATGAAGCTTGTGCTTGATTTAGCTAGTGAAGGTGTAACCATAATATTTATATCTTCAGAGCTTTCTGAAATAGTAAAGTGCTGTGATAGAATATTGATTTTGAGAGATAGAAATATTATAGGAGAACTAAAAGGAGAGGAATTAGAGGAATCTAATATAATGACAACAATAGCAAAAGGAGGATTAAGCGGTGGAGAAGCTTAAATATAGAGATCAATTGAAAAAGATCTATCATTCTTCTATTTTTTGGCCACTGGTATGTCTTATAGGAATTCTTCTTTTTAATCTAATAATGAGACCTGGATTTCTTGGCTTAGAGATAAAAGATGGACACTTATTTGGAAGTCTTGTTGATATATTGAATAGAGCTACACCATTAATTCTTTTGTCTCTGGGGATGACAATAGTTATTGCAACACAAGGCATAGATATCTCCGTAGGATCTATAATTGCTATAAGCGGAGCGGTTGCAGCTACAATTATAGTTTATAGTGGAAATACTTTTCTTGCTATTGTTGTGGGAATAGCTGCAGGTCTAATTTGTGGAATGTGGAATGGAATGCTGGTGTCCTATATAGGGGTTCAGCCTATGGTGGGTACCCTTATACTATATATCGTAGGAAGAGGTATTGCTCAATTAATAACTAAGGGGCAGATATTAACTTTTACTAACAAGTCTTTTACTTTTATAGGTACAGGGTATTTGTTCCTTCCTGTGTCAGTTTATATTACTATAGCAGTGATATTAATTATATATTTACTTATGAGAAGAACTGCCTTAGGTTTATTTGTAGAAGCTGTAGGTATTAACAGCACCTCTAGTAGATACTCAGGTATAAATTCTAAAAAAGTAAAGTTCATTCTTTATGTAATAACAGGTGCATTAGCAGGCCTAGCAGGAATAATTATATGCTCAAATATAAAGAGTGCAGATGCAAACAATGCAGGACTTTGGATGGAACTTGACGCTATATTAGCTACAGTTATTGGCGGTACTTCAATGAATGGCGGAAGATTTTATCTAGGTGGAACTGTAGTTGGAGCGCTATTTATTCAGACTTTGACCACTACAATTTACAGTATGGGTGTGCCACCTGAAACAACTCTTGTTGTAAAAGCAATAGTAGTCATAGTAGTGTGTCTTATCCAAAATGAAGAGTTTAGAAAGCTTATTCTGAAGTTTACTAGCAGTAAGGGAAGGAGGCTAAAGGAATATGAGAAAGAAAGCTGTTAATTTTGCAAGGTTAAAACCAAATCAAGGGAATGCCTCGATATATGCAACTATAGCATTGTTTATATTGCTTTTTGTAGCTGGCGGTATAAAGTATGATAATTTCTTTAGTGTCCAAGTTTTTTCAAATCTTTTAATTGATAATTCATATTTGATTGCGCTAACAATTGGGGAGACTTTTACAATATTAACAGGAGGAATAGATCTTTCTGTAGGTGCAATGGTTGCTTTTGTAAGTATGATTACTGGAGCTCTACTTCAAAAGGGCGTTAATCCAATTTTAGTAATGATGTTTGTGTTATTTGTTGGAATTGTTATAGGAACTACACAAGGATATTTAATACAAAGGTTTAAGCTTCATCCTTGGATCATAACTTTGGCTGGTATGTTCTTTGCTAGAGGTGCAGCTTACCTAATAAGTGTAGATTCTATTAGTATAAACAATCCTATGTTTTCTGGCATTGCCTCATTTAGAATACATCTTGGACAAAATGCTTTTGTTTCTATAAATGTTATTGTGAGTTTACTTTTAGTAGTTGCTGCAATATATATACTAAAGTACACTAAGTTTGGAAGAAATATATATGCTATAGGAGGAAGTGAAAATTCTGCTATACTTATGGGACTTCCTGTAGCTAAAACAAAGATTTTAGTATACACTTTCTCAGGTTTTTGCTCAGCTCTTGGAGGTTTATTATATACTATTTATACTTCTTCAGGATATGGACTTCATTGCAATGGAACTGAGATGGATGCAATAGCTGCCAGTGTTATAGGTGGAGTAATCTTAACTGGAGGCTTTGGTTCTGCCATAGGTCCGCTATTTGGTGTCTTGACCACTGGAGTAATCCAAAATCTTATAATTTTCGATGGCACCCTAAATTCTTGGTGGACCAAAATAGCAGTTGGAATGTTACTATTTATATTCATAGCCCTTCAAAGGTTTATAGTGATAAAAAATGAGAAGAGAAAGACAGTTGTTACATGAAAATATGGATGAATCACTTCGTAATAAAATTTATTGTTTTTAAATTCTCTCACCATAAACCGTGAAGGTTTCAAAAAATAATTTTCTGTTCGAGGGGGTTATCTTTACATCAGGCTTATTTAAAAAATGGCCTGATTTTTTATTTACTGGGAAATATTGTAAAATAATCAGAAGTTGGATATGATTATATTAGATTTGAATTATAGTTGTTAGTTAGAAAATAAAATACATATTATTTTGAATTGGGTGATTTATGTTGAAAAATTCCATATCTACATTCTTTAATAGCAGCATAAGAAACAAGCTTATGCTTTATTTTATTTTAGTCATTTTATTGCCTGTTATAACAATAACTACTGTAAGTAATTTGATATATAATAACTCAATAAGTGATGTTCAAAATGTTAATACTGATGAGATGATTCAGCAGATAAGTACCAACGTAGATTTTTATATGAAAAACATGGAGAATATCATCAATACTTTATCTTTAGATCCCAGAGTAGTAAGTTTTTTAAACAGCAAGGAATTAAGTAATGGTAAAAATACTGAAGCAATGGAGTATGATGTCACAAAGGCAATAATGGGATTTACTCCTTTTCATCCTGAAATTGTTGGTATTATGGTTGTAAATAAAAATGATCTTTATGTAAGCGACATAATGTATAGAATATCTAGAGACCCGCTTATAAATGAAAAATGGTATATGGAAGCAGCAGATCATCCAAATAAAATTCAACTTTTCAGCAAGCCAATAGGAAGAAATATAAACAATGTATTTCAGTATTGTGCTGATGATGTAGTGTCGATGAGTAAAGCTATTATTGATGATAAAACAGGTAAATGTCTAGGTATTATACTAATTGATATTAAGCTGGATATAATCAAAAGTGTAATTGAAAGCGTTAAACCTGGTAAAACAGGGTTTGTGTATATTGTAGATTCTAATAATGAGATAGTATATACGCCAGTAAATGAAGTTGTATATAGGATAAAGGATCAGTGGGTAAAAAATTTAAAAAACAATATAATGGTTAAGAACATAAATAATAAAGACTATAAAATTATGTGCAAGGGATCTGAATACACCCAGTGGAAGACTGTAGGAGTATTTCCTTTAGATGAGAGTACAAAAACGTTAAGATATATTAAATATTATTCTTTGGCTGTAGCAATACTGACCATTGTGCTTGCAGCAATACTTGCAATGATATTTACTCGTTCTATAGTGAATCCTATTACTAAATTAAGAAAGCTTATGAAAAGAACTGAGGAAGGGGACCTTAATGTATTTTTTAGAAGTAAATATGGTGATGAAATAGGTGAACTCGGAAATTCTTTTAACAATATGATTGAAGAGATAAAAAATTTAATACACTTGGTGCAAGCAGAAGAAAAGAGTAAAAGGAAAGCTGAAATAAGTATACTTCAAGCCCAGATAAAACCACATTTCTTATATAATACTTTAGATACAATTCAATGGATGGCTGAAGAACATGATGCACAGGATATTATCGAGGTAGTAAATGCACTTACTACTCTCTTAAGAATAGGGCTTAGCAAGGGTAATGAGATAGTTACTGTTAGAGATGAAATAATGCATATAGAAAGCTACCTTATTATCCAGAAAGTTAGATATGAGGATAAGCTAGACTATGAGATAAAGATTCAAGAGGATATGATGAACTTTGAAGTGACTAAGCTTATATTGCAGCCTATAGTAGAAAATGCAATATATCATGGTATAAAAGAAAAAAGGGGAAAGGGAAAAATATTAATTGAAGGTGAGATTGTTGATAAAAAGCTTTGCTTCACGATAACTGATAATGGAGCAGGCATGAGCGAGGAGAGGATGAAGAAGTTAAATAAAGTACTTCACGGTAAAAATCCTGGAGAAATTAAACTAGGCTTTGGAGTATATAATGTTAATGAAAGAATAAGATTATCATATGGAGAGGAATTTGGTCTTGAGTTTCAAAGTACTGAGAATATTGGAACTAAGGTAAAGGTGTGGCATCCTTTAATAACTGGAGTATAAAATTTTTAGAGAATCCATGCTGAAATTTTATTGACTTCTAGTATACTCTAGGGAGTATAGTTTTTATATGAATGTAAAGCTTTAGATTTTTTACTGTATAGACCAGTTATATAAAAATATAAAAAAATTATGTCTGTTAAACCTAGATAATTCAGTATTTTTAGAAGCTTTTATGGTCGTACAGTAAAAATAATATTCAATAAGGTGTTGGAGGTAATGATTTTATGATTAAGAGGAAGTTTGGTAATACAGGTTTTGAGATTACTCCAGTTATATACGGTGGTATAGTATCAATGAGAGATGGGCAAGAAGCTTCTGATAACTATGTTTCATGGGCCATTGATAGAGGAATTAACTATTTTGATGTAGCTCCATCTTATGAAGATGCACAAGAAAAGTTAGGTAAATCCCTTATCCCATATCGTAAAAATATATATCTTGCTTGTAAAACTACATGTAGAATGAAGGTAGATGCACAAAAAGAATTCGAAGAATCTTTCCGTATGCTGCACACGGACTATCTTGATGTCTATCAAATGCATGCTTTAAGTAAGGAAGAAGATGTGGAAAAAGCGTTTGGTCCACATGGAGTTATGGAAATGATGGTGAAGGCCAAAGAACAAGGGTTAGTTAGAAAATTAGGTATCACCTGTCATAATGAAGCTGTTGCTTTAAAAGCAATGTCTCTTTATGATTTTGATACGGTACTATTTCCCTTGAACTGGCATATGAACATAGGACACGATATGGGAACAAAGCTATGCAGGAAAGCCAAAGAAAAAGGTATGGGAGTAGTTGGTATGAAACAGCTTATAGAAAGGGCATGGCTTAATGGGGATGAAAGAGAAAAATCACCATTTCCAAAGTCCTGGTGCAAACCAATAGACCTTGAAGACAAAAAACTACGACTTGCTGCTATGAAATATACTCTTTCACTTGGAGTTGATGCTTTAGTTCCACCAGGGGATTTTGTGAACTTTTCATTTGTCGTTGAAAATATTGAAGATTGTTTAAAAAATCCTTTAACTGATGAGGATTTAAAGTTTTTAAGAGAAAATTATGAAAAGGTAAAGGATTATCCGTTTTTTAAAGTACAAATTTAAAACTATATAATGTCAAAACTCAGTGTTGAAATTAATTAGTTTACCTATAGAATATATGTTTAAAATCAAAAGACGGGCTTCGATATAAAAAATCGAAGCCCGCTTATATTCATTCCCAAGTTTTATGACAACATAACTAAAATATCTCTATATTCTTCAAACAGTAAATCATTTTCTAAAACTCATATTTATGAAAGTGAGTTTGTTACTTCTTTCCACCATAGCTTTGATAAGTTGCATAAACTGCATTTGCATATTGATCTGCTAAGATTGGACGACCATAAGAATCAGTTGCACCTGGGTACCAGTTTGGTCCTCCATTATAGTGTAATAAGCCGCTGTATACACTACCAAATTGAACTATATTAGCATTTAAGATCAATGCTCCTAAATATACTTGGTCTTGGTAGCTTCCGTGATTATAAGCACGGCCGAATTTTGCTTGGAATTGTGATGCATAAGCGTTTCTTGTGTTAGGTTCTACTTGCATTAAGCCGTCACCAGCAGATGGACTACCACCTAAACCAGCTCCGAAAGAACTTTCTTTTTTAATAACAGCACATAGTAATAAAGAAAAATCACCAGTATTACCATACACTTTGTCAGCATTCATTGTGTATGTCCAAATATCATTTGGAACTTCACCAGGTTTTGTTACAGTAGGGGAAGTACCTCCATTAACTTGAACTATATTCCACTTTTGAGCAGCGGTACCGTTGTCTGTAAATATATCAACATTAGTGTAATCAGCAGTTCCAGCTGCATATACATCAAGAGCCTTATTGCTATTAGCATTGATTATTTTATAAGATCCATCACTATTTGATACCAGTCTCCATTTTTGAGCTGCGGTACCATTGTCATCATAGATATCAACATTGGTATAATCAGCAGTTCCAGCTGCATATACATCAAGAGCCTTCCAACTATTCTTGTTAATTATCTTATATGTTCCGTCTGAATTAGCGACGATGTTCCATTGCTGAGCTGCAGTTCCATTATCAGTGAAAATATCAACATTTGTATAATTATCAGTTCCAGCAGAATAAACATCAAGAGCTTTACCGCTACCAACATTAATGATTTTATAGGTTTGTCCAGAAACAACTGCTGCTGAAGCTTTTAAAGGTTTAGCAACTGCTAGAGTAGTAACAGTTACTGCTGCCATAGCTATAAAGGTTGCAGCCTTTTTTATAAGGGTTTTTTTAATCATTTTTAACACATCCTTATTATTTTATTAGTATTAGATTTGGTAAATCATTTTCTTAACTTGTGGTAAGTAATGTTTGGTTTTTAAAATGAATTTTACTGAATTGAGAATATTCATAGATATTAGGTAATGTTATAAGTATTGGAATGTAGACTATAGAACTAAAACAACTACTTTTTTATATGGATGTACTACCTCATAATAAAAGTTATATTTCTTAATATTCTCACTAGAATCCGTGAAAGGTTTAAAGATAGATTTCGGTTCGAACTAGTACATCTTTAGAAGTTTTATTTATAGAGCTAAGAATAAATTAATAATTGAAGCTAGAACCTTATAGTTAGTTGATAAAAAATTAAGATATTTTGCTAGCTAAATAGCTTTAGATGGATTTAATGATTGAAATATATAAGTCATTAAGAGAAAACGATTTATATAATAGCTAGAATATATGAAAGGATTTGCAACTTAAGTGATTTATTAAAGCTAATTTCTCTTTCTAAGAAATGTTTTTGAAGAATTTGATATTGTTGAAATTAACTAAATATTATTGCCTTAAGTTGTTATACAATTTAAATTATTGATTATATTCATTATTGTAACAAAAGAATTAATATATGTCAATTTATTTGCTGTTAAACAATTTTGAAATATCATTTTTATATATTATTGTGTATACAAATTATAGTACTAATGCAATCGTCATGAAGTTAAAATTGTTAATATCTATGGGAATATATGATATAATGTTAAGATAAGGAAAATAAAAGTATTAATACTTTTTAAGATAATAATAAGGTGCTGTTAAAGTACTATATTAACATTAGGTAGTTAGCCATCATAAGCTTTAATGAGTTTACACAAAGAATTAATATAAAAGGGTGATGTTATGGAAAAGGTTGCTTTATTAAAATGCACCGAATACAATGTTGACACAATTGAAAAAAAACTAAGAGAAGGCTTTGAATTATTAGGAGGAAGTTCTTTTTTGAGAAAGTTAATACCTAAAAATAGCAAGGTTTTACTGAAACCTAATTTTCTAAGTGTGGTTGAAAAAGGTTCTATTGTAATAACCCATTATGCTATGTTTGAAGCGGTTATAAGAATTGTTAAGGAGTATAGTGATGATATAGTGTTTGGAGATTCACCAGCTTCTGATAACAATAAGAAGGCTGCTGAGCAATCAGGGCTTATGGAAGTTGCTGAGAGATATGGAGTTAAGTTTGTTGATTTTAATGAGGAAGTCCATGTAGAACTTAAGAATCCTATAATGTATAAGTTTTGGAACATTGCTAGGGCTCCTTATGAGGCTGATGTAGTTATAACGCTTCCGAAATTAAAGACTCATGCGATGATGTATTATACAGGAGCTGTGAAAAATCAATTTGGTTGTGTACCTGGCTCTAAGAAGGCACAGTGGCATACAAAATCACCAGATGCTATTAATTTCAGTAAAATGCTCTTGGATTTAAATTCTGTTGTGAATACAAATTTTGCTATACTTGATGGTATACTAGCAATGGAAGGCAATGGACCTAGAAATGGAACTGCTAAAAGGATGGATACTATTATAATGGGAAAATGCCTTACAGCAGTTGATTCGACGGCTGTAAGATTAATTGGTTATGATAATGTACTAGCTGTACCGTTTTTAAAGGTGGCAAATGAAACAAAATGGGGAGCTGTACTTCCAGAAGAAATAGAGGTTCTTGGGGAAAAAATAGAGGATATGAAGTGTAAAGATTTTAAATTATCCCGTAGCGCAAAAGTAGTTAATTTTATTACTCCATCTGTAAATAAGTTAGCAGTATCTTTAGCTGCTCCTGACCCAGTTGTAATTGCAGATAAATGTGTAGGTTGCAAAAGATGCGCAGAGGTTTGTCCTGAAAAACCAAATGTTATAACCTTTAAAAAGGATAATGATAAGTTGATTCCAAAGTGGAATTATAGTAAATGTATTCGCTGCTTTTGCTGTCAAGAACTATGTCCAATGGGAGCAATAGAAACAAGAGAAAAGAAATTAAGTAAGATGCTAGGTTTAAGATAGTAAGTACTATAAATTTCAACAATAATATTAAATATAGATAAACCAGTTCCAAATAGAATCTATAAATAAGGTAAACTACCATTAATAGCCAAAATCGCTTCTAGTATATTTAAGTTTATAGAACTGGATTATCTATATAAGCTAAAAAAGAATTCCTTTAACTAAAAGATACCTTATATTGAAGATTATTATTTAAAAATCTTCAATATAAGGTACCCTATAGTAATAGGATTCTTTTATTTTACACTGAATTTAATAAACTCTTCTATATCTTTACAACACTGATTTTTTATATACAAAATATGATATAGGAATCATGATAATAAAGATAATTATAAAAGTAGATAAAAGCATTAACGACAATTGTAGGGTTATAATGCCTAAGTTTATGAACTTTGCAAGATAAATTACAATGTGGACTAAAGGTATTATTATAGCTACACCATATAGTAATATTAATTCTTGCTTTATAATTTTTTTAATTTGCTTTGTATGATATCCTAGTAATTGCAATTGCATGAATATATGCTTTCTGTAAGAGGCTTCAATCATAAACTTGTACAAAATACTAATGCCAAGTGATACAATAGCACAAATATATACGAAAATACCCATAACCTTAACTTGGTATGATTCACCATAGGATCCGATTATAAAAACAAGGGACACTGTGGATATTGCTAAGGTTACAATAAGAAAGTTCATCTTTCTTAAAGAGTAGTGGAGATTACTTAGTGAAATTAATTTAATTTCATCACCAGCAAATACATTTTTTTTAAGACTTAATATTTTATCTGGAAAAAAGGCTGTTAATAATTTGTGTATTCCAATAACGGAGAAAAGTAAATAAAAAACCATTAAACCATAAAAGTTTTTTGAATTTAAAAAAAGTACTGTTATAGGAAGAAAATAAAGGAGTATAGAGATTATATTGTTTGGTGTTATGGACTTAGTTTTGTGCGGTGTTTCGGATTTGGATTTTTCCAAAAAAGGGAATAACTTTTTTATATTTTCAATTTCTGGGATAGTTATTTTTTTTGCATGAGGAGTATAAAGTTGTCTTTGTCCATAAATTAAATCTTTTATCTCTTTATGAAATAGATATCCATAGTCTCCACCTATTATATAAGGGCACATTATAAGCATAACTATTATAAAAGTAATTAGTATACTATCTGAAGTAGTTGAATATATATTTTGCTGAGCACCTAATAATTTATACATAACTACGGATACTACAGGCAATGAAATCAATCCTAATAGTATACCAATTATACTTCCTACAATGCCAAGCAAAAAAGTTTGAAAGCTTAAAAGACCAATGAGTTTAGTAGAACATACTCCATTTAGTTCTGCAATAGCAAGCTCCTTTGTCTTAGAAGTAATAAAGTAGGAGTTTGCGAAGAACACCATAAATAATAATAGTATTGTTAGCCCAAACAAAAGCACTTGGCAAAGTTGTGAGGTAGTACCCCTAAGAGACGTATAATTATTGTCATCCATCATAGCATATCCGATAAATAAAGTAGCTACTGAAAAGATTACGAATAGAAGATAAAGCACGGTTTGTTTAAGATCTGTTTTAAGCATTTTTAAAGCGAATTTGTAAGTTCCCATATTAGCCTCCTATAACATTTGGTATAATTGCGATGTTTACGTATACATCCAGCTGAAAAATATAAAAGTTTTTTAGAAAATAAATCTATCAGCTAAGGCTGTAGTTTTGTAAAAATCAAAGTGTAAAAATTAAATGTCACTATATAGTGACAATATCATTATACATCCAAGTAGAAGTATATACAAATATGGAATTTACTGAATATTTATCGTTGTATCTACTCTATAGCTGTTTTTCTTCCTTTTTATACTTGTACTTATAGTATGGTTTAAGTCTGTTACTGATTTTTATACACAAATCTAATTGAATTATGGTTTTCTACGAAGGAGGTAAGTGTTATTCATTGTAATTTTGGAAGGTATTTCTTCCATGGGGTATTCCTAAAGATTTAAAAACTCTCCCATCAGTAGGAGAGTTATATGTTTGAATTATTATTAAAACTTATTGATAATTCATAAGCTTTCAAACTAATTATAGTTATATGGAAAAGTGTATATTTGCTGAATTATCTAACTTCCACTCCAATTAGTGCAGCAAGAGTTATTGTTTGAGCAGTTGATACAATCATTCCTTCCAAGTCTGGAATTCTAGCAGCTATGCCATCAATTTCTGAACTTCTAAAATCAATTCCTTTTAGCTTAGTGTTGAAGAATTGACTTTCAGTAAGATCTGATTCTTTAAATTCTAACTTAGTAAATTTACTTTCTTGAAAATCTGAGTAACGTAAATGACAGTGATCAAATAGTACTAGATTACAATCTACAAATCTGAAAAGTGAGTATTGCCCATTACATTCCTTAAAAAAAACGTTTTTTAAAGTCGAATCAGTAAAATTAATACCGACTAACTTACAGTTTATAAACTCAACTCTATGAAAAGAGGATTCTGAAAAATCTACATTACATAAATCGCAATTTTCAAATCTAACATCTACTAAATCAGATTTTTGGAATGAAACATTGTTAATAGTAGTATTTTCAAACACGACTTCATTAAATGAAACTTTATTTGCTTCGTGATATTTTAAGGAACAATCTTTTATATATGATTCTGTTATTGAATCATAGTCTGCTATGTTGCCCTCAGAAAGCTCAAAAGGTGATAAATCATTAAGTAATTTAGGTTTTATTATTTTTATTGAGTTTTTTTTCTCCATAATAAATTCATCCTTATCTTCTATATTTGTATATTTAAATTTTTAAAAAGGTTGCTAAATTTTACTCATTAATTGTTGCATAAATCATATTAATTTGTCCAATAATATTTACAGAAAAATTCTAAAGAGATTTTAAAAAGGTATTCTTTGAAAGCTCGTTTAACTCTATTCTATCTAGAATATAAACAGTTTTATTATCTAATCTTATAACATTTTTTGCTTCTAATTCTTTAAAAGTTCTACCTAAGTGTCTAGTGGTGGTTCCTAAAAATTGAGCAATTTCTTTAAAGCTTGAATCTAAAACTATATTATCTTCCTCAGTTAAATGCTCTATTAAATAACTAGCAAGTCTATTACTAAGTGGATATACAAAATTATAGGAACTATTATTAATTGTTGAGTCAAGTTTTTCACTTAAGGAATCTATAAGATAATGAAGAAACTTAGTATTATCAATATAATATTTTCTAATTATATTTGCAGGTACTGCAATAAGATAAGTATCTTCAACTGCCTCTACATTACAGCGAATTGGTTTGTTTTTTAATATTTCTATATCACCTATGAAGATAAAATCTTTATAGAATTTCAACAGCATTGACTTACCATTTTCAAAAAGATAAAAAATTTTTAACTTTCCATCTACAAGCATATATAGATATTCTAACTCTGATTCTGAATGCAGTACAAATTCATCTTTTTTATAAAAATGTAGCTCGCAGCAGTTTATTATGTCTTTATCAAATATATTTTCAATATTATTTTTAGTAAAATAATCATTTAATAACTCTTTATTTAATATTCTTTTCATAAATCCTCCTGTACAGGACAAATGTCCTATTTGAATCTATATAAATGGTATAAATTATTTATAAAGCATTTACAAAGTAATGTAAAGTTTAGGGGGAGTTAATTATGTTTAAAAATATAGCACTTATTAATGGCGTGTTACTTGCAATTATGGTGTTCTTTAATGGAATGGTAACTAAGGAAATAGGACCATATATGAGCACTTTGATATTTCATACAATAGGTTTAGTAACTATTGTTCTTATAGCCATTATTAGAAAAAATAAATTTCCTAAATTAAAAGGAATGAAGTTATTATTTTTATTGCCAGGGGTTCTTGGGGTTATAACCATATTTTTAAATAATTTGTGTATCCCGGTGATAGGGGTAACTTTGACAAGTAGCATAAGTTTGTATGGACAACTTGTAATGTCTATTATAGTAGAACACTTTGGACTTTTTGGAATGCCAGTAAATAAATTTAGAAAAGAGAAAATACTTGGGTTTTCAATAATTTCACTTGGAGCTATTGTTATGATTGTTATATAAAGATATTTTATTTAGTCTATAGTTAATATTATTTAAATTAAACCATCGGATGAATAACCATTTAAATTAAAACGTTTTTATAGCGGTACCTTTATTTAAATTTAAAATAGAAAATTTATTATGTAGTGGAGGCTTAAAATGATTTTATATACTCTCTTAGCTTTTTTAATAGGTGTAAATATAGTTGTAAATATGATGATTAACGGAAAGTTATCGCAAAAGGCAGGAATGATTAATGGAGTTTTGATAAATTATTTAATGGCAACCTTATCTTCGGTTATTCTATGTACATTTATGATAAATTCAATTCCTTCATATGAGTTGATACGATCAATTCCGTTACCATATTTTATAGGTGGTTTTATAGGAGTTTTGACAACTTACATTTTTAATGTTTTAGTTCCTAAAGTGCCAGCAATGTATGTTGTTATACTGCGGTTTATAGGGCAAATGTTTGCAAGTGCTATAATTGATTATATATATTTAGATGTGTTTTCTAAAGGAAAAGTAATAGGTGCTATATTATTTCTTATAGGACTAGTTTTAAATGCGAGAGCTGATAATAAAATAAAAAAACAACTAGCTGACGTTGCTATTACAAATGTTACATAAGGCTAAAGAAACATATGTAATATTTGTTTAATTATATACCGTATTGGAATTAATGTTATAATTATATAGATGAACTACTTCATATTAGAATTTATATTTTATTACGAAGTGGTACATCCATAGCATAAAGAAAAACTACAATAAAATTAAAGACAAGATATGATTTACCGCAGTAAATCATATCTTTAAGGGGGATTAATATGAAATACGAAGTTATAATATTTGATGCAGATGAAACTCTTTTTGATTTTAGAAAGTCTGAAAGAGAAGCTTTTAAAAACTC
This sequence comes from Clostridium yunnanense, assembly GCF_016595795.1. Taxonomy (GTDB): domain Bacteria; phylum Bacillota; class Clostridia; order Clostridiales; family Clostridiaceae; genus Clostridium_AR; species Clostridium_AR yunnanense. The sequence continues at coordinate 222,205 of NZ_JAENHN010000059.1, forward strand.
TATGATTGAATTTGATATTAAATATGATGAAAACCATCATTTGAAAATATATAGTGAAATAAATACAGCTATATGGAAAGAGTTTGAAGAGGGGCTTATTACACAAGAAAAATTAAAAGTAGAAAGATTCAAGAGATTAGCAAATAAATTAGAAGTTGCTTTCGACGAAGTTGAATTTGCTAAGGCGTATATGAAGCACCTAGCCAATGCATCTTTCTTATTTGAGGATAGTGAGGCGCTTGTAGAGAGTTTGTATAAGGATTATAAATTAACCATAGTAACAAATGGTTTAACCGATGTTCAGAATGGAAGAATAAAAAAATCTACTATAGCAAAATATTTTCAAGATGTGGTGATTTCAGAAGAAGTTAAGGTAGCTAAGCCAGATCCAAGGATATTTGAGCTAGCCTTAAGTAATCTAAAACACACTGATAAGAGTAAGGTTCTTATGGTTGGAGATAGTTTAAGCTCTGATATAAAGGGTGGAGTAAATGCTGGAATTGACACCTGTTGGTACAATCCGAGTAAAACTCCAAATACAACATCTATAAAGCCAACCTATGAGATAAGTAGCCTTAATGAACTAAAGGATATAATTAATGTTAGATAAAAGAAACATATATTTTTAAGTTTGTTTTAAGGTGTTAAAGATTGTATTGCAAGTTTTAACATATTAAGTATTCAATCATAAAATTATATAGAAATATAAAATATTTTTTTAAAAAGGTAAAGATAACGAGAAATTTACAATAATTCTCGCTATCTTTATTTTTTTGTAATAATTATTACCTAACTATAAATATATTATACAGAAGCTGAATTACTATATGTTGGAAGTTTTGATCTGTATACTTATTTGGGCACTTTGTATACAGGGAGCTAGTAGTGCAACCGGCCAATTTTAAAAAATTGGTCGGTTTTATTTTTTTAAAAACTATTAAAAGGAGTGAAGAAATGAAAAAAAGAAAATTACCGACCATTGTACTGATGCTTGTATTCTTTATAGTACAAATTTTCTCTCAAGCCTTACAAACAAAAGTGGTTAAGGCAGAGGAGATTGCAGACTTTCCATTTATAACTGGGGTAAGTGTAACTGACTTAAAGGACCAACCACTAAAGGATGGCATTGATAAAAGTTCTGAGGTACGTGTAAAGTATACTTTTGCAATTCCAAATACCGGAGATGTTAAGGCAGGGGACACTTATAAAATGAAGATGCCTAAACAAATTGCTATTCAATACGCTTTTGCTTTAGATATTAAGGATAGTAAAAATGGTACTTTGGGCAAAGTAACTTTTAACACAAATGGAGACATAATTATAACTTTTTCAGATTATGCTAGTACTCATTCAAATGTAAGCGGTTATTTTTATGTGGATACTGTATTTGACAAAAGTAATATAGGTAATACTAATCCTCAAAAAATAGTGTTTGATCTTGGGGGGAATTCCAATCCTGTAACAATTAGCATTAACTTTGAACAGCCATCAATTCCAGCAACCTCTATTGAAAAAAGCGGTAGCTATGATCCAAGTACAAATCAGATTATGTGGACAGTTAAAGTTAATAAAGAAAAAGTTACGGTTAAAAATGGCCAGGTTATAGATAACATTCCTATAGGTCAGGAATATGTGGAGAATTCAGCAACCATAGACAATGGCGGCGATACAAGTAAATTCAGCTATCGACCAGCAGAACCAGGTGACACTGCAAAGACAGGAACCTTAAAGTACACTTTTCCAGAAACAATAAATGATGTGTACAAAATAACCTTTAAAACAAAGGTAACAGATCCGAAAGCTTTTGAAAAGGAAGGGGATAGTACTAAGGAGTATAACACTGTTACTCTTAATCATGATGGTACTACAATTTCTAACACAGCTTCAGTGACAGTTACTACAAATTATATTGATAAGAGCGGAAAGTACGTAGAGATGACTAGTGAAAGCGGCAGTATTGCTGGTAGAATTGACTGGACCATAAAAGTCAACAATAACGCTCAGGTTCTGACAAATGCAAAAATTAATGATAAGATTCCTGAAGGCTTGACCTTAACCGCAGGCAGCTTTAAGGTTAATGGAAGTGTAACAACAGGCTATACCTACAATAACAATACTTTAGAATATACTTTCCAGGGAATCATAGATAAACCTCAGACAATAACTTTCTCAACAGATGTAACTGATCCTAATGTTTATAATTCTAATGCAGGTAAAACCTATACTAATACAGTTACCTTAAGTGGTGAAGGGGTTAATGGAACACCATCATCAACTAGTAATGGAGTAGGCGTGCCATCAAATGTTATTAGAAAAACTGGAGTATCCTATGATCCTTCGGCTCATTATATTACTTGGAAGATCATAGTTAATAACAACAAGATAAACATTGATAATGCTGTGGTTACAGATAATATTCCAGTAGGACAAAAGTATGTTGAAGATTCGGCAACTATCGATCAAGGTGCTGATATAAAAGGCTTCGAATATGTACCAGTTTCAACTGGTGATACTTCTAAGACAGGAACCTTAACTTATAAGTTTTCTGGCACCATTAACAAAACCTACACTATAACCTTTAAAACTGAGATTATGGATAATAATGTTTTTGGTGTTAATAAGACTAGTACAGAGTATAATACAGCAGTATTAACAGGAAGTAATATACCACAATCATCTTCAACAGGTAGTATAAATGTTACAAGTGAAGTTATTAATAAATCAAATATAGGTTATGATTACACTACAAGAGAACTAACTTGGAAGGTTGTAATTAATAAAAATGCTATGCCTATAAAGAATGCGGTAGTAACTGACAACATTCCTCTAGGACAGGAATATGTTGAAAATTCTGCAACCATTGATAGTGATGGAGATGTAAGCAAGTTCTCTTATGTAAAAGCAGCAAGTGAGGACAAAGAGAAAACTGGAATCTTAACTTATACTTTCTCTGATACTATAAATAAAACTTATACTATAACCTTTAAGACAAAGATCACTGATCTAACTGTTTTTAAGGAAAATGGAGATAAGACCCTAAAGAATAAAGCAAGTTTGACAGGAGATGTAATTCCTCCAGGAGTAAGTAGTGAAGGTACTAAGACTATTGGAAATACAGTGATAGCAAAGTCTGCTGATTATAAACAAGGAAATAATTATATAGACTGGAATGTAGTCGTTAATTCTAATGCAATACCTCTAGACAATGCAACTATTGAAGATAACTTACAGGAGGGATTAGCTCTTGATACAATTTCGGTAACCTTGTATAAGGAAATTTTGAACCCAAACGGTACTTTAACAAAAGGCGATTTAGTACAGCTTAATGAAAAAAGTGTTAAGTATGATATGACAACAAGGAAATTCACCTTCACTTTCCCGGAAGCTCTAAATGGACCTTATCTACTAAGTTTTAGGACTAATGTTACAGATAAGAGTAAATCTCCATTTAAAAATTCTGCTTCCTTTAAGGGAAGTAAAACAGAAGAGGATTCTACTTCTGGTAATGTAAATGTGGTTTACCAAGGAGGTGGCAGTGGTGGTACTGGTGAAACAGGAAGTATCACTGTAGTAAAGGTAGATAGCAAGGATAACACAAAAAAATTGCAAGGTGCAACCTTCAATCTTATAGACAGGTATAAAAATGTTATAAACACTGGAACCACCAATATTGACGGGAATCTAAAGTTTGACGGAATAAGATACGATATTCCTTACTATGTTCAAGAAGTAACTCCTCCAACTGGATATAATTTAACCAAACCAGATGGAGTTGAAGAGGGGCTATATAGTTTTACCATTGACAGCAGTAGCGAAGTAAAGAATATAAGTTATACATGGAAAGATGAAAAAATCACTGGCGGTATTCGTATTACTAAAACTGATATATCTACTTCAGAACCATTATCAGGAGCAACTATATCTATATATAAAAATGATGGTACCTTCGTTAATAGTAAGGGAACTGAAATGGGTATGGTGGAATTTTATAATTTGGAGTACGGCGATTACTATTTCCTAGAAACTGATGCACCTGAAGGCTATGTTCTAAATACTGATAAACATCCATTCAGTATTAGAGAAGATGGAGTTATCATAAGAGACAGTTTAACTAATACAAAGATAACTGGAGGTATTCAGATTTCTAAAACTGATATATCTACTTCAGATGCAATACCAGGAGCTACAATCTCAGTGTATACTGAAAATGATGAACTGGTAGATAGTAAAGTTACCAATTCTGATGGAATAGTATTATTTGACAACCTAATATATGGAAAATACTACTTTACTGAAACAAATGCTCCAGAAGGATATCAGTTAAATACTGAAAAGCACCAATTTGAAATTAAAGATAATGGTACTATATTAACAGATAAACTTACAAACACAAAGATAGTTGGTGGAATAAAAATATCAAAGACTGATATATCAACTTCAGCTCCAATTCCTAAAGCTACCATTTCAATATACAATATAGATAATATATTGGTGGCTAGTAAGGAGACAGCAGTTGATGGCACTGTTTTATTTGATAACTTAACTTATGGAGATTATTATTTCTTAGAAACAAATGCTCCAGAAGGATATTTGTTGAACACCGAAAAGCATCCTTTTAGCATTAGAGATAATGGAGTTATTTTAAAGGATACTTTAACAAATACAAAAATTACTGGAGGAATAAAGATTTCTAAAATTGATATATCAACCTCATTACCAGTACCAGGAGCAACTGTTTCAATTTATACTAGCGATAATAAGCTTGTTATAAGTAAGGTTACAGGTATTGAAGGTACTGTGCAGTTTGATAGTCTGCCTTATGGAAACTATTATTTCTTGGAGACAAAAGCGCCAATTGGATATACTTTAAACACTGAAAAGCATACATTTAGCATTAAGGACAATGGTGTTATCTTAAAAGACACCTTTACAAATACTAAGATTTATGGAGGAATAAAAATTTCTAAGACTGATGTATCAACTTCAGCACCTGTACCAGGAGCAACAATATCCTTGTATAGCAGTGATGATAAGCTTATTACTAGTAAGGTTACTTCAGCAGATGGTTCAGTAGAATTTGATAAATTAGTTTATGGAAGTTATTATTTCCTAGAAACAAAGGCTCCAGAAGGGTATTTGTTAAACTCTGAAAAACATTCATTTAGTATTAAAGAGGATGGAGTAATTTTAAAGGATGCTTTAACAAATACAAAAATCACCGGAGGTATAATTATAACAAAGAGTGATTTTTCAACCTCGGCACCAGTACCAGGAGCAACTATATCTATATATACTGCTGATGGTAAACTTGTAGTTAGCAAGGTAACAGCTGCAGATGGAAAGGCTGAGTTTAATAAACTAGACTATGGTAACTATTATTTCTTAGAAACAAAGGCTCCAGAAGGATATCTACTAAATACTGAAAAACATCCATTTAGTATTAAAGAGGATGGAGTGATATTGAAGGATAGCTTAACTAATACAATGATAACAGGTACAATACAGATTAAGAAAATTGATGAAGCAGGTAACTCTTTACCAGGTGCAGAACTAACTTTATTTGACCTAAATGGAAGTATAGTTAAAAAAGCAGTAACTGATTCCAAAGGTATTGCTAGTTTTACTGATATTAATTATGGAGAATATAAGGTTAAAGAAACAAAAGCACCTGAAGGATATAATCTTTCTGATAAAGTTGTAAGTGCTAAGGTAGATGGAAATGAGAATGGAAAGATTTATGAGGCTGAGGCTATCGTTGATACAAAGATAAAAGCTGATATCACAATAAAGAAAGTAGATGAAAGTAATAATCCTCTTTCAGGAGCTGAATTTACTTTATACGATTCAGAAGGAAAAGCTATTAGTAGTGCTGTATCAGGTAGTGATGGTACTTTGATATTTAAAGACGTAGTCTATGGAAATTACACTATAAAAGAGACAAAAGCTCCTAAGGGCTATAGCTTAAATGATAAAGTACTAGAGGTTCAGGTTAAATCTTCAGATGCACAGAGTTTTATGTTTAATAATATAAAGATTGTAGCTGTTATACCTCAGACTGGAAGCGTTATTGATAGTTCGATTTTATTGATATTAGGTATGTTGGCATTGCTTTCAGGATCTGTATTCATATTAAGAAGAAGATTATATAAAAATGATAATGCTTCTTAGAAGGAGAAAGGTCAATTAAATAATGTAAGAGAGAAAAGTAATTTTTTCAATATTTTAATTTTTTAAAAAATTTCTATTTAATAAAACCATAAAATCATACTATTATTATCTTGGAGCATCTCTTTCAGAGGTGCTCTTATTTTTTTCATAATTGTTAAATGAAAACTTTTGTAACAAGCTAAGATATAAAATAAGCTTGTATATTATGGCAAAATTTGTGATATAATTAGTAATCATGGATAGAACTGGGGGAGTTAAGATTGGCAAAAAATAATTCAAATAAAGAACCTTTAAAGCCAAAAAGCATGCTTAGAATTTTATTTCCGGAAATTCAAGTTGCAGATTACATAAAAGAAAACGGTATTATAAATAAGGAAATGTTTAAGAAAAGCCAAAAGGCAGCAAGCAAAGCTGTTACAAATGCAACAAGTACTGTAGGAAAAAAAGCTGCTAAAACAGTTTCAAATGCTGTAAAATCCACTGAGCAAGTGGTTAATCATGTTGAAAAGTCAGTAGGGTCAAGCAAGAATGTAGTTAAAGAGATGGCTAAGAGCACAGTGGATACTGTAAATAGCGTATCTAAAAATATTAATAATGAAGCAAATACAATATCAACCAATAGTAATAGCGCTATTTCATCAACTGAAAGTGTAAGCGATATAGATACAAAGATAGAAAAACCTATAGATCAGCTTGAAAAAGCTTTTGATACAATTGAGAGCGAACTATCAAAGTATGTATTAGGCCAAAAGGAATACTTAAGAAAGTTATGTATTGCTTTTAAAAGACCTTTTGTATATGGAGATACGGATGGTGTTAAGAATGCTATTTTTGTCACTGGACCTAAGGGATCGGGCAGACATCTTTCAATAAAAGCTATAACAAGATTTTTAAAAGAAGAAAAGGTTTTAAAGAAATCTGGAGTTTTCACATTAGATTTAGCTAATTATAAGTTGGAAAAAGATGCAGATAACTTATTTTTGTCCGACTTATATACTGCACTCTATGGACAAGAGCCTGTAGTTGTTTTTGATAATTATGATAAATGCCATTCTAATGTTTTGGATCTTATCTCTAAATTAGTTATAGATGAAAAGCTTGAACTTAATAGAAGATTTATGGATCAATCTGATTCCATGGTAGATGTAACTGGTAAAGGAACACTTAATCTAAATACTACAGATGAAATTCAAGCTAATGGTAAATACCTAGTCTTCATCACTGAGAAGAGTGAAGATAAGATTAGAACAATGTTTTCAAGCAAGTTTATGCAAAAGGTCTATGACATAATAAGTACAACAGCACTTACTGAGGAAAATCTTTCTAAAATAGCGAAGGCTGATTTAGATGAATGTATAACGAAAATATATAATAATCTTAGTGTTGGTATTACTTTTAAGGAAAGCAAAATATTAGATTATATAATAAATAATATAAACAGAGCTGAAGGAGCTCATGCATTAAGTACTTTTATAGAAGAAAATATATATGCACCTATCGTTGAACTTCAGCTTACAGAGAAGATTGTAAAGAATAAGGGATATACCTTAGAGGTGTCTAATGATGAATTGGTTATAGCTCATGGATCAGAAAAGATCCAGTTGGCATCAGTTATACAGAAAGCTGATACAGAAGGAATAGAAGAATTAAATAAAGAACTTGATGATATCATCGGTTTAGATAGTGTAAAGACATTTATAAAGACTTTACAAGATAATATAAAAGTACAAAATCTTAGAAAAAGTCAAGGAGCTAGTGAAGCAAAAATATCTCTTCATATGATATTTACAGGTAATCCTGGTACAGGAAAAACAACCATGGCTAGAATTATGGCTAGGTACCTAAAGGCATTGGGATACTTAAGCAGTGGTCATTTAGTAGAAGTTTCAAGAAATGATTTAGTAGGACAGTATGTAGGTGAAACTGCTCAAAAGACTATGGCTAAGGTAAACTCTGCTATGGGAGGAATACTATTTATCGATGAGGCCTACTCTTTAGCAAGAGATAATAATGATGTTTTTGGTATAGAAGCAGTGGACAGTCTTGTTAAAGCTGTAGAAGATAATAGAGATAATCTTGTTGTTATCCTTGCAGGTTATACAAAAGAAATGGAAGATTTCTTAAAGACTAACAGTGGACTTAAATCAAGATTTAATCATAATGTTGAGTTTCCAGATTATACTCCAAAGGAACTTTTGCAAATTTCTAAAGTGCTTGCAAAATCCAATGGATATAAACTAGAGGATATCTTAGATGAGCAGCTTATAACTTTATATGAAGGAAAACAGATAAAGGGTAAAAATGATAGTGGAAATGGAAGACTTGCTAGAAATATAATAGAGCAGGCTATCGCAAATCAGTCCAAGAGACTTGCAGCAATTGATGAAAAAGATATAAGTAAGGATGATATGAACACTCTTACTGTAAGTGATTTTGGATTTGATAAGAAGGTTGATTTTGATTTAGAAGCAGAACTTTCAAAGGTAATAGGACTAAACGAAGTTAAGAATTTTATAAGAGATTTAGAAAAGCAGCTTATTGCTAAGGAAAAGAGAAAGAAGCTTGGAATAAATGTAGAGTCTTCACAATCTTTAAATATGATATTCACTGGAAATCCTGGAACAGGAAAGACTACAGTAGCAAGACTTATTGCTGATTTAATGAAGAAGATGGGTATATTAAAATCAGGTCAAGTTATAGAAACTGATAGAAGTGGACTTGTAGGTCAATACTCAGGCGAATCCACTAAAAAAGCTACTGAAATATTTAAATCAGCTTTAGGTGGAGTTCTATTTATAGATGAAGCTTATGCAATTATGTCTTCAGAAAATGATCCTTTAGGTAAGGAAGCTGTAGATGTACTTGTAAAACTTGTAGAGGATTTTAGAGAAGATATCATAGTAATACTTGCAGGATATGATAAGGAAATGGGAGAGTTTTTAGATACAAACTCAGGACTTAAATCTAGATTCCCACTTAAGATAAATTTCTCAGACTATAGCCTAGACGAGCTTTTACTAATAGGTAAATCTATGATAAAAGGAAAAGGTTTTGTCCTTGCAGGTAATGCTGAAGATGAACTTAGAACTTCTATAGATGAAGAAAAGAGAAAAGGTGGAGCACAATCTGGTAACGGAAGAATGGTTAGGAATATAGTTGAAAAAGCTATAAGAGCCCAATCCTCAAGAATTGCAGATTTAGAAGACTTCGATGAAAAAGCAGTGGTGCTGTTGACAGAAGAAGATTTTGGAGTTAGTACAGCTCAAAATGAAAGCTTTGATTTAGAAGCTAAACTAAAGGATGTAATTGGACTTGATGAGGTTAAGGACTTTGTACGAAGTCTTCAGGCTCAGCTTAGAATAAAGAAACAAAGAAAAGCTTTAGGGCTTCCATCTGATGATTCACAAACTCTTCACATGATATTTAAAGGGAACCCTGGTACTGGTAAGACTACTATGGCTAGAATCATAGGTGAAGTTTTATATAGTCTTGGAGTTTTAAAAGATAAAAAGTTTGTGGAAACAGATAGAAGTGGCTTAGTAGCTGGATATGTAGGTCAAACTGCTATAAAGACTAAGGAAAAGATAGATGCTGCTTTAGGTGGTATATTATTTATAGATGAAGCTTATGCTTTAGCACAGGATGCAGGAAGCAATAGTGGATTTGGTAAAGAAGCCATTGATACCTTGGTCAAAGGTATGGATGATAACAGAGAAAATCTCTTAGTTATACTTGCAGGCTACAGCGAAGATATGGACAACTTCCTAGAGGTAAATCCAGGACTTAAATCAAGATTTGCTAATATAATAGAGTTCAAAGATTACTCAGTAAAAGATCTTTTAGATATTGCAGACATTGTATTTAGAAATAAGGGATATGTACTTACTGAAGCTGCAAGAAATAAGATGAAGACAATATTTGAGGATGCTTCAAAGATTTCTGCTTTTGGTAATGGAAGATATGTAAGAAACTTATTTGAAAAAGCAGTTAGAAATCAAGCAGTAAGACTTGAAAATATAGAAAACTTAACTAAAGAACATCTTGTGACTATAGAAGAAGTCGATGTTTCTGCAGTGAGTTTATAGGAGGGTGATAATATGGGAACAATCTATAAACTTATAAGTAATTTAGTGGCAATTGCCTTTGGTGTAATCTTTATACCTATAGTTTTATTTTTACTTGTTTTTACTCCTGTTATGGCCATATCTAGTGCAATAAAGATAATTAGTTCTGGATATTCAGTAACAATTGAGTATATTAATATAATGATTTCTGTCGTAGTTTTAACCTATATATCACTTAGATTTAAAAATTTAAGAAGAATATACTTTGCATTTCCGTCTTTGTTTGAGACAATTAAATATCTAATAATAGCTAACTTGTTTATAGCAATTGGAACTGACGTTTTAAATTGGAGTCATATTACCTTGGATCCAGGAAGACAAAAGCTTGGGATAGCTGTATTTGCATTAGCATTGGTACTTTGGAGAGTATTTGTTTCTATTTATTACTCTAAGAAGCCGATTATAAACTTCATGCCAAAGCCAGAAGAAAGAATGCAAAACTATAGCACAAAAGCTTAGTTAGTAGGAGGAGATATTATGAAGCAATTTAAAGAAGATAATTTAAATAAAGAAGCTGATGTATTTGATACTAATAAAGCATCAAATAAAGTTCGTAAAGATAATGATGATGAGTTAATTAGTCCACGATATAACAATGAAGAATCATTAAATGAAGATACAATAAAGGAAGATATTATACCTGAAAACGAAGAATATGAAGCTGATGCAAATGAACAACCTGTGAGTGACGAACCATCAAGTGAAGAGACACAATATAAAAGAATTGAAGAAAAAGAAAAGAAAAATGATTATATAACCCCAGCAATGAAAACTTTCAGAATGGTAGTTGGAATGCTAGCAATAGCAGCTATAGTTTACACTGGCTTCTTTGGAAGAGCAGGTGCTGCAAATTATAAATCCAATCTTATATCTGGTAAGCTTGATGGTATCAACGCTGGAGAGATGTTAAGTAAAAATACTGTGAAACTAGATGCAAAAGACTTTACCGTAGATACAGGGAAAAGCTATGGAAAGATTGAACTCTCCATATGGAACTTTGTTGATAAAGAAGATGGAGATTATGTTCAAGTTTTTGTAGATGGATCACCTAATGGGGAAGCTTTCTCGATAAGACACAAACCTGTTAAAGTTTCAGTGCCAGATAAGGCTGTAATTCAAGTAAGAGGAATTAGAGATGGAAGTAATAACGGAATAACCTATGGAGTAACCTTTAGTAAAACAGGAGAGACTTACCTTAATACAGTACCTTTAAATGCTGCAAACACTTATACTATAAAGAGTGCAGAATAACACTGAAAATATAAATAAACCATTGAGTACTACTTAGTTGTTTATATTTGTTTGATTTTTATAAAAAACAATAGAAAATATATATACTTAAAAACCATGCATAAAGAGGTAAATAAGCCTAGATATGTATGGTTTTTATGAGATAAAAGGATGTAATTAAGTAAGTTGAAAGGTGAAAATAAGATGGCGGATATAATTAATATAGCTATAGTTGATGATGAAAAAGTCCAAGTTGAGCTCCTGCAGAAATATGTTCAGAATTGGGCGGAAGAGAGAAAATTAAGAATATCAATTGAACCATTTTTTAATGCTGAAGGCTTTGAGTTCGTTTGGAGTATGGATAAAAAATATCAAATACTTTTACTAGATATTCAAATGTCAGGTCAAAGTGGCATTGAGCTAGCAAGAAAAATACGTACAGAAGATGAATCAATAAACATCATTTTTATCACAGCTGTAGCTGAGTACATTGGAGCAGGGTATGATGTAGCTGCAATAAATTATTTAATAAAGCCTATAAAAGAAGAAAAGCTTCACCAATGTCTTGATAAAGCTATTTCTAAACTCCCAAAGTGCGGAAAAACTATTTTAATTAATACAAATGGAGAAATTCACAGGGTGTTAGAAGATCATATAGTTTATGTTGAAGCTTTTGCTCATAGTATAGATGTAAATACTATAAATGGTAAGTTTACAACAAGAAAAAATATTAGTGCTATACAAAATGAGCTAGATGAGAGTAGTTTTATAAGGTGCCATAGGTCTTACCTAGTTGGAGTGAAGTACATAAAAAGAATTGGGTCAAGTGAATTAGAGCTAGACAATGGTGAGATGATCCCTATAAGCCGAAGACAATATGCAAGTACCAATATAGCTTTTATTAACTATTTTAGAGGTGGCATTAATGAGTAGTTTTAGAGTGCTTATGATTATTTTTTTTATTTTGTTTTTCATATTAGTTCTGATAATGTGCCTTAGATATACATTTTATAAGTTTGTAGATAATTATATTGCAAACTACCAAAATGATCTAATAACAAAACACTATAATGAAATCGAAAATATCTACAAGCAAATGAGAGGCTGGAGGCATGATTACCACAATCATATACAAACTATGAAAGCTCATCTTGTTTTAGAAAAATACTCAGAAATGGAGAAATATCTAAATGATTTGGACAAAGATCTGGTCAATGTAGATACTATTTTAAAAACAGGTAATGTAATGGTAGATGCGATTTTAAACTCTAAATTATCGTTGGCAGTAAGTTATGAAATAAATATAAATGCCAAGGCGGCAGTTCCTAAAAAACTTAAAATTTCTGACATAGATTTAAGTGTTATAATTGGAAACTTAATGGACAATGCCATGGAAGCTGCACTTAAGATTAATAGGATAGAAGAAAGATTTATAAGAGTTTACATAAGAGAAATGAAGCAGCAATTATATATATCAATAACAAATTCAGTAGAGGGAGAAACTGGAAGGTCTGGCTTGGTTTATTTAAGTACAAAAATTGGATCAAATCATGGTTTTGGATTAAAAAGAGTTGACAGCATCGTAGCTAAATATAATGGTTTTATAAATAGACAAAGTGAAGAAGGGGTATTTGCAACCGAAATAATTTTACCACTTTAGTGCCATTGGTGTTTTTAATTTAACCATTGGTGCTTTTTTTATGTAAGAATAAAAACCTATTTATATAATGGGATTGAGGTGATAAAAATGACAGAGATAAAGGCTAAAAAAAGTAAGCCTAAATACTCAACATTAAGAAATAGTATATATTTAATAAAAAATATTTGGAAGTGGGATAAGATATTGTTTCTATTTGGGTTTATGCAGATTCCTGCGTCTGTAATTGTTCCATTTTTGACAATTTATCTGCCAAAGTTAGTAATTGATTCAGTTACTAGTAAGGTATCTGTTGGCCAATTATTATTTAATATTGGAATGCCAATTGTAGGTATTATTGTTTTAAATACACTGCTAAATGTTTCGTTTTCTATAACAGGCTTTAGAGGTATTTCTTATAGAGCTAACTATACAGAATTGATTACAATGAAGGCCTTAGATACAGATTTCGAGAATATAGATGGTCCTGTAGGGCAAGAAAAGATTACAAAGGCACAAATGGCTACAGCTTCCAATAATTCAGCTGCAGAAACAATAATAAAGGTTAGCGTCACACTTATTTCTAATATTATGGGGTTATTATTGTATGGTGGAATAATAGCCACTATTCACCCAATCATAGTTGTATTTTTAGTTATGTCATCAGTAATAAATTATTTTCTAGGAGTGTATATAAGTAAGTTTGAGCATAGAAATAAAGACAATTTAGTTCCTATAGAAAGAAAGCTTAGATATGTAATAAATAAAACTGGAGAATTTAATTCTGCAAAAGATATGAGGCTTTACAGTATGTTTAAATGGTTTAAGCAAATGTTTATTAAGCTTAAAAAAGAAAAGATATATTATCAAAAGAAAAATATTTATAGGAGATATATTAGCAACTTTATTGATGGGGTACTTGTTTTATTTAGAGATGGGATAACTTATGGATTTCTCATATATTCAGTATTATATAAAGATATGACAATTGGAAATTTTGTGCTTTACTTTGGAGCAGTCACTGGTTTTTCTACATGGTTATCTGGAATTGTAGCTAACTTCAATTCCTTAAATACAATTAGTCTAGATGTGTGTGATTTAAGGGAATACCTAGAGATGGAAGACAAGATGAATAGGGCAGCAGGTGTAGATTTGCCATCATCCGTTGAATTGCCATGTGATATAGAGCTTAGAAATCTATATTATAAATATCCCGGTGCAGAACACTATACAATTAAAAATATGAATGTTCATATAAGAAAGGGAGAGAAGATAGCTTTAGTAGGGATTAATGGAGCAGGTAAAACTACATTAGTAAAGCTAATCTGTGGACTCTATACTCCTACAAAAGGTGAAATTTATATAAATGGGAAGAAGAGTAATCTTTATAATAGAGATGAATACTATACTTTGTTTTCAGTAGTCTTTCAAGACACGCATTTATTACCAGTAAGCATAGAAAAAAATATTGCACTGCAGCCAGAAAGTAAAATTGATTGTGTAAAATTAGAGAAGGTTCTTAATATGTCTGGGCTTATTGAAAAGTTAGATACATTACCAAAAGGTAAAGAAACTCTATTAGTGAAATCTATTTATGAAGAGGCAATAGATCTATCTGGCGGAGAGATGCAAAAACTTATGCTTGCAAGAGCGCTATATAAAAATGCGCCAATTATAATACTGGATGAACCTACTGCTGCGTTAGACCCTATAGCAGAAAGTGAAATATATGAAAAATACAACGAACTCACAAGAGAGCACACTTCAATATTCATATCACATAGATTATCATCTACAAGATTCTGTGACAGAATACTATTTATTGAAAATGGAACTTTGCTAGAAGAAGGAAGTCATGATGATTTAATGAAAAAACAGAGCCGTTATAAAGATATGTATGATATGCAAAGTTACTATTATAAAGATGACATAGGTGGTGAAAAATATGCATAAAAGCAAAATAAAATATAATATAAACACCTTAAAGATAGGGTTAAAGGAAATATTCAGCTTACAGCCTTGGTTAATACCTTGTGCTTTAATTGATGCAGTATTTAAGTCTATGGCTCCATTTATAAACATCTATATGTCTGCTAAGATTATAGACGAACTAATTGGAGCAAAGAATTTAGATAAGCTTAAGTTTCTAGTAGTAGTAACTATTAGTTTGAATCTGGCAGTTCATTTAATTTCTGCTGCACTAGACCATTTAGTAACTATGCTAAGAAACATTACAATGCAAAACCAAAAAATGAAGTTAAATGAGAAGATAGTGAATATGAACTACGAGCAGGTTGAAAATCCAGAAATTCATTTATTACGTACAAAGATTGCAGAATCAGAAAATATGAATGGTGGTGGGATTTCTGCACTTATAGAGTATCTTGCAGATTTAGAAAAGGGATTTTTCACAGTTGTAGTGTCAATTTATTTGGTGATAAATTTATTTAAATCAGAGGCAATCCTAGACAGTTACTTATCAATTATAAATTCTAATATTATTTCTTATGGTTTCTTAATTCTTGTAATTGTCTGTATTGGATTAAGTCTGAAAATGCAAACAAAATCTAATACTTTGTTTTTCAATAGTTTTTCTAAGGTTATGGATATCAATAGAGTTTTTGGATATTATTTTGGTCAAATTTTAGATTATAATGTAGGAAAAGAGATAAGACTATGCAATCAAAAAGAAATATTAATAAAAGAGAATAAGGATTTTACTCAAGGAACCCAAAAACTTTTTAACGATTTAGGTTATAAGGATGCTAAATATAGGGGATTTGACGGATTAATTACTTCATTAGTAAGTGGAACTATATATGTTTTTGTAGGGTTAAAAGCTATAGTAGGTGCTATAAGTATAGGAAGTGTTGTCCAGTATACAGGAAGTATAAGTCAATTTATGGAGGGAAGTAAGAGGTTTTTGACTTCTGTAAATGCTATTATAAATAATAATAAGTACTTACAACTATATATTGATTTTCTAAATATTGAAGATTATAAATATAAAGGAACTATACCTGTTGAAAAAAGAGATGATGATGAGTATGAGATAGAATTTAGAAATGTTTCTTTTAAATATCCGGGTACAGATATCTATGCGCTTAAAAATATATCGATAAAATTAGATATAGGTGAAAGATTAGCGATAGTGGGGATGAATGGATCTGGTAAAACTACGTTTATAAAACTTTTAGCTAGATTATATGAACCAAATGAAGGTGAGATACTTCTAAATGGAATAGATATAAGAAAATATGATTATGAGGAGTACTTGGGGTTATTTTCTATAGTTTTTCAGGATTTTAAACTTTTTTCTTTCTCATTAGGTCAAAATGTAACAGCTTCTGTGAGTTTTGATGAAGAAAATGTAAAGGAAGTTTTAAGTAAAGTTGGATTGGATAAAAGGTTAAGTACTATGATAAATGGGGTACAGACTTCTTTATACAAGGAATTTGATGAAGAAGGAGTGGAAATTTCCGGAGGAGAAGCGCAGAAGATTGCATTAGCGAGAGCGCTTCATCGTAATGCACCAATAATTATATTAGATGAACCAACGTCGGCATTAGATCCTATAGCTGAGTTTGAAATTTATACTAAATTTAATGATGTTGTAGGAACAAAGACAGCTTTTTATATATCACATAGACTTTCCTCTTGTAGATTTTGTGATGAAATAGCGGTATTTGATCGAGGCAGAATAGTGCAAAAGGGCAAACATGATGAACTTTTAAAAAATGAAGGTGGTAAGTATTATGAATTGTGGCAAGCTCAAGCAAAATACTATAATAGTGAGGTAAGTGCATAAAATTAGGTAGTATGCTAATTTAAAATAGAAAATTAGTTTCATTGAATCTTTAGTGTATATATAATATAATTATTTTAACTTAAATGTATAAAAATGTATTGGGATACAAATTTGTTCTAAGGGGAGAGGTATAAATGGTAACGTGTAAAAATATATTTGAGAACAAGAATATTGAAGTTGTAGAGTCTAGAGGTGGTGTTAAGGTTCTGGAGTACAAGAAAGACTTAAGTGTAAATGCTACTAATGCTATGGCTGCATATTTTGCTTCAGAGATGAATGTTAGAAGAAGACAAGTCCTAATTGAGCTAAAAGGCAATGCATATACCATCAGTGCTGGAGCAATGCAGTGGACTTCTGGAGCTGTTACAATGGTTGCTGATGTTAAAGGGCTTGGAGATTTGTTCGGTAAGGCTTTATCTTCTAAGGTCACAAAGGAATCTGCAATTAAGCCTAAATATCAAGGGAACGGCTTATTGATGTTAGAGCCTACTTATAGACATATCTTGCTTGAAGAGGTTTCTGATTGGGGCGGAATGGTGCTAGACGATGGACTTTTCCTTGCATGTGAGTCTAAGGTTCAACAAAAAGTAGTAGCAAGAACAAATTTGTCTTCAGCAATGCTTGGTAAAGAAGGATTATTTAATTTATGTCTAAAAGGTCAAGGAGTTGCTGTTCTAGAAAGTCCAGTACCAAGAGATGAACTAATAGAATTTGTACTTGAAAATGATGAGGTTAGAATTGATGGAAACTATGCAATTGCTTGGTCAGATACCTTAGATTTTAGAGTTGAGAAGTCTAGCAAAAGTTTAATTGGTTCCGCAGTTTCTGGAGAAGGTTTAGTAAATGTATATCGTGGCACAGGAAGAATACTTATGGCACCTATTCAATAAAATATTATATTTAATCTATATAGATAAACTACTTCATATTAGAACTTATCCAAATAAAGATTCGTAGAACCATCGAAATCTTTATTTGGAGTTTAATTACTGAAGTAGTTTATCAGTTCAGCGGAATAGATAATCCAGTTCCATTTAATAAAACTAAGTGATACTTATGTTAACTATTAATGGTAATAGGTTTATAAAAGATAGATTCTATTTGGAACTAGTTTATCTATAGATAAACCACTTCATAATTGAATTTATATTTTCAAATTCTCCTCTCAGAACCCAGAGGAATTTTGAAAATAGATTTCGGATTGAAGTGGTTCTTCTTATCTTATGCTTTAATGTTGATAATAAAAACTCTTTGAATGCGAAAGTAATAAATGTAATGGAGTTAAGTACCACGTTTTTTTAATACCCTCTTGACAAAAATCATTTCATTTAATATATTTAAAAAATAAGGCAATGATGAGAAGAGTAGTTACTTTCAAAACTTACAGAGAGTTCCTTTTGCTGAGATGGAACAGTATAGATTTTAACGAAACAAGGCTCAGAGCTTCATACGGATCTTAATTTTTATAATAAGTGATGCTATGACGTTTGTTCACGTTACAGAACTAGAGTATTAATTTGTACTCGATAAGATTAGTATGGTAACATGCTAATGAAGCAGGGTGGTACCGCGATTAATTCGCCCCTACAGATTATTGTAGGAGGTGTTTTTTTATACCCTTTTTTACTGTTTAAGGATTTAAAATAAAAAAAGTTAGTTTTGGATAACTTAAGTAATATATTATTTTGAATTTGGAGTCAGTAGATTTAACACTGATAAATCTAATATAGATTAGGTAATGAACTTTACAATCACATAGACTATTAATGGTAATTCAATTATAGATTTAAATAAACTAGTAAGTATATGTTATTACATTTAAGGAGTGTGAAAAAATGGAAGAAAGAAAAATGGAACGCCCAGTATTCCCAAAGAAAGCCGTTATAACTTCTGGGATGCCTTATGGAAATAAAGAACTACACTTTGGACACGTTGGTGGAGTGTTTGTTCATGCAGATACCTTTGCTAGATTTTTAAGAGATAGGATTGGCAAGAAAAATGTTATATTTGTATCAGGAACAGATTGCTATGGATCACCTATTTCTGCAAGCTACAGAAAAATGGTAGATGAAAATAATTATAAAGGATCTATAGAGGATTATGTTCGTGAAAATCATGAAAAGCAAAAAGAAGTGCTTGCTAAATATGAAATGGAGTTAAATCTTTATGCTGCATCAGCACTGGATAGAGCTGGAGAAATACACAAAGAAGTGTCTGCTAGTGTATTTAATAAATTATATGAAGGTGGATATTTAGTAAAATTATCATCTCCTCAGTTTTATGATCCAGATAAAAAAGTACTATTAAATGGTCGTCAGGTAATAGGTAAATGCCCAATAGAAGGATGTACATCTGAAAAAGCTTATGCTGATGAATGTGATTTAGGGCATCAATTCATGCCGATTGAATTAATAGATCCAAAGAGCATCTTATCAGGTAAAGTACCAGAACTTAGAGATGTTACAAATTGGTACTTTAAATTAGATGAGTATAATAGGCTTTTAAATGAAGAAGTAGATTATTTAAGAAAGAATACAAATTGGCGTAAGTATTTATTAAATACAATCGAAGAATTTTTAAAGCAACCAATTATATATGTTAAACGTAAGCAGTTAGAAGAGATAACAGATTTAGAAGGAAAGTTACCAAAACACACCATTATAGATGAACCAAAGAAGCCATCAGTTTCTTTTGTATTTGAAAATCTAGATGATAGAGATAAAGCAAGAGAAGTTTTTGATAAGCTAGGCATCCGCTTTAGAACTGGTAAGACTCTAGTACCTTTTAGATTATCAGGTAATGTTGAGTGGGGGATAGAAGTGCCTGAAAAAGAAGAACTTAAGGATTTAACTTTCTGGGTTTGGCCAGAGTCTCTTTGGGCTCCAGTATCTTTTACTAAAGCATATTTAGAAAGCATCGGAAAAGATTCTGAGGCATGGAAAGAATTTTGGACTGGAAAAGATTCGAAAGTATATCAATTTATTGGAGAAGACAATATATATTTCTATGGAGTTGCTGAAATGGCAATGTTTATGGCTTTATTAGGAATAGATAAAGATGATAAAGTAGACTTTGAAAATGTGAATCTTCCTCATCTAATTGCAAATAATCATCTCCTTTTTATGGATAAAAAAGCCAGCAGCAGCGGTTCTATAAAACCACCTATGGCAAGGGAGCTATTAGAATACTATACTGCAGAGCAATTACGTATGCATTTTTTAAGTCTTGGTTTAGTGAAAAAGAGCGTAAGCTTTGCCCCACAAGCCTTTATGGATGTGAAGGATAAACAAGGTCCTGATACTGTTTTGAAGGACGGTAATCTGCTTACAAATGTGTTTAATAGGCTTGTTCGTTCTTGCTTCTATACAGCACAAAAGTATTTTGATGGAACTATACCAGTAGGTGAAATAAGTAAAGAAATTTTAGATGAATCAAATGAAGCTATTTTAACTTATGAAAAACACATGTACAATCACGAATTTCATATTGTAACTTATGTTTTGGATAGTTATATCCGTAATATGAATAAATATTGGGTAAATAACATGAAGCAAGCAGAAAATAAGGAAGATAATGAATTAAGAAGACAAGTGCTTATAGATTCATTCCATGCCGTAAGAACAGCTATAACCTTAATACATCCTATTGCACCAAATGGCTGTGAGATGGTAAGAGAATATCTAAATGTAGATGAAAAGCTTTGGAGTTGGGATTATATTTTCAGTCCGATTAATGAACTTTTAGGTGATCCAGCTACTCATAAATTAAAATACTTGGAACCTAGAGTAGACTTCTTTGCAAAACATGAGAGTCAAATCTCTGGTTAACATTTACTAAATGATAAGCACTATGCTTAGATGAAAAACACTAATTATTTATTAAGCTTTAAAGAGAATCCTATTGTAGGGTTCTTTTTTTCTTTATATGAAATTCAAATTTAGTAAAAAAAATTTGAAGTAATAAGCTTATATATTTGTTGACAAGTGGTATGAAAAGGAATATTCTTATTTCAAGAAATGAATCGTGATTCATTTTTTATTAAGGAGATTTTTTATGGTATACAAAAAAACAGATAAAACTGAATTACGTAAAGATGAGAAAAGAAAACTAATTTTTGAAACTGCAGCTAAAGTTTTCGCGGAAAAAGGATATAACAATACTTCAATAAAAGATATAGCAAGTAAAGCTGAAGTTTCTGTAGGCACCTTTTATTTGTATTTTAAGAACAAGGAAGAGCTGTTTGAGGAATTATACGATCAAATGGAACAAATAATAAGCAGCATAAAAAATTATGCTATGAAAAAAGAAGTTTCAGTAGCGGCTGAAAGGTTTGCAAATGTAGTAGCTGCTTCTATGTGGACGTATCAAAAGTATAGGCAACTTGCAAAAATTTTGTTAGTAGAAGCTTTACGAATAAATTCACGATTTGAAGAAAAATATCAAGAACTTGTGATGAAATCCTGTGAAGATATGGAGGGTATATTAAAACATTTGAAAGCTATAGGAATAATTGATGTTCCAGATGTTAAGGTATCCGCTATAGTTCATGAGGGTTCGTTTAACTATGCCATTAGTTATTGGTTGAGAACTGAGGATAAAACTGATTTCAAAGAATATGGGTATCCTCTAGCAGTCTCTTCTCTACAGTCTTTAAAAATTGAGTTTTCTAAGGAAGATATACAAAGCACCATTAAAAGCATGTTTTTAGAATTAGATAGGGTGGCTGATGAAATAATTAAGTTCAAATAATTCAAGAAATTAAATTGACCGGAGGTGGATTTTTAATAGGTATATTAAGTTGTACTTGTTAAAGCTTATTATGATAGAATTGAATGAAATTAAGTTGCTTGCTCAAGGTGGGCAAGCAGAGATTTATGAACTAGGTAATGATAAAGTTATAAGAGTATTACGAAATGTGGAAGATGAGGGATATCTTAAAGCTGAAATGGTAACTATGCAAGCTTTAAAGAAGAAAAATAAGTCTGTACCTACAGTATATGAATATACGCAAGTAAATGGAAGACCTTCAATAATTATGGAGAGGCTTAAAGGGAATACAATGTTAGAGCTTATAAAGAAAAATCCTCTTCAGCTTTTTAAGTATGCTGAAAAGTTAGCTAATCTTCATGTAGAAATAACAACTCCAATTGAAGGGTTAGGTCTTTATTCAATTAGAGATAGAGCTACTCATCTAATACCAAAAGCAGAAATGTTAGAGGAGGATGTTAAGAAATTTGTTCTTGATATTTTAAAAGGATTACCAAATGGAAGTGATCTTTGTCATGGCGATTTTCACCCTGGAAATATCATGATAGTAGGTGATCAATACTATGTAATTGATTGGTTTGGTGCAACTTATGGTAGAAAGCTTTCAGACATGGCACACACTTATTTAATTTTAAGAAACACACCTAAAATCCCAGGGGTAAGCAAAATTCAGAACTATCTCATAGGTGTTTCAGGAACTATTATTTCAGGTAAATACTTATCTACATTGCAAAAGCTCCAAGGTATAGATTATAGCGAATTCTCCAGATGGATGGTCATTAGAGCTGCAGAAAGAGTTTATTATGGGATGCCTTTTGAAAAAGAGGCACTTGTTAATTTTATTAAAAGATGTATGAAAGCTCAAGCTAGTGGAGTAAATCCAGATGGTTGGTGGAAGTTTATATAAAGTTATAAAACTCTCTATATAGCTGTTCAGAAAAATCCTTTAATTGATAATAGTTGTATTTTGGTTTTGTGTTTTAAAAGCACCAAAAGTTTAACATGTTCTTTACAGCAGTATAAATTATATTGTTATTATTTGCGGTTTATTAATTACAAGTCTTACTAAGTCATTGGAATATAGGAAAAATAGCAGTTTTTTAGTAGCAGATTTTAAAAGACGATATTACCAAACTCAGTGAAGCTTCTAATATAATTGAAATTGATAGAACAAAATGTTATAATTAATTATAAAAATGAAGATACGAGGAAATTATTATGTAATTAAGTATATTTATCTAAGCAAAATTAGTGAGTATTTACAGTCGTTAAAAAACTATTTTAATGGACTTGTTTGTGTACTTAAATTTAGTTTAAATATAATTTACTTTTTATAACCATAATAATTACCTCAAAAGATTCACTCTTTTGAATATTAAAATTAAAATTTTAAATTGTTCATGTACGAAGCCTAGATAAAGTGAGATTGAGTACTATAAGTATAATTTAAGTTTAATTATTAGGTAATGTTATTAGTGTTGTGAAAAGTTAAATTCGCAGCACTTTTTTGTTGTGCAAATTTAAAGGAGATGAATTCATATGGAAAGAATTTATAAGTATCCAAGGACTCCACATCTTGAGGGATCAAGATTGCAACAGGGAGATGAGGATTTAGATAGCGTTAAATTTGAAAAAATTAAAGATAGATATTGTGTTTTAGAAGAAAAAGTAGATGGAGCAAATTGTGGCATTAGCTTTGATAACAATGGAAGAATGTATTTGCAAAGTAGAGGCCATTTTTTAAATGGAGGATATGGTGAGGCTCAATTTGATTTGTTTAAAACTTGGGCAAATACCTTTAGTTATAGACTTTGGGAGCTTTTAAGTGATAGATATATTATGTATGGTGAATGGCTTTATGCGAAACACACTATATTCTATGATAATCTAAATCATTATTTTATGGAATTTGATATATTTGATAAAATTGAAGAAAGATTTCTAAGTACAAAAAGAAGAAAGCAAATGCTTGAAAACTATTCTTTTATTAAATCAGTGCTGGTTTTAAAGGAAGGAATAATAAGATCTAAAAAGGAAATAGAGGTTCTTTTAGATAAATCAAATTTTAAATCAGAAGTTTGGCAGAAAAACTTAGAGCTAAGTTGCATTGAATTAGGTTTGTCCTATGATATTGCTAAGAAACAAACTGATAATACTGATCTAATGGAAGGTATTTATATCAAGTTAGAAGATGAAAACTATGTGATTAGCAGGCTTAAATATGTTAGAGCATCATTCTTAAATTCAATTTTAGATTCGGAAACCCATTGGGCTAATCGACCTATTATACCTAATAAACTTCAATGGGGAATTGATCTTTTTTCAGAGGAGGTGTAGTTATGGATATTGAGAAATTACTTAAACAAAAGGACTACAACTTTAAAGAACTAGTGAAAGATTTTCAAATAATAGAAAATCTAAAAGCTGTTAAGCAGAATTATAAATATCATGGTGAAGGCGATGTTTATATTCATACTAAATTAGTATGCGAAGAGATATTAAAACTTCAAGAATGGAAGACTTTAAGTGAAAGAGAGAAGTGCATTCTATATACATCAGCAATGTTTCATGATATAGGAAAATGGATTGCAACTAAAGAAGAAAATGGAGATTTAGTTTCTCCAAAACATGCAGTTAAAGGGGCAAAAATATTTAGAGATTTGGTATATAGAGAATACGAGCTTGATAGTGATATAAGAGAAGCCATAGCGGCATTAATAAGATATCATGGGTTACCACTATATTTTATAGAGAGAGAAAACGTAGATTATGATCTAATAAAGGCAGCAGAGATAACTAATATGAGATTGCTTAAGATTCTGGCAAAATGCGATTTGCTTGGAAGAATTTGCGACGATAAAGAAGAATTACTTGATAGAGTTGAGTATTTTGAAAGTTATACTAAAGAATTAGATTGCTACTATGGTCCTAAGAAGTTTAAGAACGATTATACAAGATTTTTGTATCTTGCAGAAAATAAAGTTTATCCTGGAGCAGAGATATTTGATGATAGGAGCTTTGAGGTTATAGCTATGATGGGACTTCCACTTGTAGGAAAAGATACTTATATCAAAGATAACCTTAATGGATATAAAGTTATCTCTTTAGATGATATAAGAGAGGAGCTTGGAATATCTCCAACCAAGGATTTTGGTCAAGTTGGAGCATTAGCATATGGTAGGGCAAAAGAATTTCTAAGAAGAAAAGAGAGTTTTGTTTGGAATGCTACTAATTTGCGAAGAGAAAACAGGCAAAAGTTAATAAGATTATGTACTGCATATGGTGCGAAAATAAGATTTGTTTATTTAGAAGTTCCTTATAAAGAGTTACTTTTAAGACGTAATGATAGAGAAAGGTGTGTTCCTGTTAAGGTTATAAACAATATGATAAAAAAGATGGATATGCTTGAAGGCGAGGAAATATAATCTGCTAGAAATTGTTTAACAAAATTCTAATGAAACAAATATGTTAATTAATTAGAAGTACTTAAGCTAAAATAAATGGAGCCTATCTTTTGGAGGCTCCATTAAAATTTTTATAAATTTATCCTATCTTCTTAGAGTATTGATTCTTTTAGCAACTAATGCAGCAACCACAGCCTTTATTATATCACCGATAATGAAAGGAAGTGCGCCTACAATAAATGCTCTATAAACACCGATTCCTGTAATATACGATAGCCATAAAACTCCTAAAATATAAACTACAACAATTCCGCCTATAAGGTTGGCTAATACCATTGAAATGATAGAACTATTCTTATTCTTTATTAAACTAATAACTATGGAACCCATAAGAAATCCGATAAGATATCCTCCGTTAGAGCCTACAATAACTCCTATACCTGAAGCTCCCCCAGAAAATACAGGAAGTCCAATGATTCCCATGAATATAAAAGTGATTACGCTTAATCCAGCTTGAAGTGGAGTAAGTACACAACCAACAAGCATTATCATCAATGTTTGTCCTGTAAGCGGAACTGGGCTAAAAGGTAGCGGAATTGAGATATAACCAAAAACAGAAATTAGGGTAGCAAATAATGCTGCATAAATCATATCGTTTATTCTAATTTTTTTTCTCATCTAAAGTCCTCCAATTTATTCATCGTAATCTTTTAAAATTTCATTTCTTAACCAATTTGTCCAATTAAGTATAAAATACTGAAGGTACATTGTCAACTTGAAAAACAAAAGAGGTTGACAATACGCTTTTAAAAACTTTAATTTGTAGCAATAAGATTTAAGTTATAGTAAATGAAAAATAAGTTTAATAAGATTAAATTTAATCGGTGAAAAATTGTTATTTACATGATATAATTAGACAGAATGTCTTAAAATGAAGTGTAAATATATAAAAAATATAAAGAATCAATTGTAAGTATATATATCGGATATTTTTAACTAAAGTCGGAAGGCTGTTTCTATTTTTCAAGGCTTGTGGTGAGAGAACTTAAAATATAATTGTTATTAAAAAGTTATGAGTCTATAACTAAGGAGAAGTGTTTTTGAATGAGAGTAAAATATAAACTTATCATCAGTTATTTGGTTTTAATTGTGTTTGCTGTAAGTGTTTTAGGTTTTCTAATTGGTAAGAAGTCAAATGATGCAGTATTTAAAGAGCTAGATGAGAAAAGTCAGCGTTTAACAGAATCAATTATTACGACCCTTAGTGTAAGAAATGATCTTCTGACGGAAAAATCCTACGGAGATCTGAATTTTGCAAATACTTTATTAGATGATTTTTCTGACCTAAGAGTGGACTATAATGAGAACGTTAAGATAGGGGAGTTCAATCTTCCAGTTCTATATACAGGGAATCAGAGGTTGTCCTTAGATAATACTATAGTAGATAAATTAAAACAGTCTACAGGTACTGTGGCAACAATATTCTTATTGCATGATAAGAAACTGATAAGAGTTTCAAGTACAATTTTTAAAGATAACAAAAGGGTATTAGGTACATATATATCAAATGATTCTGTTGCTTATAATAGAATAATTGATAATCAAGAATATATTGGTGACATTTTAATAGAAGGCGTTGGATACGTTACAAGAATGAAGCCTTTATTGGATAAGGATAATAAAGTTATCGGTGCAATAGGAATAGGAAATAAGAGTATTAATAATTACTTGGAGGAAACCATAAGTAAGGTTAAGCTTGGAAAAACTGGTTATGCATACATATTAGATTCTAAAGGAAATGTACTTATCCATCCAACTGAAAAAGGCAAGAATGTAAGTAATTATGATTTTGTTCAAAAGATGCACACAGGAAGTGGTGGAAGGATTGAATATACATATAATGGAGTTAAAAAAGTAGGATATTATCAATTTTTTGAGGCTTGGCATCTATATGTAGTAACTACGGCTGATTATGATGAATTAAGCTCTTCGTCTAAATCTATCTTGAATACTACTATAATTACTGGATCAATGATAATTATCTTAAGTGGAATTATAGGATTATTTTTGGCAAACACTTTAGTAAAACCGTTGGATAAGTTAAAATCATGCATGGAGATAGCTGGAAAAGGTGATTTAACTGTTCATTGTGACATAGAAAGTAAGGATGAAATAGGAATATTAGCCAATAGTTTTAATCATATGTTGGCTGAGAATAGAAGGTTGGTAGAAGAAACTTTGGAATACGATAAATTAAAAACTGAATTTATTGCTAATATGTCTCATGAACTAAGAACCCCTTTAAATATTATTTTTTCAACAGCCCAGCTGTTCAATGTGCTAATAAGCAAAGGAGAAGATCTTAATACTGATAAGATAAGAAACTATACATTCAGCATAAGGCAGAATTGCTATAGACTATTAAGACTTGTAAATAACTTAATTGATATGACTAAGATTGATTCTGGTTTTATGAAGTTGGAGCTTAGAAATGATAACATAGTACAAGTTATAGAAGAAATAACTCAATCTACTGCTGCGTATGTGGGGCAGATGGACAGAACAATTATATTTGATACTGATCAAGAAGAAAAAGTCATGGCTTTTGATGCTGAAAAGCTGGAAAGAATTTTGCTGAATTTAATTTCTAATGCAACAAAATTCACTGAGCCTGGAGACGAAATTAATGTTACTTTGTTCGATTATGAGGATCATATAGTAATTAGTGTTAAGGACACAGGTAGAGGGATTCCAGCGGATAAAGTTTCACAACTTTTTCAAAGGTTTAAGCAAGTAGACCCGTTGCTAAGTAGAAGTCATGAAGGCAGTGGGATAGGATTGTCAATTGTTAAGGCTTTGGTGAAGATGCATGAAGGAAAAATAGAAGTAAAAAGTGAATTTGGAAAAGGTACAGAGTTTATAATAACCTTACCAGTCAAAATTATTGCAGAGAAAGAAGATATAAAAGTTAATAGCAATTTTACAAATCAATCAAAGGTTGAAAATATAAATATTGAGTTTTCAGATATATATAATTAATATATTTAGACATTTAAATAGCAAGGTGGTTATCAACATCTGTAAATAATAAGCTAAGGGTATTATTCATATCCTTAGCTTATTATTATTTATTATGTTTTTAGGAAACAGTTTTTTATATTATATTTATTTTAGATTAATCTACTTTAGCGATTCAATAAGGTTGTTAGCAAGATCCTCCAATGAATCTGAATCATTTTCTTTCATGGAAGAATTTAAGGTTATGCTATTATCTAAGATAGTCATCTCTTTCATACTTTCTAGATGCTCACGAATTAATCTTCCAGATTGAGGAGCCCAAGAACCATTTTCTATGAGACCGAAAGTACGGTTTTGAAGATTTAATGCTTTCATATCCATTATATAGTTATGCATAGGTGGGTAGATATTTAAATTGTAAGTTACACAAGCTAAAACTACATGACTATATTTGAAGGTTTCTGAAATCAAGTAGGATACATGAGTACTTGAAACGTCATACATAACTACATTTTTTAAACCTTTTTTAACTAGTCTGGTTGCAAGGTCATTAGCAGCAGCTTCAGTATTACCATACATTGTTCCATAGACTATCATAACACCTTTTTCTTCTGGCTCATAACGACTCCATTTGTCATATTTATCAAGTAAATATCCAAAATAATTACGCCATACTAGTCCATGGAGTGGGCAGATGAGCTTTATATCTAGTCCGCTAGCTTTTTTAAGCAACGATTGAACATGTGGTCCATATTTGCCTACAATGTTTGTATAGTACCTTCTAGCATCTTCAATCCAGTTTTTGTCATAATTAACTTCATCATTAAACAACTTACCATCTAAAGAACCAAAAGATCCAAAGGCATCAGCGGAAAATAAGGTGCCGTTTGTGATGTCGTAGGTTACCATTGCTTCAGGCCAATGTACCATTGGAGCAGACACAAATACAACTTCATGCTTTCCAAAAGACATCTTGTCGCCTTCTTTAACTACTATTGTTTTGTCATCTATATGAAATCCGAATTGATGCATAAATAAAGAGGCTTTTTCGGTGCATATTATTTTGGTTTCAGGATATCTAAGAATAATTTCTTCTATACATGCAGCATGATCTGGTTCAACGTGGTTTATTACCATATAATCTAGAGGTCTTTTTCCCAAGACTGCATTAATATTTTCTATAAACTGTCTACAGATTGACCAATCTACAGTGTCAAATAGTACAGATTTATCATCTAATAAAAGGTAAGAATTATAAGAAACCCCACTTGGTATAGGGTGAATATTTTCAAATAGAGCAAGGCGGCGATCGTTACCACCAATCCAATATAAATCCTCAGTTATTTCTCTAACACAATACATGAATTTAATCCTCCTTTACGTAACCTATTATTACGTATACTAAATTATATAAACTATACTTCAATGAACATTGTCTTTTCTTCACCACAAGAAGGGCAGGTCCATTCTTCAGGTATATTTTCGAAAAGTGTTCCAGAAGTTACTTCTCCATCAATATCACCTACAGAAGGATCATATTCATAACCACATCCGTTGCAGACATAATGTTTCCAGGTAGGAGTTATTTTCTTTTGAACAGCTTTCTTCATCTTCTTCATTGGAGGTGCATCTTTTTTTGCTTCACCGTTGTCTAAGGCTGCTGCTAGTAGTGGGAGGATTTCATTTAAATCTCCAACTATTCCATAGTCAGCATTTTTGAAAATCTTTGCATTAGAATCTATATTTATAGCTACGATAGTAGTAGCATCTTTTATACCCTTTAGATGTTGGCCAGCGCCGGAGATACCACAGGCAATATAAAGATTGCCGTTAAACTTTTGTCCAGACATGCCAACGTAACGATTTAAAGGAACGTATTTAAGGGTTTCAGCTACAGGACGAGAAGAACCTATAGCAGCACCAGCTTGCTCAGCTAAAACTTCAATTAAGTGCATATTTTCTTTTTCTCCTATGCCCATACCTGCACTGACAACTCTATCAGCTTTACTTATAGGAGTATCTAAAGGTATTCCTACAGTGAAATCATATCCGTCGTCCTTTAAAGCCTTAACAAGAGAAGCAACCCTTTCTTCAGCGGTTCCTTGTTTAAAGATTACTTTCTTTCTAAATCCTGTTGCGGGTTCATGCTGAGGAGCTTTACTAGCATGTTCAGTTTTTGGCATCTTGCCGATTATATGAGAGGAGATAACCAGTCTCTGAATTTCGTTAGTTCCTTCATAAATAGTACAGATTTTGGCATCTCTGTAAGCACGTTCAACCTCCATGCCTTTTAAATAACCACTACCACCAAAGATCTGAAGAGCATCATTAACAATTTCAAGACAAACATCTGAGGCATACTGTTTTGCCATAGCGGCTTCCATGCTATAGTGCTCATGTTTTTCCTTAAGCTCTGCAGCACTATAAATAAGTAATCTAGCAGCCCTTAGTTTAGTTGCCATATCCGATAGCTTAAAGGCTATGATTTGTTGCTGGCAGATAGGTTTACCAAATTGAATTCTTTCTTTGGAATATTCAAGCGCATTTTCATAAGCTCCCTGAGCAATTCCGAGAGCCTGAGCTGCTATACCAATACGACCACCATCTAAAGTAGCCATAGCGATCTTAAAGCCTTCACCTTCTTTGCCTAGTAGATTTTCTTTAGGAACTCTTACATCATTGAAGATAAGTTCTGCGGTAGCAGAAGAGCGGATTCCCATTTTGTCATAATGCTTTCCAAAACTAAAGCCTTCTGAGTCCTTTTCAACAATGAAAGCGCTGATACCTCTTGTACCTATATTCGGTGTGGTAACAGCAAAAACAACATATATATCAGCCTGTCCAGCGTTAGTTATAAAGATTTTTGAACCATTTAAAATATAATAATCACCTTCAAGTACAGCTGTGGTTTCTGTACCACCAGCATCACTTCCAGCATTCTCTTCAGTTAAACCAAAAGCACCAAGCTTTTCGCCCTTAGCAAGTGGAACTAAATACTTTTGTTTTTGCTCTTCAGTGCCATAAGCAGCTATTGGGTAAGTGCCTAAAGATGTATGTGCAGAAAGGATAACTCCTGTGCCGCCATCAACTCTTGATAATTCTTCTACTGCTATGGCATAGCTAATTACATCTAAACCTGCTCCACCATATTCTTTTGGATAGGGTATACCTAGCATCCCCATTTCAGCTAGTTTATGAACTGCTTCTGTTGGAAATTTATTTTCTTGATCTAGCATGAATGCTATAGGCTTTACCTCTTCTTCAGCAAACTCTCTGATTTTTTTTCTTAAAGTTTCATGTTGTTCTGTGGTTTTGAAAGACATATAATTCCCTCCCTCAAATCAATATTTTAGTGAATGGAGGTAGAGGATTCCTGTATCGAAACTTAAGTTATACTTGTTCGATAATCCAGGCTTCTGGGGATTATCGGGCACGTATAACTTAATAGTTGAGTTAGGAATCCTATATAGAAGTCCTATCCAAAGATGTACCAGTTCGAGCCGAAATCTATTTTTAATATTCTAACGGCTTCTGGTTAGAAAATTTAAAAATAATAAATTTTATTACGAAGTGATACATACATAAAGACTTAATTTATGCCTTTGTTAAATAATCAATTATATGATTCTTAAACATACACAAATTAATAGATTAGCTAGGAATCCTGTAATTAATACATATATTACATAATATACCTTATAAAAAGTATACCTATTTAATGTATATATTAACCTCCTGTACTAAATATATTGATTAAAGGTTTACAATAGAACCTTTAAAATTATTTACATTATCTATAAACTGGCCTTATAATACTGCTTTGGAGATAATTGAAATTCTTTTTTAAAGGCTCTTACGAAACTAGAATAATCTATAAATCCACAAAGTGAACAAACTTCTCCAGCTTGCATACCAGTTTTCAGAAGATCAGCAGCTCTTTTGGTTCTTTTCTTTTGTATATAACCATATAGGGTAAACCCTGTTTCTTTCTTAAACAAATGCATAAGGTAATACTTATTAAGATAAAAAGTATTTGATAGCATTTCTATAGAAATGTCCTTCTCTAAATTAGAGTTAATGAAGGTTAAAACTGATTCTATTCTAGGATCATATTTAATATCCTCAATGTTCTTATCTGCATTCATATCTAAGAAAAATCTATTGATTTTAACCATAAACTGAATAAACAAGGCATTTTTTAGTATGGTGCTTCCAAAGGCTTTGTCCTGTATTTCCTCCTTAAGCTCCTGTAAGTTTTTCTTTAGTAGCTCTATTTGTTTTATATTTAATCTAATAAGGTTAAGTTTTCTTTCAGAAGCTATTTGAAAGCAGCTGAGAAGATCGCAGTTATCCATATTATGTTTTTCTAGGAATAATGGATTTAACCAAAGTATTATTCTTTCATATGGTTCAGTTTGACTTATTATGGGAAGATGAAGGTCATTTTTGCCTACTAATAATAAGTCCCAAGGTCTAAGTTTATAGGATTTTCCCTCAATGATATATGTCACATCTCCTGATATAAAAATGATTATTTTATCAAAGTCGTGATAATGTACCTCAAAGTCGTTTTTTTTCTGATCTTTGAGATTAAAGAAAAGAAAATCATCATTAAGATAACCTCTCTTTATTTTTTCTGTAGAAACACTTTCATTCAATATAAACACCTCAGATTTTATTAAAATAACTTTTCAGATGAATAGATAAACAGTTTCTATTAATCAGAGCTTATCTAAATCTATATATGTTATTAATTGTAATTACATTTTAATTGAAACTAGCCTATCTATAAATTATAGCACTTTATGCAATGTATTAAGCATTTAATTCAAGAAAATCTGCAAAAGTTGAGAATATAATATAAACATAATAAGAAAAAAGGCACGAGAGTATCTTCTAAATCTTGATGATAAACTATGCCTTAAAAAAGTTTGGAGGAACTGATATGAAATTGTATGAAGTGTTAAAAGGAATAAACTACGAGATATTAAATGGCAGAGATGATTTAGATATAGAGAGTTTAACTTGGGATTCTAGGGATGTAGGACAAAAATCACTTTTTATAGCTGTAAGAAATAGAAATGTAGATAGACATGATTTTATATTTAATGCAGTAAGTAGAGGGGCTATCGCTTTGATGTTAGAACATGAGATTAGTGGTCTGCCAAAAAATGTTACAGTAATAAAAGTTAAAGAGGGAAGAAAATCAATGTCTCTTGCAGCACAAAACTTTTATAATAATCCAATTAGTAAGTTAAAGACCATTGGTATCACAGGCACAAACGGAAAAACCTCTGTGAGTTATTTTATTTCAAAGATACTTGAAGTATTGGATCTAAAATGTGGAGTAATTGGCACTATACAAAACACTATTGGCATTCAAAAAATGAATACTAAAAAGTTAAATCCAACTACGCCGGATGCAATAGAACTTCAAGGAACCTTTGCGGAAATGTTAGAACTTGGAGCAACCCATGCAGCTATTGAAGTTACTTCTTCAGCTTTATCTCAAGATAGAGTTTATGGATGCGAATTTGATGTTGCTGTATTCACTAATCTAACTCAAGATCATTTAGAAGAGCACGGAACTATGGAAAATTATAAAAATGCTAAATTGAAACTATTTAATATGTGTAAGAGAGCAGTGATAAATATAGACGATTCATTTTCTAACGATATATTAGCTGCTGCAAATTGTAAAATAATAACTTATGGTGTTGATAAAAATTGTGATTTTAGAGCCACGGATATCGAATATACAAATAGTGGTGTGAGGTTTAAGCTTCAATATAATTGTGAGACAAGAGAAGTAATGCTTAATATACCAGGTAGGTTTACCGTATATAATGCGTTGGCAGCAATAGCAAGTTGTTATAGCCTGAATATTAGTATTGATGATATTGTAAATGCGGTTAAAGAAATAAAAGGAGTGCCAGGAAGATTTCAAGCTGTAGAAAATATCAAAGGTATTTTAGCAGTAGTAGACTATGCTCATTCACCAGATGCTATTGAAAACATACTAACTTCAGTTAAAGAAATCACTAAAGGCAAAATAATTACTGTGTTTGGCTGTGGTGGTGATAGAGATTCTGGTAAAAGACCACTTATGGGAGAGGCTGCTGGTAAGTTAAGTGACTACTGCATAATTACTTCTGATAATCCTAGAAGTGAAGAACCAGATTTAATAATCAATGATATTGAGAAAGGTCTGATTAAAACTGGATGTATGTATGAAAAGATAGAAGACAGAAAGCAAGCAATCTTCAAAGCACTTAGTATTGCAGAACCTAAGGATGCAGTAATAATTGCTGGCAAAGGACATGAAAACTATCAGATATTAAAGAATGAAACTATACATTTTAGTGATGAAGAAGTAGTAAAGGAATACTTTATAAACAATCATTCTCATGATGATTTTCTGATAGGTTAAAATATTATGTTTAACTTTTAACAATAGTCTTAAATATGATTAAGTTTTTAAAGGTTATATTAAAATTCAATACAGTAAATTAAAAGGAGTTATAGATATGAGAAATATTTTAAAGAATTATAAGATGTCTTTAATGCTTATATTATCAATATTATTAGGAGGTGCCATAGGAGTAATATTAGGACCTAAAGCTAAAGTTTTAGAACCCTTTGGACAGATATTTCTAAATCTAATGTTTACTATAATTGTTCCGTTAGTATTCTTCAGTGTAGCATCGGCTATAGCAAATATGAGTGGTGTAAATAGATTAGGTAAAATAATGATAACTATAATTTTAGTATTTATATCTACAGCAATTATCTCAGGTGTATTGGCTATAATAGGATCTCTTTTATTTAATCCAACTAAAGGCTTAGACTCAGATTCAATTAAAAATATATTGTCTCAAGGTGGAGCAAATATTAGTAAAAGTACCGAGAACATTTCCTTATCACAGCAGCTAGTAAAAACCTTTACTGTTAGTGATTTCTCGGAACTTTTTTCAAAGAATAATATGCTTCAAATTATAATATTTTCAGTGCTTTTTGGAGTATCCACAGCCTTAGTGGGAGAAAAAGGTGAGGTAGTAAAAAAGTTTATTGATTCAGTGACGACTATAATCATGAAGATAGTTAATATTATTATGTACTATGCTCCAATAGGCTTAGGTTGCTATTTTGCTTCTGTGGTAGGGCAATTAGGAACACAAATCTTACAGGGATATTTAAAAGTGTTTTTATTATATTTAGGATTAACAATAATAAATTATTTTATATTTTTTAGTGCATATTCCTATATTTCATCAGGAAAAGAAGGCTTTAAGGCTTTCTGGAAGAACGTAATATCTCCAACAGTAACTGCTCTAGCTACTTGTTCAAGTGCCGCTTCTATACCAGTCAATCTTGAGGCTACAAAGAAGATAGGTGTGCCTAAGGATATAGCGGAAACTGTAATACCTCTTGGAGTGAACACTCATAAAGATGGATCAGTTATTGGTGGCGTATTGAAAATAATATTTTTATTTGGATTGTTTGGAAAAGACATTAATAGTATACCAATGTTATTATCCATATTAGCAGTTGGTTTTTTAGTAGGAGCAGTGATGGGAGCAATACCTGGTGGTGGAATGATTGGAGAAATGCTTATAATAAGTATCTACGGATTCCCAATTGAAGCACTACCTATAATTGCTGTAATAAGCACAATTATTGACGCTCCAGCAACAGTATTAAACTCAACAGGAAATACTGTATGTGCTATGATGGTTTCAAGATTTGTTGACGGTAAGAAGTGGTTAAAGAAGGCTTGAATGCAACAAAAATTTTATTTGATAAAATGCAAAGTATAGTAAGTAGCGAAAAAATAAAAAGCCTGTGTAAAATTGGTGAAAATCTAAAATTACAATTTAAAACACCGCAAGATTCATTTGAATAATGTGGTGTTTTAAGTAATTATTTTTTATTTTATTTTATTATCTTTGTGAGTTTGTACTAATATACCAGTACAGCCACATATTATTATAGACATAACAATAATGCCACTAAATATAACCTCTATTTCTCCCATTCCATTCATTAGTTTTTCAAAAATACTTAATAAAATAAATGATAAAATACCACCACTTATTCCATATAATAATCCCCTCATAAATTTCCTCCATTTATAATTTAAGAATTTTATCCTTATGTCAGAAATTATTACTAGTTAAACCTGATTAACCTAACCAGCTTTGCTCATCGATAGGAACATTGTGGTTTATTTCCAAGAATAAACCAATAGATGACGCTAGTGCAATCCAATCCATTATTTGTATAATAACATTAGGTATATGTAAATAGTAACTCATAAGTGTGGTAACTAAAGTAAGTAAGCAATATAATGCTGCACAAAATATAAAAACTCTAAACTTTGTGTTTAACTTAAACTTTTTTTTAATAAATTTAGATAGATTCGTTTTACTATTTATTTTCAAGAAAATTAAGAATGAAGATATTATAACTAAGATTTTAATAATGAAATTTATATAGTCCATTTTATGCCTCCAAGAATTTTATATAAAGATATATATACAAGTATAAGTAACTTTTTAAATCCACGTATTGAATTACCATATTGAAGTTCTATTATTTCATTAGTATTTTCACTGAAAGTGAGTTCGTTACTTCTACACCAATCAATACTTAATTACTTTCGATTATACCATTTAAAACCAAACGATTCTATACTGTGTAGTTAATTGAAGATTTCTATTTTTCTTTTTCACAGTAAACTTCAATTTTTAATGAACATTATTATAGATGAACTGCTTTAACCCTTTAACACTATTTTATAAAATTCTTATAATGATTTTAATTATAAATTCTTAAACTTTGTTATATCATATATCGCTAGCTGAATGTGTATACATATTTATACTATTAGCTTCTGTATTAAATAAATGTTGATATTTTATAGCTTGTCCTTCTAGCTAGCTGTAACAACATTTATTTAATACATAATAGAAGGCTTTTTTAGTAGTAATACCTACTGAATACCTTTAGTGTAATTTCTCCGAATTTTAGGTGGATAAGGAGATAGATTTTATATTGATTTTCATTACTAATAGTTTTTTCCCTCTTACTTCATATTTTTTTCATACAAGGGTTTATAAAAATGTTATAATTATGTAAACAAAAGCTTGGAATTCATAGGAGGATTAAGATGCTGTCACATAAGGGAACGCAGACTTTAGAAACTGAAAGGCTTTTATTACATAAATTTAAGCTAAGTGATGCAGAGTGTATGTTTAAGAACTGGGCAACAGATAGCGAAGTGTGTAAGTTCTTGAGTTGGAAGCCGCAGAAAGACTTAATTGAGACAAAACAGATAGTTGAAAGCTGGGTAAATGCATATAGTTTTGATTATTATAATTGGGCAATAGAATTAAAGTCTACAAGTGAGATAATAGGTCAAATATCCCTGATGAGTTTGGATGAAAAAAATCTTTCCTGTACTACTGGATATAACTTAGGAAGACTATTTTGGGGCAAAGGATATATGATGGAAGCATTAAATATTGTTATTGACTATTTGTTTAAAGAGGTTGGTATCAACAGAATAGAAGCCAGGCATAATACTCTTAATATTGCCTCGGGCAGGGTAATGCAGAAGTCAGGAATGAGATTTGAAGGCATATTACGGCAGGCTAAAATCAATAAGTATGGGGAATTTTATGATCTAGCAGTATATTCAATACTGAGATCTGATTTTAAAGAGGTAATAGTGTGATTAGAGATAAAATATAATTTGATATACAATAGTAAAGTGGCTCATAAGATAGGGCCTTTTCATTTACATATTGGCATTTTACTAGATATATTTAATAAAATATATCATAAAAGCTGGAAGGTTAATAGTTAGCTAGTAAAATATATAGTATAATTGTTTTGGCTAAAATTTAAATTTTAATTTAGTAGCTAAAATAATTATAAATATTATTATATATAGATTTAGATAAACTAAAAATTATGCAAAAGAGAGGTTATTTTATGAAATTAATATCCTATGATACAAGAGATGATGAAAGAAATGACTTTGCAGAAATATCAAAAAAACTTAACGTAGAAATCACTTTGGTAGATGAGAAATTGAATGAGAAAACTGCAGAATTAGCTAAAGGTTTTGACGGTGTGACTATTTTAGGGCATAGTCAGGTAACTGCAGCAGTTTTAGATAAATTAGATGAGTTAAATATCAAGTATCTTGCAACAAGAACTGTTGGATATAACAATATTGATATTGAGTATGCAAGAAGTAAAAGCATAAGAGTAAGTAATGCTTATTATGCTCCAAATGGGGTAGCGGATTATACTATAATGCTTATACTTATGTGTATAAGACATTATAAACAAGCTATGTTTAGAGGGAATGTTAATGATTACTCCTTAGTAGGACTTCAAGGAAAAGAAATGAAGGATTTGACTATTGGAGTTATAGGTACAGGAAAAATAGGAGCAACAGTAATTGACGGTCTAAAGGGGTTTGGTTCTAGAATATTAGCTTACGATAAATTTGAAAATGATAAAGTAAAAGAAAAAGCAACATATGTAGATTTAGATACCTTATACAAAGAATCTGACGTCATAACTCTTCACACACCTTTATTAGAAAGTACTTACCACATGATAAATGATGAATCTATTAATAAGATGAAAGATAATGTAGTATTAATCAACTGTGCAAGAGGGGAATTGATGAATATTCCAGCCTTAATCAATGGTATTGAGACTAGAAAAATAGGTGCACTTGGATTAGACGTTTTTGAAAACGAAGAGGGAATCTACCATTTAGATAGACGTACTGATATCATCATTAACAGAGATATGGCTTATTTAAGACAATTTCCAAATGTTATAATGACTCAGCACATGGCTTTTTATACTGATGCAGCAGTGACAAGCATGGTAAATAGTGCTGTTAATAGTCTAGTATCTTTTATCAATACTGGTGAAAGTGATTATGAGATTAAATAAATATATAAACTTTGATTTTTGCTGAAGTTAATGAATTCCGAAAAGAATAATATGAATCGAAACTATAACTAAAGCACTGTTATTTATTGTGAACCGCTCCTGTTAATTAGACAGGGGAGTACAATGAGGATGCAGTGCTTTTATTATTATATGTACAGCTTTATTAATAAATGGTTTTGTTAGCTCAATGATTACTGTAAGAATATAAGAATTTTTAAATTTAAGAATTTAAGAAGATAAAAATTTATAGGAATAATGCGGGTTTTCCACAATAATGTAGTTTTATTATGCTATAATGTTTTCAAATGAGCACTGCATATAAACTGCTTTTAGATTGTAAATATATAATGCTTGCTAAATGGTGCAGAAAATGCAAGGTATTATATTCTATATCTTGTTATGATAGTAAATGAAAGGGGAGATGGATATGGATTGGCTAGAAAAAATGAATGGTGCTATTAAGTATATCGAAGAAAACTTGACTAATAATATTGCTTATAGTGATGTGGCTAAAATAGCATGCTGTTCAGAATATCATTTTCAAAGAATGTTCTCATTTATAACTGAAGTGACTTTAGCGGAATATATAAGGAGAAGAAGACTTACCTTAGCTGCTTTGGAGCTTCAGGGCTCAAGTTTGAAAGTAATTGATGTTGCTTTAAAGTATGGATATGAATCTCCAGAAGCCTTTACCAGAGCTTTTAGAAACTTACATGGAGTTTCACCAACCTTTGCTAGAGAAAAGGGAACACAGCTAAAAGCCTATCCACCTATTTCTTTTAGTATATCAATAAAAGGAGATATAGAGATGAATTATAAAATAGTGGAAAAGAGTTCATTCAGATTTTTTGGAGTAGAAGAAGTAATGGATACAACTAATGGTAATAATTTAGTTAGAATACCTCAGTTGTGGCAAGAATGTTTTAAAGATGGTACAATAGAACGCTTAGTAAAAGCTCAGCCAAAAGAACTTCTAGAAGAAGGCTTTGTTACTGATGTAAATGGTATTATGTGTTATAGAGAAACTGGTGAAGAGACTTTCCCATACATGATAGGTGTATTTGATTTGGATGGAAATGCTGAAGTACCAGATGAATTTTCCGTTATCTCTGTTCCAGCATTAACATGGGTTATTTTTAGAACTGATGAACACAAAAGTTCAGAGGTTGTAGAAAAGATTCAAGCAATATGGGAAAGAATTTTTTCAGAATGGTTCCCAAGCTCAGGGTACGAACATGCAGAAGGACCTGAACTTGAAGTATACTATAATGCAGAAGGTGATAGAAACTACTCAGAGGTATGGATACCGGTAGTTAAGAAGCACGATTAATTTGAATTTAGAAATTTAATAAAGTATAAAACTTTAAAAGAAGATGCTAGAGTATCTTCTTTTTTTACTGTATAGGAAAATGTAATATTTTCAAGTTAGCTAAGTGTAGATATTTCAACGATTTTAGAAGCTTTTTATGGCTATACAGTAAAAAAACAAAACTAATTTACACCTAAGGATTTTTCAATAATATTTTTTAGCTCAGAATAAATGTATTTTGAATAATCAAGTGCATATAATTGCTAGAATTAAGCGAATAATAATTAACTAGAAGAGCAATATGATATAAACTGTACACGATTAGTGCTTTATGAATTATTTTATAAATAAACAAGGACTTTTTTATTAAAATTGTGAAAGGAGTAAATAAATACAGCTTTTTAGCTTATTTATTATGTAAAGATATGTTCAAGCCTAAAAGAATACTATTTGAGAAAGATTCACTAGAATACGATCTGGGTAAACAAATTCTTGACAAGTTTAAGCACAATACTCATGTGGAAATTATAAATTTAAATTCTAATAAAGTAAAACAACATATTCCAGGCGAAGATATTTCATCCCAATACATTGAGGGGAAAAGAACTATGGTTGTGGGACCTAAGAAAAGTTTAAAGTTCCAATCTTGCAAACCTTCAGCTCATTATCAGCTTCCTTTAGTGTCTGGATGTATGGGTCAATGTGAATATTGCTATTTGAATACAAAGCTTGGTGATAAACCCTTCGTAAAGGTTCATGTAAATATCGATGAAATTCTAAATCAAGCTCAGAAATACATTGATGAGAGGTTACCAGAAATCACTATATTTGAAGGGTCAGCAACCTCTGATCCAGTTGCTGTTGAGCCATACACTCATTCTTTAGAGAAGGCAATAATTTATTTTGGGAAAAGTGAAAATGCGAGATTCAGATTTGTAACAAAATATAATGATGTAGATTCACTGCTTAACTTAGAGCACAATGGACATACAGAGATAAGATTTAGTATTAATACAAACACTATTATAAATAAATTTGAGCATATGACAGCTTCTAGAGATAAGAGAATAGAAGCTAGCATGAAGGTAGCCGAAGCAGGATATCCTACAGGTTTTTTAATTGCGCCAGTGTTTATTTATGAAAACTGGAAAGAAGAATACCATGATCTATTGATAGAATTAAAAAGTAAGCTTCCAGAAAATCTAAAATATCCAGTAACCTTTGAGGTAATATCACATCGCTACACAACTACAGCTAAGAATATAATACTACAGGTGTTTCCAACCAGTGAACTTCCTATGAATAATGAAGAAAGAAGTTTTAAATACGGACAATTTGGTTATGGAAAATATGTTTATCCTAAAGAAAGCCTAAGTGAGATAAAGGAGTTTTTTAGGAAAGAAATAGATGAATTATTTACTAATAAAGAAGTTAAGTATATTATATAAATTATACAAGTCTTATATTGATAAAGGCATCTTTATGAATGTAAAATTGTAAAACTATATCTCTATATATCATTGTTATTTATAAATGACTGTAGCGAAAGGTGAAAAGATGGAAGAGAACAAAAGTCCTATAAAATCAATTGATGAATATATTTTAAGTTGTCCCAAAGAGGTTCAAGAAGTTCTTAAAAACTTAAGGGAAGTAATAAAAGAAGCTGCACCAGAAGCAACTGAAAAGATTAGTTATCAGATGCCTACTTTTTTTCTTTATGGTAATTTGGTTCATTTTGCAAACTTTAAAAATCATATTGGCTTTTATCCTACTCCTAATGGAATTGAAGCTTTTAATCAGGAATTATCAAAATATAAAACTTCAAAAGGAGCAATACAGTTTCAAAAAGATGAACCGCTTCCTTATGAACTAATTAGTAGAATTGTTAAATATAGAGTTGTTGAGAATATAAAGAAAGCAGAAGAAAAGGCGGTTAATAAAAAGAAGCAGTAAAAAATAATATTTATTAATCTGTAAAAATCCTCATATACATTGAAAAAGGCAGATGCAGAAAAAATTAGCTAATGGATGTTGAATTAGCTAATTTTTTTGTGCATGAAATATAAGTTTTTAATTTTGTATATGTTGAAATATCAATAATTTTACTCATCTTTATTAAAATCTTTAAGAAGATCAACAAAGCTTTCAAGTTTAGAATCATCCCAGTTGGAGATACGGTCATAAAAATCAGATTCCTTTTCTTTTAGAGCATCTATAGTTTTTTGCCTTCCTAGTTCAGTTAAAGATAGTAATACACCTCTACGATCTTCTGGAGAAGACTCACTAATTACATATCCTAACTTTTTCAATTGATTCACAAGACGACTCACTGAGCTACGGTCCATGGCTGTTGATTCCGCCAGAACGGTAGCGCTAGTTGGACCGTAGGTGAAAAGCCAGCG
The DNA here is from genome assembly GCF_016595795.1 of Clostridium yunnanense. Classification (GTDB taxonomy): domain Bacteria; phylum Bacillota; class Clostridia; order Clostridiales; family Clostridiaceae; genus Clostridium_AR; species Clostridium_AR yunnanense. The sequence continues at coordinate 265,051 of NZ_JAENHN010000059.1, forward strand.
TATAAGAAGAAAAGCTGCAGGTTGTAAAGAGTTATCAAAACATGTTGCAGTTCTCACATTCAATGCATGAGAGGCGCTTAATAGCATATTTAGTTGTCTACCTAACATTGATTCCAAATCCAATCTTTTATCATTTTGTGCTGTAGTAGTTTTATCCATAATTCACCTCATATAAATAACAAAATTTAATTGACATATGTCAAACAAAATTATATAGTTGACATATATCAAATATAAAACTTTAATTTCGATAAGTCAAGGAAATATGGCTTAAGTATTTTTATATTTTAATTTTTATAACTTAAGGAATATGGAGGAGATTATTATGAAAAAACAATCTACGGTAGTATTAACTGGTGCCACAAGTGGCCTTGGACAGCTCGTTGCAGGCGAATTGGCAAAGAGAGAAGTTCATCTTGTTTTGACAGCTAGGAGTAAAAGTAAAGCGGAAGAAACTAAGAGTATGCTAAAAAGTATTAATCCTGAGGTGAAGGTTGATTTCTTTTATGGAAACTTGGCATCAATGAAAGATGTAAAAAGAATAGGAGATGAGATTAGTAATACATATTCAAGTATAGATGTACTTATAAATAACGCAGGGTTACATGCCTTTGAGCAAAGAATAACTGAAGATGGTTTTTCAGAAATGATTGCAGTTAATTACTTAGCTCCTTGTTTACTGACTCACACCTTACAGCAGGCTTTAAGGAATGCAGGAAGAGCTACAGTGGTAAATGTAGCATCAGAGGCATCACGTAATCATGGAAAACTTAAACTCCCTGAGGATTTAATGGACATATCTACCTTCACAGCAAGAGAATCATCTTCACTTTATGGGAAAACTAAATTACTTGATATTATGTTTACAGGAGAACTTGCACGTATGTTTTTAGGGACTGGGGTTACAGTGAATGCACTTAATCCAGGCTTTAATGTCACAGGACTAGGCAGGGAACTTGCTTTTGCTTCAGTGCTTGAACGGATTTTAAACTTTTTACATATAGGAGATCCAAAAAGAGGTGCAGACATAATAGTTAGATTAGCCACAGAATCTAAGTATAAAGAGGTTACTGGCGGATACTTTAATGTAGGTAATGGAAAAGCTATTAAGCCTATCTATCCTTGTGGTGATAAAGAGATTGAAAACAAGCTCTGGGTTTATACTGAAGAAATATTCAAATCAAAAGGATTGTTGTAAAAGTAAAATTTTACATATAGACCAAGAAAAAAGTTTAATAAAATTCACAAATGCATTGAATTTTATGTTATCTTAATAAATACATGGATAGTATTTAAAGAGGTGATAAGATGAAGCTAGTTTTAGCCAGTGATAAATTAATAGGTGAGGTTTTAGCCAATCCAATATATACTGAAAGCGGTATAATGTATTTAAATAAAGGAAATAACATAACTTCTCGCGCTATTTCTATGCTAAAGAAAACTGGGGTTGCTACAATATATATAGAAGATGGAAATGATGAATTTGATTTACAGGAAGTATTGGCTACTCCTGCGAAGTTTGAAGCTGTAAAAGCTTTAAAGGTAATATATGATGAGGCAAAAAGTAGAGAGTATATAAATGAGATGAAGGTATCTCAAGTTGTTAAAGAAATTATGGAAAATATAAACTTATCAGAAAATGCTGCATTGATAAGCAATTTAGTGCCAAATGATGAGATTTCTAGATTAGCAATCCATTCTTTAGATGTTGCAACTCTATGTCTAATGGTTGGTATTAGAAAAAAATATGATGAGAAAAAGATATTAAAATTAGGTATTGCAGCTTTGCTTCATGATATAGGTAAGTTGTTTACAGATGATAAGGAGCATGTAAAAAAAGCACAAGAGATACTAAAGAAAAATCCATCTATAATGTCTACTACATATATGGCTGTTTATTATATGTATGAAAGAGAAGATGGTTCAGGTCTATTTGGAGCAATTGGAGAAAAAATTCATGAGTTTGCTAAGATACTTGGGATATGTAATGATTATATAAACTATATAAGCGGAGAAAAACCAATGCTCCCTCATATAGCAATAGAAAAGATTACAACCGAAGCAGTAACTAAATATAGTGAAGAAATATACAAGGACTTCTTACACTCCATATACTGTTACCCAAATGGTTTACAGGTTAGGTTAAATAATGGACTTACAGGTATAGTAGTTATGCAAAATAAAAATGCCACCACTAGACCTGTGTTAATTGTAAAAAATGATGAAGGGTATAGATTCTGTAACTTACTTGAATCGGAAAATCTTACACTATTTATTGAAGAAGTTATTATATAAATACAATTTTAAAAAACTGAAAATCATTATAATGATTATAGGAAGGAGCTTTTAAAGTATTATAAAAGTTCCTTCCTTTAGATATATTTAAGACTAAGTTATATTTTAAAATGTTTTTATTTCGTAAAAATCAGCATACTATAGATAAGCTACTTCATATTAGAATTTATCCAAATAAAGCTTCGTAGAACCATCGAAAGCTTTATTTGGAGTTTAATGACTGAAGTAGTTTATCAGTTCAGCGGAATAGATAATCCAGTTCTTTTCAATACAACTAAGAGATACTTCTATTAACTATTAATGTAAGATAATTATCAAATATAGATTCTATTTGGAACTGGTTTATCTATATAGGTATCCCAGATTAAAGTTTAAGTTATACAAGGTAGTTTCTGGCATATGCTAACGAACAAATCTCATCCTTTTTCGAATTAAGTTCGATAAAGATATTTTTAATATCTGAAATAAGTTC